>JAZNLH010000050.1:0-2089 GCA_045578985.1 Acutalibacteraceae bacterium | reverse complement strand
TATTGTCGGAAGCGTACAGGCGACTTTACTTGGTGGCAACAGGAGTATGTGGTTATGCCTATAAATGTGTTCCGTGAACGCAAAGGTTCAAAGGACGGAAGCGAGAGTATAGAACTAAAGTGTGTCCCTGTTTGGATAGACAACCTTTATAATTATAATTGGTGCATATACCTTGATGTGCCGGAGTACGACGGTTCTGCATCAGAAGAGAACTACGAGCATACGAATGACAATAACGGCTGGAACCCGTCGGGGCAACAGATGCCCGTTGTAAATAATTTGCTTGCCGGGGAAAAGGAGAAGAGAGCGGAGTTTTTCGATAAACTCTATCTTGGTTTTTGGACGGGCAAAGAACTAAACGAATATCTGACACCCTTTCCAATTATTGACTATATAACAGTTACAGGCGAGAGAACATACCATATAACGGATATGTCGCTTCGTCTTACAAGAGGATATAACAATGCAGAGCAGCTTTATACTCTTGATGAAACAGTGAAATATACATTTTCTTTTCTTGCAGATGATATACCTAACCCTCGTGCCCTGTTCTATATCAAAGGGCAGAGGTATCTGTGTGAAAAAATAACTGCAACATTCACTGAAAATGGAATGTCGCAGTTATTGAAAGGGGTGTTTTATAAGGTCAGATGATTGCTCTTGAAAGGTCGTTTGCGTGGTTGGCTATGGTAGATTTCAGCACCTTTGCATAGATTTGTGTTGTCTTTACATCTTTATGGCCTAACATACGCGCGACCTTTTCAATAGGTATGTCGTGCGATAGGCTTAATGTCGCGAATGAGTGCCGGGCAACGTGGAATGTTACAGGCTTATTCAGCCCCAATCGCACCTCAATCATATGCAGGCTATCATTCGCTTTTTGGTTGCTTATTTTTGGGAGCCTGAAATTGTACCTTTTCAATACTTCCATTGCAGGTGGTAGTATGGGGGTGAAAAAATTAGTACCTGTTTTCAGTCGAGAGCCGTCAATATAAAATAGGTCGTCTATTTGCTCCGTCATCGTAAAGAAATCAAAGTCCTGCGTATCACAAAAGGCAAGTCCTGTATATGATGCAAAGATGAAGAGGTCGCGTACACGGGCTTCTCTTTGGGGAAGTTCAATTTCTCGCATTTTCTTCAGTTCTATTTCCGATAGAGGCCTGCGCTCTTTGCATTTACCGCGAGGGAACTTTACAATGTCGTAGGGGTCTTTATCTATAAGTCCTCTTTCATAAGCAAGTCTAACGTATAGTTTTACCCTTTTATGATAGTTGTAAACCGCTACATCTGTCCTTGTTCCGTCTTCTCTCAACCACAAATCAAACTCCTTCAGCTTCTTAACGGTGAGGTCGGCCATAGTAATTATTCCTCCCCACCTTTTTAGGGCATCTACGGCAACATATTTTTGCCGTTTTGTGCTTTCTCTGCTTTTCTCAACTTCAATGGCCTTTTGCATGAACTCTATAAAATTGTTGTTAGAGCCATTATTGGATTTTTCTTCCTTGACCTTTTCTGCTGTTCTTGTCTCTACTCCGATATGCTTGTTGAAATTATCAACTGTCATATCTTCGCCAAGAAGTTCCATAGCACTTACTATCTTCTGATAGTTTGTGATTTCCCTCTTTAAGAATGGGGCATCTTTGTAAACTTCCCATTCTTCGGGAGTCATTGAGTCCACGATGATTTTCTTTACCGCAAGTCGGGATAGTTGAATTATGATTTCAACATTGCCCTTACCTGTTGCTTCAACTCTTTTTCTTCGGTCAAAGACCACTCTTACATTTGTTGCCATAGTCGTAATTTTTTTTGCGAACAGGTGAGAAATGACAAGGGAACTGTTAATTATTCTTAAAAATGCATTGACTCTACGATTATGGCTGAATTTTCGTGAAAGTTGGCAAACTTGGTTTGCATTTTAGGCAGGTTGGTTTGCACTTGGTTTGCATTTTTTGTCTTTTTCAGTCTTTTTTTGTCTTTCTCTGTCTGCTCAATAGTTAAACAAAAAATAAATTTAAGTTACGACTATCTAACAAATAAACTATTGATATTCCTTTAATTACCTCGTTTTAAGCATATAAAAAAAGGAAAG
>JAZNLH010000049.1:0-106601 GCA_045578985.1 Acutalibacteraceae bacterium | reverse complement strand
GTTAACAGGGATAAACTGACCTTCTGCAGGTCCAAGGTGACCATAAACACCTGAGGGGATTACCTGGGCAGCACGAGCATACCATTCGTCTGATTTTGTTGTTTTGTATAATGGGAATTTATTACTCATTTCGCTACCTCCTTATGCAAGATATAATGCAACTCTGTCAAGAATGCGGTTGATATTGTCAAGCATACTGACAAGACCATGCATTTCGATTTTACCTGTACCGATACAGGTAAGAGCGTTAACGTTTCCGTCAAAAAGAGCACGGGCAATTTCGATTGATTCGAATACCATAGCTGCGCGATATTTTTCGGGAGCTTTTTTTATAGTAACAAGACGGTGGTCTTTACATACAAGCTCAACTGCGGGACCGTTTTTGATACCGATAAGTACACTGCCGTCTGCAATATGTTTTGTGCTGAATTTACCGATTTCATCATTGTTACCGATCTGAGCGATAGCAACACCGATGGTATAAAGCATGAGAGTTGTGCTTCTTTCGAAGAAAACCGGGTCTTTAAGGTCTTCTTCGCTTGCTCTCATGTATTTTGAAAGTATATCAGTGAGAGCAGTAAATTCTTTGAGAAGAAACTTGATGTGAGTAAAACCTTTTGAAGGAATGGGAGTTACTGTGCCATCAATAAGACCATTGAATTTCTCACAGCTTGAGAAGGGGAGTTTAACATCACAGTTGCTGCAACCCTGCTCCATTCGGCATTTGCCGTTTTTGAAATAAAGAGTAGCCGCAGGACCGTCCTTAACTTCTAAACCGATGGAAATGGGCTTTTTGCCCTGCAGAAGTTCTGATGCTTCGGGAACGATTTCACAAAGGTTTTCCAAAGTACCCAGAACCGCATACATATTTATGTACGCAAGTGTTTTTGAATCCATTAAATTTTGCAAAGCGATTGCCTCCTTTTTTAAAAATAGAATTCAGTCCATTATATTTTAACAGAGGTTTCGGGCAAAGTCAACAAATACTAAAAAATAATTAAAGTGGAATATGTTTAAAAATTACACAAAACCTCTGTTTTATTTCTAATAAGGAAAAAAGAGCGTGTTTTAACAAAAATCTTATAAAAAGTTCATAAAAACCACGCTTTTATTTTGTATAGTTTAAAGGCAAGGCGTTCTTGACTTTTATATTTATTAATGTATAATAAAAGTGAACACAAATTCACTTTTGTTATCAAACTCTATTTTAGGAGGTGTCTTTATGGACACAAGATTCGCAATCAATGAGTATCATGACGCTGCAGCGGTAACAAAACAGCTTGACGAGCTCATCAAAAAACCTATTTACACAATTAAACCCGATGTGCTCAAACAGTATGAAGAAGAGTACTATGACAAAAAATGTGCAAAAAGTAAGGAAATGATTGAAGAAGCAAAGCAGGTGATTCCAGGCGGCGTTCAGCATAACCTTGCATTCAACTACCCCTTCCCTCTTGTTTTCACAAAGGCAGACGGTATGATGCTCTATGACATTGACGGTAACGAGTATTTTGACTTCCTTCAGGCAGGTGGTCCTACAGTTCTCGGTTCTAACCCCAAGGTTGTAAGAGATCAGGTTATCGACCTTCTCAATACTTGCGGTCCTTCAACAGGTCTTTTCCACGAGTTTGAATATAAGCTTGCAAAGAAAATATGCGATAGCGTTGAAACCTGTGATATGTTCCGTATGCTCGGATCAGGTACAGAAGCTTGTATGGCAGCTATCCGTGTTGCAAGACTTGCAACTAAAAATAAAAATATCGTAAAAATGGGTGGTGCTTACCACGGTTGGTCTGACCAGCTCGGTTATAGTATCCGTGTTCCCGGTTCAAAATTCACTCAGGCACATGGTGTTCCGCTCTACCTTTTCAAGCATACTCAGGAATTCTTCCCCAATGACCTTGATTCTCTTGAAAGAGTTCTCAGACGCAACCTCCTTACAGGCGGTACTGCAGCTGTATTTATCGAACCAATTGGTCCCGAAAGTGGCACAAGACCTCTCGACAAAGACTTCAACAAGGGCGTTGAAAGACTTTGCCGTAAATATGGCGCACTCCTTGTTTTCGATGAGGTTGTTACCGGTTTCCGTATCGGTATGGCAGGTGCTCAGGGCTACTTCGGTGTATCTCCTGACCTTACTATCTTCGGTAAAGTTATCGCCGGCGGTTATCCCGGTGCAGGCGGTATCGGCGGTAAGAGAGAATATATGAAATACCTCGGTGCAGGTCTTGATGCAAGCGGCGAAAAAGTTAAAAAAGCTTTCATGGGCGGTACAATGGCTGCTACTCCTCTTTCCTGCGTTGCCGGTTACTATACTCTTGAGGAAATTGACAAACAGAATGCTTGCCAGAAGGCCGGCGAAATGGGTGACAGACTTACAAAGGGTCTTCAGGAACTCATTGCCAAATATGACCTTCCCTTCGTTGCATTCAACCAAGGCTCTGTCTGCCACATTGATACAGTTGGTACAATGCACTATGCTATCGATTGGCTCAAACCTTGGACAATTCCCGGAGTTCTCTCTGCAACAAGCGAAAGAAAAGCAGAAATGCAACACATGGGCGCAGCTTACATGGCAGAAGGTCTTGTTACTCTTGCAGGTAGCCGTCTTTACACCAACGCTTGCTACACACCCGAACTCATCGACGAAGCTCTCAGAAGATTTGACAGAGTTTTTGCAAACGTTGCTATTAAGGAATAATTTAAAAACGCCACGGTTTTTCCGTGGCATTTTTAAAATGGAGAATTGAGAACGGAGAATGGCAAATTTCGGAACTGTGTCAGCATATTTAATTGCGTCGCAGACCCTTAATTTCTCACTCCTAACTTATAAAGATTTCTTTTGTAAAGAAAGGAGTTAATCGAAAATATGGATATTTTAGAAGCCAAAAATATAGTTATAAAAGCCGGTCACGAACTTTTAAAGGCAGGACTTATCGTAAGAACATGGGGTAATATCAGTTGCCGTATTAACGAAACTCAATTCGTTATCACTCCCAGCGGTAAAGCTTACGACACTCTTACTCCTGATGATATAGTTCTTGTAAATATTGCTGACCTTTCTTATGACGGTGACGTTAAACCCTCATCTGAAAAAGGTATTCACGCATCTTGTTACGAGATTCGCCCCGAAACAAACTTTGTTATTCACACACATCAGAAGAACGCTTCCGTTGTAAGTACTCTCGGTCTTGATATTAACAACATTACAGGCGAAGAAGCTGAACTTATAGGTACTGATGTTCCTTGCGCAAGCTATGGACTTCCCGGTCAGCCCAAACTCCGCAAGGGTGTTATCGGCGCTCTTGAACGTTCTAAATCTAAAGCAGTTATAATGAAACATCACGGCGCTGTTTGCCTCGGTAGCGATTACGAAGATGCTTTCGCAGTAGCAAATGCTCTCGAAAGTGTGTGTGAAAAATTCATTGTAGAGCGTTGCTGCGAAGTTTCAGGAAAAGCCGTTGATACTTTCACAGGTGTTGTAGATTACGTTACTGAAGTTTTTAAATCAGACAGTAAGTATAAAGCTGTTAAAGAATTTACTCCTTGCGACAGTACCAGAAAAGGCGACTGTTTCTATATTGGTGAAAAAGACAAACCCTGTGCTATTATCGATACAAAGAGCGGTGCGTTAATCGGCGGCGGTGAAATCCCCGATAGCGCAGATATGCACTGGGCAATCTACAAAAACAGAAAAGATGTAAATTACATCCGCCACACAAAAGAAGAAAATGTTGTTGCTATGTCAAGAAAAGGCAAGAAAATGAAACCTTTCCTTGATGACCTTGCTCAGCTTTGCGGTCCTGTTGTAAAATGCGCTGTTTTCAATCCTTCAGATACATTGAAAACAAGCAAAAAGGTAGTTAAGGCTCTCGGAAAACGTAACGCCGTTCTTATTAAAGACAATGGTGCTGTTTGCGTAGCAGGTAACCAATACGATGCTGAAGCAGTTGAAATTGTTATGGAAAAGGGCTGTAAAACTGCTGTTGGTGCAGAACTCTATGCTGAAACTAAGCCCATCGGCGCTTTGGATGCGCACCTTATGAACTTTATTTATAAAGTAAAATATTCTAAAAAAGCAGGGAAATAACATCTGATTTTCAACCGCCACAAGAGCTCTTGTGGCGGTTTTTTATTTTTGCAACTGTTGGTTGCTAAATTTTAAACACTTGTTGATAGACAAAACTTTTTTCTGTGTGTTATAATTTACATGAAACTGAAAGGAGGTTTTTTGTATGAATATAGGCGAAAAAATCTATCTTTTACGAACGACGGCAAATATGTCGCAGGGTGATTTAGCAGAACAACTCAACGTATCAAGACAGTCTGTTTCAAAATGGGAAAACAATAACTCAACCCCTGATATAGAAAAACTTATACTTATTGCAGATGTTTTTGGAATAACAGTTGATGAACTTGTAAAAAGCGATACAACTGAGAATACTGTAAATGCTGATTCAGAAAAAACTTTCACTCATGAGCAATCAAGTATTACAGAAACCAAAAGCATCAACAAACCTTCGAAGTCTCCCAAAAACAGAATACATGCTATAATTCTTTTAGGGCTTGGAATTACAGTTTTAATTGGCTTCTTTATTTTCGGATTGGGTATTGCAGGATTAATTTTTTCTTTGCCGTTTTTTCTGTGCAGCCTGGTTTGCTTTATTGCCAAAAAAGATGTGGGCTTTACCTGTGCATGGATATTAGTTTTCATTGCCGATATGTATATCCGGCTTTCTACAGGTTCGAGTTGGTCAACAATAAGACTCACCTCTCAGTGGAATTATTCTATGAATTACTGGACACTTTTAATCGCTTGGATACAGTTCGGTGTAATATTAACGTTAGTCATATACACAATAGTGAGAGCAAGGAAAGTCGTCATCGATATTACACCCAAATTCAAAAAAGAACTTATTGCTTATTGGATGGGTTTTATTATACTTGAAGGTGGGATGACTTTAACTTCAACTATTATAAATTATAAAATGATACAGCAACAGAAAATACCGGAAGCTTTAACAACATTTAATTGGGCTTTTCAGTTAATAGATTGGTTATGCATCTTTTTATTTGCGTTTGCAGTGGCTAAAACAATTATATATATAAAAAACAATAATAAAAAGAAAGAGAAAAAAGACTTTACAAATTAACAATGTTATGTTATAATACTCAAGCCTTATGACTCGGAGTATGGAGTAAGCGTTATTAAACGCATTCACCTACCCTACGTTCTGGGTTATTTGGGAAATATTTAATGAGGTGAAAAACATGACACAGGCAGAAAAACAGGCAATTATGAAAGAATATGCCACACACGAGGGCGACACAGGTTCTCCCGAAGTACAGATCGCTGTTCTTACAAAAAGAATCAACGACCTTAACGCACATCTTAAGAACAACATGAAAGACCATCATTCACGTCGCGGTCTTCTTAAAATGGTTGGTCACAGAAGAAACCTTCTTGCATACCTTCAGAAGACAGATATCGAACGTTATCGTTCTATCGTTGCACGTCTTGGTCTTCGTAAATAATTGCTCTTTTCGGGACAAACGAGTCATCGTTTGTCCCGTTAGCCGTTTTTTTAAATGCTTTTTGGGGCACAATAAATAAGTATTATTTAACAAACAATCCGTTGATTAGGGTTTTAGCGATAAAGAAAAGTGTAAAAATTTTTTTCATTTTTCTTTGTTGCTAAACCATTTGAAACGGAAATAAAATAAACGAGGTAAAAATTATGTTTTTCAAAGATTTCAGAACTTTTGAAACAGAAGTTGCCGGTAGAAAGTTAGTTATCGAAACCGGTAAAATGGCTCAGCTTGCAAATGGTTCCTGTATCGTTCGCTACGGTGATACAGAGGTTCTTTGTACAGCTACAATGGCTCCCAAGCCCCGTGAAGGTGTTGATTTCTTCCCGCTTTCCGTTGACTTTGAGGAGAAACTTTATGCAGTAGGCAGAATCCCCGGCTCTTTCCAGAGACGTGAAGGTAAAGCTTCCGAAAAGGCAGTCCTTACTTCTCGTGTTATCGACAGACCTATTCGTCCCCTCTTCCCCAAGGATATGAGAAACGATGTTTCTGTTGTTGCAACAGTTATGTCCGTTGACCCTGACTGTTCACCTGAAATTGCAGCACTCTGGGGCGTTTCCACAGCTATCGCTATTTCCGATATTCCTTGGGACGGTCCTGTTTCCAGCGTATCTCTTGGCCTTGTTGAGGGTAAATACGTTATCAACCCCACTCTCGAAGAAAGAGCAAAAACAGAAATGACAGTTACTGTTGCTTCAACTGATAGCCTTGTTGCTATGATTGAAGCAGGTGCTAACGAAATTTCTAACGAAGTTATGTTTGATGGTATTATGTTCGCTCACGAAGAGAACAAGAAAATCGTTGAATTCATTAAATCAATCGTTGCAGAAATCGGTAAAGAGAAAATTGCTTTCGAATCTAACGATCCTTCAGAAGAACTTTATGAGGCTATCAAAGCTTTTGCTATTGACGATGTTAAGGCTGCTCTTGATACAGATGACAAGAGAATCCGTGATGAACGATTAGCTCCCATCTATGATGCAGTTCACGCAGAATTTGATGAAAAATTCCCTGAAGAAGCTGCTAAAATTGACGATTGTCTTTACAAACTTCAGAAATTTATCGTACGTCGTTGGCTTCTTGACGAAGGCAAACGTGTTGACGGCAGAGGTATTGACGAAATTCGTCCTCTCAACGCAGAAATAGACCTTCTTTCAAGAGTACACGGTTCCGGCATGTTCACCAGAGGCCAGACACAGGTTCTTTCAATAACAACTCTTGGTTCTGCACGTGATGCACAGATGCTCGACGGCATCGACGAGGACGTTGAAAAGAGATATATCCACCACTACAACTTCCCCTCATACTCTGTTGGCGAAACAAAACCCTCAAGAGGTCCCGGCAGACGTGAAATCGGTCATGGTGCACTTGCTGAAAGAGCACTTCTTCCCGTTATTCCTTCAATTGAAGAATTCCCCTACACTATCCGTGTTGTTTCCGAAGTTCTTTCTTCAAACGGTTCAACTTCACAGGGTTCTGTTTGCGGTTCCACACTTGCACTTATGGCTGCCGGTGTTCCCATTAAAGCTCCTGTTGCCGGTATCTCCTGCGGTCTTGTTTCCGAAGGCGATCGTTTCATGACAATGGTTGATATCCAGGGTCTTGAAGACTTCTTCGGCGATATGGACTTTAAGGTTGCAGGTACTAAGAAAGGTATCACAGCAATTCAGATGGACCTTAAAGTTCATGGTCTTACTCCCGAAATCATTAAAGAAGCATTCGAGAAAACATATAAAGCTCGTATGTATATCCTCGATGAAATTATGCTTCCCGTTATTGCTGAGCCCAGAACTGAACTCTCAGCTTATGCTCCCAAACTTCTTTCAACAAAGATTGACGTTGAGAAAATTGGTGATGTTATCGGCAAACAGGGTAAAGTTATTCAGAAAATCTGCGCAGAATGCAACTGTAAAGTTGATGTTGAAGAAGACGGTACAATCTTCGTTACAGCTGTTGACATCAACGATGCTAACCGCGCTCTTGAAATCATCAACACAATCGCTAATGACCCGGAAATCGGTGCTATCTACAATGGTGTTGTTACTCGCCTTATGTCTTTCGGCGCATTCGTTGAAATCGCTCCCGGTAAAGAAGGTCTTGTTCACATCTCAAAACTTGATGTAAAGAGAACCGAAAAAGTTGAAGATTGCGTAAGCGTTGGCGACCAGATTATGGTTAAGGTTACAGAAATCGATGACCAGGGCAGAATCAATCTTTCAAGACGTGATGCTCTTATCGAAGTTGAAGGACTTGTTCCCGAAAACGATGATGAGCCCCAGAGAGACAGACGTCCCCGCCGTAACTTCAATAACAACAAAAAGAACTAATAAAAACTAAAGAACAGAGAGTTATCGCTATGATAACTCTCTGTTTTATTTTGGTGAATCATTTATAAGCTAAAAACTGATGTTCTTCATCCTAAAACTTTCTTCGCAATATCCGCACTCATTTTTGCATCTTTTGCGTAGAAATCCGCACCTATTTTTTCTGCATATTCAGGTGTAAGAACTGCGCCTCCAACCATCACTTTGCAATTTGCTCCCACTTTATGCAAAGCCTCTATGGTTTCCTCCATAGCGGGAAGTGTTGTAGTCATAAGCGCCGAAAGTCCAACAAGTTGAACATCGTTTTTCTTTTGGGCTTCTACGACCGCTTCAGGTGGTACATCCTTTCCTAAATCTATTATTTCATAACCATAATTTTCAAGGACAGTTTTCACTATATTTTTACCTATATCATGAACATCGCCCTTTACAGTAGCGAGAATAATTTTACCTTTGCTCTGTCCTGCAGCGTTGTTTTCTTTCATTTTTTCTTTAATAACATCAAAGCAAGCACCTGCAGCATCTGCGGCACGGATAAGCTGAGGAAGAAAAAGTTTTCCGCTTTCAAACTTTTCACCTACAACATCAAGTGCAGGGATAAGAGTTCCATTTATAAGATTTTGAGCATCGGTTTCATTTAATGCTTCTTTTGTCATTTCCGCCGCCTGTGTTTTAAGACCTTTTTCAATAGCCTCTCCTAAAGAGATTTGTTTTACCTGAACAGAACTTTTGATTTCACCGGAAAAAGCATTGATATAATCAACAGAACCTATATCAAAACCTTTTAAAACTTTATATGCCCTGACTGCACCTGTCATTGACAGACTGTTCGGGTTCATTATAGGTAAATCAAGTCCGTTTTCCAAAGCAAGTGTTACAAAAGCAGTATTTACAGTTTCTCTTGAAGGCAAACCGAAAGAAATATTTGATACTCCGAGTGTTGTTTTTACACTGAATTTTGCTTTCACTTTTTTCATTGCCTCAAGTGTAATACTTGCTGCGGCTTGATTTGCACTGACGGTCATTGTAAGGCAGTCTATAATGATGTCTTCCTTTGGTATTCCCATTTCGACTGCTCTTTTAATAATTTTTTCTGCAATTTCCACTCTTTCCTCAACAGTTTCGGGTATTCCCCTTTCATCAAGAGTAAGTCCAACTACTGCTGCGCCGTACTTTTTGGCAAGGGGTAATACGGAACTAAGTGATTTTTCTTCACCATTTACAGAATTTATAATGGCTTTGCCCGTATAAACTCTTAAAGCATTTTCAAGAACTTGTGGTGACGTTGAGTCAAGTTGTAACGGAAGACCTATTGAACCTTGTAAAGAGCAGACAACCTTACTCATCATTTCATTTTCATCTATTGCGCTGTGTCCCACATTAACATCAAGAATCTCTGCGCCAGCTTCCACCTGGGATATTCCCTCGTTAAGAATATAATCAAGGTCATTCTCTTCAAGCGCCTGTTTAAAACGTTTTTTACCGGTAGGATTAATTCTTTCACCAATAATTCGCGGTTCATTTAGAATTATTGTTTCATTAACACCGCTTATAACATCGGTTATAACATCTTTCGGCTTCCCTTTTTGAATCTCTTCTAAGGTTTGCTTTAATAGTTTTATGTATTCCGGGCTTGTTCCGCAACAACCGCCCATTATTCCTACGCCCATTCCGTAGAAAGCTTTCATATACTGAGAAAAATCCTCAGGATTCATAGTATATCCGCCAGTTTTGGGGTCGGGAAGTCCCGCGTTGGGTTTCACAATTACGGGAACTGTTGAAAATTTTAAAAATTCTTCTACAATTTCTTTTAATTTGTCAGGACCTAATGAGCAATTAAGACCAACTGCATCGGCACCTGCAGCCATAAGCGTAACCGCAACTGCCGAAGGTGTGCTTCCGTTCATTGTAAGTCCGTTTTCGCTGAATGACAACGTAACAAAAACAGGAAGATTTGTATTCTCTTTAACTGCAAGAAGAGCAATTCTAGCCTCTCTCAAATCGGTGAAAGTTTCAAGGCAAACTATGTCAACTCCTGCTTTTTCACCACAAACTGCCGCCTCTTTAAATGCTCCATAGGCATCATCAAAAGTCAGACTTCCTGCAGGAAAAAGAAGCTCGCCCGTAGTACTCATATCAAGTGCTACCATTACATCCGTACCATCCGTAGCTTCTTTTGCAAGGCTGACTGCTCTGCTTATGGTTTCTTCTACAGAGTAAGGAGAATCTTTTAATTTAAACGAATTTGCACCGAAAGTATCTGCTAAAATTATGTCACTTCCGGCATCCACATAAGAACGGTGTATTTCTTTCACCCAATCAGGATGATCGAAAACGGCAGAAGCCGAGTCTTCACCCGGCTTCAATCCTTTTTTTATAAGTTCAGTACCAAAACCGCCATCAAGTAAAACTATATCTTTTTTAAGCAGTTCTTTTACTCTCATACTATCACTTCTTTTTAAAAGCATCCGTCATATCCGAAGATGCAAAATTTTCAAGGGGTAATGTTACCTTTTCCCCGGTTAATTGGCTTTTATAAATCGCAAGAACAAGTTCCAAGGCTCTTTTTCCTGCATATAAATCAACATAAGGGTTGCGGTCATTGTTTATGGCATCTATTACATCCAGATAAAGACTTGTGTGTCCGTTACCATATACATTTGACGCCTTTTCTTCAATAAATCGTCTATCCTCATCGGCAGACTCTTCATCTTTAAATCGCCAGACATCAACTGTACTTGCGTTCATACCGCCAAGGCGCACCATACCGGTTTCACCGAAAACGCACAATGTTTCTTCAAGATTTTCAATGGTATTTACTGTACCCTCAACTGTTGCAACTGCTCCGTTTTTAAAGTTAATTACAGCTACACCAATATCTTCGGCTTCTATATATGAGTGTTGATGATTTCGGGTTGAACCATAAACAGATTCCACCTCATCGCCAAACATCCAGCGCAACAGGTCAATTCCGTGAATACATTGATTCATCAATGCGCCACCATCAGTTGCCCATTTACCGCGCCAATCATCCTGGTTATAGTAATTTTCATCTCTGTTCCAACGAATATGTACACTGCCGTGAGAAAGTTTTCCGAATCTATTGTTTTCAATAGCTCTGCGAAGTTCTTGTACAGCAATATTAAACCTATTCTGATGGCTGACTCCTGCAACTACTCCGCTTTTTTCAGCAGCAGCAATTACTCTGTCTGCCTCTTCGATGCTCATAGCCATAGGCTTTTCCACAATAAAGTTAAAACCATTTTCTGCGCAATACTGAGCAATTTCGGCGTGATTACCACTGATAGTGGCAATAGCCACAAGCTCAGGCTTCGCTTCCTTCAGCATTAATTTATAGTCACCGTATATTTTTGTTTGTATTTCGCATTTCTCAGCAAGCATCTGTGCTTTTTCGGGAACGATATCACACAAGGCAACTATTTCCAAATCGTTATTTTTTGCCGCTTTTATGTGGTTTTTGGCAACTCTGCCGCAACCTATAAGAGCATACCTCATAAAATCACTTCCCTATGGTTAGAATTGTCAGAATTTTCTCCAAACCATTTTATTTACAACACCTGTGTAACTTTGAATTATTTTTACCACTTTCGTTGAAACATTCTCTTCTACATAATATGGAACCGGGATACCATAATCGCCGTTTTCGTTCATATCCACTGCAGTTTCAACTGCCTGTGTAAGAGAATTTTCATCAATACCTGCAAGAATGAAACAAGCTTTATCAAGCGCTTCGGGACGCTCGGTACTTGTTCTGATGCAAACAGCAGGGAAAGGTTTACCAACTGATGTAAAGAAACTTGATTCCTCAGGAAGTGTGCCACTGTCAGATACAACAGCGAAAGCGTTCATCTGCAAGTTGTTGTAATCGTGGAATCCCAAAGGCTCGTGACGGATAACCCTTTTGTCAAGCTGGAATCCGCTTTCTTCAAGTCTTTTTTTACTTCTGGGATGGCAAGAATAAAGAATTGGCATATCATACTTTTCTGCAATTCTGTTAATTGCGTTGAAAAGTGATAAGAAATTCTTTTCTGTATCAATGTTCTCTTCTCTGTGAGCAGAAAGGAGAATATATTTTTTCTTTTCAAGTCCTAATTTACTAAGAATATCGGAGCTTTCAATTTCCGCAAGATTCTGATGCAAAACTTCTGCCATAGGTGAACCTGTAACATAAGTTCTCTCTTTAGGCAAACCACATTCATGAAGGTATCTTCTTGCGTGCTCGCTATATGCAAGATTCACATCAGAAATAATATCAACTATACGGCGGTTTGTTTCTTCCGGAAGACATTCATCCTTACAACGGTTTCCTGCTTCCATATGGAAAATGGGAATATGAAGTCTTTTTGCAGGAATTGCAGAAAGGCAGGAGTTTGTATCCCCCAGAATAAGAAGTGCATCGGGTTTAATCTGCGCCATAAGTTTATATGAACAGTTTATAATATTACCAACAGTTGCACCTAAATCGTCACCCACTGCATCCATATACACTTCGGGTGCATCAAGTTTTAAGTCTTTGAAGAAAACCCCATTAAGGTTATAATCATAGTTCTGACCTGTGTGAGCAAGAACACAATCAAAATATTTACGGCATTTATTTATAACAGCCGCAAGACGAATAATTTCGGGACGTGTACCAACGATTATAAGAAGTTTGAGTTTTCCGTTGTTTTTAAAAGAAACATCAGAATAATCAAGTTTAATATCCATTACTGTACCACCTCAAAGAAAGTATCGGGTTTATTAGGGTCAAACTGTTCGTTTGCCCACATTACTGTAACTAAATCTTCGCTATCGGAAAGGTTTATAATATTGTGAGTGTAACCTGGTAGCATATGAACTGCCTCGATTTTTTCACCGCTTACATAGAACTGAAGAACTTCATCGGAACCGATTTTTCGCTGTTCAATAAGACCTTTACCTGAAACAACAATAAAGAATTCCCATTTTGTATTGTGCCAATGCTGACCTTTTGTAATTCCGGGTTTTGAAATATTTATGCTGACCTGACCACATTTTTCGGTCTTAAGAAGCTCTGTAAAACTTCCTCTGGGGTCAACATTCATTTTAAGAGGGAAGGAAACTTTTTCCTTAGGAAGATAAGACAAATAAGTAGAATAAAGTTTCTTTGCAAAAGAGTTATAAGGAATTTCGGGAACTACAAGCGTTGACGGTTGATTTTTAAAGGTGTCAAGTAAATCAACTATTTCTCCTAAAGTAACTTTATGTACAATAGGACAATAACAGAATTTACCGTCCGCTTTCTCAATTGTATCAAGTCCGTCATATTCGCAACGATGAGCCTGACCTTTTAAAATACTGAACATTTCATCAACAAGGTCATCAATATAAAGAAGCTGAAGCTCAATAGCTCTGTCGTTTACCTGAATAGGTAAATCATTTGCAATATTGTTACAGAAGGTTGCAACAGCGCTGTTATAGTTAGGTCTGCACCATTTGCCGAAAAGGTTGGGAAAACGATAAACATAAACAGTTGCTCCCGTTTCTTCTGCATAACTAAAAAACAAGTCTTCTCCTGCTTTTTTGCTCTTGCCGTAGTCACCCTCGGCATATCTGCCAACAAGGGTAGCCTGTAAAGAGCTGGAAAGCATAACAGGGCAAGTGTTACCGTGATTTTTAAGATTTTCAAGCAATTCACTTGCGAAACCGAAGTTTCCGTTCATAAAATCTTCTGTATTTTCGGGTCTGTTAACACCTGCAAGGTTAAAAACAAAGTCTGCTTCTTTGCAGTATTGAGAAAGAAGTGTTTTATCAGTATCAATATCAAACTCATAAATCGTAAGATCACTGTCAATTCCTCTTGTTTTATCCTTGCCATCCGCAACATTTTTAAGTGCGGCACAAAGGTTTTTACCTACAAAGCCTTTGGCTCCTGTAACAAGTATTTTCATAATTATTTATTCTCCCAAGCTGCAAGTTCATCTCTGATATACTGAAGTGAAAGAAGTTTTTCTTTAACCTGTTCTACATCAAGAAGTTCTGTGTTGTTTGAGTTGAATTCGGTAAGAGGATTTCTTTCAATGTCGCCATCTTTAAAGTATTTATCATAGTTAAGACCGCGGTTATCACAAGGTACACGATAGAAATCACCCATATCAATTGCATTTGCACATTCCTCATTTGTAAGAAGTGTTTCATACATCTTTTCGCCGTGACGGATACCGATAACTTTAATATCCTGTTCTGCATGGAAAAGTTCGTTTACTGCCTGTGCTAAAACTTCAATGGTACAAGCAGGTGCTTTCTGAACAAGAATATCACCGGATACACCATTTTCAAATGCGAAAAGAACAAGATCTACCGCCTCATCAAGTGACATAATGAAACGAGTCATTGAGGGTTCTGTAATTGTAAGGGGTTTACCGGATTTTATCTGGTCAATCCAAAGGGGAATAACACTACCGCGGCTGCACATAACGTTACCGTAACGTGTGCAGCAAATTTTTGTCTTTTCGGGAGAAACTGTGCGGCTCTTTGCAACAATTACCTTTTCCATCATTGCTTTTGAAGTCCCCATTGCATTAACGGGATAAGCCGCCTTATCTGTTGAAAGGCAGATGACTGACTGTACACCTGCATCAATGGCAGCAGTAAGGACGTTATCAGTACCGATTACATTGGTTTTTACAGCTTCAAGAGGGAAAAATTCGCAAGAGGGAACTTGCTTAAGTGCTGCTGCGTGGAAAATGTAATCAACACCATGCATAGCATTTTTTACGCTTGCAAGGTCACGAACATCACCAATGAAAAATTTAATCTTTTCAGCAACTTCGGGCATTTTAGCCTGGAATTCGTGACGCATATCGTCCTGTTTTTTCTCATCGCGTGAGAATACACGGATTTCACCGATATCTGTTTCAAGAAAGCGATTGAGAACAGCGTTACCGAAAGAACCTGTTCCACCTGTTATCATAAGTGTTTTTCCTGCAAATAATGACATATTTATTCCTCCAAAATATCTGCTATTCGTTTACACGCAAAACCGTCACCATATGGATTACTTGCTTTGCTCATTTTTTCATAACTTTCTTTATTTTCAAGAAGTTCCTTGAAATTATTATATATTGTTTCTTCGCAAGTACCCACAAGTTTTAAAGTACCTGCTTTTATTCCTTCGGGGCGTTCCGTAGTATCCCTCATAACAAGTACGGGTTTACCCAGGGAAGGTGCTTCTTCCTGAACACCGCCGCTATCTGTCAAAATCATATAGCACCTTGAAAGGAAATTATGAAAATCTAAAACATCAAGAGGCTCTATAATGTGAATTCTGTCACAATCTCCCAGTTCCTCATTCGCCGCCTGTCTCACCAAAGGATTCATATGGATGGGATAAACGGCTTTAACATCGGGATATTCATCTAAAATCCGCCTTATTGCTCTGAACATCTGATGCATAGGCTCACCCAGATTTTCTCTGCGGTGTGCCGTAATAACAATCAGCCGAGAACCTTCTGCCCATTGAAGTTCGGGATGTGAATAATCATCTCTTACCGTTGTTTTCAGAGCATCTATTGCGGTATTTCCCGTGATGTATATTGAATCTTCGCGTTTACCTTCTTTTATAAGGTGCTCCTTTGCAAGTTGCGTAGGAGCAAAATTATATCTGGAAATTATGCTGACTGCCTGTCGGTTAAACTCCTCCGGATAGGGAGAATATATATTATATGTTCTTAAACCTGCTTCAACATGGCCAACAGGAATCTGCATATAAAAACAAGCAAGGGCAGTAACAAATGTTGTTGACGTATCGCCATGTACCAAAACCACATCAGGCTTTACTTCTTCAAGAACACCTTTAATATTCAGCAATATATTAGCAGTAATATCAAAGAGTGTTTGTTTTTCTTTCATAATTGAAAGGTCATAATCCGGAACAACTGAAAAAGTATCAAGTACCATATCAAGCATTTGCCTGTGCTGACCTGTTACGCAAACAACTGTTTTAATATTTTTTCTCGTTTTAAGTTCGTTAACCAACGGGCACATTTTTATCGCTTCCGGTCGAGTTCCGAAAACAAGCATTACTGTTTTCATTGTGAATCTCCAAACTTATTAAAGTCTATATACTCCGTCCAAATCGCAAACTTTTCTTGTATCTAAAATAATTTTTCCTTTAAGCTTGTCCATATTATTCTTTATTTCATCGTGACCTACAAGGATTACAACAAGTTCTGTATCCTCAAGGAATTTGTCAAAATCGTGATACTGATTTTTAACAATATCATTTGCAATATAAGGATCATACACCTTAAGTTGTGGTGCAAGATGTCTTTCCTGACATTCTAAAAGCTGAAGTGTAGGTGATTCTCTGTAATCATCTACATTTTCTTTATAAGTAAGACCATAAAGCCCTACTTTCCCAATATCTGTAATATTATTCTCTTTCATAATATTATAGATTCTTTCAAGAACAAACTCAGGCATGGAATCATTTACTTTCATTGATTCCCAGATAACCTTTGTCAAAGACGGATAATCTCCGACAAGGAACCAAGGGTCAACAGAAATACAATGACCACCAACACCCGGACCGGGTGTAAGAATATTTACTCTGGGATGCATGTTGCATATACGGATAATTTCATAAACATCCATATCATCGTGACGACAGATTTTTGCAAGTTCGTTTGCAAAAGCAATATTAACAGCCCTGTACGTATTTTCAATAACCTTTGTCATTTCCGCTGTTTTAATATCGGTAACAACAATATCACCGAGGCAGAAGGATGCATATAATTCTTTTATTTTTTTGCCGACTTCAACGCTATCTGCGCCGATTGTACGGGAATTGTGGAGTAGCTCATACACCATATTGCCGGGTATAATGCGTTCGGGAGCATGAACAAGGTTAATATCCGCACCTATTTTAAAGCCGTTTTCTTCAATAATAGGACGAACAAAACGATCTATTGTACCGGGTGAAACTGTAGATTCAATGACTACTGTTGCACCTTTAGGGCATACCCTCATAATCTCTTTAACCGCCGCATTTACATAGCACGCATCAATTTTCTTCGAGAATTTATCGTAAGGGGTTGGAACTGAAACAATGTATGTATCAGTAACCTGATATTCTGTTGTAAATTTAATTCCTGCCTTTACGGCATCGTTAAATAATTCGTCTAAACCTTTCTCTTCAAAGGTTGTCCTGCCTGCATTAAGGGTATCAACAAGGTCTGAATTATAGTCAGTACCAACAACTTCTACACCATGGGATGCAAACATTAATGCTGTCGGAAGACCTATATATCCAAGTCCGATAACGTTTACCATTTTTTTCGCCTCTTAATTATTTTATAAATTTTCCAATAACCGGAATCATTTGTTTTTCTTCTTTTTTAAATCCAAATAATATCATAGTTGCTCCGTAAACTACGCAGAATACAATGATATTTAAAACAAAGCCTATCCAACCATTTGTTAAATAACGGGATGATATTGCTAACGCACCGCCTGAAAGCAACAAGCAAAGCCACGTACCGCTGAAAATTTGCCTGTATATCTTAATCATTCTGAATGATAGCATTTTATAATAGTATATATTCATTATTACAACACTACCTATTATAAAGCTGAGAGCAGTACCGACAGCCGCAGCATAATATCCGAAAAACTTAACACCTACAACAGTTATAACTGCATTGAGAAATGTTGTTGCGAATAAAACACCTGTTCTGAAGCCAAGCATATTCTTTGCTCTCAATACAGAAAGGCACACATTAACACAAAGTTCAAGGAGTGCCGGAGCCATTAGAATCAGCGTTATAACGTATACATCGTCATAACCTTCGCCCAACCACAAATCAATCAGACTTTTGCCTAAAACAATGAAACCGACCAGTGCCGCACCAAGCAACATAAATTGGATTCTTCCAATCTTTACAATAGTCTTTTGAATTTGAGTGCCGTCGGTATCATCTTTTAAAATATTCGTTACAGTTGGCAACATAACACTTGAAAGCGATGTGGAAAGCTGCTCAAACATACCGAAAATAAGCAGACCCATTGAATAAATTGCAACAGGTGCCGCCCCCTGAATAGCGCCGATAACAACATTATCAAGGTTATTGTTTATCTGTGCGGCAATAGTGGTTATAAATAACAAGAATGTGTACTTAAAGGATTCTTTAAATATTTCTTTATCCCAATTCCTGAATGATAATCTTACCTTTGTCTTGAGTTTTACTTTTACATAAATGTATTCGATTATAATTTGTGAAACCGTAAGAATTAAATCTATAAGCACCAGAACAACAGCATTTTTTATAAAGGAAAATACAATAAATATCAGAGCAATCCTTGAAAGGATTCTGAAAAGCTTTAAGCCGTTAGCGAAAGTAAAATTGTTATATCCTGAAATTATACCATTGAAAACATTTTCAATAATATGAAAAACCATATTAATTGCAAGAATAATGAAAAGTTTTTCTGCAAGTACTATTTCAGTCGATGATAAACCGGTTGAATATATAGTAGGGATAAGCGCATATATAACCAGGCTCACTACGGCAAGAACAACACAAATAATTGCTCCCTCACCCAATGCCATTGAAATAAAAGATTCAATTTTATCCTTTTTGCCGTCACTTTTAAATTTGGCTATGTATCTCATAACCGTGCCGCCTATACCTAAATCAAGTATCATCAATGAAGATGACAATGATGATATTGTTTTATAAACGCCGTATTCAACCGAACCTAAAGATGAAAGTATATACGGCACAATCAAAAACCCGTATAAGGAATTGATTATTATAAGCAAATAGGAAAGTATTGCCCCCCATTTAACTTCGTTTTTAGCCATTTATCCAAGACCTTTCAATTTCAATAAGGCGTGAAAACTCTGTTTCCCAGTTAACCTCTTCGCTGAGTCTGTTTGCATTCTCAGCACACATATTATAAAAATCTTTGTCAGTATAAAGTTTTATTGCTGCCTTTGCGAAGCACTCCGGTGTGTTTTCCTCAATTATAATACCGAAATTATATTTTTCATTGAGGTATCTGTGCTCTGGAATATCCGACATAATAACGGGAAGCCCCGCTGAAGCATATTCAAAAATTTTATTTGATACGGAAAGTTCGAAGTTAAGGCAGGTGTTTTCGGTAATTGCTACGCCAACCTTTGATTTTGAAGCGTAGGGAATCAACTCGTTAACAAGCACGGGAGGATAAAAAATTACATTTTCATTTCCGATTTCTTCAGCTCTTTTACGCAATTCATCTTCCATTGCACCAAAGCCCCTGAGAGCAATTTTTATTTCGGGGTAATCCTTAAGAAGTGCCGTTGACTCGACTATAATGTCATATCCACGACCTGCATAATACTGACCGTGATTCAATATCTCAAAGCCAACATTTTTTTCTTTTGAAATAGTTTTTTCCGCTTTAAGTGAGCAGTTAGTTATAACCATAGGCTTTGGAATATCATATTTATTTACAAAATATTCTGCTGCTGCGTGACTTACGCAGACCATTTTATCTATTCTTTTAATGAAAACCTTTTCACAAATAGCATTAAGTTTTTTATAAATACCCTTCATATTATGGTTTTCAACACAAATTTCATGAGAATCGTAAATAACCTTACAACCAAGCACCTTTGCTGCCTGACAAGCTGCTGTAAGGGTATTTAAATCATTAGTGTGAATGACATCGGGCTTTTGGGCAATTATTGTTTCCCTTAAATTTTTAACACAATTAAATTCTTTCAGTAATATCTCTATCTTTGAAAGTGGTTTTTTATATTTCTCATCAATATCTGCAAGAACAACGGGGCAAGGTACATTTTTAATTTTTTCTTCGTCATAACGGTTGTCTTTAAAACCAACACAAACAACCTCAATACCGTTATTTATGTATTCTACAATCTGCTTTCTGACCCTAGGGTCATACCACACAGAATTTAATACAACATCGCAAACCTTCATTTATTTATCACCGATTTTTTTCTAAAAAAGTTTTTATATCTTCCATCTCGTTAATGTTGTTTTTTATCCACGTTTCATCTTTTTCCCACCATTTTAATTGCAACAAGCGGAATATTTCATCTTCTTCAAAACGGTAGCGAATAACCTTTGCAGGTACACCACCCACAATTGCGTAAGGAGGAACATCCTTTGTAACCACAGCACCTGAAGCAACAATAGCGCCATCACCTATGGTAACACCGGCTAAAATTATTACACCATAGCCAATCCACACATCGTTGCCTATTGAAACCGCAAGTTTTTTTTCTTTATGTGCAAATTTTAACTCCTGAAACTTATTTTCAGAGACATAGCTTAAATCCACACAGGTTTTGGTTGAATAAAACGTGGGATGAGTTGAAACAAAATCTTTTGTAGGATGAAGTCCATTAACAGTTTTTACACTATCTGATATTGAGCAATATCTTCCTATTTTTGCAGAAATATGGGAATTTTCGCCTATATATGAGCCTTTACCCATTATTCCGTTAAAACCGGTTCCCTTTCCCAAAAAATTATTACCTTCAAAAACCGAACCTACGGTAACATTTGTGCCTTTTGAGAACTTAACTTTTTTTCCTCTGTTTTTCATTCTTAAAAGAACACGTTTAAAAAGTTTTTTCATATCTTATTCTCCCAAATAGTTTTCCTCTCGGGATTTAACACATTTTCTTATTGTTGCCACAAAAAGACCTATCATAAAATAGAAATATGGCTCAAGAGTATATGAACTCGAAAGGAGCAATTTAACATATACCATACTTATAAACATAAGGACTAGATAGAAAATCTTTTTATTTCTTGCCGATTTAAATAATGTAACAACAGACAAACCTAAAAGGGCAAGAAGAATGAGCGAACCACCTATAACGCCGAAATGACACCATAATTCAAGAAATAGG
This sequence comes from Acutalibacteraceae bacterium, assembly GCA_045578985.1. Classification (GTDB taxonomy): domain Bacteria; phylum Bacillota; class Clostridia; order Oscillospirales; family Acutalibacteraceae; genus DTU089. Next base: position 85,781 of record JAZNLH010000049.1, on the reverse strand, counting down.
TTATGACAATAAACACCAAGAAGATATTGGTCGCCCGTAAAGCCATAGCCTTTTATGGGATTATCTACAATTGCTCTAATAACCTCTTGTTTTAAGTATTCTCTTCCAAGACTTGTAGTTACTTCACCCGAAATAAAGAAATCAAAAATACGGGTACTAAAACCAAATCTTTCAAAAATACTTGCAACAGAACTTACAATTTTTATAAGTAAATCATCATACACAAGGAAAACAATCAAAATGGCAACAACTAACAAAAGTAAAAGATAATTCTTTCGTTTTCGTGACACAATTGTTCTATGTAAGAAATAGACTGCCATAAACACAATTGCACACAAAATTGGACCACGTGTACCGAAAATAAACATTACTCCCACTGATGCAAAGCCGCATATCCAATAGAATTTTCTGTCCTTATAAGCTGCATAATAAAGAAGATACATCATACTAGGTAATAAATTGTATGCCACATACATATTATCCTCTTCAAGCACCATGCCACTAGCCAATTTATAAAGCTGGTGTAAGAACACAAAGAATACACCTGCCGCAGAACACCAGAATAAATCCCTTGAACAATTACTGTGTGAATACGCAAGACCCACAAAATAAAATGCCGATGCACCGATTAAAATACGCCACCAGTTTTCGATCATAAATTCTTTATTGTTCGGGAACACTATCATTGTGACAAGGTACAACACCACTATCCCAACATAGAATAGCGTATCTACACCCCGAATATTTTTAACAAACCAAGGTATGGCTGCTATCAAAGCAAGAATTATGCAAGTGGGAATAAATAATTCCGACAAGAAACCGATATACGGTATTTTGCTGATAATTACTCTGATAAAATCAAGCACCGTAAACTGTGTCCACAGTAATGCTAACAATATTCGGTAGGCTATTAAATAATATGGTTGTTTCTTATACAAGAGCCTTGAAGCACCCATTTATTTCTCTCCTACTAACTTACTTAAAATTTTACTTAATAAACTCAATAATCCTTTGAGCCTGCTTGACTTTGTTTTTATTTTCAAAAACAAAGTTTTTTGATTTTTTTCCTTTTGCAATTCTGTCTTCATCCGACAATTTGCAAATTTTAATAATTTCTTCTGCCAAAGCACTTTCCGAATCATCTTTTGGATATACGATGTATTCATCATACTCATCGGGAATACCGTCAAGCTTATACGCAATTACGGGAACTCCCGCTGAAAGATATTCAAGATTTTTGGACGGAAAACTGTATTTTGTAAATTCCTCATTATTCTGTCGGGGATTTACCAATACTGTTGCGTTTTTTTGAAGTGCAAGAACCTGTGTTCTGTCCACTCTTCCTAAAAATACTATTCTGTCATCATCTTTTTGTTTTTCTTTTATAAGTTCTTCGGCTTCACCGAAACCACATATTACCAATCTTATGTTTGGGTCATCAGTTTTTTCGAAAGCACCTAAAAGTGTTCTGATTCCAAACTTATAGTTTAATGTACCTGAATATAAAATATATTTTTCTTCTTTAAATTGTTCCGCAAATTTTTCATCACAAAATGTTTCTTCAGTAGTTGCGATACCCTCAACTACAATAAACGGTGATGTAATTTCAAGTTTTTTTGCCATTTGCTCTGTCAAAAGTACAAATCTGTCAATAAGACTGTAAAGACTTGCGCATTTTTTCACCTGATATGTGTGATACAGTTTCTTCAAGCCTTTAACATCACGGGCTGTTGCAAACTCGGGAATATCCGCAATAATGCAACCTGCAGTAATATTCTTATTATATTTCTTAGCTAATTTTATAAGACTAAAGAACATTGTGTTTGCAGTGTAAGATAATATAACCTTTTTCTTACCATTATCTTCTTTTGCCCATTTTTTTATGTATTTTCTGAAATACAAGCTGTTTATAAATCGTTTTATACCGAAAATATTACAGCATTTAACATTTATATCGTCCGCTTTATATTTTTCGGTATGCTGAAATGTAAAGCCCTCAATAAATTTATCGGTATATCCGTTAGGGTAAGCATCAACAGGAAGGTAATTTATAATCTGCATCTGTCCGAAATCGTTTGCTTCAAAGCCGTCAATAATATTCCATTGAAGAGCATTTGCCGCATCCTGCATCCCGGTTTTCATTTTGCCTTTGATTTCTCGCTCTTTTTCACGTGGGAAAAGCTTGCCTAAGAACAAAACGTCAAGATCCATATTTACCATCCTTTCTTAGTTTATTTTATATATTTATTTTTGTAATCCTCAAATGAAAGCAGCTCTTCATAACCCTTTTTCCCCTGTTTCATCCAGAAGAATTTTTCGAAAATGCTTAGTTTTCCTTTACCTTTTGTGCGCAATGCCATATACGCATATTTGAAAAATGTAGTATGGGGGTTTATAGCCGTAAAGCAAGCGCCCACGCCATAAAAATATTTATCATCATACCCTGTAAACCAGGTTGATGTTTCATAGGACACTTTACCGATTGTTTCTTTTGAAACATAAAACGTAAGACCCGCTTTACGTAAATCTTTGATCCACATACTATCTTCACCCGATGGGAAAAGGCAACCACCACCGAAAAGTGTTGTAAACCAAGCATTTGCTTTCCTTACAGAGCTTAATCTGAATGCAATTCTTACTGCTCCCCAAGGAGTTGTTGCAAATTTCGGCCATTTCTTAGTTTTGTTATATTTTGGTGGCTTTCTATGGGGGTCGTTAGATTGAAAGTGAAAAATAATTACATCTGCGTCGGGATGATTTTTAAATTCTGCAAGGATTTTTTCCTGTGCATCATCATTGTAGCAAACATCATCATCAGCAAGAAGACAAATATCGCCCTCTGCATAAGTCAGCACAAGGTTTCTGTTAATGCCGACTCCCCGTGTCTGAGTTGATATCATTTTTGCCGTGTGACCTTCAAAAGAGAACTCCTCAAAAGTTGTTCTATCACATTGATTGGCATAAATAATATCAGAGTGCACATTCATTTCTTTTAATTTAGAAAAATCGTTTTGATGCATCGTAACGCACAAAATTTGAAATTCTGACATTTTATTTACCTTAATTTCGTTTTTATTTTAAGATACATACTTTCGGGCAAGAGCTTGAGAGTGCCTTTTACTATTCTTTTAAGATTTTCAAAGAACGAAAGCTTTTTTCGTCTTTCCTTTACAATCTTAATAAGACTTTTTTCACCCTGAAGCGCAGAAAGTATTTCTTCTCGTCTTTTAAAATTAACCTTGTGAATTTTTTTATAGGACTGCTCTCTAATAATTTCTTCAAAATCTGCACTTTCAATTTCAAATGCAGGTTTTACCTTTTCAAAAAATTCTTTGCCTTTTTCACTTGAAATAACCACCGCAGAAACACCTTTTGTATTCATATTAAAGCGATTACCCCAAAAATCACCTATTCTTATATCGGTTTTTTCCACCGTACTCCTTGCCACACAATCATAACAAGCAGCATTCATTGTATCCAAACCGAAAAACATTTCGTGAAACGGGTCATTGTATTTTGAACTTGAAAAGCTTTTTTTATTTCCGTAAAAATCAAAACAATATTCATGCCATCCATAAGTTTTGCTACGGAAATTGATCTTTGAAAAATCTTCTATATGATATTTTTCTTTTGTAAATGCAATATATTTATCCCATAGCTTAAGTGAAGGACATCCATGACAGAAAATATCTACAAATAAGAATTTGTGACGAAGATTTTTCTTTTCTGCTATCCTTGATAAAGCATAAATCTGACAAGGCGTTCCGAAAATTGCATATTTCTGCTCTGTTTTATCAGAGAGAATTTCTTCGAAAGCCTGTGCAGTATAGCTTTGAAAATATTTTGAACCCTTAAACTGTTCAAGTTCACTTTCGGTTTTTGCGATTTTTGTAACAGCTCGGTTTTCTTTTACATCATACGCCACACCAACTGCAAAATAGCCTTCCCTCAACGCAGCTTTCATAAGATCAACAGAAACACCGCCCGAAGAAGCAGAAGAAAGTTCGTTTTCGTCTTTATTTACCGCGCTGTAACACTCATAATCTTCTTTAGCTTTGACTTTGAATGCTTCATCAAATTTGTAACAAGTTTTTTTACATAATCCGCAACGAGTACATTTATTTTCATCAATCACGGGTGAATAAAACCCGTCGTTATTTTCAATAATTTTTATTGCGCCAAATGGACAAACGGCTTCACATACGCCGCAACCGGTACATTGACGAAGATTATTTCCCTCAAGAACGCCCGGTTTTTCTTCCTTTTCAGGAATTTCTGCAGGAGGAAGAATATCCAAAAGATATTTTTTTGATATTTCTCTTTGTTCACAGAGCACGCTGTTTACATTATCGAAGAAAATGTCAAAACATTGGTTAAAGCTTTCAGGCTCATATCTTTCATTTTGTGAAACAATACCCAGAATTGACTGAATACGAGCAGATTGTTTTCCTGCGTTGCCATAATTTCTTTCAAATGTATAAAATGGAATATTAAAATTCAAAGAAAATGCTGTCCCATGAAAAGAATCCGTACAAACGAAGCTTGCATTTTTTATATACTCAACAAATTCCGAAGGGCCTGCATGAGCAATATTTTCTGCCCACGGAGTATCCTCAAAACTGTATGGTAAACCAATTATTTTCAAGCCGTATTTTTTGCTGATTTCCATTACGGCTTTTTTTGCCTTCTCTGAAGGCTCATCAAGAAAATACGCAAGAAGGTATTTTTCTTCAGTTTTTGTTTTTATTTTAAGGTTTTTAATCCACTCATCCTTACTAAGAACAAGAGTAGGGTCAATAAGCACCTGTGCCGAATCGCCTGTAAGCTCTTTTATAAGCTCCACACCCGATTCTTCTCTTACAGATTTATATTTTATTTCCGAAACATATTTTTTTATTTTTTTCTTATTATAACAGGGAATAAAATCCCTACCAAAGCTAGGAGCAAAGGCAATTCTTTTTTCCCCCGGTGCAAATCGCAAATAATAAAACGGGTCTACGTAAAACACAGCAGAATTCCATATTTGATCGCTTCCGCAAAGGAAAGCACAATATTCATCTGAATATGCCAATTTTTTTAAATTATTATATTTTTCTTCATAAGGGCGAATGTTGTAATCCGTAAATTGTCTAAACATTTCCGCGCTTTCAGAAGATAACGGCTTTTTAATGCTGTCACCATAATTTTTAAGGCTTTTTACGCCACCCGGATGAAGCATTGAACGAAAGAGTACATTCAAAATCTTTTTAACTCTTATATCTCTACCGGGAACAAGACTACCGCTGATTTTTAAAATTTCGCTATCATACCCAAGGGAAGAAAGAAGAGTTTTGGTCGCAAACGCCTGTAAAGCAGAGCCGTAATTAAAACCCGTATAAACTGTGACAATACCAATTTTTTTACTTTTCATTTACTCACCTTTCAAAAAGAAACATTCTTATGCAATCAACAGGTGAATAAGCAAAAGATTTCAATGCGTACTTAATAAATAATCCAAAATTTTTTCTTCTTACCTCTGCAAAGGAAAGAACAGCAAAATGTCTCATATTTATATATCGAATTGTATTTTTATCTAACTTATCGAAAAGCGATTTTTTGAATTCATAAAGGTTATTCTCACCAATAATCTTACCTTCACCGCTGGATAATCCGCATTCGCCTGTATGTACATAAGCTTTAATATCGCATCCCGGAAGATAGCCGAACTTACCCTGTTTTTCTATTGCTCTTAACATAAGGTAGAATTCATCGCCTACATTTATAGGTGCAAAGCCTTCTATCTTTTTAAGATAATCTTTTTTAAACATCATAGCATCTGTACCTGTAATGTGATACATAAGATGATATTTAAACAATGACTCATAAGATGTATCTTTAATATATCCCCTGATTCTTTTTCTTATGAGTTTGCCGTTTTCGTTATATAAATCTAAATCAGTTATAGAATAGTCATAATCGCCTTTTTCCATAAACTCAACCTGTTTTTGAATTTTTTGCGGAAGATAGACGTCGTCGTCATCAAGGAAAGTAATATATTTACCTTCCGAAGCCTCTATACCTATATTTCTTGTTTCAGCAGAACCTTTATTACATTCGTTTGTTATTAGTTTTACTGTCAAACCGGGATTTTCGCCAATAAACGCAGAAACAATTTCACTTACTTTTGAGTTGAATACAAAGTCACCATTATCGTCTACAATAATAATTTCTTTGTTTTCATACTGTTGTTCTTTTAGAGAGTCTAAAGCCCTTTTTAACTCAAAATCCCTTTTATAAGTAGCAACAATAATACTGACCTTCGGCATTTTTTAAACCCCTATTTTACTAATTTTAATCTGTAATACTGCAGATTGTTTTTCTGACTTTTTCGTTTTCTTCCGATATCTTAATTATGAATCTTTCGCTGTCCTCTATAAACTGCATTCGATCTAAACTTTGGTAATGATCGAAAATGTCTTGTGCAAATGTATCCGAATATGGATTAACCGCAAAACCTATACCGTTTTTTTCAGCATTTTCTGCCATAAATGAACCAACCATTAAAAGTTGCGGTATTTTAAATATTGCACTGTCATAATACTTATTGCTCATTGCAAGCATCATATTTTCTTCTTCAAAAATATTGTGAATTATATCCGTTCTTCCTGCAAATTCGTAACGTTCCTGTGGTTTGTATTCACCATGAAAAAATACATTTTCAATACCGTTACCGCTCACATATTGTTTTAAATTCTTTGCAACCTTTTGTTCTCGTCCATAATAATGAAGTTCAAATCTTGAATCTTTGCCTATTTTTCGGATAATTTCAAGATTTATTTTTTCTTCACGGATGAATCCCCAGAAGCCTATGCGAACTTTTTCGGATTTTTCAAAGGTCTCGCTTGATTTCAATGAAAGTTCCGATGATATCACATTATGGGATATTAATATTTTTTCTTCATCTATGGGTAAAAATCTCCTGAACGCATTGCTGCTGATAAAAGTTTTATATGAGTTTTTTACTAAAGAATGAATTATCTTTTTATATACGCTTAAATTTTCATAGGTAAAATCCCTGTAATCAAAAATGTATTTGTTTTTGTATGATGTTATCAACTCTTTTGAAATAAGAACACCCGGTAACGAATGAAGTATGACTATAAAATCAAAATCTTCTTTTAAAACTGCTTTTACAAATTTTCTGAATTTCAAAAAACTTCCGATTTTCGAAATTTTTGAAACGTCATCCTCCTGGTAACACAAAAACTCATGTTTTGTTATATCATTAACACTGCTTGTATCCTCGGGTTTTAAATCCCTGTTCCAATAAACCAAGTGGACATCATTTTTTTCCCTATCTATGTTTTCAAGATAAAGGTTAAGATAAGGCATATATTTAATTTTTGCGAAACCTATAATCAGTATTTTCACAAAATCACCTTAAGTTTTCTAATTCGGCTATAAGTTTATTTATAAAATCTTCTTTTTGAAAATTTTCTTCATAATAACTACGTGCGTTTTTTCCCAACTCGGTTTTATCCGATTTCAAAAACTGCTCTATACAATCAACTAAACCGTCAACATCCTCCGCAGCCGCACAAAAACCACAACGGGCTTCCTTTATAATTTTTGCTGCTTCGCCGTTTACAGCTCCGATAATCGGTTTGCCTGCAGCCATATAGGTCTGGATTTTTCCGGGAAAAGACATTGAAAGAACAGGATTATCCGAAAGAGTGACTATAAGTCCATCACTTTCGGCATATTTATGGGCAACCTCGTCGAGAGGTATACGCCCGTGAAAAATAACATTCTGAAGTTTCAGGTGATTCTCCGCCAAATCTTTAAAAGCCGAAAGACCTGAACCATCACCGTAAAAGTGAAATTGAATATTTTCATCCTGAAGCTTTTGTGCGGCATAAAGTATAGTTTCAATACTTTGTGTTGTGCCGATATTACCTGCAAAGGTTAAATTTGTCACGCCTTCACTATTATGAGCATGGGGAACAAAAACATCCTCCGCATACTGGGGCAGATAATCAACTTTTTCACCATTAATTTTGAACATTTCATCTAAATATTGTTCAAACATTTTTGACGAAACTAAAATTTTATCTGCAGAACTATATATTCTTTCAGAAACTTTTTTATAGTATTTATATATCAAGCTGTCTTTTTTTACTCCACCCAAAGTTAAACTATCGGGCCATAAATCAAGGCTATAAAGAAGTATTTTTTTGCCGTGCCTTTTTTTATATTTTATTGCCGCCTCAGCCATAAGCACCGGTGACAGCTGGTAAACAAATACTACGTCGTATTCTTTATTCAGTTTTGTTACATAAAGTGTTGATGCAATCGAATATGCGTAATAGTTTAGTGTTCTCCAAACAAATCCCGTTTTTCTACCGATTGTAAAAACACGGTGAACATTAACGCCGTTTATAATTTCGTTCTTATGGGTGTTTCCGCGATATCCGTCGTAAATCTCGCCCATAGGGTAATTGGGTAAACTTGTTATAACATCTACCTCATGACCTTTTGCTACCAACGCCTCACATACATCTGCAACCTTGAAGGGTTCAGGTGAATAATATTGGCAAATAACTAAAATTTTCATTCCTGTAACCCTCCTTATGCAGATATTACACTGAAAGAATTAAACGTTAACTTCTTCTTTTTTCTCAGTTGTTGCTTCTGTATCCTCGTCATCAACATCTTTGAATGCCACATTCTGAGGATTGAATGTAGGAACAAGTTCCTTAACCACATCAACAATCTCTCTGCCGTTTGCACCTTCCATAATTTCACGCATATATTCTATTCTTTTGAAAAGGTGCTCTGAATCGAATTCCATAGGTCTTGCTATGTAGATAAGGTTATTCTGAGTTTTCTGTATACCTTCTTCACTGATAAGAAGTTCTTCATAAAGTTTCTCGCCATCACGAAGGCCTGTATATTTAATTTCAATATCTTCTCCGGGTACGTGACCGGAAAGTCTTATAAGATTTTCTGCCAATTCACGAATTTTAACAGGTGAACCCATATCGAGAATGAATATCTCGCCACCTTTTGCAAATGCACCTGCCTGAAGAACAAGTGAAACCGCTTCGGGAATAAGCATAAAATAACGGATAATGTCGGGATGTGTAACTGTAACGGGACCGCCTTTTTCAATCTGTTCTTTGAAAAGAGGAATAACACTGCCGTTTGAACCGAGAACGTTACCGAAACGAACAGCAACGAACTCTGTATTTGACTTTTTGTTGAAAGACTGCACTATCATTTCGCAGATACGCTTTGTGGCGCCCATTACGTTTGTGGGGTTAACCGCTTTATCTGTTGAAATCATTACGAAACGTTTAACACCATATTTATCCGCTGTTTTTGCAAGATTGAATGTGCCGAACACATTATTCTTTACAGCTTCCTTGGGACTGTCTTCCATAAGAGGAACGTGCTTGTGTGCAGCTGCATGATATACGAATGTAGGTTTATATTCTTCGAAAATTTCACAAAGTCTTTTTTCATCTCTTATTGAACCGATAAGTACTTTGAGGTCAACTTCAGGATGATTTCTGCGGATTTCCTGCTGAATTTCATAAGCACCATTTTCTGCAATATCAAAAATAATAATTGTCTTTGCAACACCGCTTGCGGCAACCTGACGAACAAGCTCACTACCGATTGAACCGCCACCGCCGGAAACAAATACTGTCTGATCTTTAAGTAACTCAAAAACTTTTGTAAGATCGGGTTTGATCTGCTCTCTGCCTAAAAGGTCTGTATAATCAACTTTACGAAGTTTTGCACCGAGGCTTTCTCCGGTTTCAACAGATTTTATACCGGGAACCATTTTAAGTACACAGCCTGTTTCACTACAGATTTCAAGTATTTCTTTTTTATTCTTTTCATCTGCAGAACTTGCTGCAAAGAAAATTTCGTCTATATCACATTCCTGAGCTGTTTTTATGATTTTATCTCTGCCACCGTAAATTTTAACGCCGTTAAGATACTCACCGTGTTTACGCTTATTATCATCAATAAGGGCAACAACTTTATATTTATTCTCATATTTAAGACTGTTTCGGAATTCATCAATAAGTCTCATCGCTGCACCACCGGCTCCAACGATCATGACATTCTTTTTCTTACCTTCATAATTACTGTTGTGTGTAAGAAGATATTTACGCCATGAACGATATCCCAAAAGGATCATTGCTCTTGAGAAAAGTACCATTGATAAGAAAAGGCAAGAATACAAGAACATCCATGTGAAGAATGAACGAGTCTGACGAGCACCTTCTGCAGGTATTAACCAGATGTAGAAAAACGGCAGTGTTGTTACTACTTTAGAAAGCACAAAAGCTTTTGCGAGCTTTATATAGTCGTTAACAACCATATACTGCCACATTCTGTTATACACTTTAAAGATTAAAAAGAAACTCATGGTTGAAACAAAATCAACTGCCAATATAATAAAGATATTGTTATCAAACCAATCTTTAAACATCGTAGTGGCATCAAATTTCAATACTGCTGCTATAAAGCACGCAGCAACCATAGCAATAACATCACAAATAAAAAGTAATAATTTGCTATGTTTTTTGGTAAACGAAATAAATTTTTCAATCATTTTCACTTTTAAAACCTCTATTTCTTTTTATTTTACAAATATCCCTGCACGTTTTGCTTTTCGAACCCTAATCAGGGCGCAAATCAACAATTATACATAGTACATATTATCACAACTTTGTTTCTTTTGCAACGGTCTGATACGGAAAAACAGACAAATTTTTTTATAATTATTATGTAATATATAACTATTTGTAAAAATTAGCGGTAATGTTGTAATATATTGGCGAATATGGTATATTAATTTTAATGATAGGGGGGATTTTGTGAACAATTGGATGAAAAATGTACCCGATGAATTTCTGTTATCTGAAATAAATATACCCGGAAGTCATAACAGCTGTGCCAGAAATGTACAATTCAGTTATTTTTCAAAATGTCAAGATTTAAGTGTATTTGAACAACTTAATATTGGAATCCGCTTCCTGGATATACGAGTTGAAAAAGTAAATCATTCTTTAAAAACAATTCATGGTATTGCTGACTGTTATAAACATTCCAAAGGAAAAGAAAATTTATTTTTGGATGATGTTATAAAAAATTGCAAAGCTTTTTTAAAAGCGAATCCTTCTGAAACTATTATTTTGTGCATAAAACGTGATCACGGTGATTCATCGGAAGAAACTTTTGATGTCTTTTTCGAAAATTATTTGAAAGATGACCTTGATTGGTACACAGAAAACCGCATACCTGCTCTTGGAGAAGTACGAGGAAAACTTGTTCTCGTAAATCGATGCTGTGTAGATAGCGAAAGCGAAATTTTCACCGATCATAATACCGGACTTAACCTTTCAGGTTGGCCCGACCAGTCAAAACCCGTTGAAAACGGTTATTCAGTGGTGCCCATACCTCGTCGTGATGGGAAAACGTATGAAAAATATTTTTTACAAGATATGTATAAACTTTCTCCTAAAAAGAAATGGAATAATGCCATTCTTCCCTTTCTTGAAAATCCGCCTAAGGAGCAAAGTATTATATTCAACTTTTTTTCCGCAAGCCATTTTTTTCACACTCCTCGGAGTTACACAAAATATATCTATAAAAGATTCTTAAAATATGATTTAACTTCTTTTAAAAAATACGGATGGTTAATCTTGGATTTTCCTACGGAAAAAATCTGCATAAAAATAATTATTACAAATTTTTAAAAGCAGGGCAGCAGCAAACAGTCAAAATTATATTCACCACAATAAATTCCTATTGTAGTATGGAAAAACTCCGTAAGGCATCAGCCTTACGGAGTTTTTGTTGTCTCGTATGAAAGGAATCTTTTATAGTCCTATTTTTTCCATCATATCCGCTACTTCTTGTACTTGTTCTTCGGGAATGTGTTTTATATAATTTAAGCTCTCAATTTTGTTCCTCTTGTTCTTTTTAAAAATAAATGAAAACCAGCGATATACTTCAAAAACAGGTGTTAAGAAACGATATTTTTGAAGAATGGGAAATTCATATTTCAAGTTGATATATGGTACAAAAATTCTCGATAAAATATATCTTATTCTGCCACCGGAATGATAATTTCTCGTTAAAATATGATTTTCTTCGTTTCCGTAAACACCGCCCTTTAATATATATTGTTGCATTCTAAGTGTAATTTCATCATATTCTTCTTCCGAAAACCAAACTTCACTTAAATTACGAACTGCGTAAGCAAAACGCAACAAACCTGATTCTTTCAACATTTTTTCAACGGAAGAATTCCAAAATTTTGCTTTATTATTCAAAATCCACAAATCCAATAAAGGACGTATTCCGCAACCCGCAGTTTCAAAATGCTTTGCCATATGAGCAATATGATAAAAACAAAACATTTCATTACTCATTATATAAAAATATTTGTAATTTTCTTTAAGGTGAGAATATTTCCAAACATTTTCTAAAATTAAATATGAGTCTTTTGCATATTTTTCTTCAACCAAATCATAATGAAGTTCAACACAAATATCGTTAACCGACTGCATGGTTATATCGTGTGTTCCTTGGTTTTTTATATTGTAATTCAACTCATTTTTGAGTGCATTTTGTGCCTTTTTTAAGTCCTCTTTATGTACTAAGATATCAATATCGCAACTTGTTCGCATCCAGGGTTCAGGGTAAAACCCACGCATTATTGCACCCTTCAGCGGCATAAATTCTATCTGGGATTTTTCCAGTATTTCACATATTTTTTGGTATTCATAATTCAATCTTTCATATCTAAAAACCGCTGTAATTTCTTGATCGCGGTACTTTTGAGCCACTTCACATTCCGGTAAAAGTCCATATTTATCAAGGGTCGAGCCTATAATATGTGCTAAATCATGTGCCTCTGATATTTTATATATTTCTTCCAAAATTTCCTGAGTCAGAAATGGAACAAAAATTTTTTCAACGGAAATTTCTTGTATAGCACTTTTTAAGATTAGCATCATTATGTCTGTTGCTTGTTCCATTTTCTCCTCCTTAAAACGTTTAAAAAAGCCGATACGTATTTTTATTTCATACGTCAATCGGCATTATCTTTTTTTGTTTTTATTTTCCCTGATAATTTAAAAATAAACGGTCTTATGGGTCTTATGGGAAACCACAAAAAATCCCACAATTTAAACATAAACGAATCAGAAAAAAAGCTTTTTCCGTTTCTTTCTATTTTAAAAACTTCCGCAATTATCTGATTATAATTTATTTCTTCGCACCAAGCTTGCCCGTCTCCGTTCATAAGAAGTTTGTTATCGGGAAGGACCTTACGGATACGATGCATAATCAATCTGCCGTCAGTTCTTTTAAAAAGTAGTATCTGCCCTCTTTTGATTTTGCCGAAATTATGTCGACGGATAAAAACAGTATCACGATTATGCTTTAGAAATGGTGTCATACTGCCTCCGATTACGCCCAAGCTACAACACCATCATTATTTAATACCTCTTCAATCGTATCACTTATTTCAACTGTCGTAAATGTTATTTTTTCCATAAATTTTATAAAACCATATTCCTTGCAAGTTTAACCGCATCCTCATCGGGTCGGCACTCAAGCAACCATACGGGAACATTTTCTATAACACTATCAAATGTATCAAGCACTTTATGCATTGCTATTTCATCCCAATGAGGAAGGAAAATGTGGGGCATAAAATATTCAATACATTCTGATAAATTTAATTTTTTCATATTATTCTCCTTTGCCTGGCGTAAAACAATAACTGCTTTAACAAGAGCCTTTTCATTAAGACAATAAGGAGATGAACCCTTCCACGGCAACCCGTAAGCGAAAATTTTATTATCAAATTTTCTTATAAACAATTTGTCACCGTTTATAATGTTGGCATCAAGATATTTGTTCCACAGTTCAGCCTGTGTTGTTTTTCCTGTTCCGGAATAACCCGTAAAAACAATTCCATCCCCTTTATATTCGACTAGGGAACCATGCAAAAGTAATGTGTCAAAGGAAGCAAACCTGGAACAAATTGCCACTAAAGGGAGTGTAAAATGATCATCTTGATAGTTTTTGCAATAAATATTTGCCAGATTCCAATCTTTATCGGCGTACATGGTTTCATGAAACACGGATGCTCGTCTTAAAACATGGTCCGAAGGAGTTTGTACGAACTGAATACCATGACACTCGCCCATTTTTGTGTTATCTGATATTGATAACACCGGATGTGCCGCGTTTTCATTTTTTAAAGTAAACCCTGAAACAAAATCTGTGTTTTCAAGGTTCCAATTAATATCTAAATCAGCTATTCTTATAATCATAATTACATATAGAAACAATTCAAATATGTTATGGGATTCTTTTTAGCATACGCATACAATTCGTGATAATAATCCATAAAATTACCATTAGTTATTGTAACTACAGCCGTCATATCGCCTGTATAATATTCACGGCAAGGTGACCCTCCATGGGTAAATCTGATTGTAATCTGTCCTGACATGGCATCGTCACCTGTCATTAAATCTGAACCTGCAATATTCTCTTTAATGTTTATTGCATACAGTTTACTTTCGGGAACAACATATTTTTTCTTCATATTTTCCTCCCCTGTTTTTCTTTGTATATATAAAACAGTTTCTTAGCAGGATCGCAAAGGTCTTTGCTTATTTTTTCGGGGTCCCCGCTTTCTGCACACAGTGCTCCGGGGCAACGTTGGCAAAATTCTTTCCACTCACAAGCACTGCACTCCTGTGGGCTTTTTATTTTGTCTGTTTTTTCATTTAATTTGCGCCAATCATCCTCAAGATTTCCTGAATATTTTACAAAAGGCGTATTCATAAATGAACACATTTGCATATGACCATTCCATGTCATCCAAAATGTCTTTTTATAGCCTGCGCACCAGGCAAAAGGTGACTCCAAAGCAGGAAATTTGTTTCTTTCTAAATCTTCCAACGAAAGTTCATCGGGAAAATCCGCGAAATCGAAACGTGAATCTTTAATATTTTTGGTTACTCCTCTAGAAGACTTTACCACGGTAATTGTATGTTGAAACGGAACCTCTTTTTCACGGGCAAATTTATACATTTCCTGAAGGTCGCAGACATTTTCATGCACTATCGTTGCCGTAAGTTTACATGGAACCTTCTCTTTCTTCAGCAAATCAATGGCTTTACTGATTTTTGAAAAACCATCAGAAGAACCACACGTTCTCTTGTATGTTTCATCACTTGTGCCGTAAAGTGTCAACTTCATCATAAACGGCATACCGTAAAGTCTGAATTTTTCCATAAGTTCCTCGTCTATGAGTGAACCATTCGACAGAATAGAAATTAAAAAGCCCATTTTATTAAGTTCGGAATATATCTCCCAAAACTCCGGATGAAGAAACGGTTCGCCTCCTGTAAGACAAACATTAAGAGTTCCTAAATCCTTTGCTTGTCGGGCTATGTCCAGCCATTCCTTGGCACTTAGTAATTCACCTTGTTTTTTTGCTTGTTCTTTCGTTAATTGAACATAGCACATTACGCAGTTGAAATTACAAAAAGGAGTTAATTCAAATGTAACATTTAAAGGAACTGTGTTTTCCTTTGCCCAATACTGTAAATATAAAAAAGCATCGGGTAAAAGCTGTTCACAATCTGTCATACTAATGCTCCCTGTTCTTCTAATCCAATAAGGAACTTTTTAACATCTTCCAACGCCTTTTCTTTATCTATTTCATACTCTTCAGTAAGAATATCGGCAAGACTCTCTTCATCTGCTCCTTTTTCAAGCGCTTTCCAAAGGAGCTCTGCGCTTTCGCTTAATGCAATCATTCCGTGTATATGAGATGTTTGCTGTCCAACAGGAACAGCCATAATTTGATTTGCAATTTTGCGGACAATAAACCCGTCTTTTAATTTGTAAATCATAAAAACATCTCCTTGTTTTTGATATATCTTAAGATTCAACCACTAAAGAACCGTTATCACCTATTCTGTATACCCTGTCACAATACTGAAGCATACTCGGTCTGTGGGTTGTAATTATACAAGTACGTTTGGGATCTGATGCCATTAAATTTTTTAATACTCTGGTTTCGGTATTTGTATCAAGCGCCGAAGTCGCTTCGTCCATAACAAGAACCTGTGCTTTACGTATAACTGCCCTGGCAATTGAAATACGCTGAATCTGACCTTCGGAAAAATTCAAGCCACGTTCACCGATAACAGTATCAATTCCCTGTGGCAACTCCTCAATGAAACTCCACGCATCTGCAATTTTAAGAGCATTTTCAATTTCCTCGTCAGAAGCCTCAGCATTTACAATGCGCAGATTATCTGCAACTGTTCCGGAGAAAACAGCACTTCCTTGGGGAACAAATGAACAAAATCTTCTTGTGCTGTCAGAAATATCTAAAGTTTCTCCGTCTATTTCCATTTGCATTTTGCCCGTATCCGGATCTACAAGACCGAGAATCAAACGTAAAAGGGTTGTTTTACCCTCACCGGATGGACCGACAAATGCAATAGTTTCGCCGGGTGATGCGGAAAAACTTACATTATTAAGAACCGCTTGTTCACTGTCCTTATAAGTATAAGTTACATTTTCAGCACTAATGGTAATGCCTTTTTCAAAAGCGGTTTCTGCCATACTTTCCGCTTTTTCGCGGTCAACGTCGTTTTCAAGAGGAAGTTTGGTTATTTCCATAATACGACCTGCCGATGTTGCTATTGAAATAGCGCTCGGTACCAACGAAACCAAAGCAGAAAACGATGTTGTCAACATACCTGAAAGTTGGAGGAATAAGGTCATTGTTCCGTAAGAAATTGCACCCTGCCACAGTCGATATACACCCCAACCGTAACAAGAATACGAAACAACAAGTCCTATAAGTGACATACTTATAGACATAATTATTGAAAACTTGTCAAAGTCCAGACGCATTTTTCTGTAATTTTCCAACAATGCTTTAAAATTGTTTATATACGTTCTGGTTAAATCGAATGCTTTTATTGTCTGAAGATTCTGCATCGACTCTTCGCCGTAAGATAAAATCTGACCATTTATTTGTCTGCTTTTTAAATTGTATTTTCTCATCATTTTTGCGGAAAATCTTGAAGAAAAGAACAAAAACGGAGCACTCATAAGCGCAAAAAATACCATTGTGGGGTCATAATACAAAACTATTATCAAACAACCGAAAAACTGCGCTGACCGTGTGAAAACATTGGGGATGAATGAAATTATACTGTTTGAAACGGAGTTAACGTCGCCTTCAAGTCTGTTAATTAAATCACCTGAATGATATTTATTTATATCCTCCCAATTGGATAAAACCATACGTTCATAAATATTACTTTTTATTTCATTATTAACTCGCGTACCTATAACCGAAGAAATACGTGAAGTTCCTGCACCGATAAGGATTTGTGAAACCGCAAGACCTATTACCATAGCGGCGGTCTTTACAATTGTTTCGTTACTATGTGAAACTACGGCATCAATAAGGTATTTGGATGCAACACTTGCACCCAACCCCATAGCTATACCAATAAGACCTATTATCACATACAGAAATATCTCTAAACGATAACGGGCTACATACCGCAAAAGCCACTTCCATTCGCCACTCATGCTACGCAACAATGACGTAAACTCTTTTGGTTTTCTCATTTTTGCACTTCTTTCTTTGATTTTCGATTATATCCGTAACCATATTTACCATAATACTTACTATATCTGTAGTATTTTTTATACCCGCCGTAGCCATAACCATAGCCATAATTATTGCCATATCCGCCAATACCGCCTATTGTACCATTGAGAACACAACCTATTAGATTTACATCAGTTGAAATTAGGGAATCTAGCCCTTCTTTGATGCTCATTTCCATAACAGTATCTTGTCTTATTACATATATAGCAGCATCAGCAGCCCCTGCTATTATAGCCGCATCAGATATCATACCACAAGGCGGTGTATCCACAAAAATCATATCGTACTCTTCAAGAAAAGAATCAATAATTTTCTTAAAATTAGATGTACGTATTAATTTATGTAACTTGGTTTCATTAGTATTAAAAGTGAGCAAATCAACATTTAATGCTTCAATCTCACTGATAGTATACAAAAATGTTTCTGTATTATCTTTTATTTCTTTTTTGACTTCTAAAGTAGTTGAATTTAGAAGTTTTTTTATACCCGAATTTCTGATATCTGCATCAATTACAAGTATTTTCTGGTTATTTTTTGCAAAAATAGCCGCAAGATTCAAAGATACAACAGATTTACCTTCACCCGGTGCAGTACTTGTTACCATTATAACTTTATCATCAGATTCCAAATTATTATGCACCGAATCCCTTAAAACGCGTATAGATTCCATAAAAGCGTTTCCAACTAAGGGATTTGTAATAAGAATACTCGAATCAATTTTACTGCGGTATTTTTTAAAGAATACTTCGGGAACTATACCAATACATTTTTGGTTAAGTTGTCTTTTTATATCCTCCTTAGTACGGATGGTACTACGCAACACTCCATAAAGAACTATCCAGACAACTCCTATAAGTAGCCCTAAAAAAACTCCTTCCAAAACATCGGTACGCCATGAAAGACGATTGGTTGGCTCCGTTGGCACAACCGGAGGTGAAATCATAACAAGCTTCGTTTGTCCTACAATATATTCAGAAACTGAGGAGTAATTTTCTGTAACGCAAATCAACACATCGTAAGTCATCTGTGGGTCACTGCCGGTAGTAGTCAAAGTTATCATATTGGTTTCCGGCACGGATGTTGCTGAAACTTTTGCAGGCATTCTGTCAACCTTCAGCTCTTCGCACACCTGTTTTTGAAGAATTTCACTTTGAAGTATATACGGAAAAACTGATGCTAACTGATCTGCTGTGCCACGGTCATAATAAAATGAATATGCAGAAACACCGCCATCTCCCGAAAGAGTAGCATTCTGAGTATGTACTGTAAAGGTAGCAGATGCGGTATAACTAGGAGTAAAGTTTGAATAACTGTTATAAAACATTGCACCGCCGAAAATTATAGCAAATACAACACCTATCCACCAAAACTTAACAAAACCTCTCCAGAAATCACTGAAATAAAAGTTTATCTCTATTTTTCCGGAAGCATCTTCTGCCTCAGTTATATCATTTTTCTTGTTTTCAATAACACTCATATATTAAACCTCTACTCTTGGCTATCTTTTGCAGAAGGAATCTCATCAATATCTAGCAGATGTTCAGATAATGTTTTTTTGCCATTTTCCTTGTATCGTCTATATGAATTGTATCTATATGTATAATAGCCATTTGCATCAGTTCCCATATTACCAAATAGAGTAAACGGCTTGTACACATCGTTCAAAATACATCCAGCAATACTTCCGCCGACATTCTTTATCGTCATTAACATATCATTTATATCCGGAACATCAACAATATCTGTCCTTACTACGACAATTGCTTTATCAGATGCTTTTATTATACTCATAGCATCCGCAGAAACAGATGTAGGAGGAGTATCAATAATTACAAAGTCTGCCTTTTCCCTTATTAATCTAATACATTCTTTTACCGCTCCAGTACCAAGCCACTCAGATGCTTTAGAGCAAGGTTTTCTATTAAACGCAAGATAAAGGCCAGTCTTTTTATATTGAATAAATTCATATTCTTTTGGTGGAATTTTACCTGATAAAACATCGCTAAACTCATAGCTCTTTAGTTCTCGATGGTTAAAAATTTTATACATAGATGGTTTATGCATATCAAGATCCATTAAAACAACATTGTAACCACGATTAGCTAAAGCAATAGCGATATTTGCAGATGTAGTGGATTTACCCTCATTTTCTGCTATGCTTGTAATAGTGAATACTTTGCTGTCACTGTTTTTTCGCATATATTCCATTTTTGTTGCAATTTGTCTGTAATTCTCAACAAATTTAAGGCTGGAAAAAGGTGTATCTATAAGTAATGCCCTCTTTTTTCCTCTTAATTTATATAAAAATGAATACGGTCTTTTTTCGTGAGCAATGGTTCCTAATAATTTACCATCAATTTTACTGGAAAACAATCTTTCATTTTTAACGGTATCTCTTAAGAAAGAAAGCACAAGAATAATAGCTAACTGCAATACAGCTATTATCATAGATATCTGTAGACGACGTGTATTTGAAATAACGTTTATTGGTGTTGTGGGCATTTCAGGTGAAACTATTATATCTATAACGCCATTTGAAAAAACAGCTTCAGAAACATTAGGATAAACTTCTAAAATCGATGTAAGCAATTTGTAAGCTGTTTCCGGTGATGAAGCAGTTACAGATATTTTCATTAAGTTTGTTGAATTATAAACAGATGTTTCTATTGTTCCGTCAAAAGAATCAGCACCAATATTTGCCGCAGCAAGCTGTTTCATTGAAGGTTGTGTGAAAACCTTTGTGTAAATATTCGCCATTTCTGTAGAAGCAGTAAGATTTGTATATGCACCTGAAGTTGCTGATTTTGCACGCACTACCACTGTTGCACTACTTTTATATGTGGGTTTATATACGCTATTCTCCACAATATATATACCCAAAAACGCGATAATACCAGCAAGAATAACTGCCCAAAAATTTCGTATGGCATCACGTAGTAAACTGTGCAATTCAATCATTTCAAAAATCTGTATTCTTTCTTTTTTCAAAGCTTACTACTCCTCTACCACAACTGTTAATATGTTATGGCCTTGATAATTTAGCGGGTTGGTTGCGTAATAATGAACGCTGTAAACGCCCGGTGTATTGCTATCAAAATCAGTGGTAACCATCATTTCGTATTCGGTTGGTTGTCCATTAAGTGTAGTAACATCTACAACATATTTGTTAAAATCAGTTGTTTGTCCTTTTTTCACATATATAATGTACTCACTCAAATTAATAACCGGTGCCAAAACACTTGTATCTTCAATATGAAGTGGTAAATCTAAATAAATTATGTCGCCTTTACTGTTTGTCGCTTGTACGGATACAGAAAAAACGCCAACTGTATCGGAATAATAATCCGTTGCCGTAACAACAACCTTATCACTGATGTCTCCATCTATTAAGTCTGTTGCACCAATAGCACTGGTGATATCAACACTTTCAGTAACATTAAATACTAAAGCGCGATTCATTTTGAATTTAGGCGGAGTATAATCTTTGTAGTGAATTGTACGTGAATTTTTAACAACGTTTTTGTTACTGTCTGATACGGCATATGTAACTTTACAAACACCGTCTTCAATAAATTTGGAAATCGACTCAACTACTACCTTTGAAGTAATATCTCCATCTTTCCCGTCATAAGCCGTAACACCTTGCAAAAGGTCCTCATCAGTTGCATCAATGCCGACTTCAAGAACATCTCCCACAATTGTAATTTCCGGATATGTTGTATCAGTATTCTTTTTTTCAGTGATATAAAATATTGAAAAAACACATAAAGTTACAGCAAACAAAACAAGTGTTGCTATCCGAAGTATCTTCAACATGAAAAATGTTCTCCTTTATTTAAAGCTTTTTTAAAAACTATAAATCTTTTCGTTATTAAGAACTCTTTGCGGATTTACGTTAAACAATAAATCACCATAATCATATGAAAATGTTTCGGAAACAAATTCGTGAACATCTGCAAGATTCGGAGTTCTGCTGTATTGACTGTGACCATCACTGGCAATAAAATCGGCTTGAAATGTTTCTACAATTTCCAACGCTATATTCATTTCTTTTTTTCCGAAACGTCCTTTAAGACTACCTTTATTTACTTGAAGAAGTGCACCTAAGTCCTTCATTCTGTAAATTGAATCTTTCTGTTCTGCAACAAATCCATACCGCTCCGGATGCGCTACTATAGGAACGTATCCATCAGAAATGATCTGTTGTAATTTTCTATAAGCAACGTTAGCGCTTTCGTGCATATCAAACTCAACAAGCATATATCTGGAAAAATTCAAAGTTATAAGCTTTCCTTGATGCAATAATTCTGTAAAACCTGATGCCAGAAAAACTTCTTGTCCGCAATAAATTGTCAAAGGAATTTTTCTTTTGTTTAATTCTGACTGTAATTCCTTTATTTCATCCTGTAATGTTAAACTCCAATAATTATGGTATCCACCAGGTATATTACAGTGAGGTGTGGCAACAATGCTTTTTATACCCGATGAAACAGCAAGTTCAGCCATTTCTATTGAATCGCTCATATTACCTGCACCATCATCTAAACCCGGTAAAATATGACAATGTATATCAATCATTTTTTCACACCTCCGACAAATTGATATTTTCTAAAAACATTTTCCGACACTACTCTACAATAAATCACTTTATTATACATCTTTTTAAATTATGATGTCAATACTTCTCAACACTTCTCAACTATTGTTTTATTATTACATTAATATTATCTTTTAATATTGTCTTGACTTACCTCTTTTTCAGGTGTAGAATATATAATCAGTTAATTTTCGTTTAATTTTAATTTAATGCTTTTATTTCTATATTTAAAAAATGTACGGGAGGCTTTAAATTGGCTATTATAACTGTTGACGGTCTTACAAAAGCCTATGGCAATCATATTGTTTTAAACGATATGTCTTTTTCACTCCCTGAGGGTGAAGTTATAGGTCTTTTCGGCCCTAACGGATGCGGTAAAACAACACTTATGAAAATACTTACCGGTCTGATTCACGATTACAAAGGTAATGTTTGCGTAAACGGAAATATTCCCGGCGGTCTTACAAAAGCTTGCACTGCTTATCTGCCGGAACAAACCTTTGTTCACGACTGGATGCGTAATATAGATGCAGTAGATTATTTTAACGATTTCTTCAGTGATTTTGACAGAAACAAAGCTCTTGAAATGCTTAAAAGATTTGGTCTTTCTGAAAAACAGAAATCAAAAACAATGTCAAAAGGTATGCAGGAAAAGCTTCTGCTTTCGCTTGTTATGTCAAGGAAAGCTTTGCTTTACATTTTAGACGAACCAATGGGCGGCGTTGACCCTGCAACGCGTAGTTCTATCCTTGATTTCATCATGCAAAACTACGCACAGAAATCTACACTTCTTATTTCTACTCATCTTATAAATGACCTTGAATCCGTTTTCACTCATGCTATGTTTATAGGCAACGGAAAGGTACTTCTTAACGACAGTGTTGAGAAAATTACAGGAGATGGTAAATCTATTGAAGATATTTTCAAGGAGGTTTTCAGCAATGTTTGGTAAACTTCTAAAAAATGATCTTAAAGCCCAGTGGTTTTCTGTTGCACCTATATTCCTTTGCATTATCATAATCTCAATTGTCGCTGAACTTTTTGTTCTTTTAAGTGAAAATTCTGTGGTAACTGCATTAGGCGGTTTAGTTGTAACAATAGCTTTACTTTTCGCTTGTTTTGTTATAATAATTGCCGTAGCAATGATGTTCGCAAAAACAGTTTTCGGGAAAGCAGGTTTTCTGACTCTTTCACTACCTGTAAAAACTCGTTCGCTTATATGGTCCAAAACTTTATCGGGTCTTATCTGGACTTATGTAGTGTATATGCTCTTTTTTGGTTCTCTTTTCCTCTGGATACATCAGGTAGGCCAACAATTGGGTACAGATTTTCAGGATATGGCTGACCAGATTTTTTCACTTCTTTTAGGTAAGTCAATCTCTACTATGATTTCAATGCTCAGTTACTATCTTGTATGGTTTGGAATAATTATGTTCTTAATCATTCAGTGCCTTTATCTGGGTATAACTTGCTCTTATGTTTCACCAATTTCAAAATTAGGCGTTCTCGGAGCAGTGATTATTTTCTTCGGTTCATTTGCACTTACGATCAGTTTAACAGGTGTTGTTACGAAATTTTTACCCTTTGGTATGGTAATATGCGAAGAAATTGTTACTCTTACAAGTAACGTTGTAAATACGCAAAAAGAATTAGGAGACTATGCCTACGCATTTAATTTTGCAGGGCCCCTGGCTATACTTATGATTTCCGTGGTCCTTAATTTACCTATAACATACTTAGCTAAAAATAAAGTAAATATCTAAGAAAGGATTTTAATATATGGATAACATGAACGGGCTTAAAAGAACCGTTTACTGCGGTGAACTTCGCGCAGAAAATATTGGTAATGAAGTTACCGTTTGCGGTTGGGTTGCAAAACAACGTGATCTTGGCGCACTTATTTTCATTGATTTACGTGACAGAACAGGTATTGTTCAGCTTGCTTTCGATGAAAACACCGATAAAGAAATCTTTGATAAGGCTTTCGCTGCAAGAAGCGAATTTGTTCTTATGGCAAAAGGTATCGTACGTGAGCGTTCTTCAAAAAACAGTGAAATTCCCACAGGTGATATTGAAATTGATGTTAAAGATTTAAGAGTTCTTTCAAAAAGCGAAACTCCTCCCTTCGACATTGTTGAAAACTGCCAGACTTCTGAACTTACAAGACTTAAATACCGTTACCTTGACCTCAGACGTCCCGATTTACAAAGAAATATTCTTTTCCGTCACAAAGTAACTAAAATTACGCGTGACTATTTTGATGAAAACGGATTTATTGAAATCGAAACACCTATGCTTATTAAATCAACTCCCGAAGGTGCCCGTGATTTCCTCGTTCCCAGCCGTATTCATCAGGGTTCTTTCTATGCTCTTCCCCAGTCACCTCAGCTTTATAAGCAGCTTTCAATGGTTGCCGGCTTCGACAGATATATGCAGATTGCGCGTTGTTTCCGCGATGAGGATTTAAGAGCAGACAGACAGCCCGAATTTACTCAGATTGACCTCGAAATGTCTTTCGTTACTATGGAAGATGTTCTTGCGATCGGTGAAGGTTATATTGCAAGAGTTTTTAAAGAGGCTCTCGGTGTTGAAATTTCCCTTCCTCTTCCCAGACTTACATATAAAGAGGCTATGGAACGTTACGGCTCCGATAAACCCGATACTCGTTTCGGAATGGAGATTTTTGACCTTACTAACATTGTTAAAGATTGCGGTTTCTCTGTATTCTCAGGTGCGATTGCAGGTGGCGGTTCTGTAAGAGGTATCACCGCTAAAGGTGCAGTAACAACATATACAAGAAAAGAAGTTGACAAACTCACCGAGTTTGCAAGGGGTATCGGTGCAAAAGGTCTTGCCTGGATTCGTCTTACAGATGATGGTATTGCTTCAAGTTTCGCGAAGTTTATGACTGAGGATGAAATGAAAGCAATTCTTGAAAAAGCAGGCGCAGAAAAAGGCGACGTTGTATTCATTATTGCGGATACTAAGAATAATTCCGTTCTCTCCGTACTTGGGGCACTTCGTAACGAAGTTGCAAAGAAACTCGATATTATCGGCGACGGATTTAATCTTTTATGGATTGTTGAATTTCCCTTCTTTGATTGGGACGAAGATGCAGGACAGTTTGTTGCAATGCACCATCCCTTCACATCTCCTCTTCCTGAATGTCTTCCTTACCTCGAAACAGATAAGGCTGCTGTTCGCGCTGAGGCTTATGACCTTGTTCTTAACGGGATTGAACTTTCTTCAGGTTCAATAAGAATTACTAACCCCGAACTTCAGGACAGAATGTTTAAACTTCTCGGTCTTTCCGAAGAAGAAGCACATCAGAAATTCGGTTATCTTCTTGATGCATTTAAATTCGGACCTCCTCCCCATGGTGGTATGGGTATTGGTCTTGACAGACTTGTTATGCAGCTTGTAAAAGCAGACTCACTCCGTGATGTCATTGCTTTCCCGAAAGTTCAGAATGCAAGTGAACCTATGACCGAATGTCCCTCAAAAGTTGACACAGTTCAACTTGATGAACTTGGTATTGATTTAAAAGAAGAAAATTAACTTTTTTCCGTATTTTTGCTTTATTAAGTGTTATTATGTGTGTTAAAATATTAAAAAACACTTGAAAATAACACTGAATTAGTATAATATTATTATGTAAAAAAATGAAATTCATTTTCGGAGGATTTATTTTATGGTAACAGCAGGCGATTTTAAAAACGGTGTTACATTTGAAATGGACGGCAAAGTTTATTCCATTATCGAATTCCAGCACGTAAAACCCGGTAAAGGCGCAGCTTTCGTACGTACAAAAATCAGAGACGTAATCAACGGAAGCGTTACAGAAAAAACTTTCAACCCCACCGACAAATATCCCACAGCTTTCATTGAGAGAAAAGATATGGAATATTCATATGAAGATGGCGGTCTTTATTACTTTATGGACCAGGAAACATATGATATGATTCCCGTTGACGCTTCAAATCTCGGCGACAACTTTAAATTCGTTAAAGAAAATATGGTTTGTAAGATCCTTTCTTACAAAGGCAACGTTTTCGGCGTTGAACCCCCAACATTCGTAACCCTTCAGGTTACAAAAACTGATCCCGGTTTCGCAGGTAACACAGCAACTAACGCTACTAAACCCGCTACTGTTGAAACTGGTGCAGAAATCAAAGTTCCTCTCTTTATCGATGAAGGCGAAATGATCAACATCGATACAAGAACAGGTGAATACCTTTCAAGAGCATAATTGTTCTGTTTTTTCCAATAATATATTCCTAAACAGGAGGAAATAAAAATGACACTTACAGAAAAAGTTGCATATCTCAAAGGTCTTGCTGCAGGTCTTGACCTCGACAAAGATTCTAAAGAAACAAAGATTTTTGAAGCAATGTTCGATATTCTTGAAGACTTAGCTCTTACAGTAAGCGATATTGATGAGGATCTCAGCGCTTGCGAAGATCTCGTTGATGCTATTGATGAAGACCTCGACGAGCTTGAAGAATACGTTTTCTGCGATGATGACGATTGTGATTGCTTCGATGATGATTGTTGCTGCTGCGACGATGACGAACTCTATGAAGTAGAGTGTCCTCTTTGCGGTGAAGAAATTCTTCTTGATGAAGAAATGCTTGATGAAGAAATCATTGAGTGCCCCGGATGCGGCGAGAGACTCGAACTTGACATCGACTTTGATGATTGTGACTGCGATTGTGATTGCGGTTGCTGCGACGAAGAATAATTAAGTTTTAAAAACCCCTTTCTGCTAATGCAGAAAGGGGTTTTTTCTAATTATTTATTTGTTGATCCTGTAATGTTTCAACTTGAGTTTTTTCATTTACAGGTCTTTCGGATATCTCAAGACAAACGGTTGTTACAACAAAAGTTACTGCAAATA
Source organism: Acutalibacteraceae bacterium (assembly GCA_045578985.1). Lineage (GTDB taxonomy): Bacteria > Bacillota > Clostridia > Oscillospirales > Acutalibacteraceae > DTU089. Next base: position 58,556 of record JAZNLH010000049.1, on the reverse strand, counting down.
ATAATACAATAAGAACTGCTGTTATTACTTTATTTATTGTCTCTCTACGTCTTACATTAAGGCTATCGCCAATTACATACTTATTTGCACCTAATTTACCCGGATAATTTTTTGCAAAACCATAATAACTTTTGCGTTTTTTTACATATTCATTTTCTTGTTTGCTCATCAGACATCACTCTCTCCTGTGGGTGTGTCGGAACCTGTATCAACCGAAGTGTTTCCGGGATCTCCTTCATCACCTGATGAACCGCCATTTCCTGCCGTTTCGGTAGTTTCTGGTACATCCGTACTTTGCGTACTATCCTCAACAGGCGAGTTTTCAGTTTCATTAATTTCTGTATTTTCTGTTACATCATTATTTTCGGTAGTTTCGGGAATATCCTGATTATTTTCCGTTGAAGAAGGTACGGTAGTAGTAATATTATCCGTAGTTGCAGGAATTGTTGTATCAGGCACTTCGGGATCATCCGATGAATTATCACTTATGGAATTTCCGCCACCGGTATAATTTGCACCTCTGTAAACATCTATAATAGATATTCTGCCCTCATCAATAGTGATATTTGATTGACCATAAAGTTCAGTTTGCAACCTGTTAGCTGCTAATTGATAGTCAACTACCCATATCCACATATTGGCACTGCCACTTGTTCTGCAATCTTCAGGCGGCATCTGAAGTTGAGTTCTTTCGTAATTCGCCCAACCACCGGTAATTGCTTTAATACCTAATGAAAGTATCTGACCTTCACTGTAACCTGTTTCAACATAAGGTAAAAGAAGATCTATATACTTATTAAGGTCACTTACAGAAGCCTCTTTTACTCTGCTTACAATAGAGTCTATAACCTGTCGCTGACGTCTTGTTCTGCTTACATCACCATCGGAATCGCATCCTCTTATACGGCAAAAACAAAGCGCCTGTTCACCATTAAGTGTAACTCCCTCACCAACAGGAAGTTTAATTTTAAACTTTTTATAGTTATAGTCTGCCTCATATTGCTGAACATCAACCTGGATACCGCCCATTGCATCAACTATTGCCTTAAAAGACTCAAAGTTAACCATGACATAGTTGTCAATGTCAATTTTATAGTTGTTTTCAATAGTTTTTACAAGTGTTTCCGGACCACCCATTGAAAAAGCAGCATTTAATTTTGTGCAATAAGCATTATCTTCACCTTCAACATAAAGATAACTATCCCTTAAAAATGAAACTAATTTAAGCTGTTTTGTCTTTCTGTTAAGTGAAAGAAGCATCATAACATCGGTATTACCTGAATTTGTACCTTGTCTGCTATCAGCACCTATAAGAAGAACATTTATAACATTCTTACTGGTCATATGCTTATCGTTTCCGATTGTTGCCCAGTCTATAAGTGCCTGTTTAAATCCGGCAGAACCTATATCAATTTCGATATCTTCAAATTCACCATCATCATAGATTATATCATCAGAACTGTTATTATTAATGTTGTCACCAAGAAGCCCAAATTTGTGAATAACAAATATGCCAAAAATACTGCTTAACACTAACATAACTAAAAGAATAGTAGCAACTACCTTTATAAGCATCTGTTTCTTCTTTGGAAGCGCTTCATACCAGTCAGATATTTTTTTAATAAACTTATTTTGACTCGCTGCGCGCTTTGTTTTACTTGAAAAAGGAGGAGGACCTATTTTTTTTGCCTCAGGCTTATCAAAGACACTAAGATTAATTCTTTTAGAAGAGTCAGAATCTTTATCTTCGCTTATATCTTCGGGTCCTATATCCTCTTTTTCTTCAGTTTCCTCTTTGGCATATTCATCCAACAAATCAAGATAATCTTGAAAATCATCATTACGATTATTTTTGTCAGACATAATTATTCCTCCGTAATGTCTGCTGCATCATCAGGTTTTCCTTCATCTTCGTGATCACCTGATGTATCTCCTGCTCCTTCAGTAGCAGTACCATCATCTTCAACAGTAGCATTAACTTCTTCTTCATCGTGTTCTGTAGTGGAAAGAGTAACTACTTTATCACCCTCACCAAGCTTCATAACACGCACACCTTTTGAAGGACGAGCACATATTCTTACGGCATTCGCAGGAATTCTTATAATGATACCATCCTGTGAAATAAGAATAATATCATCTTCTTCCGAAATATCAGTTATAGATGCAACATCACCATATTTTTCAACATGATAGTTTTTAAGACCCTTACCGCCTCTGGACTGAGTGCGATAATTATCATTTTCACTGATTCTTCCGTAACCTGTTTCACTAACAGTAAGAAGTTTTCCATCCTCTTTCATAACACTCATACCGATAACCTCATCGCCATCGTTAAGAGTAATTGCTTTTACGCCACTTGCTGTTCTGCCCAAAGGTCTTGCATCATTTTCATTGAAACGTATACACATACCTTTCTTTGTAGCAACAAGCAAATCATCATTACCGGATGTAAGCTTAACCCAAGCTAATTCATCATCTTCTCTGAGACTTACGGCTATAATACCATTTCTTCTGGTATTTCTGTAAATATCAAGTGAAGAACGTTTAATAAGACCTTTACGCGTAACCATACAAAGGTACATACCCTCATCATCTTTAGGAATCTGAATCATTGCTGAAACTTTTTCCTCGTTTTCAAGGGGAAGTATATTAACAATATTAGTACCTTTGCTTGTTTTGCTTCCTTCGGGAATTTCATATCCTTTAAGACGATATGCTCTACCCCTTGTAGTATAGAACATAATTGAATCGTGTGAAGATGCAATAAACATTGTTTCAGCTACGTCATCTTCTCTGCGAGTCATACCTTTAACGCCTCTACCGCCACGATTTTGAATTGAGAAAATATCAACCGGCTGACGTTTAATGTAACCCATATTTGTATAAGTATAAACACATTTTTCTTCAGGTATAAGGTCTTCAATATCAACTTCACCGCTGACATTTTCAATTACTGTTCTTCTTTCATCAGCATATTTGTTTCTGATAACCTTAAGTTCGTCACGTACTATTGTAAGAACTCGTTCGTGAGAAGCAAGAATATCCTGGAAATCCTTGATCTTTTCTTTAAGATCACTAAGCTCATTAGTAATTTTAAGAATTTCAAGACCTGCTAACTGTCCTAAACGGAATGCAACAATTGCTGCTGCCTGAGGCTCATCAAAATCAAATTTTTCCATAATTGCGGTTTTTGCTTCAGCCTGACCGCCCTTACATGCACGGATAGTAGCAATAATATCGTCAACTATATCAATTGCTTTAGCAAGACCTTCTAAAATGTGAGCTCTTTCCTGAGCTTTCTTAAGGTCAAACTGTGTTCTTCTTACAATAACTTCACACTGATGGTCAATATAGTGCTGAAGAATTTCTTTAAGAGTAAGAATTTTTGGCTCACCTTTAACAAGTGCTAAAAGAATAGCACCGCAAGTGGACTGCATCTGAGTATAAGTAAATAATTTATTAAGTACAACCTGAGCGTTGGCATCACGTTTAATGTCAATTTCAATATGCATACCTGTTTTATCAGAAGAATAGTCATTAATATCAGAAATGCCTTCTATTCTTTTATCTTTAACAAGGTCTGCAATTGATTCAATAAGACGTGCTTTATTTACCATATAAGGTATTTCGGTAACAATTATTTTATATCTACCATTTTTACCTTCTACTATTTCTGTTTTCGCACGAACAATTATTTTTGCTCTACCTGTTGCATATGCTGCACGGATAGCTGCCCTACCCATAATAATACCACCGGTAGGAAAGTCGGGACCTTTAATAAATTCCATAAGATCCTCAAGCTCAGCTTCAGGATTTTCAATAAGACAATCAATAGCATCGCAAACTTCACCCAAATTATGAGGAGGTATATTTGTAGCCATACCTACAGCGATACCCTGTGAACCATTTACCAAAAGATTTGGAAATCTTGAAGGCAAAATTGTAGGCTCTTTAAGACGATCATCATAGTTAGGAACAAAATCAACTGTATTTTTTTCAATATCAGTAAGCATTTCCAATGACATTTTGCTCATACGTGACTCTGTATAACGATATGCAGCAGGTGGGTCACCATCAATAGAACCGAAGTTACCATGACCATCAACCAACATATATCTCATAGAGAAATTCTGAGCAAGACGTACCATTGCATCATAAACAGAAGCGTCACCGTGAGGATGGTATCTACCAAGAACTGAACCAACTGTATCAGCACATTTACGATATGCTTTGTCAGGAGTAAGGTTATTCTCGTACATTGTATAAAGAATACGTCTGTGTACGGGTTTAAGTCCGTCTCGTACATCCGGTAATGCTCGGGATGTAATAACTGACATTGAATAATCAAGGAAAGCAGTTCTTACCTCGGTATTAATATCGATATTAACTATTTTTTGATTTGCATACGGGTCCGGAAGATTATTTACTCCCTGAGTAACGCCCGTATTTTCTACATTATTTATTTCATCCATTGAATTTTTTCCTCACTCAATCAAATATCAAGATTCTTAACATACTTGGCATTTTTTTCAATAAACTCACGTCTTGGTTCAACCTTATCACCCATAAGAATTGAGAATGTTTCATCTGCCTTTTCTGCATCTTCAAGTGTAACTCTGAGCATAAGTCTTGTAGCTGGATCCATTGTTGTTTCCCAAAGCTGAATGGGATCCATTTCACCAAGACCTTTATATCTTTGAATAGAATAACCGCTTCCGAGCTCAGCCATTATCTCATCACGTTCTTCATCAGAATAAGCATATTTATGATTTTTACCCTTACTTAATCTGTAAAGAGGGGGTTGAGCAAGATAAATATGACCTTGCTTTATAAGTTCGGGCATATAACGGAAAAAGAATGTAAGAAGAAGTGTTCTGATATGTGCACCGTCAACGTCGGCATCGGCCATAATAATAATTTTATCATAACGAAGTTTTGTAATATCAAAATCTTCACCAATACCTGTACCTAAAGCAAGAACAACAGGTGTAAGTTTATCGTTACCAATAACTTTATCAAGTCTTGCTTTTTCAACGTTAAGCATTTTACCCCAAAGGGGAAGAATAGCTTGAATCATTCTGTCACGTCCTGCTTTTGCAGAACCGCCCGCAGAGTCACCCTCTACGATGTATATTTCTGTTTTTGATGAGTCTTTTTCTATACAGTCAGCAAGTTTACCGGGAAGTGAATTACTTTCAAGTACTGATTTTCTTCTTGCATTATCTCTTGCTTTTCTTGCAGCCTCTCTTGCCCTTGAAGCATCTAGAGCCTTACTGAAAATTGCTCTTGCCTCAGCAGGATTTTCTTCAAAATATGTAGAAAGTTTTTCGTAAACACATTTTGAAACAAGAGGAGTAATATCTGTATTTCCTAATTTACCTTTAGTCTGTCCTTCAAACTGAGCTTCGGTAAGTTTTACACTTATTACGACAGTTAAACCTTCACGCACATCTTCACCGGAAAGTTTTTTATCACTATCTTTTAAAAGATTATATTTTTTTCCATAATCGTTAAATACTCTTGTAAGTGCAGTTTTAAAACCTGTTTCATGAGTACCGCCATCAATAGTTCTTACGTTATTTGCGAAACTTAAAACAAGTTCGTTATAACTGTCGTTATACATAAGAGCAATATTTGCTTCGCGGTCACCGCTTACTGCAGAAAAATGAATAGGTTTCTCGTGAAGGGGAGTTAGACCTCTTTTATTTGTTTCATATTCTACGAATGAACTGATACCGCCTTCATAACAGTGAACTTGTTCAATAATCTCATCAGGATTTCTTTTATCTGTAAGTGAAATAGAAAGACCTGCATTAAGGAAAGCTTGTTCTCTGAGTCTTCTTTCAAGAATTTCGTACTCATATACGGTAGTTTCCGTAAATATTTCCGGATCAGCCTTAAATCTTATAAGAGTACCTGTTTCATTAGTATCTCCGATAACCTTAAGGTCACAGGTAGGATTACCTCTTTCAAAACGCTGATAATGAACATGTCCATCCTGTGAAACTTCAACTTCAAACCATTCTGAAAGAGCATTAACTACTGATGAACCAACACCGTGTAAACCACCTGAAACTTTATATCCGCTACCGCCGAATTTACCACCGGCGTGAAGAACAGTAAGAACAACAGTAACAGCCGGTAAACCTTGCTGTTCATTAATACCTACAGGTATTCCTCGACCGTTATCACGTACGGTAATAATATCCCCCGGAAGAATCTCAACTTCAATGTGAGTACAGAAACCGGCTAAAGCCTCGTCTATAGAGTTGTCAACAATCTCATAAACAAGGTGATGAAGACCCTTAGGGCCTGTTGAACCGATGTACATACCGGGTCTTTTTCTGACTGCTTCAAGGCCTTCAAGAACCTGAATTGCACTCGCGTCATATTTTTCTGTTACCGCAGTATCAATTGATTCTTCACTTTCATTGATAACTATGGAATTTTCCAAAGCTTCCTCGCGAAGCTCTGCTTCGGTTTTAATTATTTCGTCCAAAATACTGACCTCCGTAGAAGATTCAAATAAATATATTTTAATACTTTATATAACTAATTAAAAAATTGCCTTTTTTGCAGATTCTATTCTCTTTAAAATAGTTCCAACTGAAACAGGGGATATGTAAATAACTTTTCCTGTTGGTTCTTCGCATACTATAAATGATTTAGGCAATTCAAATGGTGCAACGTTACGCACTCTTTTTTCTTTTTCTGCATTATTAAGATAGTCTACAGTTTTTTTCATAACTGTGGTATTTTCCATATCAAAAATACCTATTATTTCTTTATCGATAATAACTGTGTCATGTCCTATATGAATAAACATTAAACTATCTCGCCTCCTTTAATAAGGAAGGATTTTCCGCCACAAAGCCTTAAAACTTGTGACGGGTCACAACAAGTTAAAAAAACTTGTCTGTCAATTATGTGGTTAAGAACGTAATCCTGGCGTTTTTCATCCAGTTCGCTCATAACATCATCAAGGAGAGCAACAGGAGTTTCACCTGTTATTTTTTTTATTATTTCTGATTCACCCAATTTTAAAGCCAATGCACATGAACGCTGTTGACCTTGCGAACCAAATGAACGGGCACTTACTCCGTTTATAAGAATTTCCAGATCGTCCCTGTGAGGACCTATTGAAGTACTTTTATATATAACATCTTCTTTTCTGGCATCTTTTATTTTTTCTAATTCCAAAAGATATAAATCGTGAACTGAAATATTTATATCGGTAATATCATTCCGTGAATATGTAACGCTGAAAGATTCTTTATTTTCGGAAATACCTGCATATATTTGTTTACTATATTGAGATAATATTTTAATGTATTTTAATCTTTCCGAAATAACTGCCGCAGAATAACGTGCCAATTGGTCATCCCAACTATCCAGCATATCATATAATTGCGGACTCAAATGTATATCTTTCAGTAATGCGTTTCTTTGCAGTAATGCACGTCTGAAACCTGCAAGATGCTCTGCATAAGATGGTTTTAGTTGACAAAGAGCAGTATCTAAAAATCTACGTCTTTCAGAAGGACCATCTTTTATTAATGATAAATGTGACGGAGAAAATATAACGGCATAAAAAGAACCAATAAGTTCCGAAGAAGATCTTAATGAAATTCCGTTTAAAGAAACATTTTTCTTTTTATTTCCAATAATTATTTCTGATTTTTTTTCTCGTACATTATCAGAAAAATCAAGGCTTATTTTTGCAAAATCTTCATTAAATTTTATAAATTCAGAATCTTTTGCACCTCTGAAACTTTTACATCCTGTAAAAAGCCATATTGATTCAAGAATATTTGTTTTGCCTTGCGCATTTTCACCGTAAATTACATTTACTCCGTCCTGCGCTTGTAATTCCAAGGAGGAAATATTTCTGAAATTATTCAATTTAACTGAACTTATTTTCATATTTTCCTCCGAGAATTACGGGTTTAAAATTTAAATTACGTCGTAAATTACACGTTCGTATTCAACGTTATCGCCATGACGAAGTTTCTTTCCACGCATAGTGCATACTTCACCGTTTACTTTCACTTCGCCTTCCTGAATCACAATTTTGGCATGGCCACCTGTATTTACAACGCCTACATTTTTTAAAAGGTCATCAAGTCTTATATAATCACCTTTTAAATTGAAATCTTTGTGCTCTTTCGGTACAACTTTAACTTTTATTTTCATATTTTTTTGAACATTCTTTCAAATTTTGTAGATAACTTTTTATAATATATTTTATTTATATTTTTTTAAACTTTAGCCTATATTTTCGTTTTTTAATCTCATAGGAATGATGAGGAAAATAAAACTATCACCTTCAACAGGTCTTATTATAATAGGTGATACAGGGCTTGAAAGTTCTATATTAACTTCATCAACATCAACAGTTCTTAAGCAATCTGTAAGATATGTGTTATTAAAGCCTATTTCAACTCTTTTACCTTCAATAAGTGCGGGAATTTTATCGTTAGCTGCACCGAGTGAAGTTGCACTTGAAATTTTTATTGTGTTATCATCAAAAACACAACGGATAGGGCTTTTGATTTTGCTTGTAATGAGAAGTGAAGTTCTTTCAACGCTGTCAAGGATAAGTTTAACGTTAACTCTTGCCTTTGTTGAACTTTCAGCAGGAATAGCATTTTTATAGTTAAAGAATTCGCCTTCTAAAAGACGGGATATAATTCTGTAATTTCCTATTGTGAAGAGAATAAACTTTTTACCGATGGAGAAAGTAATATTTTCATCGTCGTTATCAGCAAGTTTTACAACTTCAGAAAGTGTTTTTGCAGGGACAACAAATGTCATGTCATCACCTGCGTATTCAATAGTTTCATTTCTTATAGCAAGGCGGAAACCATCGCATGATATAAGTCTTAAATTGTTATTTTCTACTTCAAATTTAATACCCTTGTGTACGGGTTTAATATCCTGTGTTGCTACACCGAAAATAGTTTGTTTAACCATGTCGCGTAAAATATTCTGTTTGATTGCAAAAGGAACACCGCCGGAGACAGAAGGAAGCTCAGGATAATCATTTGCAGGAATACCGACAAGTGAAAATTCTGCTTCGCCTGAGGTAATTTTGCAAAGATTATGAGCATCAATATTAATTGTAACGGAAGCAGCCGGTAATCTTCTTAAAATATCACAAAGAAGTCTTGCGTTAAGAACGATGCTGCCTTCTGCTTCGGTTGAACATTCGATTGAAGTTGTAATACCTACTTCAAGGTCATAACCGGTAAGAGTAAGGCAAGAATTTTTAGCCTGCATAAAGATACCTTCAGTCGCAGGAATTGTGCTTTTTTGAGGAACACCTCTTTGAACGATATTACATGCTTCTGCAAGAATAGATGTGTTACAGGTAAATTTCATAATTTAACCTCCTGATGTGAATAAAATAAATTTTTATGTCAAAAATAATATATTAAACAGTAGTATTAGTAGAGTGTGTTTAAATTGTCAAAAACTTGCGTAAGCCTTGATTTTATTAAGGTTAAGCAAATTTTTATTATGTATAAAAAATGTTTGGAAATGTCAGTAAACAATAACTGCATTTTTGTTATGTTTATAATGTTCATAACTTTTTAAACATCTATGTATAAAATGTTCAAAACTTAAAATTTTTTAACTGTTTTTTCTGCTACAAAATAAGATAAAAAAAGTGAAATTATCTATTAAATTTTATTCATTTCTTTCGTCTTTGATACTTTTCATAATATCGTAGACGATGCTTTTAAGTTGATGATTATCTTCCATTTTACTTTCGGCAGCTTCTAATGAATAAATTACAGTTGAGTGTTTTTTACCACCAAATTGAGCGCCTATTTCTTCATAAGTAAGGTTTGTTACCTCTCTCATGATATACATTGCAAATTGCCTTGCATTTGAAATATCTGCCTTTTTCTTTTCAGAACGTATATCTTCAGGTGAAACTCCAAAAGCTCTTGCAACTTTATCAATAATATTATTTATTGTAACCTCCGTAGGCTGTGCGTAATAAATAATATCTCTGATAATTTCATTGGCAGTGCCTATGGTTGGTATACTTCCATCGATTGAATAAACTGCATAAAGTTTATTTACAACGCCTTCAATCTGACGAACGTTATTTTTAAGGCGTTCTGCAATAAATTCAACAACATCATCCGGAATTACCATTTCAAAAGCCTGTGCTTTACGACGAATAATTGCAATTCTTGTTTCAAGCATAGGTGGCTGAATATCTGCAAGAAGACCTTGAACGAATCTGCTACGAAGTCTTTCTTCAAGTGTAGGAATATCCTTCGGAGGACGGTCAGATGTAAGAACTATCTGTTTACCTTGATTAATAAGTGCCTCAAAAGTATAAAAGAATTCTTCCTGAGCAACGCTTGTCTTACCAATGAATTGAATATCATCCATAAGAAGTACATCTGCGCTTCTGTATTTGTTGTGAAAATCTCTCATATTCTTTTCGCCCATGTGGTTTATCATTTCATTAAGGAAGTTTTCACCACTTGTAAAAAGAATATTCATTCCCGGACGGTTATGTTTAAGTTCAGCTCTGATTGCTTTGAGCAAATGAGTTTTTCCGAGACCGGATTCACCATAGATAAAAAGCGGATTATGTACGCTACCGGGGTTATTTGTAACCGCAAGTGCCGCAACATAAGCAAACTGGTTAGTTGAACCAACAATAAAGTTACTGAAGGTAGGTTCAAAGCCCTTTGTATCATCCTTACCCACCGGAATTTGATAAGATATTGTGGAAACATCATTTACAGTTGTTTCCTGAACTTCAGTTCCATGCTCGTCCACGATAATTTTAATATTTATATCAAAACCTAGAACGTTACATGCGGCATTCTGAATTTCAGAAGTAAAACGCTTGTCTATAATATCCTTTTTAAAAGCTGACGAAGTTTCAAGAACAAGACAGTCATCGTCAAAGGAGTGTGGAATAAGAGTTTTTATCCAGGTTGACATAACTGCAGTTGAAACTAAACCTGTGAGTTCCTGTAAAACCGCTGCCCACAGTTCATAAATGTTATCCAATAAATTCACCCCAAATTTTCACAATAGAAGTATATAAATAAACTATATATATGCCATTAAATTATAGCATACAAGTGATTTTATTTCAACATAAATAATTAAATAACTGACAAAAAATGTTCAAAAATTCATTAAATTTTAATTATTACCATATTGCAATTTAGAAACGTATACTGTAATATTTAATATGAATAAAAAAACTTAAATAAGTTAGTAAAATATTGTAATATCAACAAAAGAAAGAGAAGAAAAATGGATTTTAAAAATTATTTCTGCCCTGTTTGCAAAAAACAATTTACAGACGATGATGATGTTGTTGTGTGCCCTGATTGTGGTACACCGCACCATAGAGAATGTTATAATGAAATAGGGAAATGTTTTAATGAAAACAGCCATAATTCGGGTATTGCTGTTGATTCCACTTTTAAAAGTACTGACACAGTTCAGGAAGAAAATGGTTCTGTGCTTACTGAGGAAACTGTTTCCCAAATTGAAGAAAAAGATGAAAAAAAATCGCTTTTAGATGATATTCCAGATATTATAAAAATCAAACCTGCACAGAATGCTCTTATTGAAGGAAAACACGCTCATCTTTTCGAACTTGCAGTTGGAAATAATCAAAAATATTATATACCCAGATTTATGTTAATGAGCGATTTAAAAAAAGGAATTTCTTGGAATTTCTTTGCTTTTCTTGTTCCGTTAGCCTGGTCTTTGTATCGTAAAATGTACAAGTTTTCCGCAATAATATTAGCTATTTATTTACTTGTTTTTGGTTTAACCGGATACTATATTACAACTAATGAGGAATTCACCAGTGCTAGTGAAGCCTGTATGCAAGAAGATGTTAATTATATGTCAAATATATTGCTTTACGAATCAGGTTCAGGTGATGTTACTTTAACGGCTAATCAACAGAAACTTATTGAAGCTATTAATAATTTAGATTTATCAATTCCTGCTTATGTGAGAATTCTGAGCTTTTTACCTTTTGCATTCAGAATTTATTCAGGTCTTTTTGCTAATAAAAATTATTTAAAAAAACTAAAGAAGAGTATTGAAAAAGCAGAAAAAAAAGGTTTACAAGGTGATGACCTGAGCAAATATATTTATAGGAAAAACGGAACATTACCTATGATTTTAGTTGTTCTTTTAGGCATTTTTGAATTTTTGACTATTTACAATTAACCCCTTATTGCAGAATTTTGATAATTAAAGGTGATTTAATGCATACACCGCTTGCGGATAGAATTCGTCCGCAGTCAATTGATGATATAGTCGGTCAAAAGCATCTGGTGGGCGAGGGAATGCCCTTAAGAAATATCATTGAATCGGGCGAATTGCCCAATATGATATTTTACGGACCTTCCGGTACAGGAAAAACAACCCTGGCAAGAATGATAGCCAAAAAGACCGACAGAACTTTAAGAAAACTTAACTGTACTACTGCTGGAACGCAAGATATCCGCGATATAGTTGATGATTTAAATGCATTTACTGCTCCTAACGGTATTCTTTTATACCTCGATGAGATTCAGTATTTTAATAAAAAGCAACAGCAGACTCTTCTTGAATACATAGAGGATGGTTCTATTACACTTATCGCATCAACTACGGAAAATCCTTACTTTTATGTTTATAGTGCAATTCTAAGCCGTTCATCGGTTTTTGAGTTTAAATATGTTACTCCGGATGATGTTGAGGAGGCAGTAAACAGAGGTTTTAATTTTCTTGAAGAAGAAAAAAACGAAGTGTTTGAAATTGAAACCGGTGTTTCAAGGTATATTGCTACCGCTTGCGGAGGCGATGTGCGAAAATCACTTAATGCAGTTGAATTATGTGTTTTAGCAGCAAGAAAACCCCAAGAAAATGAAAAAAGATTCATTACTTTGGAAAGTGCAAAGTCACTTACGCAAAAGAGCGCTATGCGTTATGACCGCGAAGGTGACGAACATTATGATATTTTGTCTGCGTTCCAGAAATCAATGCGAGGATCTGACCCGGATGCTGCTATTCATTATCTTGCACGACTTTTGGAGGCAGGGGATATGACTTCTGCTATTCGACGTCTTTTGGTGTGTGCTGCAGAAGATGTAGGTCTTGCCTATCCTATGATTTTACCAATAGTAAAAGCAGCTACGGATATTGCTTTACAAGTAGGTATGCCTGAAGCAAAGCTTCCTCTTGCAGATGCGGTAATTCTTGTATGTAACTCCCCTAAATCAAATACAGCTCATAATGCTATTATAGAAGCTATGGATGATTTGAAAAAGGGTAAAAGCGGTCCCATTCCACGCCAACTTCAAAATATGCATTTTGATGGCGATGATGCAGCAGTAAAAGGGCAGTTTTACAAATATCCTCATGATTACCCAAATCGTTGGGTTGAACAACAATATTTACCTGATATTCTCAGGAATACAACATATTATCACTATGGTGACAATAAACAAGAACAGGCAGCAAAGGAATATTGGGATAAAATTAAGAAAAAGTAAGAAGGGGATTTTATGAAAAAGAAGATTTTGGCAGTTTTATTTTCCTGTTTTTTTATTTTTTCGTCTTTAGGCGTGGCAGTTAATGCACAAGCACCTGAAAAGGTAGTGCTTGATAACAGTGTGTTTTACATTGATATTCCCGAAAATTATATGTATTTTACTGAAAACTCTGATAATTTTTGCATTATTGATTCCGATTTTGGCGGACAGCAAATGGAATTCTTTGTTGAAGGTAATCTGATGTTTCCTGAAGGCATCGCAAAGGCAACAGACGAGGAAATAGTTTCAAAAGTAAGAAGAGTTGTTCAGTGGGGCACAGAAGTTTCTGTAAATGGGGTAAAAAGAAAAGTTGTAAATGGGCAGAACGCTGCAGTTATCCTTTGTACAGAAAATTTTATGGGCGAATATGAATCAGAGTATTATGTTTTTGCTACAAATGAAGCAGTTTGTGTAATTTCAATTTCTTACAATAATGATGAAGAAAAGAAGGAAATAGAGGGAATATTGGAAACCTTCACAATGAATGGTACATATTTTCCGGGTGAATTACCTGTTAATAAGCATGATTTCACCAACTCTCCCGATTATTACACCGCTGTAGATAAATACGCCCAGGGATATTATGATTATTCAGAAGATTTTGAAGATGGTCTTTTTGGTGTAGTGGCATTTGTAGGATTAGGCTTATTATTTATCCCCGGTATAATAATTGCGTTGGTTCTTCTTATATACGGTTGGAGAAAAAATAAGAAGCTTGTTAAAGAATACGAAAGTTATTTCGGCCCTATTTACGCAGTGAGAAATGCAGTAAGAGCACAACAGTTGCAATATAACGGCTATACTACATACAATCCTCAGCAGCCTAATCCGTACGGAGAAACGTACACTCAACCTCAGCCAACAAATCAGTTTTCAAATCCGCAACCGTATCCACCGGATCCACAATCTAATCCTCAGGATGCAAGTGTTGAAGAAAAGTCAGAAATTGTTTTAAACGGTGAAGTTTTGGATGATACTCAGTAATAAAAAAATAAGTAAATATAAAGGTGATTTTTATGAAACAGTTTCCCATTGGTATTATCATTAACAGCTTTAGAACCGACATCCCCACTTCTGTAAAAAAAGCGGCCGAATGTGGTGCACAGGGTATTCAGGTTTACGCTACAAGTGGCGAAATGGCACCCGAAAATCTTGTAGGTTCAAAAAGAAAAGAATTTCTTGATCTTGTTAAATCAAACGGTCTTGTAATTTCTGCTCTTTGCGGTGACTTAGGTGGCGGTGGATTTATCCATAAGGACCTTAACAAAGAAAGAGTAGAAAAATCAAAAAGAATTCTTGATCTTGCAAAAGAACTTGAAACAGATATTGTTACAACTCATATTGGTGTTGTTCCCGGTGATCCAAACCACGACAGATACAAAATTATGCAGGAAGCTTGCCGTGAACTTGCAGAATATGCAGACTCTATCGATGCGCATTTTGCAGTTGAAACAGGTCCGGAAACAAGTGCAGTATTAAAAGGCTTTCTTGATAGCCTTGATTCAACAGGTGTAGGTGTTAACCTTGACCCTGCAAACCTTGTTATGGTAACAGGTGATAACCCCGTAACAGCAGTACATAACCTTAAAAAATATATTGTTCATACTCATGCAAAAGACGGTAAACAGATTTTCTTCAGAGATCCTGAAATCATTTACGGTATTAAGAAAGATGTTATCGTTACTGACGATTCATTTATTGAAGTACCTCTCGGTGAAGGTAGTGTTCCGTTCCCTGAATACCTTAAAGCTCTCGAAGAAATTGGTTATAACGGCTTCCTTACTATTGAGCGTGAGGTTGGCGATGACCCTGCAAAAGATATTCGAGCAGCAGTAGATTTCCTCAAAAATACAATGGCATAATCAAAAAATCCACCTCATTTGAGGTGGATTTTCTGATTATTGATATATCAATCATCTTTTTTCTGATGTTGAGATGTAAAAACATCAGCAACTTCGCTGATAGTAATATATGCGTGTGGGTCTACTTCGTGTACAATTTCTTTAAGCTTAGCAACTTGAAAGCGGTTTACTATGAAATATACCATTGTTTTCGGATGGTTGGAGTATCCGCCTCGTACTTCGATTTTAGTAGAGCCTGTTTCAAAAACTTCTGAAAGTATGGCGCAAACATCATCGGGTTGTGTAGTAACTATCATAGCGCATTTTGATCTGTCGAAACCTTCAACTATGAAGTCAACGGTTTTTAATGCTGCACCATATGCTACTATTGAATATAAAGGTAAAATCCAACTGTTAATTACAATACCGCAGATAATATATAAAATAACATTATATATCATAACAAAAGTGCCTACTGTAATACCTAATTTTTTCGCAAAAATAACAGCAATAACTTCTATTCCGTCCATTGCACCACCGAAACGGATAGCAAAACCGCTACCAACACCGGAAATCATACCGCCAAATAAAGCACAAAGAAGCAAATCTGTTCCCGCGAGGGGAGAAGCTATATTAACATCTATGGGTAAAATATCAGTTATAAGCCAGGCGGTTAAAGAATAAATACCTACTGTGTATATTGCGTACACAGTGAAGTGACTGCCCTGTTTTTTCAGTCCGTATAAGAATAAGGGAATGTTTAAAATAAGAAGAAATATTGAAAGAGTGAGATATTCGGGTGTTACTTGTGCAAGAAGCATTGAAGTGCCTGAAATACCGCTGTCATACAGTTTAACAGGGTTTAAAAATACGGTTATTCCGAAAGCATTTATTATACCGGCTAATGTAAGCATAATAAAGTTTCGTATTTTAAATTTTTTTATGTTATTAAGTATTTTTTGTTTTCTTTTTTCGTTCATACTCATCTCCCTTTTAGGTTATATGTTCAATTATATATTATATGCTAAAATTATAACATAAATTTAAATAATTGTAAAATTTACTTGTAAATGGCAAGTTCTAAATGGAAAACTTTTGAATTTTTTGGTAATTATATATTTCTTTGCATAGTACAATTAACTATCGTAATGGACGGATCTATCCGTCCCGAAGTACGAAAGTAAAATTTTTATAAGTCTATTTTTATGTAACGACAAGCCCTACCCTATGGTAGCTCTTGTTTTAACGAAGTAATTGCCGACCATAAATTCCTCACTCCTCACTCTTCATTCCTAATTCCTCATGTAAAAAACCGCTTGACTTTTGGTCAAGCGGTTTTTGTTAAGGGGTTTTGGTTTTATGCTTTTTTTGCTGTTACCTTTTTGATAACAAAGAGTGTTCCAATCATAAGTACAATAGAAATAGGTAATACAATTAACCAGTTGGGTACGAAACCTGCAATAATGTAACTTACTGCAGAAACGCCTGCAACTGTTAATGCATAAGGTAACTGAGTTGAAACGTGGTTCAAGTGGTCACACTGTGCACCTGCAGATGCCATAATTGTTGTATCGGAAATGGGTGAGCAGTGGTCGCCGCAAACAGCACCAGCCATACAAGCGGAGATAGAAATGATTGTAAGGGGGTTATCAGCGGAGAATACACTGAGAACAATGGGGATAAGAATACCGAATGTACCCCATGATGTGCCTGTTGCGAATGAAAGACCAACAGCGATAACAAAGATTATTGCAGGAAGGAATGCCTGGAATGCCCCTGCACTGCCTTCGATGAGCTGTGAAATGAAAATCTTTGCACCGAGGGAGTCTGTCATTGCTTTAAGAGTCCATGCACAAGCAAGAATCATAATAGCCGGAACCATTGATTTGAAACCTTCGGGAAGAGATTCCATAATCTGTTTGAAGGAAAGAACTCTTCTTGCGAGATAGTATGCAATTGTAATAATAATTGAAACGAATGCACCATATGCAAGACCAACAGAAGCATCGCTGTTTGAGAAAGCATCAATGAAGTTTTCGCCTGAGAAAAATCCGCCTGAGTAAATCATACCGATTACGCAGCTGATAATGAGAATGATAATCGGAATAACAAGGTCAATAACTTTACCTTTTTCATTAACTGTCATTTCCTGAATTGCCTGTTCGGTACCACTTGTGAAAAGGTCGCCTTTTTCTTTTGCGTTCTTTTCATGCTTTTTCATAGGACCAAATTCAAGGCCGGAAATTGCAAGGAATATCATCATAACAATGGTAAGTAAAGCGTAGAAGTTGTAGGGGATAGCCTGAATGAAGAGGCTGATACCGCTTTCTGCACCTGCACCTCTTGCGAAACCTGCAACTGCTGCTGCCCATGATGAAATGGGAGCAATAATACAAACAGGTGCTGCGGTTGCATCAATGAGGTATGAAAGTTTAGCACGTGAAACTTTGTGAGAGTCTGTAACAGGTCGCATAACTGAACCAACTGTAAGGCAGTTGAAATAGTCATCGATGAAAATGAGAACACCAAGAGCAATGGTTGCAAGCTGAGCGCCTACTCTTGATTTGATGTGTGCAGTAGCCCATCTGCCGAATGCTGCGGAGCCGCCTGCTTTGTTCATCATTGAAACAAGAGCACCTAAGAGAATGAGGAAGAGAAGGATACCCATATTGTATGAATCAGCAACGTTTGCAATAAAGCCGTCACTTACAACATGAACAAGTGTACCTTCAAAATTACCGCCTGCGTAAATTGCACCACCTACGATAATACCGATAACAAGAGAGGAGTAAACCTCTTTTGTTATAAGAGCAAGAACTATCGCTATAATGGGAGCAAGGAGAGCTGCGAAAGTAGCGTATGTAGGAATAGCTTCGCGTACTTTTGCAATAGCACTGTCTATGTGTGTTTTGAAGTTCGGGTCTGCTTCAAGATTATCTGCATAGCTTTCTACATAAGCCAGTGCAGAGTCCCCATCAGATAAATCATAGTCTGTAAAACCTTCGGGGTCCGATTCGTCATAGACAACTGTGAATTGATTTTCTGTCTGTACAGGGGCTTCAATAGCGGCAACATCGTTAGCAGGAGTTGTTTCGGCTGTTGCGGAGCATATTGTACCTAATGTGAAAGTGAAAATGCACATTATTAGCACAGCAAAAAATCTGCGTTTTCTTCTGTTTTGCATAAAAAACATCCTTTTCCTTATTTAATAAAGATTATTATATTATTGTCTTTTATGTTTTGTCAACCTAAGGAGATTTTTTTGTAATTATTATATAAACAATCGGGTTATACTTTGTTAAAAAAATAAAAAAGCAAACGATTTTAAAACCGTTTGCTTCTATATTTTATTTACCCATAAGTTCCAATGGATCTACGTTTTGCCCTTTATAAATTATTTCAAAATGCAAATGACTCAGATCTGATTTTTCACATGGTACAGAGTCAAGATAGCCAATTAAGGCACCGGCTTTTACTGTATCTCCTACTTTGATTTCCAAAACATCTTTGTTGAGTCCGCAATATTTTGCTATAACCTCATTACCATGGTCTATTTCAACTACAGTTCCGTAAAGTGTATCACTATAAATTTTAGTAACTTTTCCGTTAGAAATTGCCAACACCTGTGATCCTTCTGCACCTTTAAAATCTATTCCGGAGTGTGTCCGCCAATCACCCATTGTTGCGTTGTATACAGGTGTTTTAGGACTATATTCTTTGGTGATATCAGTGCCTGCCGGAAGTGTGTAATAATCCGAATAGGGGGTAGCATAATCATCTTTTTCCGTTGTGACAGTGGTTTTGTTTTCTTTTGTTTGTGTTTGCGTTTCTTCTTCCGTTTCTTCAATACGTGTATCCGGAATATTTGTTACGTTTTGTCTTACTTCAAAATCCGGTTCTTCCGTTGCATCGAAAAGTCCTTGAGTTTGTGCGGGTAAGGTAATTTCTTCATTTGGAAATGTTGCGGTAAAACCCTCTAAAGTATTTTCCGTTACTATTTTTGCGGTAAGAGCTCCGCCTAATGCAAAGAGCAAGGCAACCGCATAGGCTATTTTTACTCCGCGCATTCTTTGGCGGTGTTTTACTGCTTCGTCGTTTTGTTTGCGATTTTCTGATGCTCGGATAGGTTGTGTTTCCGATTCTGGTTCGTTAGCCGGAATTTCCAAGGGATTTTTTTGTTCGTCACTGGGATTGATGTCTTTTCTGTCATCCATAATTAAACGCTCCTTTTTAAAGTCGTTTAAATTATTAACAAAAAAGGCAAAAATATACGTCGATTTGTGGTGAATTGAAATTTTATTTATAAAAAGAAAATGCACTAACCGAGGGGACAGTTAGTGCATTTCCGGTACACGGTATAACACAATGTACCTAGAGTTTACTTGAGGAGGGTTAGTTTCTGAAAAAGAAACTAAGTACAAGTACTCGGGTGCGGCTCCCTTTCCAAGTACAATGTTATTGTACTATAAAAATCACTACGATAAGTTAACAAAATGTGAATTATACGAGAAAAGTGCTGTTTTCTCTCGAAAAAACAACAAAAACCTTCAAAACCGTCAAATAACAGTCGAAAAAACGACAAGTGTCGGAAAAGTATTGGTAGATGTGTTTCACGTGAAACAGAGTTTTAATTGTATAATTAAGGAATAATTAATGAGCCTGATATTGTACATATCAGACTCATTTTGTTATATAGAGTTGTTTTTAAGCCTCTGCTGTAACTCTTACTTTTGCTTCGTCATAGAGTTTTTCAATTTCTTCAATGTGGCCGTAGTTTTCTTTCTGCTTCAAAAGTTTCTCTGCATCGAGGTAAGGTTTAGCTGCACGATTGAAAAATGCCATACTATCAGAGATTGTTTTTGAAGTTTTACGTGCACCGAAAAGTTTTGACTGAATTTCGTTTATAGTATTTTTAAGTGCTTTAACTTTATCAGTATCTTTTGCTTTCTTAGCATCTCTTAATTGAGCGTGAAGATTTTTAAGTTGTTCTTCTAAGCGATCTTCTGTTTCAAAGCTTTTTTCAAGTTCAGCATATTCGGGTTGAACAAAGTCTTCACTATTAGTGTAATATTTCTTGATAGCCTTGAATGCTGCAATTCTGTTACGGGCAATTTCGATAGCGTTTTTGCGGATTTCTTTTTCTTCAGCTGATTTTCTGGGTAATGCCTTAGCTTCTTTTAATTTTGCTCTTTCGTTTGCAATATCCATTGCAAGAAGGCTTCTAAGACCATTACTATAAGTAATCTGACTTTCTCTTACGCTATACTGAACGGGAGCAGTGGAAAACTTGTTGAGCTCTTCCAATACAAATTTAGCGATTTCGATTTCGTCATTATACTCTTTATCGGCAAGATATGCTTTCTTAGCTGCTTTACGTTGATCTTTGTCTTTTATTAATCTGTAGGATTTTTTATCTAAAGGTTTGGGTGTTGCAAAAGCCATTTCTCTTGCCTGGCGAATGATATCCACAGTTTCAACAAGGTCTTTATCATTAAGAACACCGTTACCATAGTCTTCGAACATAGCTCTTATTTTAAGAACACGAACAACGGATTTCTGTTTTATTTCATTAAAGTCATACCAGATATAAGGAATAACGTTCATCAGAGCGCCGAAAGCGGAAAGAATGATGAGAACCTGAATGAGAGAAGAAAGTACTTCCGGGTCATAAAGAGCGGAGTAGGGGTTTGAATAGTTATCCTGACCATTGGCAAGCTGGTCTGCAAGAATCTGACCAACAGTAGTTTTGCCATCACCTAAAACTCTATTAAGAATTGTGGGGTCAGAAGTTACTCTTTTAGCATTTTCAGCAGTGATACCATTTTTATCATAAACAATGGGAAGAACAGACGAGAATAAAAGGTTAAGAACGGTACCTATAGTTGCAACCGCTGCAAACATACCGTCAATTCTTTCGCCTGTTTTGTATTGCTGATAGTCACGTATATCTGCTTGAATTGATGGATTAAGGATGTGAGCAAAGGAGCCCATAAGAGCATTAAGGTAAAGGCAACCCATAACAAGCCATATTGTAAGGTCATGTATTTCTTTAACGAATGGGAGCATCGCAAGAATGAACACAACGTTAAAAAGGTTTGTTACAATAAGAACTGCCTTTTTACCCCATTTTCTGATGCAGAAAGGAGCTAAAAGCATACCCCAAAGGGATGCATTACCATAAACAGTAACAACGATGCCATAAACGTCACCTGAACAAGCACCGCCGTAGTTATAAAGCCATGCAAGGACGTTACCATAAGATGCTTCAAGGAAACCTAACCAACCTGCAAGGGAGATAATCCAGAAATATTTGTTTTTGGCAACAGCTCTGAGGGCATCAATAAATCTGACCTGAATAACGTGGGTTTTAGCTTGAACAATCTTCTCTTCTGTATGTTTATATACAATAATACAAAGAAGGAGTCCCAAAACTGTAAGAATGGGGTACATAAAGCGATAAACACGGATATCTGTGGTATTAGTGTTAAATAAGTGTTGTGCAATAATTGGCGTAAAAAGGTTTACAACAGTTGGCGCAAAGGAATAAACAATACTTTTTACGGATGCAACGTCAGAACGTTCTTGAGAGTTGGGCGAAAGAACGTGGATGAGGTTCTCGTATGCATCATAGAAGAAATAATAGAAGAAGTGGATAATAAGGTTGAGAACCATAACAATTGCACATTTTGCAACGTATGCCTTTTCTTCACCGAAAATGAGACCACTTCCGACCCAATCGCCGAGCTTGTTATATGGGAACCAAACAGTAGTTATACAAGCGAGTGCGGCAGGAATCGCCATAGTGACAATATATGGTCTGTATTTACCTGCTTTGTTACGTGTGTTATCAATAATATTTGCTCTGACACCTGTAAGGAATATGTTTGCAACAACAGCAATCAGGTACATTATGTACATATCGGTAGCGCCGATACCCAATGCACTGGAGAGCAAAACATTGTTTGATGACAGTAAGCAAGCGGAGCCCATTGTAATAATCATATAGGCACCGATACCGCCGCCTGAGTAAGCAGCAATTTCTTTGAAGGTCATGTAACGACCTGCCATTGGGGTTTTCCAATAAGCTTTAACTTTGGAAATACCATCTGCGGCTTTTTGTTTTAAATTCATCTCTGTTCTCCTTATCAATAAATATATAAAATGATTATAACATAGTATGCGGAGTACTGCAAGTACAAAAATGCCAAATAATAATTATGTTTCACGTGAAACATAGTTTATGTTAGGAGTTGGGAGTTTTGGGTGCAATGCTCCGATTATAATTCTAAAAAAAGCTGAAAGTTGAAAAATTAAAACGTAGTTACGACATTATCAATCATTAATCATTAAAAGATCGGCTTTTTCCCGAAAGATACTCATTTACAAAGCCGGAGCATCTAAAAATTTATATTTCGCACTCCTGATTCCTGACTAAAAAACCGCCTGACCTATTGGTCAAGCGGTTTTTGTTAATTATTCATCATCATCTTCAAGTTTTGCATCTGCAATAACTTTTTCAGCAATATTATTTGGAGCGTCCTCGTAACGGGCAAATTCAAGTGTGAAGTAGCCACGTCCTGCAGTTACTGAACGAAGTGCAATAGCGAAGTCGCTCATTTCTGCCATTGGAACTTCTGCAACCAATTCCTGAGTTTTGGTTTCCTCTGCGGGACCCATACCTAAAACTCTGCCTCGACGTTTGTTAACGTCACCGAGAATATCACCAAGGTTATCATCCGGGATATATGCTCTGAGTGTGCCGATAGGCTCAAGGATTGTGGGTTTCGCTTCGGGGATAGCCGCTTTGAACGCGATCCTTGCAGCCATTTTAAAAGCCATTTCAGAAGAGTCAACAGGGTGATAAGAACCATCGTGAAGACAAGCTTTGATACCAACCATGGGGTAACCTGCGATAAGACCGCCTGCTACACATTCACGTAAGCCTTTCTCAACTGCGGGGAAGAAGTTCTTCGGAACTGCACCGCCCACAACTTCGTCAGCGGTAAATACAAATTCTTCTTCGCCTGAGTAGGGTTCGAAACGAATGAAAACATCACCGAACTGACCATGACCACCGGACTGTTTCTTATGACGTCCCTGTTTATCAACAATCTTGCGGATTGTTTCTCTGTATGCAACACGGGGAGCGGTAAGCTCAACTTCAACGCCGTATTTATTTTTAAGTTTGGAAACGATGGTTTCAAGATGCTGGTCACCAAGACCTGAAACAACCTGTTCTTTTGTTTCTTTGTCTGTATAGAAAATCATACAGCCGTCTTCTTCGGCGAGTTTGTTAAGACCGGAAGCAACTTTATCTTCTTCGCCTTTCTTAACAACCTTTACTGCCATTGAGTAACAAGCGTTGGGATAGTCAACTCCTGCAAGCGCAACGGGATTTTTAGCATCGCACATTGTATCGCCTGTTTTGAAGCCTGAAAGCTTTGTAACAACACCAATGTCACCTGCGACGATTTCAGTTGCATCTTCCTGCTTTGCGCCTTTTACGAAAACGATTTTACCCATTTTCTCTTCTTCTTCGGTACGGGCATTGTAAGCCTTTGTAGCAGGTGTGATTTTACCCGCAACAACCTTAAAGAAGGACATTTTACCAACGAAGGGGTCGGAAACTGTCTTAAAGCAGATAGCGGCAAGAGGTTTGTTTTCGTCACATTCAATATCGCCTTCGCCATTGGGCGAGGGAGCAAGTTTTGTAATACCGTTCATAAGAAGGTCAACAGCATCGGTTGTAAGACCTGAACAAGCATATACAGGAACAACAGTACCGTCTTTAACACCCTGTGAAAGACCGAATACGATTTCATCGTGCGTAAATTCTTCGCCTTCAAAGAATTTCATCATAAGCTCGTCATCACCTGATGCAACAGCCTCGGTAAATGAGGCGTGGATATCATCGATAATTACATCTGAGGGTATAGCAACCTCTGTTGCTTTGCCGTTGTCGTATTTGAAAGCCTTATTCTGAAGGAAGTTAACGTAGCAATCAACCTTACCGCCAATTATGTAAGGTATAACAACGGGACAGATAGCGGTGCCGTATTTTTCTTTTAAAGCATTAAGAGTTTTATAGAAGTCGCGGTCTTCACCGTCGCATTTTGAAACAGCAATGAATTTTGCCATCTGGTTTCTGCCTGCAACACGCAAAGCCTTTTCTGCGCCAACGTCAACACCGTGACCTGAAGAAAGAACAATAATTGCACTTTCTGCAGCGCGGATACCTTCACTTCTTGCTCCTTCAAAGTCAAAAAGACCGGGAGTGTCTATAATATTAACTTTTCTGTTTCTCCATTCAAAGTTAGCAACTGCTGAAGAAACGGAAACTTTTCTCTTTTTTTCTTCTGCATCAAAGTCAAGAACGGTATTGCCGTCAGCAACTTTACCGAGTCTGTCTGATGCACCTGCAAGGTAAAGCATAGCTTCTGCAAGCGTAGTTTTACCTCTGCTACCGTGACCGGCAATTACTACGTTACGGATGTTTTCCCTGGTGTACGATTTCAAAAGAATTCCTCCCTGAACAGCTAAAAGCTGTGGATTATTTGTAAATTAAGCGCGCCTAAAATTGATAAAACATTAAAAGGTGACTATACTTTGGTATTTTAGCACATATTTTTTCGTGTTTCAATGATTTTTTTGAGTAAAATGCAAAATTATTGATTATATATAATAAGTAAGCTTGTTTTTTATGGAATATGTTATGATTTTTTATTGTTATGTTTTTACAATTGAAAAATTCATAAGTGTGTGGTAATATAAGTACAATATGAGGTCATATGCTCTCATACTAGAATGGTTTAAATACGATACTTCAATTCTGGAGGTTTTATAATGAACGAAAAGAATAACGATAATAACTTTAAAGATACCGGTAAAACAACCGGCGGTGTAACTAAACATGTACCACCACCGATACCACCCAAAACAAGTGACAAAAAACCGGAAAATGATAAAAAGCCGGGAAACAATAAAAACATTCTGTACATAATTATCCCCCTTGCAGTAGTTATACTTGTAGCGGCGGTCATTATAGCAGTGGTACTTAAAGATAAAGATAACGTCAAGAGTGACCCGACAACCACAAAGGTTATGGTAGCTACTGATGAAAACGGTATTGCCGTGACTGATGAAAATGGTGTACCTGTGACATTTGTTCCCGAAACACAGGTAGTTAATGTGACCGACAGTAATGGTGTTGCGGTTACAGATAATAAAGGTAATAACGTAACAACAGTTGTCTATAAGGATATCGAGGTTACTGCCAATGTAGCGGTTACAAATGATAAAGGCGAACAAGTAACAAACAGTAAAGGCGAAGGCGTTACTCAGCAGGTAGTTATTCCTCAGGATCCAAACCAGTCAGGTAATGGTAATGTTATTTTAGGAACAACTGCCATCGCTGTTACGGATGGTCAGGGAAATACTGCAGTAGATAATCAGGGCAACATTTTTACAACTATTGTTGAGCTCACCAGCAATCCTGTAGCGGTTGAACCTGCAGCTCTTGATTGGAAAACATCATTAGGTGGTACTGCGGCTGACTATTTCTCGAGTATTGCCACAGATAAAGACGGTAATTATATCGCAGCTAACGTTACAAACTCGAAGGACGGTAATTTCAAAGAATATTCCGAACTTAAATATGCCGCACCTTATACAGTTCTTGTGAAATATGACAAATCCGGAAATATCAAATGGCAAAAACCCATTGGAAGCACAAGAGGCTTACTTATTCTGACAGATGTTCTCACTCTTGAAGATGGCGGATTCTATGCAGTAGGTTATGGTAAAAACGTCGGCGGCAAAACCGGTAAAGGTTATTATGATTGTGTAGTTTACAGATTTGATAAAAATTGTGAAGAAGTATGGTGTAAAGTCTTCGGTACATCAACAGTTGATATGTTTAACGCAGCAACTCTTACATCCGATGGCGGAATAGTTGCAGTAGGTTCCGTTGGTAACAATGACGGCGATGCAGAGGGATTCGGTAAAGAAGAACTTCAGTCTGCTGCTTGTATTGTTAAGTATGATGCAAACGGAAATCTTTTATGGAAGAATATAATCGGTGGCAACCAGGACGTTTTCAATGATGTTGCAGCAACCAGTGACGGAAATTTATTCTGTGTAGGTAATTTCTATTCAGGTGTTCTTTTCAAAAATCTGGGTTCATCCGATTCAGGTGTTGTAAAAATCGATAATAACGGTAAATACCTCAACGTAGCTCCTATTGCAGGCAGAGGAATCGAATCATTTACAGGTATAACTGCATGTAAAGACGGTGGAGTTGTTGTAGTTGGACGTTCTAACTCCTCCGATTCAGGCAATACAGAAAGCACATTCGTTTCTGACCTTGCTTCACGCGGTGGATACGATGCATATATTATGAAGTATAATAATGACCTTACATTTGGTTTCGCTAAACCATTCAGAGGTCAGTACGATGATGATCTTGTAGATATAATTGAAAAAGATGACGGCACTTTTATTGCCGTAGGTAAATCAAACTCTTCCTCACGTGACTTTAAAGGCATCACCACACGTGGCGGAGATGATATGGTTATTGCTTCTTTTGATAGTTACGGTAATCTTACATGGGCACGTTCTTTCGGTGGTACTAATAATGAAAGTGCAGCAGCACTTTGCCTTGCTGAAAAAGATGGTTACGTTGTTGCCGGCCGTACACTTTCAAAAGATATTGATATGAAAGGTATCTCGCAGTATGTTAATGGCAAGTCTGTTGGTATTATTGCAAAATTCCCCGAGTAAAAATGATTAAAATTAAATGTGATTATCTGGGCGGTGCAATTGCCGTTCCAACCGATGTTATTGATAAGCACTTAAAGCTTGCACCTGTTGCAAGCTTTAAGGTTTTGCTTTTTATTTTAAGAAATCCAGATGGTGCAGCTAACGCTGAACAGATTGCTATGTGTACCGGTCTTGCAGAAATGGATGTTGTTGACTGCTTAAAATACTGGGAGAGTAACGGAGTTATTGCCATTGATGATGAAATGAATGAAGTGGCTGCCAAGGCAGCTGTCGGCAATGCAAAAAGTGTAAATATTTGTGAAAAAAAGAATGAAACACCTGAGCAGAGCAAAGTAACGGTAAGAAGTTTGCCGGTTAAAAAACCTACTCAGCGTGAGATTGCGTGCCGTCTTTCAGAAGAACCGGAACTTACATTCATTTGTAATGAGGCGCAGGCAATTCTTGGCACATTCGGTTATGATACACAGGCGCTTATTGTAATGATTTATGATTATTTCGGTTTTCCACCTGAGGTAATAATTACATTAATCCAACACCAAAAATTCGAAAAGAAAACATCATCTGCGGCTATAAAAAGCAGGGCTGAAGATTGGGCAAAACGTGGTATTGATACACTCGAAGAAGTGGAAAAAGAACTTCTTATACTTGAGAAAATAAATGAAGTATATGCAGCCGTAAAGGATGCAGCGGGATTTACAAGCGATTCGCCGTCGCCGCGTTTTTCAAAATATTTACGCCAATGGGTTGGCGAATGGAATTGTTCGTCAGAGCTTATACGTTACGCTATAAACGAGTCGGATAAAGTTTTATCAGATGCAAACAAATTACTAAAAAAATGGGCAAATTCAGGCATTATCACTCCTGAACAGGTTGAAGAGCAACAGAAAAAAGCTTTACCCAAAACGGTGAAAAAATCTTATGATACTGAAAAAATCGGCAGAAATAGCGTTCTTGATTGGGCAAAACGTTATGCCGAAGGGGAGGAGAATCAATGAAATTTTCCGAAATAATTTATCAAAGGGCAGAAAATGAGCTTAGAAACAGACGAGAGCAAGCGGAAAAACTTGCATCGATGCGCCGTAAGGAGTTTATTGCTAAATACCCCGAACTTATCGATATTGAGGATGATATGAAAAATGCAGCGCTTGAGGTTATCAAAAGTGTCGGTGCAAACGGAAAACGCGTTAATATTTCTGAAATTGCCAAAAGGAATTTAGATGCGCAGGAAGCAAAGCGAACCCTTATAAAAGCTGCGGGATATCCGGAAGATTATCTTGATATTCCGTATACCTGTAAGAAATGTAAAGATTCAGGTATATATAACGGAAAACTCTGTGAATGTCATCTGGCACTTTTGCAGCAGTTATCAGTAGGGGAACTTGCTTGTAGCCCCATGCTTGCGCGATCTACTTTCGCAACATTTGATGTTAAATATTACAGCGAAATAAAAGATGCACAATTAGGCTTTTCGCCCCGTGAATATATGCGCGGATGTTTTGAAATGCTTAAGGCATACGCAGAAAATTTTACTCCTCAAAGTAATAGTTTCTTTTTCTGTGGTGGTACAGGATTAGGCAAGACTCACCTTGCTTTAGCCATCGTGAACAGGTTGACACAACTGGGATTCAGTGTTTATTATAATTCTGCATCCGCTATAATAAAGCAGCTTGAAAAAGAACGTTTCGGAAGAAGTGCGGACAGCCTTGAAGAAGAAATGGAAAAATGCGATCTTGTTATAGTTGATGACTTGGGCGCAGAGTTTGCAACACCATTTTCAGAGGCAACAATCAACGAACTTGTTAATAATGCTATTCTTTCAGGAAAACCTATGATTATGATTTCCAATCTTTCTGTAAACGAACTTGAAGAGCGTTATGGTCAACGTGTGGTTTCTCGCTTGAATTCCTTTGAAGTTATTGAATTTATAGGCGAAGATATAAGACAATTAAAAAAATAATTAGTTTAAATAACCCTAACGGAGGTTTTTGATATGTTAAAAGGTATTCCAAACATTATTTCACCCGAACTTCTCAAGATTCTTGACGAAATGGGTCATGGTGATGAAATTGTAATCGGCGATGGAAATTTTCCGGCTGCTTCAAATGCACAGCGACTTATCCGTTGTGACGGTCACAATGTACCCGAACTTCTTGATGCTATTTTAAAGCTTATGCCTCTTGACACCTATGTGGAAAGCCCGGTAATGCTTATGCAGACAACTAAAGGTGACCCTACTCCTACAATCTGGGCAGAGTATCAGGAAATTGTAAACAAACACAACGGCGAAACAAAAATGTCTGAAATAGAACGCTTTGAATTTTATGACAGAGCAAAAACAGCTTATGCTATTATAGCAACAAGCGAAATGGCATTATATGCAAACGTTATCCTTAAAAAAGGTGTTGTAACAGAGTAAATCGATAAATACGGTCTGAGGTTTAAAAACTTCAGACCGTATTTTTGTTATTATCTTGCATTTTTTTAAATAATATGTTACTATAATTAAGAACATTTGTTCTAGATTTTGTGTGGTGAAAAAATGATAAAATATATTGTATTAATTTACATAATCTGTATATCGTTAGTTACGGTTGCAGTAACCGTTTACGATAAAAAGGCTGCAAAATTATATCCGAGAAATCGCATTCCCGAGAATGTACTTATATTATTGGCGGTTTTGGGAGGAAGTATAGCGGAATTTCTCACAATGCGTAAAATCCGACATAAAACTAAACACAATAAGTTTATGATAGGATTGCCGGTGATTATAGCTTTGCAAATATTAATTATAATCATAATCATCGCTTTGCGTACCGGTATTTTGAATTTCGCATTTTAAAATTTGCATTCAAGGAAAGGTGGTGAAACCGTGGTAGAACTGGAAACAAGGGTACAATTTTTAAAAGGCGTAGGTGAGGCTCGAGCCAAAACCCTTGCAAAACAAGGGATTTTCAGTGTGGGCGATTTATTACGGAATTATCCCAGAACTTATGAAGACTGGAATTTTATTACTCCTATTCGTGATGCTCAGGTTAATGAAAACGTTTGTCTGAAAGCTGTTGTTGCCGATTGTCCTGCTACGGTGCGTGTAAACGGCGGTAAAATACTCGTAAAAACCACCATTGCAGATGGCACAGATTATATGCATATAGTGTTTTTTAACAATAAATATGTTAAAGATCAACTTGTGGAAAACGAGGAATATTTGTTTTTTGGAAAAATAACTTTGGATAAATACGGGGCTAAAACCATGCTTTCACCTAGGTTTGAAAAATCTCTCGGAAAGCAAAGAATACGCCCGATTTATAAGGCATCAGCTGCTCTATCCTCTAAAACAATTGAACGATTGACAGAAAACGCATTGAAAGAAATTAAGGGCAATATACGGGAAATAATTCCAGAATATATAATAAAAAAATATAAGCTTATGGGATTTGAAG
Organism: Acutalibacteraceae bacterium; assembly: GCA_045578985.1. Classification (GTDB taxonomy): domain Bacteria; phylum Bacillota; class Clostridia; order Oscillospirales; family Acutalibacteraceae; genus DTU089. Next base: position 27,917 of record JAZNLH010000049.1, on the reverse strand, counting down.
ATGCTTTAAGAGCAGTTCATTTTCCGGAAAGCGAAAAAGAACTTTCGCTGGCTAAAAGACGTTTGATTTTTGAAGAACTTCTTTTATTACAAATTGGACTTTTAAGCGAAAAATCTACGGGAGGCAGCAGGATTTCGAAGCCTATCGAAAAAGATTTTTCGGAAGAATTTTATAAAACATTACCATTTGAACCTACCGATGCCCAAAAAAGAGCTATTGCTGAATCTATCAAGGATATGACCGGAAAAAAGCCTATGAACAGGCTTTTGCAGGGTGATGTAGGTTCAGGAAAAACGGCAGTTGCTGCAGCGCTTATATACAGTGCTATGAAAAACGGTTTTCAAAGTGCATTGATGGTTCCCACGGAAGTTCTTGCCAATCAGCATTACAAAACTCTTGTCAATTTTTTCGAAAACGATGTAAAAATTGAACTTCTGACAGGCTCGGTTACCGCTAAAAATAAGCGACTTATACGCGAGAGGCTTGAAAACGGTGAAAGCTTTATTGTTGTAGGCACTCATGCAATAATTCAAAATGACGTGATTTTTAAAAATTTAGGTCTTGTTATAACAGATGAACAGCATAGATTCGGTGTGGGTCAAAGGGCAAATTTATCCGCAAAAGGTGAGAATCCGCATACATTGGTTATGTCAGCAACACCAATTCCCCGAACCCTTGCTATGATGATTTACGGTGATCTTGATATTTCTGTTCTTGACGAACTTCCTAAAGGCAGACAACCCGTTAAAACCTATTGCGTTCCTACAAGTTATCACGAGCGAATTTATAAGTTTTTAAGAAAGAACATTGCTGAAGGGCATCAGTGCTATATTGTTTGTCCCCTGGTGGAAGAGAGTGACAGTGACCTTGTACCTGCTACAGAGTATTATGATTACCTTAAGAGTACATTTTTCACGGACTGTACTTTAGGTCTTCTTCACGGACAGATGAAGCCTAAACAAAAGGATGAAGTGATGCGTCGTTTCTACGCAGGTGAAATAGATTTGCTGATATCGACTGTTGTTATTGAAGTCGGCGTTGATGTTCCTAATGCAACTGTGATGGTTATTGAAAATGCAGAAAGATTCGGTCTGTCGCAACTGCATCAGTTAAGGGGAAGAATTGGTAGAGGTACGCAGGAAAGCACCTGTGTGCTTTTGTCGGATGCTCAGAATGATGAAGCAAGAGAACGTTTTGATATTATGTGTAAGACCGCCGACGGATTTGAAATAGCTAAAAAAGACCTTGAATTGCGTGGTCCTGGTGATTTTTTCGGATCGCGTCAACACGGACTTCCCGATATGAGAGTGGCAAATCTTATGAACGATACAAGAATTCTTTATGAAGCGCAAAAAACAGCCAGAGAAATTATCGACGAAGAGATTGAACTGGATGATACAGAGATATCAGCACTTCAGAAAGAAGTTGATAAATTATTCTCAAGAGTCAGTATGAACTGAAAAAACTCCTCTTTTCCACAGAAAAGAGGAGTTTTTGCTTTAATCTAAATTATGCGAAAAGACCGCCGAAGAAACTCTGGAATGTATCAACAACTGCGCTGACATCGTATTCAACAAGAGAGCCTTCGATAGACTGAAGAATAGCGGCAAGGTCCGCACCCTCAAAAAGGTTAAAAAGAATATCAAAAATTGCATCCATTAATATCGCCTCCTAATCAAGATTAATGTATCATAAATTTAGCGGAATGTCAATAGTTTAGAGTTTTAGGTAAAAAACACCTGAAATATCAAACAAAAATTTTCGATTATGTTTAATAAATTATCGTAAAAATAAAAGTTATTATGACAAATACTCCTTGTAAATCCCGTTTGATTTGTTGACTTTAAATGTAATATATGATATGATTTCTATATATGATTAAATACCTATATTATGCGTTGATTTATGGTGTTAAAAAAATATTAAAGAGAGATAAAAAACGCTATAGCTATATTTTTTACAATAGGAATTTGTTAGAATGGTAAAATTACTTGAGGAGATCAAATAATGTATAAAAAATTTTCCAAAAGGTTGCTTGATATTGTTTTATCAACTTGCGGCATAGTGATATTTGCAATACCTATGGCAATAATTGCAATTGCAATAAAAATTGACAGTAAAGGTCCGGTATTTTTTAAGCAGAAAAGGGTGGGCCTTAACAAAGAGCACTTTGAAATTTTTAAATTCAGGACTATGTTAACAGAAACACCAAAGGATGTACCCACGCACGAACTTTCAGATTCTAAAAAATGGATTACACGAGTCGGCAGAATTTTAAGAAAGACAAGTCTTGATGAATTACCTCAACTTTTTAATATCTTTAGAGGCGAAATGAGCGTTATCGGTCCAAGACCTGCTTTATGGAATCAGTTTGACCTTATTGAAGAACGGGATAAATACGGTGCCAACAATGTTCGTCCCGGTCTCACGGGCCTTGCTCAGATAAGCGGTCGAGATGAACTTGAAATTCCCGTAAAGGCAAAACTTGATGGTGAGTACGTTGAAGAAATGAGTTTCATTTTTGATTTGAAGTGTTTTATAAAAACTATCGGCAGTGTTATTAAAAGTGAAGGATTCGTGGAAGGTAAAGCCGAAGGCGAAAATATTGATAACAAAACAGAGTAAAGGATTAATATTATGGCTTTGAAATTAATGTACATTACAAACAATCCCCGGGTTGCTTCAATTGCACAAGATTGCGGTGTTGACAGATTGTTTGTAGATATGGAATATATCGGCAAGGAAGAACGCCAGGGCGGACTAGATACAGTTAAAAGCCATCATACTGTTGAGGATGTTAAAAATCTTCGCAAAGTTCTCCATGAAACCGAACTTCTTGTAAGAGTTAATCCTATACACGAAGCCGGAGAAAATTGGTGTAGTTCTGAAGAAGAAATTAACGCAGTAGTTGAAGCAGGTGCAGATATAATAATGCTTCCCATGGCGAAAACTGCAGACGAAATAAAGAAGTTTGTACAGTATGTTGGCGGAAGAACAAAAACAATGTTGTTGCTTGAAACTGCCGAGGCGAAAGAGAATATAAAAGAAATGCTTGATGTGGGCGGTATTGATATGGTGCATATCGGTCTTAACGACTTGCATTTATCATACGGAATGAAGTTTATGTTTCAACTTCTTACAGATGGTACAGTGGAAGAGCTTTGTAAAATAATTGGGAGCTACGGAATCCCGTACGGTTTCGGTGGTATAGCAAGAATCGGTTTCGGAATGTTGCCTGCAGAGCATGTTATAGCCGAGCATTACAGACTCGGTTCATCAATGGCAATTCTTTCAAGAAGTTTTTGCGACATATATAAGATGGAAGATATTTCAGAAATAGAACGACTTTTTAAACAAGAAATGATAAAGATTCGTGATTATGAAAAAGAACTTGAAATAAAAGGTGAAGAGTTTTACATAGAGAATCAAAAAGAAACATCACGTCTTGTTGAATTAATTGTTAATAAAATTCAGAAATGAACAGAAACAAATAGTTTTGTGAAGGGAAGAAATTTTTAAAATGGGAGATACTAGAAAACCAATTCCACTTGCTACACCTACGATGCATGGTGAAGAATTGCAATTTGTTCAGGAGGCATTTGACAGAAACTGGATAGCGCCCCTTGGTTTCAACTGCGATGCATTTGAAAAAGAGATGGGTGAGTATTTATATAACGGCCTAGATAAAAATTGTTGTGCACTTTCTCTTGTGTCATGCACAGCGGCATTGCATCTTGCCGTGAAGCTTGCAGGAGTGAAACGTGGAGATATAGTTCTTTGTTCGGATATGACCTTTGCCGCAACAGTTAACCCCGTCAGCTATGAGGGCGGTGTTCAGGTTTATGTTGATTCCGAAAAAGATACTTGGAATATGGATCCTGTTGCACTTGAAAAGGCATTCCAAAAATATCCCGAGGCAAAGGTTGTGGTTTTGGCACATCTTTACGGCACACCCTCAAAGATGGATGAAATACTTGAAGTTTGCGAGAGACATAATGCAATTCTTATTGAAGATGCTGCAGAGGCTCTTTCGGCTACATATCACGGCAGACAGTGCGGAACATTTGGAAAATATAATGCTATAAGTTTCAATGGTAACAAAATTATCACCACTTCAGGTGGCGGTATGTTACTTACAGAATCAAAAGAGGCAAGAGAAAAAGCATTTTTCTGGGCAACCCAGTCAAGAGAGCCAGCACCCTGGTATCAGCATGAGGAAATCGGATACAATTACCGTATGTCCAATGTTGTTGCAGGCATCGGCAGAGGTCAGCTTATACATCTTGATGAGCATAGAGATGCAAAAGAAAAGATATACAGACGCTACGAGGAAGGTTTTAAAGGCTTACCTGTTAAAATGAATCCTTATTTACCTGACACTAAACCTAATTTCTGGCTTTCTTGTATGATAATCGATGAGGATTGTGGCATTGATCCTATGACAGTTATCAATAAACTTGCAGAAGAAAAAATCGATTCACGTCCTATCTGGAAACCCATGCATATGCAGCCTATATTCAAAGATAATGATTTCATAAGTGTGGGTGAAAAATCAGTAGGTGAAGACGTTTTCTCCAGAGGTTTATGTTTACCGTCCGATATTAAAATGACAGAAGAAGAGCAGGATTACGTAATTTCTGTTATAAAATCTTGTTTTGAGGTTTAATATGTACGCAAAATGTTTTAAACGAGTTTTTGATTTTTTGTTATCTTTAATCGCGTTGATTTGTTTATCTCCAATTATCATTGTTTTGATGATACTCGGAGCAGTTTTTATGAAGGGAAATCCATTTTTCTGTCAACAAAGGCCCGGTAAAATTGATCCACGAACAGGCGAGGAAAAGATATTTAAGCTTATAAAATTAAGAACTATGGATAACCGTAAAGATGCTGATGGTAATTTACTTCCCGATGAAATCAGACTTAACTCTTACGGCAAATTTTTAAGGTCGACTTCCCTTGATGAGCTTCCGGAACTTATAAATATTTTAGTGGGAGATATGTCTATTGTTGGTCCGAGACCATTGTTAGTAAAATATCTTCCGTTGTATTCCGAAGAACAGCGTCATCGTCACGATGTACGTCCCGGGCTTACCGGTTACGCTCAAGTAAATGGCAGAAATAGTATTACCTGGGAGGAGAAATTTAAACTTGATGTTGAGTATGTAAACAACATAACCTTAATTGGCGATATAAAAATTATTTTAGGAACTGTGACCTCTGTTTTGAAAAGGGAGGGTATCTCTCAAGAAAACAACGCCACAATGGAAGAGTTTAAAGGCTCTGCAACAACAGAGGAGAAATAAATGGATAAATTAGTTATATTCGGTGCAGGTGGTCACGCAAAGGTTATAGCGGATATTGCTATGAAAAATGGGTATGAAATAGAAGGTTTTTTAGATGATAACGAAGCTATTACAGAAGTTATCGGATACAAAAAGCTCGGAAAAATTTCAGATTGCGTTAAGTTTAAAGAAAACTGTGTTTTTGCCATTGGTATAGGTAATAACGCAGTAAGAAAAAAGATTTATGAAAGTTATCCCGATTTAGAATATCCTACCCTTGTGCATCCCAGTGCTTGTGTGGGAATTGAAACAAAAATCGGAAAAGGCACAGTAGTAATGCCTATGGCTGTTGTTAATGCCTGCGCTGATGTAGGTGAATTTTGTGTGCTCAATACCGGTTCAGTTGTAGAGCATGATTGTGAAGTTGGCGATTTCACCTTAATAGCACCAAATGCTACATTATGCGGCGGAGTTAAGGTTGGATCTGAAGCCTGGGTGGGTGCTGGAAGCACTGTTAACCAGGGAGTTAAAATTTGTAATCGGGGCATGGTCGGTTCAGGCGGTGTAGTTGTTAAGGATATTACCGAGCCCGGAACATATGTAGGTGTACCGATTAAAAAAATATAAAAATACAAAAACAAGAAGGGTAATATAAATGAAAAAAATATGTATAGTTACAACAGTTTCGCTTACAATGAAAGCCTTTGTGGTTGAAACTGCAAAATATTTACATAATAAATGCGGATATGATATTACCCTTATTTGCAATGATGATAAAGATTTCAGTGATTCTTTGCCGGATTATATAAGGTTTGTTCCGGTATCAATGGCAAGAGGCGTCGACCTTTCTGTTTTTTCATCAATCGTTGAGTTTATAAAGATTTTTAAGAAGGAAAAATTTGATTTAGTGCAGTTTTCCACACCAAATGCATCATTGGCGGCAAGTATAGCTGCAAGAATTTGCAAAGTACCAGTAAGACTTTATTGCCAATGGGGAATAAGGTATGTAGGTTTCAGTGGTGTTGCGAGAAAAATCTTTAAATTCCTTGAAAAATTTGTTTGTTCCAATGCAACTGATGTTAACGCGGTAAGTCCATTAAATAAGGAATTTGCCGTTAAAGAAGGACTTTATAAAAACACCAAAGCCTATGTTGTAGGTCGAGGCGGAACAATCGGTGTTGACTTATCAATCTATGATATTTCTAAAAAAATAGAATGGCGAGAACTGATTAGAAATAAAAACGGCATAAATGCAGAGGATTTTGTGTTTGGTTTTTCGGGTCGAGTTTCTGCTGATAAAGGCTGTAAAGAGCTTTTTACTGCGTTTAAAAAATTGTCCGAGGAAAAAGAAAATATTAAGCTTATGATAGCGGGTCCTATTGATGATAAAAGCGGTGCAGAAGATGAAATATTTGATTGGGCAAAAAATTCCCCAAAAGTTGTGTTTACAGGTCAAATAGAGAACAAAGAAATGTGTTACCAATATGCTGCAATGGATGTGCTTGTACATCCTACATACCGCGAGGGCTTCGGAATGGTTATACAAGAAGCGGGTGCTATGGCTTGTCCTGTTATAACTACAGATATTCCAGGTGCTTCGGAGGTATTGGAAAACGGTGTTTCCTGTTTGCTGGTAAAGCCTGCCGATTGGGAATCACTTTATGAGAAAATGAACGAAATCTGCAATAAAGCCCAAGAAGCAAAAGAAATGGGTGAAAGTGCAAGAATTTTTGTAGAAGAAAATTACGAAAGAAGCATAATGCTTAATAACCAACTTGAAAGATACAAAAAACTTTTAGAAGATTGAACAGTCCGAAAAGGAAGTAGGCTAATATGAACGGGAAAAAGATTCTTACAGATAAAGATTTATCTTCATACGATTTTGGACAAAACACGACTGTAATAAAAGTTAATATAAATTCAATGGAAGAGTATAACGGCGATTCTGATGTAATTGCTATTGCAGGATCAAGAGCGATGGCAATAAAATGTGCGGATATGGATTTGCCGTCATTGAAATTGTTTCAACTTACTAGTGCAGGTTTTGATGGTGTTCCTTGCGAAAAATATGCGGAAAAGAATATTGCTGTAACAAATGCCGGCAGTGTTTATAGTGTGCCTATTGCAGAGACCGTAGTTTTCGGTATTTTGCAAATGGCTAAAAAAATCAGAAAAAATCCAAATAACAGACGTTTTAATATACTTCGCGGTTACGATAAATATATTACTGAAGTTGATGGAAAAAAAGTTTTGATTATGGGTGCAGGCAACATCGGTACTGCGGTTGCCGATCGTCTTTTAGGTTTTGGTTTGGAAATTGATGGCTATGACCCATATTGTCCGGACAAGCCACAATATAAAAAAATATTACGTACAAGAGAAGAACTGAAAAATAATTTAGGTGACTATGATTATATTGTTTCGACATTACCAGATAATGATGAAACAAAGAAGTTTATAAATAAAGAGCTTTTTGATTGCATGAAAAATACAGCAGTCATAATAAATGTTGGAAGAAAAGCAGTATTTGATAACGAGGATTTTTATGCTGCGCTAAAATCGGGGAAAATCGGTGGAGCGGTTCTTGATATGTTTGAAAAAATCCCGAATCCCGTGACTAACAAATTCCGAAGATTAAAAAATGTTGTTATTTTACCCGGCGTAGCTGCTATTTCTAAAGAAGTGAATGATCGTTTAAGAGCGCATATGGCAAAAAATATTCTTGCTTCAATAAAAGGCGAGCCATTAACAAATGTGATAAATGGAGTGAAATAATATGTTCTTCAGTGTAATTGTTCCTGTTTATAATGTAGAAAAATATCTTAAAGAGTGCGTGGATAGTATTTTATCTCAGACATTCAAAGATTTTGAACTTATCCTTGTCAATGACGGTTCAAAAGACAGTAGTCCTGCCATTTGCGATGAATATGCAAAAAAAGATAGTAGGGTTAAAGTAATACATAAAGAAAACGGTGGACAATCAACAGCAAGAAACATGGGAATAGAGAAAGCAAGCGGTGAATTTGCAGTATTTCTTGACAGCGATGATTTAATTGCAGATATGCACTTTTTTGAGGATGTAAAAGAAGTTGCAAGTGAAAATACAGATATTGTTTTATTCCGTTACTGTAAATATTACGGTGACAGAACCGATGATTGCGGAATTAATCTTGCGAACCTTAGTACAGAAAAAAAATCAGATCTTCTGAGAGAACTTGTAAAAAGAGATGCGTTTTTCTGTTCATGCTGGTCTAAATGTACAAGAATGAGCATTTTGAAAGAAAACAACATTGTGTTCGATACAAGTCTTTCTTGTGAAGATATGGATTGGTACTATAACGTTGTTTCAAAGGCTAATAATTTTAAAGTGATTGATAAACCTTACATATATTATCGTCAGAGAGAAAACTCCGTAACATCTTCTTTTAAGAAAAAAAGTATTACCGATTATATTTATACAATAAATAAGTGGAGCGAAGAACACAAGAAGATAGTGGACAAAAAAGAAAAGGAAGTTATGCTTTCTTCTCTTGCAAAGCTCTATTGCAACCTGCTTATTTCTTACTCAAGACACACAAAAGAATTGAAAGATTGTAAAAAAGAAATTTTCGGTTTCAAGTGGCTTTTAGCTTATGACCTTAATCCAAGAACAAAAATAATCAGTAAATTCAGTAAGTTTTTTGGTTTGGGCATTACTTGTACATTATTAAAATTACTCGAAAAGGTAAGGTGAGTGTTTTGGTAACGCCAAAAGTACTTGTTGTAGGAATAAACCCATGGATAGATAATACGGGAATAAATACTCTTATAAATTTCTTCGACGGTTGGGATAAAAATTCGATTGCTCATATTTACACAAGAGCAAAATTACCAAATACTCATATGTGTGATAAGTTTTTTAGGATATCAGAACCTAAGGTTATGAAAAGCGTTATAAAACGCAGCATAAAAACAGGTGAAGAAGTTCATAACAGTGATTCTGAAGAAATAGAAAACGTACAGGAAAATCAAATATACAATAAAAAGCACAGTTCATTAATGTCCCTTGCTCGTGAGTTTGTGTGGCTTTTGGGAAAATGGAAAACAAAAGAACTTAATAAGTTCCTTGATGAATATGATGCGGATGTTTTGTTTTTTCCTGTTTATTCAAACGTTTATATGAACCGGTTGCAGAATTATATAAGAAAGTATACAAAAAAACCTGTTGTACTTTATGTTTCAGACGATAACTATTCATATAAATCAATAGCAAAAACTCCTATTTCTTATTTCACAAGATTTTGGTTAAGAAGTCAGGAAAAAAAGTTATTTAAAAATGCATCAAAAATTATGGTTATTGCTCCCAAGCAAAAAGAGGAGTACGATAGACTTTTTAATACAGAAAGCGTTATTTTGACAAAGGGTATTGATTTTTCGGTTATTCCCTATGAAGAAAAGCCCCTTAATAAGCCTATTAAAATGGTATATACAGGTAAGCTTATTATCGGCAGATGGTTGTCCCTTGCAAAAATTGCAGAGGCTCTCGGTGAAATTAATAAAGACGAAACAAGGGTTGAGCTTGATATTTACACAACAGATGCTTTAACCGACGAGCAGAAGACTAAGCTTAACAGAAACGGCTGTTCTGTTAAAGGTGCCTTGACTCTCGATGAAGTTCAGGCGGTACAGAAACAGGCAGATATACTTGTTTTTGTTGAAAGCCTTGAAAAAGAGTTCAGATATACTGCAAGACTTTCTTTTTCAACTAAAATTACAGACTACCTTAAAAGCGGAAAATGTATTTTCGCAGTGGGTGATAAGGATATTGCCCCCATCGACTATTTCAACAGATACGATTCAGCGGTTACCGCCACATCTTATGATGAAATTGGTGAAAAACTCAAAGAGCTTATAGATAACGAAAACCGCATTATCGAATACAGCAAAAAAGCCTATGATTGCGGAAAAGAGCATCATAACCTTGAGCTTATGAACAAAACATTGGTAGACACAATCAATGATGCAGTGAAATAAAAACAGAGGTGTATTATGAGTACCGGCACTATTGCTACAAGAAAAAATTATTGTTCCCTTGATATAGCCAAGTTCTTTTGCGCTATACTTATAATTTCGGCACATTTTGCTTCGGAATGGGGCAAATTCCCCACAATTATTGACTACGCATTTTCTCTTTATGTAATAGCAGTACCATTTTTCTTTTGTTGCAGTGGTTTCCTGTTTTTCAAAAAATTCAACTCTCTCAATACCAAAGAGGAAAAGAAACAGTATTTTATAAAATATGAAAAAAGAATATTAGTTATGTATGCCCTTTGGACAGCGGTATATTTTGTTCATGTAGTATACGACTGGGTAACAGAAGATGAATTCAGCATTGTAGTATTTTTAAAATATTTATATAGGTCCATAATTTTTGGTAGCTATTCTACAATATGGTTCTTACCTGCTTTAGCGGTAGGTGTTGCAATTACTTATTTGTTTGTAACAAAGCTTAATAAAAAGGCGATTATACCCATAGTTGTTTTGCTTTATATTTTCAGTATGTTTGGTTACACATACAGGTTTGTAATTCAGGAAACCCCCATAGGTTCATTCTATAATATTTATGATACGTTCTTTGTTTCTTCCAGAAACGGTGTGTTTAACGGCGTGCCATATATTTTTATGGGCTATGCAATTTCTTTAAAGGAAGTAAAAGCATCAGCTAAGGGCTTTTTCAAATATGCAATACCTGCAGGTGTTTCGTTAGGTCTTGTTGTTGCTGAAGCATTTATACTAAAATTAAAATTCAATGTTACGGGAATGGATGTAGGTGTGTTTATTGTTGCATTTACATATTTCTTCATTATGGCGATGCTTCACCTTGATGTTAAAGAAAATGGTCTTTGGATATGGTTCAGAAAATTGAGCCTTTTAATGTTTGTAACACAAAGACTTTTCCTTACGGCTTTACCCGATATGTTCCCCTCGATATTTGAGAAAATATATGCCAACAGCTATATCGGTCTTGTGGCAGTAATTGCTATGACCATTGCATTTTCGGTATTGCTTATACATTTAAGCAAAAAAGTTAAAATTATTAAAAAAATGATATGATGGATGTGAGGATATGAAAGTAATGCAGATAAATGCCGTTTACGGCGTAGGCAGTACGGGTGTTATTGTTGAAGATATACATAGCTTGTCATTAAAAAACGGCATTGATTCTTTCGTTTCATATTCCACAACCAACAAAAATCCTGCTGATATTAAAAATGGTTATGTAATCGGTGACACTTTAGGTAAAAAAATACACGCTCTTCTTTCACGAATAGGCGGCAAACAAGCGTATTTTTCATCTTTTGCTACAAAAAAGCTTATCAAACATATTGAAAGCATAAAGCCCGATATTGTTCATTTACATAATCTTCACAGTAACTACATTAATCTTAATATCCTTTTAGATTTTTTAGGAAAAAAAGATATAGCAACCGTTGTCACACTTCACGATTGCTGGTTTTACACGGGCGGCTGCTTCCATTATACCGCCGCCGGGTGCAATAAATGGAAAGAGTCTTGCGGTAACTGTCCTAAAAAAATGCAGGATACTCCGGCGCTTTTAAAGGATAACTCAAAGAAAATTCTTAAAGACCGAAAAAAATATTTCGGCAAAATAAAAAACCTTACAATGACGGGTGTTTCCCGTTGGATTACCGACGAGGGTGAAAAAACGGTATTTAATGGCAGAGACGTTCGGGTAATATATAATGGTATAGATACTGAGTTTTTCACACCAACACCATCCGATTTTAGGAAAAAACATAATTTAGAAGATAAGTTTTTAATCCTTGCTCCTGCGAATAAATGGTTAAAACCTGTAAATAAAAAGACTTTTGATTTTGTATCACAAAATCTTCCGGAAGATACCATTATAGTAATGCTAGGATGTACACAAAGCCAGAAGACCGGTTTACCCCAAAATGTTATTGCACTTGATTTTATAAAAGATAGAGATGAACTCCGGAAAGTGTATTCGGCTTGTGATGTTTTCGCAAACTGCACAAGGGAAGAGTCATTTTCACTAATAAATGTTGAAGTGCAGTCTTGCGGTACACCTGTTGTGACTTATCGCAATACGGGAGCCCAGGAAACAGTAGATAATAACTGCAGTTTCTCTGTGGAAAGCGGTAACGAAAAAGAGTTTTTCAACGCAATTATGAAAATAAAGAAATATGGTAAAGCGGAGTTTACCGAAGCTTGTCAACAATGGGCAAGAAGCAGATTTGACCGGGATGATAACTATATAAAGTACATCAGTTTATATAGAGAAATATAGGTTGTTATTAAGTATTTAATATTGATTAAGGGGAAAAAAATGAGAAAAAGACAAAGTGTTAATCTTTTAAAATTATCTCAGATAGTATGCCTGGGGCTTATGGCTTTCAGTATGGAATGGGCATTATGGAATGAGTTTTCGTTCTCTTCATTGCTGTTTCCGGCAGCGTGTATAGGCGGTGTTATTGTAACTTTTCTTTATGCCGCACCTTATATGGAAGAATTTCCGTGGAAGCACATTATTCCTGAATATATGTTTTACCTTTTTTGGATAGCTATAATGGTTATTGCAAATGAGTTCTTTTATAAGAATTACAGGAAAATTTCGTTTATTTTTATTACTGCGGATGCTCATGCAATATTCTTTATACGATTGCTGGTTGCGGTTATTCCGTTTATGTTTTTGGTGGATTACGGTAAATTTAAAGAAACAAAGCTTTTTAAAATTATTCTTGGTTTAATAATCGGTACAAATGCATTTTATACATTCAGGGCAGTAAGGTTTTTCCCCGATGCCATACGCGCAAGAAGCACCATGGAATTTATTGGTGGCGAAGAATTTTTGTATGCTACACCCGACTATGCTATGGTTTACGGTATGGCGCTTATTTTACCAGTATTTTTACAGAAAATAAAAAATGCACAAACTAAAACCGATAGAATTATTTATTCCGTTTTTGCAGCACTGGTGTTTTATGTTGTGGCGGTTTCCCAGTTTGCAACGGCTTTACTTATAGCAATTGTTGGTACTTTGGTTTTCTTAATGTTCAGTATGTCAGGTAACAAAAGGGTTATTGTAGTAATAGTTGTAGCTTTCCTGGCTGTATATGTTCATGTTACAAAAATGGATGTTGCGCTTTTAGATACCCTTGCAAATTCAATTCAGGGAACATGGTCAGAAAAGCTTCACGATATTTCAGAAACCCTTTCGGGCAGTGCTTTATCAGGTTCACTGTCAGAGCGAAATGATTTGTACCAGGAATCTTTGAAAACATTCGCTGAAAGTCCCTTGTTTGGTATAATGGCGAATACAACAGGCTCTCTCGGTGGTCACGCGACAGCTATTGATATTCTGGGCTTGGTAGGTATTTTCGGTTTCATTCCATTTGTTCTTACAATTATCTATAATTTCAAGCGAGTTTCGAGAACCTGCAATTTCCCGAAGAACAAAGCTTCAATTATTGCTTGTAATATAGAATTTCTCGTTCTTATTTTCACTAAAAATATTATTACATCACTCTCTGTATTTTTTGCGTTTTTTGTAATGTTCCCCTTGCTTTTAAAGATAGAAAACGAAAAAACAGAAGAAAGGACATAACCGATGAATATAGTTAAGAAAATTGTTTATCAAAAGGTTGTTCCGGTTGTGGGCACTTTGCTTAAAAGTAAAAATAAATTTATAAATGTTATTTATTATCACGATATTATTGATGGCGAGGGTAACGGTGCCCAGCAAACAAATATCGAAGCCTTTAAAAAACAGATGGAATACATTGCATCAAACGGATACAAGACAGTTACATTTGATGACCTTGAAAACGGTGCAGATATTTCTTTTAATGATAAATATGTTCTTATAACCTTTGATGACGGTTGGCTTTCAAATTACTCTATTTTTGAGTTTATGAAAGAGAAAAATATAAAATACAATATTTATCTTGCAGTAAGTGAAATATCAAACAATCCCGAATATCTTACTTGGGAGCAAATTCGCGAAATGCATGGAAGCGGTATTGTTGGCTTTGGTGCTCATACATATTCGCATATATCAATGAAAGATATTGATGATGTTGACACTCAAAAAGAGGTTGAAGAGGCTAACGACATAATTTTTAAAGAAATTGGCTTTTATCCCGTTGATTTCTGCTATCCTTATGGTCAGTTTACCGAAGAGAGTAATAAATTTCTTTTGGAAAAAACAAGGTATAAAAGAATTTATACCTCCGAGCACGATTTTTCTTACGGTGTTGGTGACAAAATTATTTTCGGCAGAAATTCTATAAACGGTGCTGAAGATTTTAAGACATTTGTTAATAAGCTTAACGGAAAATACAATGCTTTTAATACTGTAAGGGGTAAATAATATGAGTAACGAAATTATTTATGATTGCCGTTGGTCAAGCAAAGTTGACGACAAATTTATTGAAGATTTTATAAAGGTTGAGGATATTGTTTTTAAAAACAATTATTCAAAAGAGCTTTTCACACAAAAATACATAAACAATATTTACGGTGAGTCTGTTGTTGAGGTTGTTTATATTGACGGTGTGCCCTCGGCAGCCCGCGGACTCTGGCGAAATGACATTGACGGTAAGGAGGCTTATCAGCCCGGTGACACCTGTGTTACAGAGGCTTGCCGCGGTAAAGGAGTTTTTACCGAAATGACAAAGCGCTCAATTGCACTTTTGCCGGAAGATGCACTTGTTTACAACTTCCCCAATCAGAATTCATTCCCCGGTTATATGAAAATGGGTTGGAAGCTTGTAAATGAATATGGTTTTGCTCTTTTTAATAAAAAGAAATTTTTTAATGAGCATCCCGTTAAAATGGATGAAGAGTATGCAAATTGGTGGCTCCCCACAGCAGAAGGACTTTTGTATTTTAACAGCGGAAAGGATTATTTCCTTGTACGCAAAATGAACAAGCCTTTTTGCTATAAGGCTATTGCTTGTGTTGATGAAAATGTGGCAAAGCAGTTCCCAAAAAAGTCTTTGGGTGTTGTTTTCTACAGAAGCACAGAAAAGAATTTCTACAACGCAAAATTAGGCCTACCAATACATGTTGTAAGTAAAAGCAGTGATATAAAATATATTCCCGTGTGGAAAATTGATGCAATATAAGGATGGTTTTTTATGGATAAGTCATTTGATACTGCGGTTGTTATGTTGTTTTTTATCCGCGACGATACTTTCGCGCAGGTTTTTGAAGCTGTAAGACAAGCTAAACCTAAAAAATTATATCTTTTTCAGGATGGTGCAAGACCCGACCGTCCTGATGATATGGAAAAAATGCTTCGTTGCAGAAAAATATGTGAAAATATAGATTGGGAATGTGAGGTTCACCGCAATTATCAGGAAAAAAATCTTGGTTGCGACCCGTCAGAATTTGCCGCTATTTCCTGGGCGTTTGAACACGAGGAACAGATTATTTATCTTGAGGATGATGATGTACCCTCACAGAGCTTTTTCTATTTCTGTGATGAGCTCCTTAACAAATACCGCGATGATAAAGATGTTTTTATGATTTGCGGCAGAAATCAGCTTGGTGAAACCAACTATGACGATAACAGTTATTTCTTTGCTCAGGCAGACAGCATCTGGGGTTGGGCATCATGGCGCGACAGATGGGCATTGTGCGATTATAAGCACGAATTCCTTAATGACCCCGAAAAGGTGAAAAAAATAAAAAAACAATCTGCTACGCGATATGATGCAAAAAAATTCCTTGAAAGATGCAGATTGCACAGGTCAAAGGCAACGGATACCTATGTGCCGTCTTATGAGACTCCCATAAGGGCAGCCATTTATCTTCACGATAAGGTTTCAATTATCCCAAGAATTAACCTTGTTAAAAATGTTGGTATAACAGGGGACTCTGTGCATACCTCTGCAGGTCTGGATAAAATTCCGAAAAATCAGAGAAATATTTACACAATCGGTGCAAACGAAATTGAATTCCCCTTAAAGCACCCTGATTCAAAAACACCTAATAAGAAATTCCTTGTGGAAAGATTAAAGCTCATGGGAAGCAGCTCTGCAATAAGACATTTCTTCCACAGAGTTGAGGGTTATATTTTAAGAAAGTTTTAAAAAGGAAGTGCAGTAGTTGAGAAATCAACGAAAGGCAGGCTTTGTACTGTCATATTTAAATATATTTATATCATCACTGGTAGGTATTCTTTTTACCCCCTATATGGTTTCTACCCTCGGGCAGACGGAATACGGCCTCTATCAGCTTTTGTATGCTGCTATCGGTTATATTGCGTTGCTTGATTTTGGTCTTGGCAGCACCTTAACACGATTCATTTTAAAATATCAGTCTGAAAATGATAAAGAAAAAGAACGTGCAGTTGTTTCAATGTGCGTAAAAATATACTGTTTTTTTGGAATTTTTGCCATGCTTGTGGTGTGTGCGGTATCTTTCAATCTTGATGTTTTCTTTGCTAACTCAATTTCTACAGAAAGTGTCGACTACGCACAAAAGCTTTTCCTTATAATGGGTGCCACAACAAGCCTCAGCCTTATAAGTCATGCTTTATCGGGTATTCAGACAGCTCACGAAAAATACATAATAACAAAGGGTGTTTATACAGTTCGTCAGCTCCTTAGAGTTGTTGTTATGTTTATTTTATTGCAGCTGGATATTGGTGCAATGGCTGTTGTTACGGCAGACTTCTTTGTAACACTTTTATTGTTGTTGTTTGATATTTTTTATTGCAAGGTGTTTTTGAAAGCAACACTTATACGCGGTAAGTGGGAAAAATCACTTCTTAAACCGTTGTTTGCGTTTTCCTTTTATGTATTCCTTCAAACAATAATAACCCAGACTAATGCAGGCATAAGTCGTATGCTGCTTGGAGTTTTCTCTACACTTGAGATAGTTGCTCTTTACGGCATTATAACTCAACTTAATGCTATGTTCAGCTCTATCAGCAATGTTGTCAGTGGTGTTACATTTCCACAGATTTCCCGTGTGGTTTTTGGCAATGCAGACAGAAAAAAACTTACCGAATGTTGCGCAAGATACAGCAGATATCAGATGTTTATTTCTGCACCTTTAATGGGCGGTTTCATCCTTTTGGGAAGAATATTCGCTTCACTTTGGGTGCCTGAGTATGACAGTACTTATGTTTGGATTTGTACAATGATTATTGTAATTCCTGAAACACTTGCGGTTGTTGAGGGTACAATTTTCCATGTTATGAAAGCTAAAAATATGCAAAAAACCAGATCACTTATTTTACTGGGTGTAACGGTTGCCAATGTTTTGCTTACTATACCTTTAATTAAATGGAATGCTGTTTTCGGTCCTGCAATAGGTACTTCTATAAGCTACATTGTGGGTAACCTTATTCTCTCCAATATCTATTATCACAAAAAAGTGGGCGTAGATGTTATTTTGTATATAAAGCTTCTTTTAAAGGGAATTTTACCTGCGTTTATACTTTCGTTGGTAGTAGGTGTATTTATAACCATGATTCCTGTCAGTGGTTGGCTCGGATTTATTATTAAAGGTTTCCTTTATGTTGGTGAATATGGCATTATCACACTTTTAATCGGAATAAACAAAGAGGAAAAGGCATTGATACAGCGTTTAATAAATAAATTTTTAAAGAAAAGGGTTGGAGAAGGAACAAAATGAAAAAAGTCATTGTTTCTACATATTGTGAATGGGACAACTACGGTTCAATAATGCAATCTTTGGGGTTGAAACGAGCATTAAAATCCCTCGGATTTGAAAGTGAAATTGTAATTGATCATCCGGCACCTCCTGCGCAATATATACCTTCGCTAAAAATCAGCGGCAATATGGTTTTAAATATGCGTAATTTTTACGCTTATACCAAAAAGGATTTAATTGAAAGTAAGTATAAAGCTTCAAATAAATTTATAAATGATAACATTGATATTATATATTACAACAATTACGAAACCTTAAAAAACAATCCACCACAAGCAGATTATTTTATTGCAGGAAGTGATCAGATATGGCGCCCAACTTCATGTCATCCTGTTTTCTTCTTGGATTTTGTGGAAGATAAAATTAAAAGGACATCCTATGCCGCAAGTATGGGAAGTACAAAAATTCCTGAGG
The DNA here is from genome assembly GCA_045578985.1 of Acutalibacteraceae bacterium. Taxonomy (GTDB): domain Bacteria; phylum Bacillota; class Clostridia; order Oscillospirales; family Acutalibacteraceae; genus DTU089. Next base: position 9,507 of record JAZNLH010000049.1, on the reverse strand, counting down.
ATAAGAAACAAATATTCACAGATTTTGTTAACTCTTTCGAACATATTTCCGTAAGGGAGCAGGATAATGCAGAAGCTATTGCTACGGTTTCTGATAAAAATGTATTTGTAAATATTGACCCTGCCTACCTTTTAACTAAAGAAGAGTGGCAAAAGTATGCAAAGCCTTATCCTATAAAAAAACCATATATATTGTTGTACGCCCTTTATTGGGATAAAAGTTTTAATAAGGAATTGAAAAAACTACATAAAAGAACAGGATATGATATAGTAGCAATTTGCGGTGGGCTTTCAAAAATTTGGGCAAACAAAAAACTTTTTGATGTTGACCCCGGTCAGTTTATATGGCTTATTGATAATGCAGAAGCCGTGATTTCCTCATCATTTCACGGAGTTTCTTTTTCAATAATATTCAATAAGAAACTTGCAGCTGTTATAAATCCGGCTCTTCCATCAAGAATTACAAACTTGCTTTCCTCACTTAATGTAAAAAATTCAAGTATAATTGATGTTTGCTCTGTGGACACAGACTTTTATGAAACGACGAATGAAATAATAAATAATAAAAAAGAGGAAGCTCTTAAATATTTATCAAAGGTATGTAGTGATGATGAATAATATATCTGATTTTTCAAAATGCTCAAATTGTGGCGCATGCTATAATATTTGTCCTGTTTCAGCTATTTCCGTTAATGAAATGGGTATGTTCTACTCTATTAGCGTGGATTCGGAAAAATGTACACAGTGTGGTCTTTGTAAATCTGTGTGTCCTGTAAATAAACCCGAACAAAAACAGAATCTTATTAGCGCGTATATGGGCTATAACAGAGATGAAAATGTTGTTAAAAATAGTTCTTCGGGTGGTGCTTTTGCTGCAATTGCCGAATATGTTCTTAAGAAGGGCGGAAAAGTTTTTGCTGCTGCTTTCTCAAAGGACTTCAGAGTGGTAGAGTTTAAAAGCACGGACGAAATAAGCCTTGAAAAGCTTATGAGAAGTAAATATGTTGAAAGCTGTGTGGGTGACTCCTTTAAAAAAATTAAAGGGGCACTTACAGATGGATGCACTGTTCTTTTTTGTGGTGCTCCATGTCAGGTTGCTGGATTAAAAAGATTCTTGACAAAAGATTATGAAAATCTTATTACGTGTGATTTCAGTTGTGAAGGAATGGCTTCTCATAAAACATATCAAGAATATCTTGCAAAAACAGAAAAAGTTTTAAAGTCGCCTATATCTGATGTTAACTTCCGTGCAAAACTTTATGGATGGTCAAGACATTCTATAAAAATCACAGCAGAAAATGGGAAATCTTACAAAAATTTTGCTATGGCTGATCCATATTTCTATTCTTTTATAGGTATGGCAATAAATTTAAGAGATTATTGTATTGAGTGCGAATTCCCTGAGAACCACTATTCTGACATTATTCTTGCAGATTTTTGGGCATATAAAAGGTTGTCTAAGGTTCGAAACGATGACACCGGCTTATCTCTTATAATAACAAATTCCCAAAAAGGTGAAAAAATTATAGATGCAATTTCTTGTGTTGTTACGCTTACACGTTTAGATCTTGAAAAAGCATCATATAATATGAAAAATAAAAAAAATAGTGATGAATTTATTGAAAAACGCAACGTGTTTATAAAAAATTGCGAAGAAAACGGATTTTTGCATACCATGGACCAAGTAAAGATGCCATCAAGACATAAACTATTGTTCAGATATTATTTAGGAAACATTAAAGATAAATTAACAAAATAGGAGATAACTATGTGGAATAAAGAAGTTCTTAACAAACTCAATGAAAAAATCTCCGCCTCTATAATGGGTGGTGGAGAAAAACGCATAGAAAAGCAACACGCTTCCGGTAAGCTTACTGCTCGCGAAAGACTTGAAATCCTTTTTGATAAAGGCACTTTTGTTGAGGTCGGCGGTCTTATAGAGTCAAGAATTACCGATTTCGGTATTGCGGATAAAAAAGTTCCCGGTGATGGTGTCGTTGTTGGTTACGGAAAAGTTAACGGAAGAACTGTATTTGCATCCAGCGAAGACTTTACCGTTATTGGTGGTACATTGGGTGAATACCATTCTTTGAAAATCTGCAGAATAATGGATATGGCTCTCGAAAACAGAGCACCCTTTGTAAGCATTAATGATAGCGGTGGAGCGCGTATTGAGGAGGGTATTTGCTCTCTTAGTGGATATAGCGGTATTTTCTATCGAAACACAAAATTATCCGGTGTTGTTCCACAAATTTCTGTTATCCTTGGACCTTGTGCAGGTGGTGCTTGTTATTCTCCCGCTATCAGTGACTTTATATTTATGAGCAAAAGGACAAGTTTAATGTTTATAACCGGTCCTCAGGTTGTAAAAGCGGTTACTGGCGAAACTGTTTCTTCTGCTGATTTAGGTTCCGCAGATGTACATATGAGCAAAAGCGGTGTAACTCACTTTGTCTATGACGATGATGAGCAATGCTTGAACGGAGTAAAGGAGTTGCTTTCTTATTTGCCCCAGAACTCTGACGAGAAGACAGAAAACACTAAACCTGTTTATACAAATACCTGCGGCGATTTACAAGAAATTGTCTCTGATAATCAGCGCAAAGCATATAACGTTAAACTTGTTATAGAGAGAATAGTTGATGACAATTCCTTCTTTGAGGTTCAATCTGAATTTGCCAAAAATATGGTTGTAGGCTTTTCCCGAATTAATGGTGAGTGTGTTGGTATTGTTGCGAACCAACCAAGCCATCTCGGAGGATCTATCGATTGTGACTCTGCCGACAAGGCGGCAAGGTTTATAAGATTTTGCGACTGTTTCAATATTCCCATAGTATCATTGGTTGACGTAACCGGTTTCTTACCCGGGCAAAAACAGGAGCATAGCGGTATTATAAGACATGGTGCAAAACTTCTCTTTGCATATTCTGAAGCAACCGTTCCGAAAATCAGTCTTATATTAAGAAAAGCCTATGGTGGCGCATACATAGCAATGAATAGCAAAAATATGGGCGCTGATATTGTTTACGCTTGGCCCATAGCTCAGGTAGCCGTTATGGGTGCAGAAGGTGCTGTTAGCATTATTTTCAAACGTAAGATAGAGCAGGCAGAAGACCCGCTTGCAGTAAAACAAGAACTTATCGCAGAATATGAAGATAAATTTGCTAATCCGTACATAGCTGCTGCACACGGATATGTAGATGAGATTATAGAGCCTCAATTTTCCCGCGAAAGAATTATTGCGGCGTTGGATATGTTAAAAAATAAAAAACAGGAAAATCCCCATAAAAAACACGGAAATATTCCCCTTTAAAAAACCGGAAATATATAAGAAAGCAAGAGTGATTTTATGAGTGAAAATATTAAAAAACTTAACAACCAAAATCATGTAACAACAAAAGAATTTGGTTTTTATCTTGCGGCTATTTTCTTTTATACAATGATGACGGGTATTGTGGGCAGCTACCGACTCAAATATCTTGTTGATGTATTAAAGCTGACGGATGACCAGGTGTCTTTTTATAACGGTTTTTTGAGTGTTGCGGGATTTATAATGAGCTTTGTTTATGCCATTATTATTGATAACCGCAAAATCACAAAAAGAGGTAAGTTTATACCTTTGGTAAACACCATTGCTGTACCTATGGGTATTGTTACAATTCTTCTTTTCTTTACACCCAAGGGATTAACAGGCACACTTCTTATGATTTACCTTATTACAATCGGTATGCTTCATGGTGCTTGCACAAGTCTTGGTAATGCCATTAACCTTGTTTCTTATGTCGTTACTCCCAACAGTAAGGAGAGAGATAAGGTTATTTCCTTCAGAAGTATTTCAAGTGCGGTTGGTAACTCTGCACCCCTTGTGGTTGTGCTTGTTATCGGTGTTATTATTGATGCGGTTTCTCCCGAAAATCCGCAGAAGGAATATTTGCAGTATATTATCGGTGCTTCACTTGTCAGCGTTGTGGGTACAATAATTACACTTATGGGTATGCGTTTCCTTAAAGAGCGTATCACCTATAATGAAAAAAGGCAGAATCCTCTTATAGGTTTTATTGATATAGTTAAAAATAAATATGCCAGAACTGTTATTGTCAGCGAAACCCTTAAAAATTTCCGTGTGATTTCAACAGGCTTGCTCTCGTTTATGGCTGTTTGTTTCTTCGGCAGTACGGGTAAGGATTTATTTTTCGGTCTGCCAACAGGTATAGGTACGGCAGTCGGTATGCTTATAATCAATGCACTTCTTAAAAAATTCAATGCAAAACAGCTTTACATCGCTTCGGGTATATACTCTATAATCGCAAACACAATAGCTTTTATAATCGGTTATACATATTTCAATTCCCCATCAAGTGTTTTACAGATACTCTTTATCGGTTGTTTGTTTCTTATCGGTCTTCAGTTTGGTGCATCAAACCTTCTTCCCTCAATGTTCCAGGCAGATGTTCTTGAGGTTATCGAGCTTAAACCAAGCAAACGTCTTGATGCAACGCTTCCCTTTGTTATCGGTATCGGTACAATGATAAGCGGTACTGTTGCAACATCGCTTTCACCAAAAATTCTTTATGGAGAAGGTTCAATAATTCAATACATTCAGCCGACAGACCTTAATCCCGAGCCGGAACAGATGCTCAGGACAAAGATTATGATGCTGTTTTTCTACACAATTTTCCACGGTATTATGATGTTCCTTGCAGGTGTTCCTTTCTTCTTCTATAAGCTCACCGGCAAAACAAAAGAAGATATTCACAATCAGGTTATCGCAAAAAGAGAAGCTTTAGAAAAATAAACAAAAAAAATTGGGATGTAAAAACAAACGTTTTTACATCCCAAACTTTTTTATTTTGCATTGTAATATATTGTGCTACCCGCTCCAACTGAATGAGTAAGCCAGGTATTACCGCCGATAACGCAGTTATCACCGATTTTTGTGTTACCGCCGAGAATGGTTGCGTTTGCATAAATAACAACATTATTGCCAATGTCGGGGTGACGTTTAATATCTTTAACCGGTGCTCCGTTTTCATCAAGCTCAAAGCTTTTAGCACCGAGAGTAACACCCTGATAGATTTTTACGTGATTACCTATTGTGGTGGTTTCACCAATAACAATACCTGTTCCGTGGTCAATAAAGAAATATTCTCCGACAGTTGCACCTGCGTGAATATCAATACCTGTTTTTTCGTGGGCATATTCCGTCATAACTCGGGGAATAAGCGGAACTTTAAGCGTATAAAGCTCATGGGCAAGACGGAAAATTGAAATTGCATAAAAGCCCGGGTAGCAAATAAGCACTTCTTCGTGACATTTTGCCGCAGGGTCGCCCTCATAAATCGCTTCAATATCTTTAATAAGGAGTTGCTTTATTTTGGGAAGTCTTTCTATAAAGGCGTTGCAAAGCTCTTCGGGTGTTTTTTCCATTGTGGTACCGTTGAAAGCATAAGCTCCCTTTATCTGCTCAATAAGTCTGTTATAAATATTAAGAAGAAGCTCTGTCTGAGAAAGCACATTCTCGCTTCCCTCACTATGCTTGAAATAGTTAGGGAATAAAAGAGATTGCAAGTCTTTTATAACCTTAACAATTTCTTTTCTGTTTGGTATCAACTCTTTATCTGCATCTTTTTTGAGAAAGCATTCTCCGTTTATTGCTTCAAGATTTTTAACCGTTCCCGTTATCAATCCTACTGATTCCAAAAATCTTTCCATACCTTTTCACCTCATTTATAAAGCTCTGTTGAAAGATAACGTTCACCTGTATCAGTCAACACAACAACTATATTTTTACCCTTGTTTTCGGGGCGTTTCGCAAGTTCAACTGCTCCGAAAAGTGATGCACCCGACGAAATTCCGACTGCTATTCCCTCTTTTTGAGCCATTCTACGAGCATAAGAGAAAGCGTCTTCATTGGAAACATCTATTATTTCATCAATTATTTCTCTGTCAAGATTTTCGGGAACAAAGTTTGCTCCGATACCCTGAATAGCGTGGGCACCTGCAACGCCTTTTGTAAGCAAAGGTGAGCTTAATGGTTCAACACCTACAACTTTTACAGCAGGATTTTGCTCTTTAAGGTATTTCCCCGTACCTGAAACTGTTCCACCTGTACCGATTCCTGCAACAAAAATATCAACTTTACCGTCAGTATCATTCCATATTTCAGGTCCTGTTGTTTTATAATGAGCTTCAGGATTTTGGGGATTATCAAACTGAGAGGGAATAAAGGAATTTTCATATTTTTCAGAAAGTCTTTTCGCCTCTTCAATTGAACCCTGCATCCCCTTTTTGCCATCAGTCAGCACAACCTCTGCTCCGTAAGCTTTCATAAGCATAATTCTTTCCTGACTCATAGTATCGGGCATAACGATTATAACCCTGTAGCCCTTTGAAGCACCGATTGCAGCAAGACCAATACCTGTGTTACCGCTTGTGGGTTCGATAATTACACTGTTCTCTTTAAGAATCCCATCTTCTTCAGCCTTTAAAATCATCTGAAGCGCAGGTCTGTCTTTCGCACTGCCCGTAGGGTTAAAGCATTCTAATTTTGCAAATATATTTGCTTGTAAATTATCTTCTTTTATGATATCAGAAATCTCCAAAAGTGGAGTTTTTCCAACTAATTCATCTATATTTTTATAAATATTCATAATATCTACATCCTTACTGAATTATAATAACATAAAGATTTTTTGTTTACAAGACTATTAATCATTGTAAATTTTCTCAAAAAAGCTTTTACTGCTTTTTCCATACGGGCGATTAAATCTTCCCAACTCCTCAAGACTTCCGCCAACAGAAATCCTGTTGGTTTCTTCACGGCAGGTTAATGTGATTTTAAAGCCTTTTTCCCTTACAATAGCTTTCAAAATATCATTTTTTATCCCATAAGGATAAGCAATAATATCCGTGTTCTTTCCTGTAATTCTTATGAATTCCGCATTGAATTTTTCTATATCATTATATATAAGCTTTTTATAATCCTCTTCGCTTTCTCCGTAAATCTTTCCCATCCCTCTTCGACCGCTTAATGAATGAAGATTAAAGGAATGGCAACCTAAAGAAATCAGGTCATTTTTAGCCAATGCTTTTACATCTTTCTCATTGAGATATGCGTACCTGTCATCCGTATCACCATTTTTAGTATATAGCTCTACAAGAGAACCGACTAAATTCATATTGGCAGGGTATTTGTATTCTTCCAAAAGCGGTAAGACCTTTGTAATAAAACTTCTTTCCCCATCATCAAAGGTTATAACTATTGGATTTTTCGGTAGTTTTTCTCCCTTTTCTGTATATAATTTCAACTGCTCAAATGATATAGGATTTATATTATGATTTTTCATATACCGAAAATCCTCTTCTAAAACAGAAAGAGGTATTACATAATCTCCCCATATGGATTTATTTTCACTTATCTGATGATACATAATTATAGGAATTTCTTCTTTGCTTTGGGAAAACACATCAACATAGGGGGATAAAGTATTGAGAAATGAACCAAAAAGCATAATTAAACAAAGAAAAAATGATATTATTGCCATTTGCTTGAACGTGAAAATTTTAAACATATAACCCAACGCACCTCAAATTTATACCTTTTTCTTAAAATATATGAAAAAATTTTCATTTTTTGCAAACAAATGTTTGCTTTTTTCAAATATATGTGTTATTATATACAAGGAAAAAGAAAATTTGTTCGGAAAGGTGATTTTATGGAACCTATTAACGAAACCCAGAAAAGAATATATGAATTTTTAGTAGAGCGTTCTCAGGACGGCGTTCCCCCATCAGTAAGAGAAATCGGTGCCGCAGTTGGTCTTAAATCCACATCCTCTGTTCAGGCTAACCTTGATGCTTTAGAAAAAGCAGGCTACATTATGCGTGACCCTCTTCTTAAAAGGTCAATAAGAATTCTCGGTCAGGCAGAAAATATTACTCATGTTCCCCTTTTGGGAACAGTTACGGCAGGTATGCCCATCCTTGCAGTTGAGCAGATTGAAGGCTATATCCCCTATACAGGAAGAGTTTCCCGTGATAAACCCCTTTTCGCTTTAAAGGTTCGTGGCGAAAGTATGCTCTGGGCAGGTATTCTCAATGGTGATATTGTTATTGCTGAGAAAACCCCCTACGCCTCCAACGGCGAAATTGTTGTTGCTATGATAGAGGATGAAGCAACCGTTAAGCGTTTCTACAAGGAAAACGGACATTTCCGTTTGCAACCTGAAAACGATGAGTTTGAGCCCATCATAACAGATGAGGTTATTATTCTTGGTAAGGTTGTTGCTTTGATGAGGTATTATTAAATAATACAGATACCCCGTATCAATTCCTTTGAATTGATACGGGGTATTTTTTATTTAATCGGCTTATGCGCAAAATATGACAATCTTTAATCGTCTTGCTGTGCTTCTTTTATAATTTCGTCCGGAACAGCTTCACCATGTTTAACAAACATAATAAGGAAGATTGCGATTGCGAACATAATGGGGCTGTAATAGAAGAGTGACATATATGTTCCTGCAAACATTCTTATGAAACCATAAATAATGGGAGATGCAATCTGAGCGGAGAATGTTGCTGTATAGTAGTAACCTGTGAAAGTACCAACTTTTTCAACACCACCGATTTCGAGAACAAGAGGAAGAGTGTTAACAGTGATAAACATATTTGCCGCACCTGCAAGAACAAGAACGGGGTAAATGAGAATCTGAAGGATTTTTGTTACGCTGTCAACTGTTTCTGTTACTGCTGTTAAAGCACTTGCAAAATCAGTTTCTCCGTTAACACCATTAAGAAGAACCTCCTGAGCAACTGTTATAACCGCATCATAAATACCCTCACCTGCATTTTCAACAAGGTATTTATCAAACTCTGCATAGTGGCCTGCAACATCTGTGCCCTCTGTTTTATATGCAACATAGCCTGCCATATTGAGAACCTCATCGTCTGCAAGCTCTCTGCCCTCTGCTTCTGCAAGGTCACTTACCTCTGCATTATATGCATTGATATTATCGTCAATAGCAATATAAGTATTGTTTACTTTAACATAATTATTGATAGTAAGGTTTTTGCTTCCGAGCATACCAACGAACACGCCGAAGAAAACAACGAAAGCGGCAAGGAATACTGCAAGACCTGCCATAATAGTTTTCTTTCTACCCACTTTTTTACCCATTTTACCTGCGGGAAGAGCAGCTGCACCTGAGCAAACTGCAAAAATGAGCATAACAATTGTTGCTTTAGAGGTAATCATATGAAGGATTTCCTGAGCAAACAATGAGAAGAATGTTGTGATAGCGTTTGCTGCGCAGAAAAGGAAGAAAAGAGTACCGAGCATAAAGATAAGGCTCTTTCTCTCTGCCTTTGAAAGCTTCATTGCTTTAAGAGCTGCTTTCTGTGCTTTTGCTTCAGCTTTAGCTGCTGCCTTTTTAGCCTTTGCATCAGCATACTGATTCAATTCGCCTTTGAGCTTGATGCTTGTGTCTTCTTCTTTAACGAAGAAAAG
>JAZNLH010000048.1:0-1581 GCA_045578985.1 Acutalibacteraceae bacterium | reverse complement strand
TTGCTTTTATGCCTTGAATAGTATGTAGCTGAAATGACAATAAGTTTATAATAAAAACACGCCTATGAGGTTAAATGCTAACTTCATAGGCGTTGCTCTTTTTATTGGTTTATTATTTTTTACCACTGTAAAATTGGTGGTTCGATGTACTGTTGCTTATAAGTGCTTTATTATATTTTATACAATACCCATTGCAATTTCAACAAGCAAGGCAACGATGACAACGAGTACAGAAATTATAAATCCGTGAATCATAGGGCGTATTCCGGATTTCTTGAAGCTCGAAAATGAAGTGTTGAGTCCTATTGCTGCAAGAGCGCTGACCATAAAGAATTTGCTTACAGCTTTTGTGCCTGAAACAAGCTCTGCGGGAATTTCAAAAATACTTGCAACAACTGACATTGCAACAAACCCAAGTATAAACCAAGGAAAGATTTTTTTAATGCTGAAATTCGCTTTTAAGCTATCTGCATTTTCACTGTTTTTTTCGGCATCTTTCTTTTTAAGCCGAAGCTGAATTAAGGCGAAAGCTATAACCGTAGGAATAATGGAAAGCGTTCTTGTGAGTTTTACCATTGTTGAAAAATCACCGGCAGCCTCTGAAAAAGCATAACCTGTTGCAACAACAGATGAAGTATCGTTAACAGCTGTGCCTGCCCATATGCCAAAGGCTTCGTCAGTCATTCCGATTGCTCTGCCCATAATAGGGAAAAGGACAATCATTGCCATATCAAAAAGGAATGTGGCAGACATAGCATAAGCAACATCATCGTCATCGGCATCAATTACAGACGAAATAGCAGCTATTGCTGAGCCTCCGCAAATTCCTGTTCCTGCTGAAATAAGGTTTGAAAGCTTCCAGTTAAGGCTCAATGCTCTGCCTACAAAATATCCACCACCAAAGCAAGTCAACAAGGTGAAAATCATAACGGTGAGTGACATTTTTCCAACCTGTAAAACAGTTGTAATATTAAGTGATAATCCTAAAAGTATAATAGCGAATTTGAGGAGCTTTTTTGAAGTGAATTTAATACCACCGGCAAAAATGTCAGTTGATTTAATGAAATGGTTCAAAAACATACCAACAAACATGGCAATAACTGCAGAACCTATTAAATGAACGGGGAGCAAGCTTTCAACCCACATTGCAAAAACAGCAATCAGAGCTGATAATATAACTCCGGGAAATAACTTTAAAATTTTCATAAACATACCTCTTTATCAATGTCCGCAATATTGTATCACTATGATAGACAAAAAGCAACAGTGAAAATACTGTTGCAGTGAAGAGTCTGTGAACATGTTTTTTATACTCCGTACACTTTTATAATTCTATCGGTGCTCTTAAAAGATGTGGTAGTTAAAAAAATCGCAAAATAAAACAAATTGTTTTCAAAATGAATTGAAACCGATAACAAAAACATCCAAGAATATCTTCGGATATTAACTTGAAAATACCCGGAAGTCGAGTGCAAAAAATTTTACTGCACTAAACAAAGAAAAGAATGAATTATAATTCAACTTGAGATACAAGTTCTCGGGTTGCATTTCTTTTATATCAATGGTAAAATTGTGGTAGTA
>JAZNLH010000047.1:0-63429 GCA_045578985.1 Acutalibacteraceae bacterium | reverse complement strand
GGAAAACGGAAAAAGGGTCTATGTAATAACTGCCGGTCACGATTATAACGATTCAGCTTACATATTAAAGGATGACGGGCGTGTACCTGTTGAGGGAACGGACTTTAATGACCTTTGTGATATGTACCGTGATTTCGGTTATGGAGATGCTATAGCTTTTGATGAACCTACTCATTCTTATGTTGCCGAAATTACCGAAGGTGTAAGAATGCTGGCTATATGCTGTGACAGTCTTAATCAGCCCAAAGGAGCAATGGACGAAAGACTTATGGCTTGGGCAAAGGAACAGATTGATAAAGCAAAAAAAGATGACTGCTCCGTTTTTGCAATATGCCACTACCCCATCATTCCGCCTGTACCTGTATTCGACTTAGTGGGCGATGCAAAAATCAAGGATTGGCGAAAGGTTGCTTCTTTTCTTGCCGATAACGGAGTCGAGCTTGTTTTAACAGGACATATGCACATTCAGAGCATAAATGAGTTTTATACCGAAAAGGGCAACAAACTGATTGATGTTTGCACTGCCTGTCTTGTAGGCAGTCCTGCGAAATACAGAAAAATCACAATAGACGAAAGCTCCGTATTAAAAATCAAAACCATTGATGTTGAGGATTTTGGTTGGGATTTAAAAGGTCTTACGGCACAAGAATATTTCCACAAGCATTTTGAAAACGCAATTATCTCACGTGTTCGTGGCGCTCTCAGTGGTGGCAAAGGAATTGTTAAGCATCTGAAAGCTTTCGGAAGAAAACACTTTGATAAAGTCACTGTAGGAACAGTTGAGCGTCTGCTCTTTATAAAAAGAGATAAGGCTCTTAAAAATAAAAAGTTATCAGAGCTTGTTGGCAAAGTCGGAGTTGGGATATTTCTTGGTGACGGTCCTCATACCGAGGGCACACCCGTGTATAATTTTATTTCAGGCATTCTTAAAAGGTTTTCCTTTATACTAAAAAAGGTAGAGCCCAAGCTCAGCAAAAACGGCACCAAGGTTGATTTGAGAAGTATACTTCTCAACACTATCGGAAATAATAAAGGCTTTTCAGATAACAATGCTGAATTCAAACTTAAGTAAAAGAAAGTGAGAGATTACACAATGAAAAAACGAATAATAGGAATTATTGCATTAACATTGGTGGCGATTCTTGTTGTAGGAATAATCTACTTTGAAATTGAGCCCGAAAATACAAATATTAACTATGAACCTGCTGATTTACAGAAGGAAACAGATACAACAATAAGGTTCAATTCCGACGGCAAGCTTAAAATACTGCATATTGCTGATACACATCTTAACTATGACAAGCATTTTGATTCATCAATATGGGTAATTGCTGAAGCCTGTGATATTGAAAAGCCTGACCTTGTTGTACTTACAGGTGATAATACACATCCTAACGAAGACCCTGAAAAAACAAAAAAGTTAATCAATGCTCTTATGAATATTTTTGAATCAAGAAGCATTCCCGTTGCCGTGACCTTCGGTAATCACGATTCAGAGGCAGGACCAATGACCAGAGAAGATATTATGGAATATTACAACACCTTCTCTTGCGTAATATCTACCGATAATAGCGAAAATTTCAAAAACTGTGCAACATTTAATATTCCGGTTCTTGCATCTGACAGCGACAAAGTCAATTTCAATCTTTGGGTGTTTGACTCGGGTGATTACGACGAGGATGAACCGAGACATTACGACCGAGTACGAACCGAACAAATAGACTGGTACAAGAAAACATCTGCTAAGTTAAAAAAAGAAAATGGTGGTGAAACAGTTAACTCCGTTGTTTTTCAGCATATAATTGTTCCCGAAATTTATGATGTTCTTAAAAAGGTTGACTCTAAGCAACCTTATGCAATTAAGCATATTTATAACGAAGATGAGTATTATATGTTTGACCCTGACGAAGTTAACTACGGAATGCTTAACGAAAAACCTTGTCCCGGATATTACAATGACGGACAGTTTAATGCTTTGGTTGAAACAGGCGATGTTTTGGCGATGTTTACAGGACACGACCACACAAATGCCTTCGGTGTAAGAAATCAGAATATTGATATTTACACCTCTCCTATGACCCGTTACAAAGGCTTGGCTTATACAACTCAGTACGGATACCGTGTGGTTGAGATTGATGAAAACGACACCTCAACCTACGAAACAAGAGTTGAGCGCCTTTATGATGTTTTTGACTTTGATTATATAAAAGTTGCAAAAGACAACGGCGACAAATACTCAACAAGAATTGCTTTTGAGTTTGCAGTAAAGGGTACTGTCCAGGAAGGCTTTATGAGGCTTTATCAATCTGTTGTTGAGCTCATTACAGGCAGACAGGTTACATATCCGGACTAACTGAAATTCAAATCTCTCATTTTTTATGACCACATGTTTTTCCATAATTTTCGTAAAAGTTTGTGAAAAATCTGAAAGATTCAGACTATATATGGATTCTTTAAAAACAATACCGCAAAATATTGTGTTTGAACTCCCACAAACTACATATTGCGATATTTGGGAGCAAGATGTCGGGGGTTCAAATCCCTTCACTCCGACCAAAAACGATTGAAAACCAGTGGTTTTCAATCGTTTTTCTTTTATTGTTTTAATTATCAATTTGTGCTATAATCAGCCCGACAAATAAGAATTTAGCGAGGTGTAAAAATGAACATTGATGTCGCTTTTGATTTCACATCTGATACCCCTAATTATTGGAATGATTTTTGGAATGACAGTATTCTTGGCGGAGGCGGTGCCGACCCCGATGCTGTAAGCAAAACATTACAAGCTTATCATCAAATTCTATGGAGCAAACCATTACCTAACGGAGAACAAATAAATCTGTCAATGGGCAAGGGTTATGACTATTTAACATGGGAAAACTTTAGATTTGGAAGTGATTCTATACTTGCGAGTTTTCGCTATATCAGATACCGAAAAATGTTAGAAGAAGTTTCAAAAACAATTCCGGACTATCAGAATTTTATTGAAGACTTTATACATAGAACATATACCATTGGTGGCAGTATTATATTTCCAAAAGAAAACAGCATCAATAGAGCACGAGGTGTTAATCCGTTTATCAAGGATAGGTGGGATTTAACATTGGAGTGTATAAGAAGATATTATAAAAATGAAACCAGCCCACTTTATGAAACTTTGATAAAAAACAAAGAGTTTTTCGATTTATTTATAGATTTTAAAGGATATGTTGAGTTCTTCTATCTTCAAGATTGTGTATCTACAGATTATCAATCAGTAAATTTCTGGCTTGGTGACGGAGATTTATCAAAAAATCCAATGCCAAAAACAGTTGATGAATATTTAATGTGGATTGAAAAACAACTTAATTTTGTTTCAAAAAGAAACAAAAGAATAGAATTAGAAATTCAACGTTAAATTCCAATTTGTCGAGGTATTTTATGAGTGAAGTACATTACAATTCAACAACGAAAATGCTTGGAGGTTTCCCGACGATAAAAAAGCTTGGAGCTGTAAGTCCAAATGGTGAGAGCACACCGTTTGTATGGAACAATCGACTTTACAGGCTTGAGCTTGACGATGCTACAAATGGCGTTGATTATGCCTGCGAAGCATCTGGCATAATCCGTGACAGAGAAACGGGTGAAATCATTTCACGCTTCGGTTAGGGATGTTATTACTATTCCTTGTATCAGGAAGGAAACAGAGTTTGTGTTCTTGGAGCGAAATGTGAAAATGGTTCATTATGTGGCAGTACAATTATGATTTATGAGACACAGACCTTGAAGAATGGATAAGCAGAGAACTTATTTCCCGAGAGGGATGGCAGTTTTTTAATTCTGCATTGACCAAGGGAGAAGACGGATATGTTTTGCTTCTTGAATTCGGTCCGTATCCGTTTAGTTATACCTTTGCAACCTCACCCGATATGGTGAGTTGGACATTTATGTCGGACGAATGAATATTCGGTAAGGAGCGTTATGTTGGCGGACCGTGGATGAAATACAGCAATGGCTGGTATTATGTTATTGCGGTTGAACAGCTTCCTGCTATGAGATACACAAACTATATCTATCGCACAAAGGATTTTAAGGAATGGTATTCGGGATATTATAATCCTTTGTTTATGCCATCGGAGGATGACAGAATAATTTCACCTTGTGCTTTTGATTTAACCGATGAATTGAAAGAGCAAATTCGCACAGGCTTTATCAGCAGCAATTCCGATATTGATATGTGCGATTGGAACGGCAAAACACTTTTTACATATAACGCAGGTAATCAGCTTGGCTTTTATTTTCTTGCTGAAGAGGCGTTCCTTGATAAGCTGAGAGAGTTGTTGTGATTTGGCAAAACTGAATTTTTAGAATAGTAAAAAAGGAGATAATGATTTATGAAAAACAGAATTAATATGTTTGGTGTTTCGGTAATTTGGTTTATTAACGCAGGTATTCACTTTGCAACAATTTGTAGCGATATATATTATGATATGCCATCAAAAAGGTTGTTTGTGATACATTGTTTGGTTTTTGTTTCTTCTCTGATTGCCGCAATCGTTTTTCTTATTCGCCATTACAAAACCAAAAGTCAAACGGATAATGATTAATTAACATTTACAGAACAACACCCGTCACGATTTGTAACAGGTATATTCTTTGTTCGGTTTTGTTCGAAATCTACCAATGACCATATAAAGCCCACAGACAGAGTCGGACTATATGAAAACAGTGTGAAATTCAGCTTCAAAGAGCATTCCCAATATACACGAAAGCACAAGAGTGTAGCTTTTGAGAGCAGACGGGCACATCTTTTCGACACCGCTAGAGGGCTTTTAATGATAGGCAGAGCCCATCAAATCCCGTCATCTCAACCATAAAAAACATAATTTTAATAGAAGTTGCGGTTTTTTTCTATTTGTGATACAATAACAAAAAGGTGGTATCGTTTGATATCATTCATTTTGTAATATCAAAATAAATTCCAAGTTGATGAATTTGAAGTTGTAGGTGTATTTTATGAGTATTGAAATAGTTCAAGCATACACATACAAGGATGAGGTGAAAACACTATTTAGTGAATATACCGATATGCTGATTGAAGGCGACAGTAATTTTAAAGGATATCTTCAGATTCAAAAGTATGATAATGAATTAGAGCATCTCGAATCAAAATACGGGTTACCTTACGGCAGACTTTATTTAGTGTATTGTGATGGAATGTTGGCAGGATGCATAGGACTCAGAAAAATCGATGAATTAAATTGTGAAATGAAGAGATTGTACGTAAGACCGTGTTTCAGAGGTCAACACATAGGAGAACTTCTTGTAAAGAAAATTATTGGAGAAGCAAAATTAATCGGTTATAAACATATGTTGTTAGATACATTGCCGTTTTTAAAAAGTGCAATATTCATATATGAAAAATACGGTTTTTATGAAATTCCCAGCTATAATAACAATCCGATGGATAAATTGATTTATATGAAATTAGATTTATAAATTTTATTTTATGATGTAATTTATGGTAACAATTTTTTTATATACAAGCATTATTATTATGAAAGAAGTGGAAATATGGTAAAAAATTATGATGCAGTTGTTATTGGCGCAGGTAATGGCGGACTTGTGGCAGCAGCACGCCTTGCCAAAGAGGGGAAAAAGACGTTGCTCGTTGAACGCCATAATTTGCCCGGCGGTTTTGCTACAAGTTTTGTAAGAGGCAGATTTGAATTTGAAGCATCGCTTCACGAACTTTGCGGAATCGGTTCTATTACAGGAAAATCACCTCTGCTGAAAATTTTTCAGGAGGTTGGTGCTGCAGATAAAATGGAGTGGGTTTCTCTTGATGAAGCATTCAGAGTTATCACATTGGACGAAAACGATAAGTGCGACTATTCAATGCCTTTGGGTAAGGAAGCCTTTATAGCTAAACTGGAAGAATATGATACCGGATCTGCAACTGTAGTTACAAAGATTTTTGATCTTATTGAGAGTATTGAAAAAACCTTGGATTTTGTTAGTAACATCGAGGATTTTAAGCCTTCCATGATAAAAGAAATCTTCTCCGAGCATACAGATTTTTTAAAGGTTGCAAACTATTCAGTTGATGAGGTTTTGAAAGCCTTCGGAGCAAGTCAAAAGACAAGGGATATACTTAATGCGTATTGGTGCTACCTTGGTCAACCTACGGATGAACTTAATGTTATTCACTACTTTACAATGCTCCACGCATATATTATTGACGGTGCAGTTATCCCCAAGGGCAGAAGCCATCAGATAAGCACCGCTTTGCTTGAAGCATTTACCGAAAATGGCGGTGAGGCTTGGTTTAACACAAGCGTTAAGAAAATAAACATAAAAAACGGCGTGGCAACAGGTGTTGTGCTTGATGATGGTACGCAAATAAATGCCAAGGCGGTTATTTGCAACGCTTCACCGTATAATGCCTATACAAAACTTATAGACAAAAAGGATGTTCCTGAGAAACTAAAAAAGGAAGTCAATGCAAAAACATTGGGTGCAAAAGGCTTCGCGGTATTTTTAGGTCTTAACCGCTCAGCAGATGAGTTGGGACTCAATAATCACACCTATTTCATTTATCCCACTAACGACAACAGAAGATGCTACGAATTGAGCAAAAGCATTGCAACAAATGATGTTCAGGCAACAGTTTGTCTTAACAGAGCCTTTGATGATTGCTCACCCGAGGGTACAAGCATCCTTTATATGACATCTATTTTTGCAGGGGATGAATGGAGCAAGGTTTCCGTTGAGGATTACTATAAGACAAAGATTTCCTTTGCCGAAAAAATGATAGATAATTTTGAAAAAGCAACGGGTGTTAAAATCAAGGACTATATAGAAGAAATTGAAATTGCTACACCTATGACATATGCACGTTATACAGATGCTCCGGCAGGCACCATTTACGGATATGAAGCAACTAAGGAAGACGACATCGTTAAAAGAATTGTTTTTGATATGATAGATAAAGGCATATCGGGACTTTACTTTGCCGGTGGTTATACCACAAGGCATATGGGTTATTCACCCAGTTATACAACCGGTGATATGGCAGCAAAGGCTGCTATACTCAGTATGGAAAAGGAGGCAAAGTAAATGAGTAAGAAAAAGTTTTCTGTAAACGGCACCTTTAAGGATAGCATTAATACTGTAAAGTTTTTAACAGAGAGAAAGCAGTTTATAAACAGTGCCCAGGCAGTTTTACCAACCTGTACTGATGATTTTGGTGTAAATAAGGTTGCTAAAAGCATTCACCCTAAAGAGCAAAAACTTGTGATCAGCAGAATTGAAGAACATAAAGGTATTGCAAAAAGTTATTATTTTAAAAGTGAAACAGCACCTATTGCCTATTTTAAAGCAGGTCAATACCTTACATTTAAATTAGAAATAGGCAGCTCTGTTGTTACCCGTTCATATTCAATAGCCTCTTCACCTGCAAGTGCATTAAAGGGTGAATATCAAATTACCGTTAAACGTATTAATGACGGCTTCGTTTCTGATTATATTCTTGATAATTGGAGCGTGGGTGATGAAGTTACCGCTTATGCACCGGAAGGCAATTTGACATATTCTCCGCTAAGAGATGCAGATAACATTGTTGCTATTGCAGGAGGTAGCGGTATTACACCATTCCTTTCACTTGCAAGAGCAATAGCTGAAGGCGATGAGAGTTGTACCCTCACTTTATTGTATGGATGCAGAACATCAGATGAAATCCTTTTTAAAGCAGAGCTTGATTTACTTTCTGAGAAAAATAATAAAATTAATGTGGTTTATGTGCTGAGCCATAGTGATGAGGAAGGCTACGAAAAGGGCTTTGTAGGTGCAGATATTATAAAGAAATATGCACCTGAAGGAAATTACAGTATTTTTGTTTGCGGCCCCGGTGGTTTATATAAATTCCTTGAAGCAGAGCTTCCTAAGCTTGAAAAAGAAAGAAAATATATTCGTTTTGAAGTTTTTTCTTCCGGTAAAAAAGCAGATGAAGAACCGAAAGAGTTCAGCATCAAGGTTATTAACCGCGGCAACGAAACAGTAATTAATGCAAACAGCAGCGAAACCGTGCTTTGCGCATTTGAACGAGCAGGCATAGTGGTTCCTGCAAGATGTCATACTGGTGAATGCGGTTTCTGCAGAAGTAAGCTTGTCAGCGGAAAGGTTTATATACCTGAAGGCGAGGATAAGCGTCGAATAGCAGATATGCAGTTTAATTTTATACATCCTTGCTGTTCTTATCCTGAAAGTGACCTCGTTATAAGAATTAATTAGCGAATTATGGCAAGAACGATATGCATTTATTGTACAGGCGAGAATGATAATACTAAAAATCGCCGAAGAAAGGCTTAATTGAACCTGTCATTGTCATCTTGACCGAAAATGTGGAGCCTGAGTAACTGCATAAATGAAACAATGGAAAAGACTAATGGCATGTGATACAATGGTTTCAATGAATAAGATTTTAAGGGGTGGCATTTTTATAATAAAAAATTCAAGCCTAAAAGAACCAATAAATAATTAAAAAACCACAAACATCAAGGAGTTGACTAAAAAGTCAGCTCCCTTTTTTTGTATTATGCAGTAAAAATTTTTATATACTGTGCTCCTGTTTTAACCTTTCCTTTTCTGCCTGAATTTCGACTTTCATTTCTTTTATAAGCTATGCGAGGCTCATATAACGATTTTTTTGCTGAGGCGTAGTTTTTTGCTTTTCTGAGATTGACGTATTTTTATTTTTTTATATAATATTATAGCAAACATTTTTGATGCATTTTTTAAAGGATATTCAATTTGTTTTCAAAAACACAAAAGGGGAATTTGTTCGGAGGTTTTATGGTTTTTTTATTAATTGTGATATATATTGCATTTATAGGTCTTGGCGTTCCGGATTCTCTCATCGGCTCTGCCTGGCCTGCTATCCATACAGAAATGGACATTCCTGTTGAAGCGGTCAGCATTCTCACATTTATTATTTCCGGTTGCACTGTATTATCAAGTATGTTCAGTGCGGGAATTCTCAATAAATTGGGCACGGCTAAGGTTACAGCTTTCAGTACGGCTATGACTGCGGCAGCTTTGTTTGGATTCTCTGTGGCGCCCTATTTTTGGGTTATGATACCGTTAGCGATTCTTCTCGGGCTTGGTGCAGGTGCAATTGATTCCGGGCTTAATAATTATGTAGCACTTCACTGTAAAGCAAGCCATATGAATTTCTTGCATTGTTTTTACGGTGTGGGTGTAAGCCTCAGTCCATATCTTATGTCGCAGGCATTAAGTGATGTGGGTTGGCGTGGCGGTTATCGCTATGCTTTTTATGTGCAGTCAGTTATTACATTGTTGCTGATTGTGTCCATTCCTTTGTGGAAAAAGACCTCCTCAACTGAACAAACAGGAGAGGAAAAGGGTGTAAACCTCACTCTTTTGCAGATGGCAAAAAAACCGGAAGTACGACAGGTATGGGTTATTATGCTTGCGACAAATGCAATTGAATATGCCTGCGGAGTCTGGGGAAGTACATATCTTGTAACAGAAAAAGGATTCGAGACCAGACACGGTGCGCTTGCTCTGACTATATATTATGCCGGAATGTCTATCGGACGTTTTGTTTCCGGTTTGCTTTCTGATAAAATCAGCACATGGAAACGTATTGGTATAGGTGCTGCTGTTGTTGCTCCTGCCATTGCAATTATGCTTCTTCCCTTGCCCGGTGCAGTTGCTGTGGTCGGTTTGTTCTTTGTAGGTTTGGGTAATGGATCTATTTATCCAAATATGATACACCTGACACCTCACAACTTCGGCAAAGAAGTTTCACAATCGGTTATGGGCTCACAGATAGCATTTGCTTACATTGGTGTTATGTTGGCACCTCCCATGGTCAGTCTTATAAGCGGTTTGTTTGGTATAAAGGTGTATCCTGTTCTGCTTGCTGTACTCTACGTGATAATGGTTGTCGCACTGAAGTGCTTTATAAACAGGTTGAAAAAGCAGGATAAATACAATGCAAATGTCTGAAGTTTCAAAGGACTGATGAGTAATGATAAACAATAAATTTGATATAGAGAGTTTTAGTTCTCCCGGTGCTTCGTATGCCCCTGTATATGTCTGGGTGTGGAATGATATCTGTACTCGCGAAATTATAGACGATCAGCTCGCTGAGATGCAGAATCTCGGAATACGAGCCTTTTATATTCTTCCCGAACCTAAAAATTTCAGACCTGACAGTATGCCGACTAACCTTACACCTGACTATCTTTCAGCGGAATACTTTGAACTTTGTGCCTATGCCGTAGAAAAGGGGAAATCCCTTGGTATGCAGTGCTGGATTTATGATGAAGGCGGTTGGCCCTCAGGAGGTGCATGCGGAAAAGTTCTGGAAGAGCATCCGGAATATGCCAGACAGACATTGGAGTTTTTTGAACGCTCTTTCTTTGCCGGAGATGTGTATAAGAAAACAACACCCGATGTTCTGGCAACTTTTCTGAATGATAAGGATATTATTAAAGAGGGTTACATATTTTCTGAGGATACAGTTGTAACTGAGTATGTCGCAGAAAAGGAAATCTGTGGGAATGGGGATTATCCCGATTTATTAAATAAAGGTGCAACGGAATATTTTATTGAAATAACTCACCAAAAGTATGCTTCGGTAATGAAAAATTCACTTGGTGAAAACGTTACAGCCGTATTTACAGACGAGCCAAAAGCTCCGGCGGGAGCGTTCAATAAAGAACTGGCAGAGAAATATGAAGCCATGTATGGTGAATCGATACTACCTCATCTGCCACTAATTGCAGAAAGAATAGCGACCAACGAGAAAAATATTCACATATTGTATCGTTGGTACGATTTGTGCAGCAGGATGTTCTGTGAGAATTTTCTTCTTCCGTGCAAAAAATGGGCAAACGATCACGGTATGGCTTTTACCGGTCATATGGATATGGATCACTCTCCCCTTGGTTGTGTTCGTGGCGGTGGAAACTTCAACCTGATGCGTGCTCTCAGATGTTTTGATATTCCGGGAGTTGATGTTATCTGGCGACAGCTTTACCCGGAAAATAAAACAACAGACAAGAACGATTTGAACGGTTACAACGGATTTTTTCCGAGATACGCTTCATCTGCTGCCGCACAGAACGGCACAAAACTTGCAATGAGTGAAATCTTCGGTGTAGCGGGACCCGGGCTGACTTACGATATAATGAGGTATACCGTAGGATACCAGTCTGTACGCGGAATAAATGTCTTTAATCCGTTTAATTTTCCTCTTGGTCGCAAAGGTGCACTTCTTGCACAGGAACTGCCCGTTTTTACGGAAAATCAGGTGTTTTACCGTTATCTCGGTCAGTTTAATCGCTACGCAGAACGTATGTCATATGTATCCACTCTGGGAGAACGTGTTTGCGAAACGGGACTTTATTATCCTGTTCACGATTTTCAGGGCGGTCTGAACGCAGAGGCAATGTCAAAAGAATTCGATACTCTTGGCAGATCCCTTGAAAATATGATGGTGGATTTTGATATTGTTGACGATGATGTTATACAAGCCTCCAAAGGAGCTGACGACGGATGTATTTGTATCGGCAGTGCAGTATACAGACATATTATCATCCCTGAAGGAGCCTTTATTCCGCATGATACCCAAAAGGTGTTGAATCGCTTTGTTGAAGGCGGTGGAAGGGTTTCGTACAGTCTTTCAGATATCTCGCCTGTAATTCAGGTTGAGGGCATCGGTCTACGTGCAATGCACAGAAAGGCAGAAAACGCAGAATTGTTCTGCCTGTTCCGTGAAAATGGCGAGAACGATGAGTATCAGATTCATCTGCCTTCATCAGACGGCTATCTGCTTGATTTGGTAACCGGTGCGCTAAAGCGTTTCAAAACCGAAAATGGTGTTCTGGAAATCGCTCTTGCCATTGGTGAAACGGCTGTGATATTGCTGACAGACGAAACTCTTAAAGGTGAAAATAAAAAAGAATTCAGAGAAAAATTTGATATTTCTAACGAGTTCCTGTTCCGCAAAGAAACTGAACTTATTTGTAACGAAAACGGTTTTGAAAATATAAAACATTCTGACGAAGCAACTCCCATTACTCTCGGTGATTGGTCATATCTGATTGGTGAGGCTTATTCCGGAAGCGGTGTTTACGAAACAACATTTGCACTCCCGGATGAAAAAGTCGGAAAAGAAGGAGAAATTGATCTTGGAGATGTGCATTTTATGGCACAAGTATATCTCAACGACCAACCTTTAGGAACGGCTTTAATGCCACCGTACAGATTAAAAATACCTGCCGGCGTACTTGTTGAAAAAAATAAACTGAAAATGGTTGTTGCTAATACATCGGCGAACTGGTATGTTCACAACGATTACTTTGACAAGTGGAAAACAGAAGAATTATCTCCGTATTTTGAGGCAGAGTTGGATTTCGCAAAAGACATTGTATCAGGTGGACTGTATGGTCCTGTTACTTTGTATACGGAATGATCTTTGATTTCTTGTAAACATTACACAAAAAACTAAGAGATAGGTATCAGCCTATCTCTTGCTTTTTCTCTTTTTTGATTGAAGTAAAATTTACAAAATATTCCTAAAATCCCAACATTAGTGTGATATATTTAAGTTGTTTAAAAAAAGGAGGTTGTATTATGAAATATACAAAAACTCATAAAATGAAACACGTAAAAGCGATGGTTGTTATTATTGCTTTGACACTTTTACTCACTGCTTGCAGTACGGCGTCTGTTGAATCGAAAAACGATACTGCAACGAAAAATGATATTCAAACGGAATATAATGCAGTTGAAATTGCATTGAGTGACAATGGCATTAAGGTTGACGGAAAGTCGGCAAGTAAGAATTCGGAAGATGCGGTTTATACTGCCAATGACATTATTTATTATGAATCAGGTAAGGATTTCACCTATGGTGAAGGTACTGAAATGGATGCTCACAGCAAAGATGAGGCAGATGCGCACACTGTTGTTCATATTACCAAGGCAGGTGCTTACAGCATCAGCGGTAAGCTGTCAAAAGGGCAGATTGCCATAGATTTGGGCGATGGAGCGAAAGAAAATCCCGAAGCAGTTGTAACGCTTATTCTTAACGGTGCAGATATAACCTGTGAGGTTGCTCCTGCTGTTATTTTCTACAATGTATATGAATGTGGAAATACCGACACGGAAAAGGCAACTAAAGATGTTGATACATCAAAAGCCGGTGCAAATGTTATTATTGCAGACGGTACTGCTAACAATATAAACGGCTCTTATGTTGCGCGTATTTATAAGCCGGGAACTGTTGTTCTCAACGATGACAAAACAGAGGTTGAGGATGCAGATAAGCTCCATAAATATGATGGCGCATTTTACTCAAAAATGTCCATGAATATTAATGGTGACAAAAACAATCAAGGTATATTGAACATTAAAGCCGAGAACGAAGGTCTTGACAGCGAACTTCATTTGACAATCAATGGTGGTAAAATAAGAATTGAATCCGGTAACGATGGCATAAATACCAACGAAGACGAAGTTTCCGTTACCACCATAAATGGTGGCGACCTTGATATTAAGGTTACAGGCGAAACAGGTGAGGGTGACGGTATTGACTCTAACGGATGGCTTGTTATAAACGGCGGTATTGTTACTGCTTCCGCTTGTGCCACAAGTGGCGACGCAGGTATTGACTCGGACATGGGTATTCACATTAACGGCGGTTCTGTTATTGCAAGCGGTCATATGCTTGACAGAATAGAAAATGGCGGCCAGAACTATGCTGTGTTTAATTTTGCCGAAAAGCAAAAAGGCACAGATGTCATTACAATTAAAACTGAGAGTGGCGATGATTTAATGAAAATCTGCCCACGTAATGATTGCTCCGTACTCATTTTCAGTAATCCCGAGTTAGTTGCAGGTACTTACACTCTCTGGAGTGAAGGCAAACAATTGGCAGGTCAAAGCGGTGGTATGATGGGCGGACAGGGTATGAAGCCTGATGACTTTGATTACGACGATGAAATGCCCGAGGATATATTTGATCCGAAAAACTTTAACCCTGAGGATTTTAAAAAACCTGAAGATTTTCAGATTCCCGAAGGTGAAAAACCACAGCGCCTACCCGATGATGCAGAACGCCCCGAAAAGCCAAATGGTGAAAACGGCGGTATGCCGAATTCCAACAACATAAATCTGCAGGAACTTTCAAAAGAGTTTAAAATCGTTGACGGCGGAAATATGTTCAATGGTGTGACATATGCTGAATGATTTTCCTTTTTTATACCTTTGAGTGATTTTGTGTTTTTGGTTGAATAAACAGGGCAATTGTGCTACAATCGGACTATAAACCTAAACACATTTTATAGTAAAATATCGGGCGGTGTTATGTTGTGAAAAAAGAAAAAAACAAAATTATTATTGAAGCTGTTGTTACTACGGTGTTTATGGGGCTTCTTGTTTATGCTGCATATTCGCTCTGGTACATATTCCACGGAACAGAAAGTGGGTTTGATGTTCACCTTTATACTGTTCTCTCGGGCTCTGCATTGGGTTGGTTTTTGTTGCTTTTGGTTCAGGAACTTTTCAAAAAAGCTAATTGGATTCCAAAGCTTATTGCATTTATTGCCGGAAACGCTTTTTTTCAGGGTCTGATATGGGGCTTGAATGCAAAGCTTAATCAAGCTGTTACAGATAGCGAGATGGTAATTAACCAAACCTTTTCTGTAACGTTTATCATTTCGACTGTGGTGCTGTTGCTCGCTTTTGCATTAAGAGCAAAAAGGGGATATAAAGTACTTAACATAATTTTGGCAATCGTTTATTTCGCAGTGTCTTGCGGCGGTGCTGTTGTATTTAATATGGAGAACATAAAAGCTATGGAATATAAAAAGAACATTGAGTTCGGTACAATAACCGCCGAAGAAATGGCGCTTACCGATAGCGAAAAAACTCTCTGTAATGAGTGGTACAATGAGAATTTCGGATCGAATGAATATCCCTTTACATTCAAGGTGAATGGTGAAGAATTCAATCCTTCCGAATGGAGCAAAGAAATCAAAAAATCTTCCGATAGTGGCAAGACCTATCAGGGTGGTAAGACGCAATATATTGTTTTAACGCATAAGAACAACGGACTGCAGGTTACCATTGAAACAACCGGATTTGACAACAGCGCAACATATCAGTGGGTAGTTTACATAAAAAATACAGGCACCAAGAATTCAGGTGTAATCAGTGATTTTTATGCGATTAATTCCTCTGTTTCCACAGGTAATGCCGATGTTTATTATTCAATGGGTAGCGATACTGCTGCAAGTGACTTTTCGCTTATTAAAAAGAAACTTTCATCATCAGTCAGAACGTTTGCAGGTGTTGACGGAAAACCCACGGAAAAATATCTGCCGTACTTTAATATTTGCGGTGAAAACTATGGCGTTGTTCTCGGTATCGGATGGACAGGACAGTGGGAATCCACACTTTCACTGGACAACGGTGCCACCAATATCACCGTAAAGCAGGAGAATTTCAATGCGTATCTGTTGCCGGGCGAAGAAGTGCGTTCACCCCTTGTTTCGTTAAGTTTCTATGATAGCGACAATGCGCTCAAAGGCTTCAATCTTTTCCGAAGCTGGATTATGGAAAGCGTTTATCCCGAAAGTGTAACGCAAAATCAATACACTGTAATGGAGGTTGCAGGACCTACCTCAACAAGAACCTCTGATGAAATTATTAACATTCTTGACAACGAAATTGATGAAAGCGTATATGATCAGATAGACTGCTTCTGGATGGATGCAGGTTGGTATGAATATAGGGAAGGTTGGCATGATGGAGTCGGCAACTGGGTAGTTGACACCTCAAGATATGATAACGGAATTATCGAGCTTTCATCATACGCAAAGCAAAAAGGTATTGGTCACGTTCTCTGGTACGAGCCTGAACGTGTTTATCCTGATACAGTATTTTACAATGAAGGTTTACAGCACGAAGGTTGGCTTGTAGATGTAGGCAACGATAACGCGATGTGGAACCTTGCAAACGATGAAGCTTTTGATTATTATTGCAAATATCTGCTTAAATCTATGCAGGAAAACGGTATTACCGTTTACCGTCAGGACTTTAACTTCGCACCGCTTGAATATTGGCAGAAGGCTGATGCCGAGTTTTACGACGGAAGAACAGGTATCTGCGAAAATCACTATATAACCAACCTTTACGGATTCCTTGACTATCTTTGTGAAAATATCGACGGACTTATAATTGATAACTGTGCTTCAGGCGGTAAACGTCTTGACCTTGAAATGACTTTCCGCAGTATTCCATTCTGGAGAAGTGACTATAATTGTTCTTATCATTCGGATTTGTTTGATGCAACACAGTCTCACACTTACGGAATTTCCTTCTGGCTTCCCATTCACGGTTCGGCACTTTATATGACGGACGAATACTCTTCAAGATCAGCCATAATGCCACTTATGCTTATGGATTTTTACTCCCATAAGCATCCTGAATTCAGCTTCAATGAGGAACCGAGAGAATTTATGACGGGCAAGTATTATCCCATTGAGTTCGGCAGTTTCGATAAAGATAAGATGCACGCTATGCAGTTCAGCACTGCTGACGGAAAAGCGGGTACAGCGCTTATTTATAAACGAGAGAATGTATCAGCCGATGAATACACCGTTAAATTAAACGGTCTTATTCCCTCAAAGACTTACAGTATTTATGATATAGACAATCCCGAAAAAATTTATACCCTGACAGGTAAAGAACTTATGAACACCGGTTTAACCATTAATCTTCCCGAAGGTCAAAAGGCTGTAATTCTCATGTTTAAGGCTCAGTAAACGTAAAAACGTCGGTTATAATATCTCATTTGTTTTGAGAAACTTGAATTTAACAAGGTTAAAACAGATGATTATTTTGAAAAAGGAGAAATACAATGAATTACGATGGTTATAGATGGTATGTGGGTGTGCCCCATTGCCACACAGTTGCTTCTGATGGCGGTTTAACTTTAGAACAGGTTATTGCTAAGGCCAAAAAGAATAAACTGGATTTTCTCATATTGACCGACCATAATGTTAATTGCAAGGAGTTTCCGAAAGTTGACGGTTTAACCCTTATTTATGGCGCGGAGCTTACAAAACATGGCGGTCACTGCAATATGTGGGGCGTCAAGGATGTTATAGACCAGGCAGATTATGACACCTGCGAAACCTACGAGGACTTTTTGCGAGTAAAGGATGAGGCAAAAAAACGCGGTGCGGTTATATGCATGAACCATCCTCATTGCAAACAATGTCCCTGGAGATGGGAAAAGAATGCAGCAGATGTTGATGTTCTTGAGGTTTGGAACGCGCCCACTCATTTTGATAACCTTGAATGTACAGAATGGTGGCACGAGCAGTTAAGAAACGGTCACAAACTCCCCGTAGTTGGCGGTAGCGATTATCATAAAGATTATGTTGTAACTAACCTTTTGACCTGGCCGGTTACATATGTTTATGCAAAATCAAATTCTCCCAAAGATATACTTGATGCTATTGTTAAAGGTCACACAACAATTTGCTTTGACGTGGGTACAACATTTATTGATATTGTAAGCGGCGATGCTGTTTTAGGTGATACTGTAAAGTTGACCAAAGATACAAAGGTTACAATAAATGTTAAAAAACTTCGCAAGAACCATAAATTGATAGTCTTTAATTCCAACGGAGAATATTATAAATATACCGCAAAGAAAACAGAGGATTACTCTGTTACTCTGCCCGTAGAGAAAGAGGGATTTTTGTGCGCTCACGTGGTTTTTGAGCCCGGTTTTTTGTACAGTAAAATCCACGATATTGCAATTGCATCAAGAATTCCCGAACAGAAGGGTATGGATTTACCGCCCTTGATTTTCGCGCAAAGCGGTGCGATTTATTTTGAAAAATAACTGAAGATAAATAATATAATTTGTTTTATACAAATTCAGATTTCTGAATCACCAACCGCCACAGAAAACCCGTGGCGGTTGGTTTTGTTTCCGTTTATTTGTTCCGTTTTTAAGGGTTTTTATTTTTTGCTATTGAAATTATGACGGTGGGTTTATATAATAAAAGGGATACGTGGATTTGGTGATTTAAGAAAAAACTTGTGTCGAATGCATATCCGAATCGCTTTGATGGGTGGCGCTTTTGTCACTCTACATTTGAGGGCTGCAGGGGGATTATAATATGAATAAAATTAAGGAGTATTTAGATAACCTTATTCGCATTTTAGAACAGGTTTCCGATGATGGAATTAACAGTATTGAACAGTGTTCGGAATTGTTTGCATCAACTTTAGAGGATGAAAAAAATATTTTTCTTTTCGGTACGGGCCATTCCCATATGTTGGCGGAAGAATTGTTTTATCGTGCAGGTGGACTTGTTAAAATTCAGCCTGTATTTGAAACTTCTTTGATGCTGCACGAATCTGCATCAAAAAGCACCGAGATTGAAAGACTTCCCGGCTATGCGCAGATACTCTTTGACAGTTACGGTATGAAATCCGGAGATGTTATTGTAATTATTTCAAATTCCGGAAGAAACGGTGTTTGCGTTGATATGGCACAGTTGGCTAAGGAGAATGGGCTTGCGGTTGTGGCTCTTACCAATCTTAATCATTCAAAATCAAGTTCGTCACGTCATAAAAGCGGTAAAAAACTTTATGAATTTGCCGATATTATTCTTGATAATATGGGTTGTGTAGGCGATGCGAGTGTTTATTTTGAAGAACTTGACAGAAGTGCCGCACCCACTTCCACAAGTGCCGGCGCCGCTATCCTTAATGCGGTGGTTGTGGGCTGTATTGAAAAAATGTTGGAAGACGGTTTTACTCCCGAAGTGTTTTCAAGCAGTAACATTGACGGCGGAGATGAAATAAACAAAGGTTATATTGAAAAATATAAAGATTCAATTAAGTTTTTATAATAATAAAAAAAACGGAAACGTACAGTTATCCGTTTTTTGTATGGAAATAAATATATTCAGTTTTTTAGAAAGAAGGCGTTTTTGTGATTACAAAAAGCGAATGGAAAAATATAAGAGGATCTTCCGTAAGACCTGACCAGATAATGCTTTCAATAAAAGGTGATCCGGCTCATTCTATGACTGTCAGATGGAGAACCGACACCACTGTTGATGTGGGTTATGCGCTTTACAGAGAAGTCGGAACTTTTGTGTGGATGAAAGCGGTTGCAGAAAAGCACTTTTTTGAAACCGATATGGACGAAAGCAACTTTTTCTTTGCAGATATGACAGGGCTAAACCCCGACACAAAATACGAATACACTTGCGGAAGTGACGAAAACAGAAGTGAAGTGTACACTTTTAAAACAACTAAAGAAAATGCAACAAAATTTTCTTTCCTTTGCATTTCCGATATTCAGGCAGGTGATGCAGAGCCACCTGCAGATTACTCGGTACTCCGTGAAGTTTTAAGTAAAATTCTCGATGATCATCCCGAATGTGAGTTTATTATAACCGGTGGCGACAATACAAACTGCGGTCAGACGGATATCCAATGGACAGGTCTTTTTGAGGGCTTTAAGGGTATTGGCGAGAGAATCCCGGTTATGTTTTGTATGGGTAACCACGACGATATGGGCTTCAGCAGTTATTTCACCAAAGAGGATAAGTATTATTCCGAACACGCAACATATTTTACAAACCAGCTTTGGGGTAGCTATGAACATAACGGTCCCGAAGGTTGGATAATTGCAAATCACGCTTTTGATTACGGCAATACTCATTTTTGTATGACGGGTACAAGCGGTTATGAAGAAATGAACGCGTGGCTTCTGGAGCAGGCTGAAAAAAGCGACAAAACGTGGAAATTTGCTGCTCACCATTTCCCTGTAAACTATCAGGGACCTGAAATTGAATGTGATGACACATATCCTGCTATGCGTGACGGTATGGATAAATTTGATATAGTTTTCTCAGGTCACGAGCATAGCTTTGCTCGCTCTTATCCGCGTAGGGGTGAGGGTCTTTACGATAAGCCTTCCCAGGGTACAATACATTATAACCTTGGTGCGAGTCACCGTAACCCTCCTGGAACAAAAGGTGTTCCGAAGGTATGGAATGTGAAAAGCTATTGTCACGAAGAACAACTTTCAATGTTCTCTATTGTTGATATAGACGGCGATAAATGTACCCTTACTGCATACGTTGAAGACGGAAAAATAGTAGATGTTTGCGTTATTGATAAGGGGAATGATACTATTCTTCCTCACGATTCTGCTCCGGTTTATAACAGAACAAGGCTTAAATTCAAGGGCTATGATTTAGGTCTTTGCGTTGCAGCAACTTTACCGCAAAACGTTGACGGCATATGGTATGTGCCCATCGGTCAGATTATAAGCTTTATCGGCGGTGATGTGGAAAGAACACAGGGAAAAATTAAAATAGGCGTCTACGGCAGAACTGCTGAATTCACAGAGAATTCGGCTACCGTTGTTACCGATAATGGTGAATACGAAATGGAAGCACCTTGTCTTCGTCTTTGTGAAGGTCAGCTTTATGCACCTATGCACGGCTTTTGTAAGCATATTCGTATGCAGGCATATTATTACGAGCATAATAATTTTATTGATATTGTATCCAATACTGAGGCAAGACCTGTTCCGCATCAGCCGTGATTTAGTTAGGAATTAGGAGTGAGGAGTTAGGGGTTTCGGGGCGCAAAGCGCCGATTTAATGCGTAATTCGTAATGCGTAATTCGTATTTTTGGAACTGCGGTTGCGATTATAATTATGAATTTATAAATATTGATATTTAACGGGGATTTGTTATGTACGGGCAGAAGTTGTGTCTTTCTTTAAATGGTGATTTCGGAATTTCCGACACCGAGCAGATAAGACTTTTTAAAAGAACAGGCTTTGAAGCGTTTACCGGTCATTGGAATGTAGGTGACGATGACCGAATTATTGAAAGTGCCAAAGTCGGAAAAGAAGAAGGAATGATATTTCAGTCATTTCACGCGCCTTGGAATCACGTTGCCGATATGTGGGACGAGAACGAGCGTGACGATGCAGAACAGGGTGTTAAAGATTTAAAACATTTTCTCGACCTTTGTGCAAAACTCGAAATTCCCATTATGGTTTCGCACGTTTACGTGGGGTTTGACGAGCCTTGTGTGCCCACAGAGTTCGGTCTTGAAAACTACAGGAAAGTTATTGACCACGCAGAAAAGCTCGGTATTAAAATCGCCTTTGAAAACACAGAGGGTGAAGAGGGACTTGAAGCTATTCTCACTACATTTCACGACAATAAGTTTGTTGGATTTTGTTGGGATTCGGGTCATGAGATGTGCTACAATGGTTCAAAAGACCTTTTGGCTCTTTACGGCGATAAACTCATAGCCACCCACATTAACGATAATTTAGGCGTTAAGGATTTTAACGGCAGAACTTTCTGGCACGATGATTTGCATTTGTTGCCCTTTGATGGTATTGCTGATTGGGATTACAACGCAAAACGAATTGTTAAAACAGGGTTTAACGATATTCTGACCTTTGAACTTAATAATAAATCCAAACCAAACCGCCATGAAAATGATAAGTATTTTAAAATGCCTATTGAACAGTATGTGGCAGAAGCGTATTGCAGAGCTTGCAGGTTTGCGGCAATGGTAAATAGAATTCGTAATGTGTAATTATCGGGACGAAAGGTTCTTCGTTGCGAAGCAACAATTTCGCCGAAGGTGAAACCCGACACAAAAGTTGTGACTACATCAGAAAGAAAATGAAAATGGATAAAAATGAAGCTTTGCCGGTAAATCAAAAACTGAAAAATTTTGCGAAAAACGGACGGAGAAATCAGACGCCCGAAGAAAGACGGGTTTGGTATGATTATTTGAACAAGGTAACTCCGAGATTTCACAGACAAAGGATTATTGGGGATTATATTGTGGATTTCTATTCTCCAAAACTGAGAGTAATAATTGAAATTGATGGATATCAGCATTATTATGAAGAAAACCGAGAGTATGATAAAAAGCGCACCGAATATTTAGAAAATCTCGGTTTTACAGTAATAAGGTTCGATAACACAGAAGTGAAAAAAGACTTTGAATCAGTAAAATTTCAAATAAGACGTTTTTGCGAAATCAGAGCAAAAGAATTGGATTTGAATGAGTATAATTTTTAAGTTGAAGTATAAGGTTGCATCTTTGATGCAATTTTGGTTTAAGAACCTTTCGTCACGTGATATCAAGATATCACGTGCCACCTTCCTTCGAAGGAAGGCAGAAAATGCATCACATTAATTCTTCTTTTCGAAGCTATATATAATCGGCGTTAGCCCCGAAATTCCTAATTCCTAATTGTAATCGCAAATGCAATTTTGGAGTTTTGTATTAAAAAAGCCACCCTCTCGGGTGGCTTTTTGTTACTGTTTAGCTCCGTTGTCGAACATTTCAAGGGCTTTTACGCTTGCTGCGTAGCACTCTGAAAGACCGTCGGGATTCATATTATCGTATGTATCTCGTCTTGTGTGATAGTAATCTTCAAGTTTGTGGTTAAGTCCTGTAATACCCGTTGCACGGAAACCTGCCTGTGCAAATGCTGCAGAGTCTGTTGCACCGCCAAGAGGAGGTACCATACCTTTTTTACAATGTACATTAACTGCTTCGGCTGCTTCCATAAATAAGTCGGAAACATCTTTATCAACTTTTACGGTGCCGTTAAGGTCACGATAGTTTGTTAAAAGGTATTTGGGATCGTAAATTGTATCGTATGAAATAATGAAAGTGGGGACATCCTGGAATTCGCCTTCATGTGCTTCACACCAAGCCTTTGAACCGCGAAGACCTGCCTCTTCACTACCTGTAAGGATAACGCCGACTTCTGTGTTTTCAAGTTCTATGCCCTGATCCTTGAGCGCTTTAAGAATTGCGATACCCATATAGCAACCTGTAAGGTTATCGTTTGCGCCGTCAACAACAAGTTTGCTATTCCACATAAAGAACATACCGATCTGGAAAGGTACGAAGATAAGACCGATAAGCATAGCTTTTGCTTGCCAGCAGGTTGTATTGATAAGTCCGAATGAAAGGCCGTATTCTGCAACATATGCTATGGAGCAGATGAGGAAAAGAAGTGCGCCTACTGCAGAAACGATGATGTGACCTTCAAAAACTACGCCGCCGAATTTGTAGTTGAGCGGCCATTCCCAAGCAGCATCCTGGTGACCGTTAAAGAATATACGGCGTTTTACTTCGCCTTTACAACTTTTAATAGCGGTTACGTTAGTGCCTTCTTTTTCGGGGAAAAGTTTGTCAACAACTTTTTTGTACATACCGAATTGTGTAAATGCTAATATAAAACCTAATGCTACTAAAACAGCCGAAACGATAGGTGCAAAGAAGAAAATCGGAATAGCAGCAAGTATAAAAGCAAATGTTATATAAATCCAACCGAAGAATGACCCGGGATTCTCTTTAAAGTGTTCGATCTGGATTCTGTCGCATCCGCAATCGTTCTTAAGAACCTCTGCCATATATTCGCTGGCTTCTCTTTCACCTTGACTACCGGGCTCACGTTTGCCGAAAGTTTTGATTATATGAGTGATTTCATCAATCATATATTGAGCGTATTTACCTTTTTCTGAAATGACACTGCTTAAATCTGTTTTTGTTTTTAAATCCATGTCCATCTCTCCATTCTTAATAATTATATAGTAATTGTACGAGGAAAATAGTTCAAAGTCAACAAAAATTTAACATTTTTAAAAAATTATATGACTATATCCACAAAAATAGGGTAGTGGTCGCTCAAGGTTGCAAATTCGTTTTGAGAAAGTATTACGTATTTTTTTATTTCGGCTTTGCCTTTTAAAAAAATATGGTCGTTTGAGGATGAGTATATACTTTGTTTTGCACCGGCAGAAATGCTTTGCGCATCGGTTTTTGCATCAAGAAGTGTGGCGCAAAGTGTTTCGTAAACGGATGATGATATATTGGCATTTGCGTTTCGTTCCCTTGCGTTAAAGTCGCCTATAAAAAATATGGGACAATTATATTCCTTCTGCAATTCTTTGCCAAAATCCAAAAGTTCTGCCGCCTGATTCATAGGTGTGGTGATATTATCATTACTCAAGCTGAAATGGGTGTTTATTACAGCGAATGTTTTGTTGCTTTCTTTATATTTAAACACGCCCCAGACCATACGCCTGAGCCGTGAATCGTAGCCGTATCTGAAAACTTTTTCTCCGCTTTTTAACAGCGTAAGAGTGTTTTTATTGTAAATAACGGATGTCATTGTTCCGAAAATTTTTGTCCTTAATGGAGAGATAAAAGAATAATCTGTTTTTTGTTGTATACAGGTATGCCAATTACGGCTTGTTTCCTGTAGCCCTGCAACATCCGGAGCAAGAGTATTTAACATTTGACAAACACCTTCGGCTCTTGTGACTGCATTTGTTCCGTCAAAGCCTAAACAATCAGCTAAAAGATTATATGACATTATGCGTATCCGATTTTGAGGTTTTGGGTTAGTCGATTTTATATTATTGATTACTGTTGCAAGTTCCGTTGCGGATTTGTATTCGATGTTTTCTGCATTCTTAGAAAAAACAGTTGAATATCGGGGAAAAATAAGTATAAGAACAGTAATGATTATGATTGATTTTAAGATTTTTTTATTCATAAGAATATTGTTTGTAGCAGGACGTGAAAAATAAATGGGAAGTTTTTTATTTCGTAATTATGCATCAACGCGCAGCGTTCCTGAATTCCGAATTCCGCATTACGAATTCCGAATTACAGGAAACCCCCGGCGAGGGTTTCCTGCGGTAAAACAGTCACACCGGACTGTTTTACCTACCTTCCTGCGCTGCTAAAAGCAAAAGAGGTATCGCATTCTGCGGAATGCGCCAATGGGTTTCACCCCTTGACCCCACAACCTTTTAAAAAAGGTTGACGAAAACTTTAATATAATCAACGCGCAGCGTTCCTGAATTCCGAATTCCGCATTACGAATTCCGAATTACAGGAAACCCCCGGCGAGGGTTTCCTACGGCAAAACAGTCACACCGGACTGTTTTACCTACCTTCCTGCGCTTTTATAAGCAAAGGAGTTTCGCATTCTGCGGAATGCGCCAAAGGGTTTCACCCCTTGACCCCACAACCTTTTAAAAAAGGTTGACCAAAACTTTAATATAATCAACGCGCAGCGTTCCTGAATTCCGAATTCCGCATTACGAATTCCGAATTAAAATCGGCGCTCTCCAAAAACACCTGATAAAAAAACACCCCGAAGGGTGTTTTTCAATGCAATGATTGTGTCTGACGTTGTGCGGCTACAAGGTTGCTGTAAATTCCACCCAGGCTTATAAGTTCTTCGTGAGAGCCGACTTCCGCTATTTTACCTTTTTCGATAACCACAAGTCTGTCTGCGTTTCGCAGCGTTGAAAGCCTGTGTGCAATAGCGATTGTTGTTCTGCCCTCAATAAGTCTTGTCAAAGCTTCTTGTATTTTGATTTCTGTTTCCGGGTCCAAAGAACTTGTTGCTTCGTCGAGAATAAGTATTTTCGGATTTTTGAGAATTGCTCTTGCAATACTTACTCTTTGACGTTCGCCACCGGAAAGATTGTAGCCGTTTTCACCTATTACTGTGTTATATCCGTCCGGTAGTTTGGTTATAAATTCGTGGGCATTTGCCGCTTTTGCTGCTGCAATTATTTCCTCAAAATCAGCATCGGGTTTTGCGTAGGCGATATTATCAAATATAGTTCCTGAGAACAGATATGTTTCCTGGAAAACAACACCTATATTGTCGCGTAAAACTTTCGGATCTACCGAATTTATATCTACACCGCCTATTGTGATTCTACCCGAATCCGGTTCATAAAGCCTCATACAAAGGTTTATAACCGTTGATTTACCTGCGCCCGAATGGCCTACAAGTCCAATCATTTCACCGGGTTCGATGTGGATATTGATGTTTTTTAAAACGGGTTCATAGGATTTATAACCGAATGTTACGTTTTCAAAATCGATAGGCTTTGATGCATCTAACTGTTCACCGGATGATTCGGCGCCTGATGCAGGCTCTTCGTCAAGAATCTCGTAGATTTTTACAAGGCTTGTCATACAGTTGGAGAGTCTGCGAGGGAACATTGAAATCCAGTGTAACGGCGCATAAAGGAAAACTAAATATAAATTGAAACGGGTAAGCTCACCTAATGTAAGAGTTCCGTCTAACACCATTTTTCCGCCGATGATAAGAACAAAGAATTCTCCGAATGTTATAAAGTTACCTACAAGAGGATAAACAACCGCCCAGAATTTTTCGTTTGATGCGCTGACTTTTGCCAGTTGTTTTGAAACGTCATCGAATTTTTGGATTTCACGTTCTTCGTTGCCGAAAGATTTAACAACTCTTATGCCTTTGATGATATCGTGCAGAATTGATGTTGCTTTTGCATTTATTCGCCATTGTTTAAAGTAACGTTTTCGCGTTGCGTGGCGGAATTGGGTTAATAAAAATGCTGCAATTGGAACGGGCACAAGAACCACAAGCGTAAGTGTTATGTTTGTGCGGAACAGGACTATCAGAATAACAGTAAATGTAATCACTTGTTGGATAAGGTAACGTCCCTGACTGTTGAAGAAATCTTTTATGTGTTGAGTGTCGTCGGTAACTCTTGTTATAAGGTTACCTGCAGAACGTTTGGAGATTGCGGTTAAAGAGAGCTTCTGGATTTTGTCGTAAACAATGTTACGCAAATCAGCGGCAAAACGTGAGCCCAGTTTGTTTGACAGGCGTGAACTGAGGATTGTTGCCAACTGAGAGAATGCAAAAATCAACCCCATAGCAAGTGCTATTACTATAATACCGGTTGTTTTTTCTTGAAAAAAGGGAGTTGCATTGGCTGTGGGGACAAGATAATCGTCGATTAACGTTGAGTTGAAAAGGGGAAGCAAGGCTGACAGAATATTGGCAACTGTCAATAAAAGTCCCGAACCTATAACGGCTTTTGTGTATGGTTTAAAAAATCCGAATGCACGAACTAGCACGTAAGATTTTTTTACGCAGAACATACACATATTCATACCGCGCAAATAATGTCTGTGACATTTGGGACATACGGGTAAATCGGTGGTGTTTATATCAGGGGTTTCGCCTGTTTCAAAAAAGTGGTTGATCACCTTTACAAATTCTCCGATTTCACCTACGCAAGTCATTGAAAAACGGCAAATTGCGATGTTTTCGCTACCGTCATCTTTGGCTCCTTTTGGTTTTAGTTCAAGTCTTCCGCAACCTATATCCGTATACTGAACCGCTTCACAAATGTTATCTGTATTAAATTTTTCTTCTTTACCATCAAGCTCTTTTGTAATAACGCCATCCTCAAACCACAAGGTGCCGTTACAATTTTCGCCTGTTGGTGAAATATCAAAATGTGCAATAATTTTTTTCATAATCAATATAAATAAGGGTCAAGGATTCTTTTGCTTTTTGGTTCAATTTTACTTATCTCGGGGATAATGTATCTGTTGCCGTCCATATCAAAAATAAGGACTGTATCATCTGATGCAAAACGCATATTTTTTGTTATATCGCTTACAGTGAAATTCTTTTCCTTGCCGTCAATAACAGTTTGGAAATAGAAGTTACCCATACGTTCTTTTACACTTTTTACGGATGTAACAACGGGGCAGTAATATCGACTTTCAAGTTCTTTTTCTGCACTTTCTTTTGATGCGCTGTCAAGTTCTTTTAAATCTTTTATTATTCCGATTTCATTATCATCCAGATCGTGAACACAAATATATTCGTCTTTTACGGAGTAAGGATAAGAGCGGATAAGTTTAACTCTGCCTTTTGACTCGCCACCCAGTGTCATTATAAGAAAACCGTTGTTGTTAATGGAAAAAGAACAACTGTCAGGTGCTAAAAATTCAATTTTAAGTTTGTTATCATTCATGGTGCTCTTGCTCCTTTTCATCGGTTTCGTCTGAAGATTCTTCGCCTATACCGATAAAGCGAAGTGACTCTTCTTGTAGTTTGAACATATTATAATAAACGCCTTTTTTCTCTATAAGTTCATCGTATGAGCCGTATTCAATGCACTCGCCGTTATCTATAACCGCAAGCTTGTCGGCATCGCGTAAAGTAGAAAGACGGTGTGCGATAGCGATTGTTGTTCTACCTTCTTTTAATTCGGCAAGAGAATTCTGTATATTGCGTTCTGTTTCTGTATCCATAGCCGCTGTTGCTTCGTCAAGAATCAGAATTTTCGGATTCTGTATAATTGTTCTTGCTATGGATATTCTTTGGCGTTCACCGCCTGATAGATCCTGACCGCTTGAGCCTACACGGGTTTCGTAGCCGTCAGGGAGTTTTATTATAAATGAATGTGCCGATGCAGCTTTAGCGGCGGCTATTACTTCCTCCATAGTGGCATCAGGTTTTGCATAGCGGATATTATCGGCGATTGTTCCCATAAACAAGAAAATATCCTGTGACACAATGCCTATATTCTGACGTAATTGTTTTGATGAAAGTTCTTTTACGTCTATACCATCAATTTTAACAACGCCTT
Source organism: Acutalibacteraceae bacterium (assembly GCA_045578985.1). GTDB lineage: Bacteria > Bacillota > Clostridia > Oscillospirales > Acutalibacteraceae > DTU089. The sequence goes on along the minus strand of JAZNLH010000047.1, from coordinate 34,857 downwards.
CTTTCGGATCGTAAAGCCTTGCTATGAGGTTTGAAATAGTTGTCTTACCTGCACCTGTTTTGCCCACTATACCAAGCATTTCGCCTGCTTCGATTTTTAAAGAGAGGTTCTTGATAATCGGATGCGCAGGTTCATATTCAAACTGAAGCTCCTGAAGTTCTACGGAGCCTTTGAACTCGTCCAGGATTATGGGGTCATCCTTGTCTTTTACGTCGGGCTCTGTATCCATTATTTCAAAAACTCGCTCTGCTGAATCCACGCAACGTGCCCACCAGGTTGTTACCCAGGAAAGAAATTCGATAGGGGCTTGAAGCATCTGAAGATACACTACGAATGTAAGAAGTTCACCGATGGTGATCTCTTTGTATACAACGCACAGTACACCGCCGTAGCCTAAAACAACGGCGCTGATGGTATAAATTAAAATTGAAAGTAAAGGGAAAAAGGTGTTTTCAGTGTTGGCTGATTTTATTTCTGCCGAAAGAAGACCGGAACTGATTTTTTCAAATTCCCCAAGCTCATCAGATTCTTTTGAAAAGGCTTTTATTATTCTGTGACCATTTATGTTATCGCTGACTTTTGATGTGAGCTTTGCTTTTTGAGCCCACACCCTGTGATGGAGTGACTTGAAATACTTGTTAAACAGCGGGTAAAAAACAACAATAAGCCCGGCACCGATTAAAATGGTGATGGTCAGTTTGGCGCTGGTTAAGAACATTATTACAATAAGCCCGGCAATAGTGAAAGCGTTTGCTATAAAATAGGGGAAACCGTCAACAAAGAACCAATAAATGTTGTTTGCATCCCTTGTTACACGGTCCATAAGGGAGCCGGTTTGCTTATGAGTATAAAAGCCTACGGAAAGTTTCTGCATGGCTTTGAAGATTTTCAGTTTTATACTGTAAACTACTTCGGGAAGGATACCTGCTACCACATATTGGTAGAAAAGTGTGAATAACTGATGGGTTATTTTTAAAGCTGCCATTGTAAGAACAATGGAAATAAGTCCTTTCAAAAGTGCATCGTAACCTAATGGGTTTCCTGCATTTAGTACTTCATCATAAAGTTTCTGGGTGCTGAATTGCGGAATTATGAGGTTTATAGCACTACTGAAAAGTACGGCAACAATCATAAGGATCATTTTCCACTTAACATCACCGAAAAACGAGAAAAGACGGGTTATTGTGGATTTGTTATCTACACAATCTTTACAGTATTTAAGACCTTTGGGTATCGGTGCTCCGCATTTTTGGCAGTTGTTACCTGTGTCGTTGCTCAGATATTGTTCATAGCTTTTGTTTTGTTTGAACGTGTTGAATATCTTTGTAAATTTATCTGCTCTTTCCAAAAAACCTATGGAAAAATATCCCAGGGAATAATATTCGTTTTTGTAAGTGTATGTAAGCTGACCTGTGGCAAGGTATTGTTCAACAAAAATCTCATCAATTTCCTCAATGGGTATTGCCGTAAGCTTTAAAAGCTTTGGCTTGAACTCGATTTTTTTCTTGCCTTTTTTAGGTCGGATATTTTCTTCAAACTGTGCGGAGTACACACCTTTTTCGTCAAAGAAAATATATACATCGCCATATTCCTCAGCATCGCATAAATCTGTTTTAAAACAGAATATTACCGAAGAAGTATCGAGCTTTTCCGCTTCTAATGCCTCTTTTACCATTGGCGGTAAAAGTTCACTTTTTATTATAGGTGAACGGGGAGGCTTTTTGAGACGAAGTTTATATAAAATTCTGTTTAAAAGTTCCATCTTTTTCTCCCAAAACTATTTGAATTTGAATGCCCTATATTCTACCATAAATATGACAGAATAACAAGTTGCAGTTGAAAATTATACGGAAATATTAACAATATTTTAACAACCTGATTTTATAATACACTTAATATACAATGAGGGAAAAGTGATTTTGTACAAAATGGCATATTTTTCATTTTTTTTGAATTTTTTGAAAAATGTGAATTGACATTCATTATATTCGTTTGATATAATTATTTCACAATATATAGTATGGGGTGGAATTTGTGTCAAATATACTTGTTAAGGGGATTATGCCCGCTTTAGTATCTTCTTTTACTAACGATGGAGTTATTCTTAAAGACTCTATTAAGAAAAATATTGAACGTAATTATGCTCAGGGTGCAGCAGGTTTTTATATTTGCGGTTCAACGGGTGAAGGTCCTGTACTTACTACTGCCCAGCGCAAAGAAATTGCTGAATGTGTTGTAGATGCAAGTGCAGGCAGAGGCATTATCGTAAATCACGTTGGTGCGGCTTCTCCTTTTGATGCATTTGAATTGGCTCGTCACGCAAAAGACTGCGGCTGTGATGCTATTTCCAGCGTTGTTCCCAACTTCTACTACAAATACAATGAGGACGAAATTGTAGAATATTACAAACGTCTTGCAGGTGAGTCTGAGCTCCCCGTTATTGCTTACGCTCAGTCACTTCTTACAGGTTGTCCCGTTTCACTTATGAAAAGACTTATTGAGCTTGATGGCGTTATTGGTGTTAAGTTCACTCTTACCGATTTCTATTCAATGAGAAGAATTAAAGAGCTTAATGACGGTGATATAAACGTTATTAACGGTCCTGATGAAATGCTCATTTGCGGTCTTTCTATGGGTGCTGATGCAGGTATAGGTTCAACCTACAACATTATGTGTGCTGAATATTGCAGACTTTTCAATCAGTTCAGATCAGGCGATATTGAAGCAGCTCGTGCAACTCAGTATAAAATCAATAAGGTCGTTGAGATTCTTATTAAATACGGTGTTATCCGTTCTATAAAATATGTTCTTTCACTTGATGGTATTCCTGCAGGTGACATTGCTTATCCGGGTACACCCCTTACAGACGAAGAAAAGAAAATGCTTGTTGCAGATCTTACTGCTGTTGGCTTTTTTGAAACTTACAATAAATGATTTGTTTTGAAAATAATTTGTTTTGAAAGGTGAAATTTTATGGCGGTAAAAAGTATTACCAGATTCGGAATTCAACGTAAAATCGTTGCCAATATGACCACTGAAAGTTGGCAGAACATTCCCCACGTTAGCTATCTTTTTGAACCCGATGTTACAGAGTTTGTTGCAATGTTCAAAAAGTTTTCAGCGGAAAATAAAAGCCCTAACGGAAATAAGGTTACTTTTAATGCTGTTCTTCTTAAGGCTATTGCAGAGGCTATTGAGGTTGACCCCGTTATAAATGCTCATATGCATTACGAAAAGGGTCTTGTAAGAGGTAAGGTCACTGTATATGACAATATCGACATTTCTGTTCCGTGGACATTGCCCAGCGGTGAAATGATGACAATCACAATGAAGGATATGGGTAACAGAACCCTTATGGATATTGCTGATTATCAGGCGGATATTAACCGCAGACTTGAAAAAACCAATCTTACAGAGGCGCTTTATTCGGTTTCTTACCGTGATACTGTTGATAAATTGAAGAGAGGTCATATCCTTAAGGCTATTAAAAGACTTTATGGCGCTAACACCAATAAACGTCATAAAATCCACCTTCTCAAAGGTGCTGAAAAGAAGGCTTATGAGGCTATTCCCGAAACAGACAGAATTACATATAAAGACCTTAAACAGGGTACTATCACTGTTTCCAATATCGGTGCAGATTCCAAAGGTCTTGCAGGTGAATGTGCAATGCTTATGGTTATTCCTCCGCAGATTTGCGCTATCGGCATAGGCGCTTTGCAGAGAAGACCCGTTGTTGTTACCGATGAAAACGGCAACGAAGAGGTTGTAATCAGAACCATTCTTCCCATGAACATTTGCTTTGACCACAGAGCTCTTGACTTTGGTGAAGTAAGACCTTTCCTTACAAAACTTAAAGAATTCTTTGATAATCCCGAAGAAATACTTAACGATAGGGCATAAAAAACAAAACGTAAAACCGCTGAACCAAAGTGTTCGGCGGTTTTTTTATGTAATCAGCGCAAAACGGATTTTAGCTGTTTTGTCCAATTTAAATTTTTTGATAAATTGTCTTTGCGGGTGGAAATGGCAATTTTTCGGGTTTATAATCAAGTCAAAAAAGAAAGGAAATTTTATCAATGTCAAAAAAGAAAAGTTTTTTAGTTTATTTTGATTGGGAGGCACCGTTTGATTGTCTGAATGACACAGAGTTAGGGGAATTATTCAGAGCAATGCTAAAATACGCAAAAAATGAAGAAGAACCTGAATTCGACAACCAATCTCTTTGCCTCGTTTTTTCTTTTGTGAAAAATGCAATAGACCGTGACAAAGCTGCCTATGAGGAGCGTTGCAAAAAGAATGCTGAAAATGGTAAAAAGGGCGGTAAAAAAACGGCTGAAAACGTTAATCCTGATTTGGATTTTTCGAGTTTGCTTGAAACCATAGGCAGATGATTTGAGAATAAAGCGAACGCTACCGAACGCTACCGAACGCTTCCAAACGCTACCAATCGCTGCCAATGGCTGCCGATATAGAAAAAGAAAATAAATAGATATTGTTATTGAAAAAAGAGATGGATATAGAAACAGGTACGGAGAAGGAACCGGGTAGGGCTAAGGAACAGGAAACTGTTTCTGTGAAAAAGCACTTTTTTTGAACACGAATTTTTTTCGTTCGTTCACTCAAAAATGTTCAAAACTTTGTTCAAAGATTTTTTTGGAGTTTTATCAAGCTTTTTTAAGTGTTTTTGTTTTCATAAACATTATTACACTTTGAAGCTTTTATATTATATCAAACAGGTGACGAGTATAAACACACATTAACAAATTGTTTAATTATATTGTATTGCAATTGATTTGCTATGTGTGTTATAATACAGAGTAACTATTCGTATAATTGTAATTTTAAGGATGGAGATTATGAAAAGAAGATTGATGGCATTATGTGCCGTAATTATGGTTGCTGCTGTTTCGCTTACAGTTGTTGGTGCAAAACCCGCAGAGACTGTTAAAACAGATATTTCTTGTGCCGAGCTTCCTCAGCATTATAATGAAGCTGATGATATGAATAATACCAAAGATGAAGCGGCAGATATGAACAACACAACAACACAAGGTAAGGTTGATAACTATATCGAAGATAAGACAAATGCCGCTGCAAATTCCGGAGGCTTAATAAGTGGTTTTGGCGGCTTTGGTGGAATTGTTGGCGATATCGGTGATGTTATAGGTGGTATCATCGGCGGTGATAAAGGTGGCAATACCCAAAACTCCACTCCTGCGGCTACATATCCAAACAGTACCAATAACATCGGTTATATTGACCCTGTACCGGCTGTTACATACATTCAAGGTCAAATATCATTACCTGTTGATAATTCAACAACTCTTACTACTGTTAATAATATCGAGAGTGATACTTTTAATGCTTCACTTATACTTAACCCTTACAAGAAACCTGCCGGTGAAATTAAACCTGGAGATAGCGGTGAAGGCGTTAAATGGTTACAGTGGATATTTATGTACACTAATTACGGTCTTGCAGGTAAACCCGTAAACGGTGTTTATGATGAAGAAACACAGACACTTGTTAAAAAACTTCAAAAAGAAAACGGTTTTGTTGAAGACGGCGTTGTGAATGATGCAGTTATTGATAAAATCGAACTTCTTTATTATGAACACACTTTAATAACTACCACAACTCCTTCCGCATCTTTGATTACTGCTCCCAGTACCATAGAAACTACTACTGCAGATGGTGACAATGACGGTAGTTCAAATCCCTTGGGTAAGATTATCATCATAATTTCGGCTATCTGGTGTATTGCAATTGTAGTTATTATTATTTTATTGGTTAGCAAAAAGAAAAAAGTTAAAAAGAATAAAACCGGTAATTCCGACCCCACAGAGGGTGGCGATGATTCAGAAGCAAAACCCGACTCAGAATCTGAAACATCTGAAGACAATGGTGATTTTGATTTCGGAGATATTTTTGAAGAAACTGACGAATAAAAGGAGAGAATTTAATGGACAAGTATTTGATTATTAATGCTGACGATTTGGGTATGTGTCACTCTGCAAATATGGCGGTTGCTGACTTGTTCAAAAAAGGCGGAATTACTTCTGCAACAATTATGACTCCTTGCAGCTGGGCAAAAGAAGCAGGCAGATGGGCTGCTGAACATCCCGAATACGCAGTTGGTGTACACCTTACTTTCACAAGCGAATGGGGTAATTACAGATGGAGCCCCATTGCTCAGGGTGAAACAGGTTCTTTGCGCGATAGTGAAGATTTTATGTATCATGAATCCGATGAGTTTGAGAAAAACTGCGATATCGGTGAAGTGGAAAAAGAAATAAGAGCACAGATCGAAAGATTTAAATCTTTTGGTGTTACTCCGTCACACCTCGACAACCATATGGGTTCACTTTACGGTATTGAAACAGGCCGTTTTGAGCTTCTTAACCTTACGCTTGCTGTTGCAGGGGAGTATGGTCTTCCGTTCCGTTTTCCCGGCACATTCATTCCTGAAATGTTCTCAAACGACACTCTTGCGGTCAAAATCGACCTTGATATGATCAAAATGTTTTATGATAAGGTTCTCGAATTTGCAAAGTCAAATGGCGTTGCAATGCCCGATTATCTTATTCCCGGTGAGTGGAACGGACCCCAAAACGACAGTTATGAGAACTTTAAAGAGTATATTTACGAACTTTACAGGTCTTTCCCCAATGGTGTAACAGAAACTTATATTCATCCAGCTTTTGAATCCGATGAACTTAAGGCTATTTCAGGTGCTTGGCACCGCAGAGTCTGGGAACATAGACTTTTCTCAGACCCCCAGACACTTCAGCATATTAAAGCCTGTGGCATTAAACTTATTAATTATCGCGACCTTGCTAAAATGGGAAAATAATGAATCTTGAGCGAATAACTTGATTTAATTCACCTGACGTACATAAAAAAACCGTCTGCTTTTGAAAAAAAGCGGACGGTTTTTTTGAATTTGGAATTCGTAATGCGTAATTCGGAATTTAGGAACGCTTACGCGTTGATTATATTAAAGTTTTGGTCAAGCTTTTTCAAAAGCTTGTGGGGTCAAGGGGTGAAACCTCTTGGCGCATTCCGCAGAATGCGAAACCTTTTTTGCTTTTGGCAGCGCAGGAAGGTAGGTAAAACAGTCCGGTGTGACTGTTTTGCCGTAGGAAACCCTCGCCGGGGGTTTCCTGTAATTCGGAATTCGGAATTATCGGAACGCTACGCGTTGATTATAAAAATATTTTTTTATTTAATTTTAAAAGTAAATGGCGGTTTGTGATTAAAACTCACAAACCGCCATTAAGTTATTTATAAAATGGATTAATTTTTCATAAACAAGACACTAAACATTCTTAGTTTTTCGTGTATCTTTCAAAATACATAATTCCTACGCTGTTCCTAAATTTTGCATTTTTAATTTATTCGTCTATTCCCATTGATGCAACTGCATTGAGTGTCAGGTCAGCTCTTTTGCCGTCTAAATACTCATAATAGCCTTGTGAGGCTATCATAGCGGCATTATCACCGCAGTATTTAAGTTCGGGCATAAAGAGTTTAATTCCTCTTTTATCACATTCCTCCTGCATAACTCGGCGAAGGCGAGAGTTTGCGGAAACACCACCTGCAAGTACTATTGTTTTCGCGTCTGTATCCTTGGCGGCTTCCATTGTGTGAGAAACAAGTAAATCTGTAACGGCTTTTATAAACGATGCGCCTAAATCCTCCGCTTTTACTGTTTCACCTTTTTGAGATGCGTTATGTACAAGATTCACCGCAAAGGTTTTGAGTCCGGAGAAACTGAAATCATATTTTGAATCCGCAATCTTCGGTACAGGGAATTTATACTTATTCTCGTCACCGTCTTTTGATATTTTATCAAGGTTGACACCACCGGGATATGGAAGTCCAACAGTACGAGCCGCTTTATCCATCGCCTCACCTGCCGCATCGTCACGTGTTCTGCCGATAACTTCAAAATTGGTGTACGATTTTACATTTATTATATGACTATGTCCGCCTGACACTACAAGAGCCAGGAAAGGAGGTTTTATTTTTTCACTTGAAATATAGTTTGCGGCAATATGACCTCTTAAATGGTGAACAGGCACAAGGGGTAAACCCGTTGAAAGAGAAACACCTTTTGCATAGTTCACGCCTACAAGAAGCGCACCGATAAGACCAGGGGCGAAGGTCACCGCCAGGGCATCAATATCATCGAGTGTGCAGTCTGCATCTTTCAAGGCTTTGTCTACAACGCCACATATTGCTTCAGTATGGCGTCTTGATGCTATTTCGGGCACTACGCCACCATAAATTTTGTGTTCTTCAACCTGTGATGCTATTACGTTTGAAAGAACTATTCTTCCATCCTCAACAACGGAAGCCGCTGTTTCGTCACAGGAACTTTCTATACCGAGTATTTTCATATTTCACCATCCGGTTTATAAGTCATTAAAATTGCATCTTCGCGTGGGTTTTCGTAAAAATTCTTGCGTTTCCCCACTTCTTTAAAATTCATTTTTTTATAAAGGTTAATTGCGGCGCTGTTGGATTCACGCACCTCTAAAGTGATAAATTCAGCATTTTCGCTTTTACATAGCTCAACAAGGTTATTTATAAGCATTTCGCCTATACCCTTTCGCCTATGCTTTTCAGCCACCGCAACGTTAGTTATATAAACCTCACCTAAAATATTGTGAGCGCCTATATAACCCGCAACTTCACCATCGCACACTGCCGCCAAAAATCGCGCGTGAGTATTATCTAATTCTTCTCTTAAAGCGTTTTCGCTCCAGGGTGTTGAAAAGCACTCTTTTTCAATAACGGCAAGCTTTTCAATATGCGACTCGCTCATTTTTTCAATATTGATATTCATCATTTTGTATCGTACCAGGTTTTACCGCAAGCGACCTCAACAGTTAAGGGAACCGAAAGCTTGCACGCATTTTCCATAGTTTCTTTAAGGAGTTTGGCAACATTTTCCGCATCATTTTCAGGAGCTTCAATAATAAGCTCGTCGTGTACCTGCATTATAAGTTTTGCTTCAGGGTACTCTGATTTAAGACGTTCAAAAACTCTTATCATTGCGATTTTAATAATATCCGCTGCAGTTCCTTGTATGGGCATATTCATAGCCACACGTTCACCAAAACCACGTCTTATGGCGTTAGATTCAAGAAGTTCAGGAAGATAACGACGTCTTCCGAAATATGTTTCAGCATAGCCTTTTTCCTTGGCTGATTTTTTAGCATTCTCCATAAATGCCGCAACGCCTGAATAATTTGCAAGATAGCCTTTGATATACCTATCTGCTTCCACGACAGATGTGCCTATATCTTGAGAAAGCGAGAATGCACCGATACCGTATACAATACCGAAGTTTACTGCCTTTGCTTTACGGCGGTCGTTAGGAGTAATCTCATCTAACGGAACACCCAAAACCTGTGAAGCGGTTATAGAGTGAATATCCGCACCGCTGATAAAGGCGTTTATCATATTTTCATCCTCTGCCAAGGCAGCGAGAACACGAAGCTCAATCTGGGAATAGTCGGCATCAACCAGCATAAAGCCATCTTTTGCGTTGAAGAAACGGCGAAGCTCCCTGCCCAATTCCGTTCTGACAGGAATATTCTGAAGATTAGGCTCCGCTGAAGAAATTCTGCCTGTACGTGTTTCAGTCTGGTTAAGAGTAGAGTGGATTCTTCCGTCGTTATCAATAACTTTCAAAAGGCCGTCGCAATAGGTGGATTTAAGCTTTTGTAATGCACGATATTCAAGAATTTCGTTTATAATCGGATGTTTATCACGTAAAGATTCCAGAACATCTGCATTGGTGGAATATCCGCTTTTTGTCTTTTTGCCGTGTGGAAGATTTAATTTATCTTCAGAAAAAAGAACGTCGCTTAACTGTTTGGGTGAATTAAGGTTAAACTCACACCCTGCTAAATCGTATACCTTACGAAGGCTTTCTTCAAGTCTTGTACCGATTTTTCCGCTGTAATTTTCAAGTCCTTCTCTATCAACGGAGAAACCCTCACGCTCCATACCTGCAAGAACTCTTGCAAGGGGTATTTCGATATCGCTTAAAAGCTTTTCTTGTGAATTTCCGCTTACAGCAGCCATTAGTTTAAGACTTAAAGCCTCAATTACCGCCGCAGAGTCAACATATTCTTTCTCTGTTTCATAAAATTCTGCAAGTTCTCCAGCATCAATTTTAACGGAAGTTAAAGAGTATGCACCAGCAAGTGCTTTTACTGTATAATCGCTTGAATTGGGGTTCAATAAATACGCCGCAAGTGATGTATCAAGTTTAACATTTTTTAGTTCAATTCCGCTTGAATCACAAAAACTGTAAAGTCTTTTTGAATCGTCGGTGTATTTTTCAATAGCTTCATCGGAAAACACACTTGTTGCAAAGGAAATGAACATAAAGTCGTTATTTGCTGTTAAAACCACTCCATCGGCTGTTTTAAACAGGATATACTCAATACCGCAATCGTTGTATTTAACTGTAAAATAAGCTTTACCTGCAGATTTAAGGTTGTTATAAAACACATCGTAATCGTTTGTTTCGGTAAGCTTTACTGTTTTTGCATCACCGCTTTGCGGTACTGCCTCTGCATCAAGATTAAGACGGCTGAGAATCTTGAACATTTCAAGGGAAGCTAAAAGATTAGTTGCCTTTACCGCATCCACCTCTTTTATAAGATAAGAACTCAAATCCCTATCAACGGGTGCTTCGAGGCAAATTGTGCCCAGTTTTTTACTTAAAAATGCGTTTTCCCTTGAAGTTTCAAGCTTAACCTTCATACCGGGTTTTATATCAAGCTCCGCAAGGTTTTCGTAAATGTTTTCAATAGAGCCGAATTTCTGTATAAGTTCAGCTGCACCTTTTTCGCCGATACCCGCTACACCCGGAATATTATCCGAAGTATCGCCTTGAATAGCTTTAATATCAATAAGTTGTTCAGGTGTTACACCGTAAACTTCTTTGATTTTATCAATATCGTACTTAACGGTAGTGGATTTACCCATTTTTGTGGTAGCAAGAAGAACGTTAACATTCTCCCTTACAAGTTGCAAACTATCTCTGTCACCTGTTGCAATATAGCAAAAATCATCCTTACCGCAAGCGGCAGAAAGTGTACCCAAAATATCGTCTGCTTCGTAGCCGGGCTTTTCCACAACAGTAAATCCCAAATACCCCAACAGCTCTTTTAAGGTTGGGAATTGCTCTATAAGCTCTGATGGTGCAGGTTTTCGGGTACCTTTATATGCATCGTACATTTCGTGTCGGAATGTAGGCGCTTTCACATCAAAAGCCACGGCAACGGAATCCGGCTTATACTCATCAAGCATACCGAGGAGTATATTCATAAAGCCGAAAATACCATTTGTGAACTTTCCGTCTTTAGTTGTAAGCATTCGCACACCGTAGAAGGCGCGATTTAAAATTGAGTTTCCGTCAATTACTAGTAATTTCATAAATACCTCACAGATTGAGAGTTTCAAGTGTCACAAAATGATAGCCGTTTTGTGACAAATATTTATCTTCGTTCAAAGCTCTAAGGCAACCTAAAGCCGCAACATTTGTATGATTACCGGGAATGTGGACTTCAATTCCCGTTGCCTCGGTTATATATTTATCGAGTCCGTAAAGGTCAGCCATTCCGCCACAGAGGAAAATACCGTCATCGGTAATATCTTTAACAAGTTCGGGAGGTGTAACTTCAAGAACGTTTGTTATAGCCGAACAAATTTCGTCGATGCAATCACGTATAGCATAGTTGATTTCCTGCGCGGTAACTTCAAAGAACAAAGGCATACCATCAGACATATCTTTGCCTTTGGCTATTGCGGCGATTGTTTCTTCACGCATTTTTGCTCCGCCGAGAATATGCTTCAACTCCATTGCAGTGAGTCTGCCAACAGCAACACCACGATTGGCTTTAAGATAAGTTTTTATTATTTTATCCATATTATTTCCGCCTACGGGAACGCTTTTGGCAACAGCAATACTTCCCATAGTTACAACAGCCACACCGGTTGTACCTGCACCCACGTTAACTATCATAGTTCCGTAAGGTTTATTCAGCATCACGCCAATACCCAAAGCCGCAGCCAAAGGTTCTTCAATAAGTGTTGCTCTGCCGGCACCTGCACGAAGAATGCAACCGAGCACATTACGTTTTTCAAGGTTTGTGACACCTGCAGGAACTGTGGCAACAACGGTAGGTTTAAATATTTTATTTTTACAGATTCTTTCAAGAAATGCTCTTAAAAGTTTTTCGCTGCTTTCAAGCTCCGAAACACCGCCACTCAAAAGAGGTCTTACGAGTTTTATGGCATCGGGACAACGTCCTGTCATTTCGGCAGCTTTGGTACCTGCTTCAAGCACTTCGCCCGTTTCCCTTTCAAGGGCTATAACAGCCGGCTCGCAAAGAACAACACCCTTGCCCTCAACCGCAGCAGTTACGTAACCTGTACCTATATCAAGCCCTATTTTTAAACCGACCATCATTACACCACACAATCATAACAATTTTACATAAATTTACATCATATTATTATACACCTACAACATCTTTTTGTAAATAACTAAAAACAGATATCATACTTATTTACAAATACTGAATTTTGTTGTAAAATAATTATGTTGTACAATAAATGGAACTAAGGAGAGATTTTATGGCAGGTGTAAAAAACTCTAAACTCAAACTTCTTTATCTTGCAGAAATATTTGAAAAGAAAACAGATGAGAATAACTATATTTCTGCAACGCAAATTTGTGACGAACTCGCAAAACTCGACATCCCTGCTGAAAGAAAATCGATTTATAAAGATATTGATATATTAAGGGATTTCGGTTACGATATAATTCACACCGGCTCACGAAGCGGAGGCGGCTACTTTTTGGGCGAAAGAAAATTCCAACTTGCGGAAATCCGACTTTTGTCAGATGCAGTTCAAGCAGCAAATTTTATTTCGCAGAACAAAACAAACGAACTTGTTAAAAAAATAGAAAGTTTTGCCAGCGAAAGACAAGCAAGTGTACTCCATTCACAAGTTTATGTTGATAACAGACCAAAAACCAAAAAAGAAGATATTTATTATACTATCCACAATCTGGACGAAGCTATTACAAAAGGTGTAAAGGTTATAATTACATACACAAGAAGAAAAATCACCGAAGAATTTAAAACGTCAAGCGAAGAAAAAACCTACAAAGTAAGTCCTTATGCGCTCATCTGGTCGGATGACCATTATTACCTTATCTGCAACAATGAAAAATACGATAATCTTATGCATTTAAGAATAGAGAAAATAAAAAAATATGAACTCACCGACGAGCCCATCAGACATTTTTCCGCCGTTTCTGATTACAGAACGCATTTTGATTCTGCCGATTATGCTTCAAAACTTTTTAATATGTACAGCGGTGAACCCAAACCCATAGAACTCGCTTGTAACAATGATCTTTTGGAGCCTATGCTCGACCGTTTCGGAGAAAAAGTAAGAATCCAAAAGCTTGATGACGACCATTTTATTTTAAGAACTAATGCAGCCGTCAGCGATGGTCTTGCCGCCTGGGTAGTGCAATTCGGCGGAAGAGTTAAAGTCAGGATGCCAAACGATTTGATTTATGCAGTAAAACAAAAAGCCGAAGAAATTTTGGATAATTATAAATAAAAAATACCGGGAAGCCTGAAAAAGCTTCTCGGTAAGTTTTATTATTGGGCTTGAGTTTCTGTTTCTGTTTCGATTTTCATGTAGATATGATATTTTTCATCATAAGTAAATTCCGCATCATCAGAAAAAGCGAGATTTACGCCTACCTTATCACCATTTTTTTCGTGAACATCAACACAATAAATCAATGTTCCCTCAAGAGAGTATCCGCTACGGCCATTCACTATGAAAACATATTCGTCAACGGCTTTTGTAAGACCTAAGGTTTCGATATCATATTTTGAAAAACGCTGTCTCATAAGATAGTTATTCTCTTTATGATACTGGAATGTTATTTCCGGATCGTCAGGTATATTAGGTCCTGTGGTACCCTGTGTTTCCTCCCCCTTGCTTGAAGCTGTTGTTTTATTGGTTTGTTCAGAAGTCGAAAGCGGTATATATTTTGCCTGTTTTTGGTCATAAACATAACAGGTGTTACCCACAATCATAAAAGTTGCTTCCGCTGTCTTGGCATCTTCATCAAATGCTTCTACCTTGCAACCATCCGCATCGTTATACTTTGCGGCACTTAATTTGAGTGTGTATTCTTCTATCGTCTTTTCCAAGCCTAATTGTTCAGGAGTGTAGACACCAAGAAGAATTTTTGCCGTATCTTCGGTAAGAGCGATTGAACCACCATTGTTTTGTACATCAATATATGTATCTGCTGTTTCAAGTGCCTCTCCGTCATCTTCCTGACTCAAACCGGCACAAGCACCCAAAGAAAGCACAAATATCAATGCCAAAATCAACGAAATATATTTCTTCATATTAACATCTCCGCTAAAGGTATTTTCAGAATTCTTTATTATCACTATACCTTTTTCGGACTCGTTTGTCAACTCCGATGATGCAGTTAACGTTTGGCACTTATTGCCTCCCTTTTGTATTTTTCACGTGTTGCGATACCTCCGCGTATATGTCTTTCTTCCTTGTTCACATCAAGTACTTTACGGACTTCTGAAAAAAGTTCCGGATTGATTTTTTTCAATCTTTTAGTTACATCGCTATGCACCGTCGATTTAGATACACCGAATTTTTTCGCAGTTGCTCTTACTGTTGATTTACTTTCTATTATGTAGCGACCCAAAGATTCCGCCCGTTGTTCATAGTCATAATTCATACTTGCATTTCCTCCTAAATGAGTTCTATACAAGTATATGATTGGTTATGTTTATATTATGACATAAAAAGATGTAATGAGGAGTCAGGAGTTTTGGGGCAAAGCCGATTATAATTCATAATTCTTCATTAACCAAAAACGCCTGACCTTCCGGTCAGACGTTTTTAATTATTTCCCTTCGTATTCACGAATCCATTTAACCATATCGGCTACAGACTGTTCAACACTCATGGGATTGTAATCAAGTTCTTTTCTTGCTTTTTCAATTGAGAAATTGCAGTTGGAAACAAGTTTACGGATTGAGTATCTTGTGAACAAAGGTGTTTTCTTAGCAATTTTGTAGAAAACTTCTGCTGCAGGAGCAACTGCTTTTGCAACGCCGTAAGAAAGAGGAATTTTAGGAGCTTTCTTTCCACAAGCTTTAGCAGTAGCCTTGATGAATCCATCAACGGAAATCTGTTCACCGCAAAGAATGTAACACTCGCCTTTGCCACCCTGTTTTGCAGCCATATACATACCATGAGCAACGTCACGTATATCAACAAAATTGTAAGCACCGAAAGAAAGTGTTACGGGGAAAACGCCGTTAACAAACATTCTTACCATTTCGCCTACGTTGGATACTTTGAAATCGTAAGGGCCTATGCACGCACCGGGATGTGTAACAACCGCATCAATTCTGCCTGCCTTGACTTCATCGAGAACGAACTGTGTTGCAGTTGCTTTAGTTTTAGCGTATGTACCATCAAGTTCATCGGGATTGAAGAAATCAACCTCGCGCATAACCTGATTATCCGGAAGAGGTTTGAATGCATCAACCGAAGATGCATAAACAAGACGTCTTACTCCCTTTTCCTGACAAGCCTTAACAACATTCTTTGTGCCGCCAACGTTAACGTTCCAGATCATATCTTCCTGGTCGGCGTTAATATCAATAATACCTGCAAGGTGATAAACAACGTCTACGCCCTCAAATGCTTTAAGAAGTGCATCAAGGTCAGTAACGTCACCATAAACCTTTTCACAGTCTATACCGTCGAACTGTTTGCTGTCTTTTCTTATGAGGATACGGACTTTTTCACCGCTATCAACAAGTTCTTTTAAAAGCGCATAACCGATATGACCGGTAGCACCTGTTACTAAGCTGATTTTATCGCTCATTTTAGGTTATTCTCCCTTCATACCTAAAAGTTCAACTGTTCCGTCGTAAACTGCCTGTGAAACCTTGATAGAATCAAAGATAGCCGCATTAATATCGTCATCAGTTGCACCGAGTTCTTTTGAAAAGCGATCGGGAATGAAGAGATTAATAGCCATAATATCTGCAAGTCCGTCAACATCGATACCGCTTTCAATACCCTTTTCAGCATATTCTTTCTTAACGCCGCCGAGACCCATACGCATCATCCAGGGAGCAACGCTGATAACCTTACGATTTTCGCCCATACCTCTTGCAGCATAAACGATTTTAAGGAATTCTTTCCATGTAAGGTTATACATACTGATAGGCCATGCCTTTGCGCCCTTTGATTTTTCTGCAGCACCAACGATAACCTCACCTACCTGGCGAACTGTAAGCATTGCTGTACCGCCGCCCGGATACATTGTAAAGGGAAGTTTATCCATTCTCTTAATCTGTTCGATAAGGATAACCCAAACAGGCTTTCTGCCGGGCTGTGTGCCGAAGATGTAAGGAAGCTCAAGAACTGATACATCGAAGTTTTCATCAGCAAATGAGAATGCAACATTCTCCTGATCGATTCTGCTTCTGATATAAGGATGTTTTTCTGTAAGCTTCATTTCGGGACGTTCTTTTGCAAGATATGCAAAATAAGAACCGAGAATAACAGCGCTCTTAACACCAACCTCTTTACAAAGAGGAAGAATTCTTTCGAGGGGCTGGATATTATATTTGTAATATGCATCATAAACAGGTGCAGGGAATTCAACACGTTCATCAATACCTGCAGCGAAAACGAAGCAATCGTTACCTCTGAGAAGATCACGAATTTCATCGTCTGTTTTCTCGTAGATATTGCAAAACTCAAGCTTCATTTCCTCAGGAATAGGAGCACCTTCAGGAAGAGGCGGAAGCGCAACACTTGTCACTTCGTGACCTCTTTCAATAAATATACGCGCGGCTTCACAGCCCAAAAGACCTGTACCGCCAATCATAAATACTTTCATTCTGTAACCTTCTCCTTAAAGTTATCAAAGATTTCAGGGCCATATACATTATTTTCGCCTTTACGGTCCCAAACCTGTGCAAAGAATGGATTGATTCTTGCTTCCTCGTCATAATTCCAAGGCCAGGGAAGCTCTTCAGGACACCAGTGACCACCCTTAAGAACAAGGTTTGGTGACATTTCGAACTCATTTCCTCTTGCGCTTACCCATTTAACAGGTGTGTACATATCAACGATTTCTGTTGCAAGACATTTACCGCCTCTGAACTCTGCTGCCTTCTGGAGGTCCTCAATAGTGAGAGAATCAAAGGGTTTGGTTTCATCGTAACCGTGGTCGAGAACAACAACATCATCAGCTGTTGTCTGCTTTGCAGGGATAATGATTTCAAAATCTGCCCATTTTCTGGGAAGCTTTTCATATTCTTCCATACTGCCGTAGTAAGCTTTCATTCTTACATCAACTTTATTTTCTGCCCACCAGAGTGTACCGTATTCCGGAGTTTCTGCGATTTTCTTCATCCAGAGTCTCTTAAGAATAGGTGCAATTGGCTTAGCAAGGAATGCTAATTTATAGTAGGATTCAACATTGTTCATCATGCTCTTGAAATATTGCTTAACCGGAATATTAGCACGGAAATGACAATATTTTTCAAGCTCATCACCATCGTAATACCACTGACCGTGGAAGTTACGTGTTGTGAACCAATGAGGATCAAAGAGCTTTTTAGGTGAACCAAGACCAAGTGTACCGAGAAGGAGTTCCTCAAACTCATAGTTTGTGATTCTGTATTCTTCACCTGAACCGATGTTATAGAATCTTCTCCAGAATTCTTCGGGAATATCGTCACCGCAAACATTTGCAAGAAGACGACCTGAGTCTTCAACTGTTGCCCACTCAAGCACACCATTGATAGGAACATGATACATAATGGGCTCAAGATTTTTAAGAATTGCAGGATAAAGAATACCTGACTGACGAAGGGATACCCAATGCTTAAGACCTGACTCAGCAAAAACTGCCTCTGCCTTGATTTTACTGATAGCGTAGTGGTCATAAACACTTACTTTAAGTGGGTCACCTGTTCTACCCCAATGAATAGGAGCATTTCTGTCACCGGTTTCGGCAACTGTACCTATGTAGACAACTTTAACAGCGTCCGGGTCGGGCTGTGCCTTAATTGCGTTAACAATATTCTGAGCAGCAGCAACGTTTGTTTTCTGTGTTTTTACGGGATAATAGTCGGCTGCTGGTGAAACCATACCGCCAACGTGAAGAACATAATCTGCGCCTGTTACCAAATCAAGAACATCTTCATAATTTGTAAGGTCACCCCAAACAAATCTAACTGAAGGATCGTCCATATAAGGTGCAAATTTTTCGCGGTTCTTCTTGCTATCTCTGTTAAGAAGAACGATGTTGAACTCATTTTTTTTGGCATAAAGCTCTTTAAAGCCTGCCCAGCCCATTGTGCCGGATGAACCTGTAAGAGCAACGGTCTTTTTCTGCATAAAAAATACCCCCGATTTCAATAAATTTATACATATTGATTATATATTTTTTTGCCGTTATTTGTCAATAGTGAATGAACTATTATTCACTCAAAACATGACAAAAAAATAAACAGCACCGGCATTTTGTTTTAAGCCGATACTGTTTTTTCTAAATTTGATTATTTAATGTTTTTTCAGAGTTTTTTGAATCTTCTCCGCAAAATGCTTTAACAGAACTTTATTTTTTGAAAGTGCTATATCGTAAAGCACAAATGTAATGTTTGCCAGCCCTAACAAAACAGGAATTGTAAGCTTTCCGAATTCCTTATACTCCTCTGCTGACACACCAAAAATAAGAACCCCTAAAAAGCCCACGCTCACCGCAGCAATATTAAAAATCAGGAATTTCAAGAGCCACGACAAAACCGCCGGTAACCTCTCAATAGGCTCTTTTATCAGCGGATAGTAACCGAAAAACAAGGTGTAGGTTAATGCAGCTTCTTTATCTGTAAGTAGAACGAGGGATAAAAATGCTGTTGAAAAGAATACACCCAAAGCCCACTTTTTATCCGAAAGCTCAGAAACAAACAAAACTAAAAGTCCGGTTATAATTGGTAAAACATACACTAACACAGGAACAAAAGTTGTTACAAACATAAGCACTACAGAAAGTGCTGCCATCATACCGCAAACTGCAGTTATTTTAGCTTTTTTCATTATTTGATAACTACTTCGTGACCTGTTCTTGCTGATTCATAAACCGCATCAAGAATTTTCATAATTTCAACACCATCTTCAGCAGGTGCACGACAAGGTGTTCCGTTCATAACGCAATCAACAAAATGGTTGATTTCACGACAGAAGAGACCATCAAAGCTAAGACCTGTATCTTTGTTAAAGCTAAGGTCAATAAGATAGCCATTTTCATCTGTGAATATTTCAACCTGTGGGTCAAGCTTTGCACCGGCTTTGGTGCCGAAGAACTGAATGTTACCCTCGCCATTTTTAATATTAAGAGAAAAGCTTGCCTCAACAGAAAGAACAAGACCATTATCGAAACGAATAAGCGCTGTTGCAAGGTCCTCTACGTCGCAGATATCATTTTCACCTGCAGAAACAGATTCATAGCTTTTTCCGCCTTTGATTTCAGGACGGTTAAAGAGCTTCTGGAATGTAGCGCCATATACCGAAACAGGCTTAGGATTACCGCAAAGGTAACGTGAAAGGTCAATAACGTGCACACCTAAATCTATAAGAGGTCCGCCGCCTGAACGTGATTTATCACCAAACCAGCCGCCGGGATTACCGTTGCGACGAAGGTATGTTGCTTTTGCGTAATAGATCTCGCCAAATTTGTCCGCATCAATAAAATCGCGCATAACATCAGCATCGTTACCATAACGACGAACGAAACCGATTTGAAGTAATTTTCCGTTTTTCTTTGCAGCAGCAAGCATTTCTTCAGCCTCAGCAGTATTCATAGCCATGGGCTTTTCACAGATAACATCTTTACCTGCATTAAGTGCGGCAATAGTGCACTCTGCATGAGCAGCATTCCAGGTTGTAACGCTGACAATATCTATTTCGGGAAGAGCTTTAAACATCTCTTCCTTGTCTGAAAAGCAGCGTTCAGCAGGTATTCCATAGCGCTCAGCCATTTTCTCCAGCTGAGCTTTATTTATATCGCAAAAAGCGTAAAGCTCAACATTTGGGTTTTTAATATATCCGTTAATATGTTCCTGGGCAATATTACCCACACCGATGACGGCAGCCTTTAAAGCACTCATAATTTTTCCTCCGTAAAGAAATTTCTTACTCAATAATTGTATCATTTTCAAGATTATTTGCAATACTATTTTTAAGATATTTTATTAATTTATAGACAACTTCAAAAAAAGAATGTATAATCCATTATATAATTTTTTGCGAAAAGAGTTTTTTGTTATGGAATACCTATACGAAATGCATGTGCATACCGTTGAAGTAAGCACCTGTGCTGCTGCAAACGTAAAAGAATTGCTCGAAAGCTATGAGGGCAAGGGCTACACAGGATTTATAAGCACAAATCATATGAACAGCTCAACCTTTGACAGAGTAGGTCTTAAAGATGCGCCGTGGGATGAAAAGGTTGACCATTTCCTTACAGGCTTTTACGCTTTAAAAGAAGCTGCTGGAGATAAATATAAAGTTATTCTTGCTATGGAAATCAATTTTTATAACAATCCGAATGACTATTTAGTCTACGGTATAACGGAGGAGTTTTTAAGAGCTCACGGTGACCTTATGGCTATGAAACCAAAGCAATTTGCTAAGCTTGCTCATGAAAATGGTCTTTTATTTATTCAAGCACACCCCTTCAGACGCGGTATGAAGGTTGAGGATTGGAAAATACTTGATGGTTATGAAATTTTCAATGGCAATCCCCGTCACCATTCAGGCAACGAAACCGCTAAAGAATGGGCCAGAATACACAACAAAGATATCGTCACATCGGGCTCTGATTTCCACGAGGTTGAGGATGCTGCAATTGGCGGTATTTACTTTAAGCGAATTATTGAAAACAATGATGAGTTATTAGAGGAATTGCGAAAGGGAGATTATAGACTTAAGATAACCGATATCCCTTACACAAGACCGGAATAAAAAAACAGACGGAGAAATCCGTCTGTTTTTTATATGCAAAATTTTGATTTTCACGCAAGCTGAATTATATTCCCTGCTCGTCATAAAGGAAAATTGTTTCAAGTGCAATTTTAACACCTGTATCAATGGCCTGGGCTGAAAGATTGCTTTCATCATCAAGGCGTGTGTGATAATATCTTGCAGGTGTGGGATCCATAGCGGTAAATGCACTTGCAGGAACGCCTGCCTGTGACATTGCAGCAGCATCGGTTGAGCCGAGCTCAATAGTACCAATCGGTACATCAAGACCTACATTTTTAGCAGCTTTCTGTATAAGTTCTGCTACACGGCGGTCATTTTTAACCATACCTGTCATATCTTTTTCGTAAATTTTCGCAAATTCAAGTTCACGAATAGTATCGAAACTGATGAAAATGGTTTCAACATCGTCATCTTCAAGCATATCGTCATTTTCGTCTGCAAATGCTTTTGAACCGCGAAGACCTGCTTCTTCACCACCTGCGCAAAGAACTGCAACTTCTGTGTTTTCAAAACGTATATCATTATCGCTTAAAAATTTAGCCGCTGCACAGGAAATAAAGCAGCCTGTAAGGTCATCGTTTGCACCCATAACAGGTAGTTTATAGTTAGAGAATTTAAAAGCAGCTACAAGTACAGGAACAGTGATATACATAATAACTGCGAGAATCTTCAATGCGATACCGCCATTTTCGCCCCAGACAACTGAACCGAAAGCACCTTCAAAATGAATCATACCGAAAATATTGGCACCGATACCGAGAAGTATCGCAACAACTGCAGTTACGATTATTGTAACAACAACAGGTCTGCCACCTTTGTATGTATAAGTCCACTCAAAAGCAGAATCGGTGTGACCGGAAAGAATTATGCGTTTTTTTGTTTCGCCTGTGGCTTTTCTTACACCGTAAACGTTACCGCTCGTTTTCTTAGGGAAGAAAACATCAAGAACAGGTTTGTAAAAAATGAACTCTGCTAAAACCAAAAACAGTGTAATAACCGAAAGTGCAAGAGCAATAACGTGCCAACCGAGAGTAAAGAACAATACGTTGAGTATAAGAAGTGCTGCACCAATAGGAACCCAGGACATAAACGCTTTATCACTGCATTTATATTCTTCACGTCTTGCTTCGTCGCAGAATTTTTCAAGGTCCGAGAGCATATACTCCTGAGCTTGTTTTTCCGCATCGCTACCTACGGGACGCGGACCGAATTTTTTACAAACATTCTTTATGCTTTTGATAGCATAGTTTGTATACTCCCTGACTTTTATATCATAGTTAGGTATGCTTTCAGTTGCTTTCATAGTCATTCCCTCTTTTTAAAATCAATTTTTTAACAATTATATAACATTTTTAAGATTATAGCAATGGTTTTAAATATTTTCCTGTATAAGATTTTTTGCACCTTGCTACTTCTTCAGGGGTACCGGTAACAACAATTTCGCCGCCACCGCTACCGCCTTCGGGTCCGAGGTCGATAATATAATCGGCAGTTTTTATAACATCCAGATTATGCTCGATAACCACCACCGAATTATTTGCGTCAACAAGCTTATTTATAACTTCAAGAAGTTTTTTCACATCTGCAGTGTGAAGTCCCGTTGTGGGTTCATCAAGAATATAAATGGTTTTACCCGTTGATTTTTTGGAAAGCTCCGTAGCAAGCTTCACTCTCTGTGCTTCACCGCCTGAAAGAGTTGTTGCGGACTGTCCCAACGTAATATAACCTAATCCCACATCAAAAATAGTTTCAAGTTTATTTCTGATTTTCGGAACGTTAGCAAAAAATTTCATTGCTTCTTCAACAGTCATATTAAGAACATCGCTGATGCTTTTACCCTTGTATTTCACTTCAAGAGTTTCTCTGTTGTATCTTGCACCGCGACACACTTCACAAGGCACATAAACATCCGAAAGGAAGTTCATTTCTATTTTTATAATACCGTCACCCTCACAGGATTCGCATCTTCCACCCTTTACATTAAAGGAGAATCTGCCTGCATCGTAGCCTTTTGCTTTTGCATCCTGTGTTGAAGCAAAAAGTGCTCTTATATCATTAAAAACTCCTGTATAGGTTGCGGTGTTTGAACGAGGCGTTCTGCCTATGGGTGATTGGTCAATATCAATAACTTTATCAAGATGCTCTATCCCCAGTATCTCATCATGTTTACCTGCAAATTTACGTGCATTATTAAGCTCTGACGCAAGTTTTTTGTAAAGTATTTCATTAATAAGCGATGATTTACCCGAGCCTGAAACACCTGTTACAACAACAAGTTCACCTAGCGGTATTTCGACATCAATGTTTTTAAGATTGTTTTGTTTAGCACCGATTATTCTGATGCTTTTTCCGTTACCTTTACGACGTTTATCGGGAACCTCGATTTTCTTTTTACCCGAAAGGTACTGACCTGTAAGTGAATGATCGCATTGTTTTATTTCATCAACAGTTCCCGCACAAACTATTTCACCGCCATGAACACCTGCACCGGGACCTACATCCACTATAAAATCAGCCGCATTCATTGTATCT
Source organism: Acutalibacteraceae bacterium (assembly GCA_045578985.1). Taxonomy (GTDB): domain Bacteria; phylum Bacillota; class Clostridia; order Oscillospirales; family Acutalibacteraceae; genus DTU089. Next base: position 11,154 of record JAZNLH010000047.1, on the reverse strand, counting down.
TCATCATGCTCTACAACGATAAGTGTATTTCCTAAATCACGAAGATTGCATAAAGATTGCAAAAGTTTTTCATTATCTCGCTGATGCAAACCGATACTCGGCTCATCGAGTATATACAGAACGCCCATAAGGGACGAGCCAATTTGCGTAGCAAGACGGATACGTTGACTTTCACCGCCCGATAATGTGCCCGATGAACGTGAAAGCGTAAGATAATCAAGCCCTACATCACACAAGAATGCAAGTCTTGAACGAATTTCTTTAATAATCTGTTTACCGATAATTTTCTCTTTTTCCGTAAGTTCAAGGCTTTCAATAAAAGCCAACTCATCACGAATAGACATATCTGTAAACTCTTTGATATTCTTACCGCCTACGGTTACGGCAAGGGGTGCAGGTTTAAGACGTGCGCCATTACAATCAGGACAAGGGCAAGCGGTCATATACTGCTCGATTTCCCTGCGGGACCAATCACTTGTTGTTTCTCTGTAACGGCGTTCAAGATTGTTTATAATACCCTCAAACTCTGTCATATAAGTTCCGCTGCCGTACTCATTTTGACGGACCATTTTGATTCTTTCACCGCCTGTACCGTAGAAAATGGCGTTTTGACCTTCTGCAGAAATCTTGTTAAAGGGTGTATCAAGAGAAAAATTATATCTCTCGGCAAGGGCATTGTAATACATCCCCGCTATTGTGCTTGAATCAGTTTTGCTCCAACCGCAACCTTTAATAGCGCCATCGTTAATGGAAAGTTTTCTGTTAGGAACAAGCAGATCTTCCGATACACGCATGAATACACTTAATCCAGAACAAGTGGGACAAGCACCGAAAGGATTATTGAAAGAAAACATTCGCGGTTCAAGTTCGTCCATACAAGAACCGTGGTCGGGACAAGCGAAATTCTGAGAAAAGAGAATTTCTTCGCCGCCGATTACATCTATCAGAACATTCCCCTCCGTGAGAGAAAATGCTGTTTCAAGAGAGTCTGTAAGACGTGATGCAACGCCCTCTTTCATAATAAGGCGGTCTACTATAATTTCAATATTGTGTTTAATGTTCTTTTTAAGTTTAACTTTATCTGAAAGGTCTATAACTTCGCCATCAATACGTGCTCTTGAAAAGCCGGATTTAGATGCACTTTCAAGTTCTTTTTGAAATTCGCCTTTCTTCCCTTTTGCAATAGGCGCAAGAACCTGAAACTTTGTTCCCTCGGGAAGTTTTAATATTCTGTCTACAATCTGGTCGATGGACTGTTGCTTTATCTCTTTACCACACACAGGACAATGTGGCACACCTATACGGGCATATAAAAGCCTTAAATAATCATAAATCTCCGTAACAGTACCGACTGTTGAACGAGGGTTTTTGGATGTGGTTTTCTGGTCAATGGATATTGCAGGTGAAAGTCCGTCTATGCTGTCAACATCGGGTTTTTCCATAATTCCCAAAAACTGACGTGCGTATGAAGAAAGGCTTTCCATATATCTGCGTTGTCCTTCCGCATAAATTGTATCAAACGCAAGGGATGACTTACCGGAACCGGAAAGTCCTGTAAAAACAACAAGTTTATCCCTTGGGATTTCAACGCTTACATTTTTTAAATTATGCTCTCTTGCACCTTTGACAATTAAATTTTTTTCCATAAAAATCCTTTATTTTCCGTTTTTAAGTTTTTCTATCTGATCTCTTAAATAGGCTGCATGTTCAAACTCAAGAAGTCTTGCGGCAGCACGCATTTCCTTGGTAAGTTTTTCAATGAGTTCGTCCTTTTCTCTTTCAGAAAGTCTGCGTTTTGCAACACGTTCCTGAATATTATCTTTAGAACTTATTTCAAGAATCTCGCGGACATCTTTTTTAATAGTTTCGGGAACGATGCCATGTTCCTCGTTGTATTTCATCTGTTTTTCCCTACGGCGATATGTTTCGGTTATCGCCCTTTCCATAGATCCGGTTACTTCGTCTGCATACATTATAACCTGTCCGTTAGCGTTTCGTGCCGCTCTGCCTATGGTCTGGATAAGGGATGTTTCACTTCTCAAGAAACCTTCTTTATCTGCATCAAGTATAGCAACAAGGGACACCTCAGGAATGTCAAGACCCTCTCTCAACAGGTTTATTCCCACAAGCACATCAAACTCTTTAAGGCGTAAATCCCTGATAAGCTTCATACGTTCAATGGTATCAACATCGAAATGCATATATCGAACTTTGATTCCGTAGTTTGTAAGATAATCAGTCAGATCCTCTGCCATTTTTCGTGTAAGTGTAGTTACAAGAACCCGTTCTTCACGTTCTACACGAATATTGATTTCGGAAATGAGGTCATCAATTTGTCCTTCTGTGGGTCGGACACTGATTTCAGGGTCGAGAAGCCCCGTAGGTCTTATAACCTGTTCCGCTGTCTGTGCGCTTTTTTCTTTTTCAAGGTCACCGGGAGTTGCACTGACAAATATTTTTTGATGCGTTTTTTTATAAAATTCATCGAACTTCAACGGTCTGTTATCAAAAGCAGACGGAAGTCTGAAACCGAAATTGACAAGGCTCTCTTTTCTTGAACGGTCACCACCGAACATACCGCGCACCTGCGGAAGTGTTACGTGGGATTCATCCACAAAAAGAATAAAATCATCGGGAAAATAATCAAGCAAGGTAAAGGGCGCTGTGCCCGGCTCTCTGCCTGACATAACACGTGAATAGTTCTCTATACCCTTGCAAAAACCTGTTTCCCTGAGCATTTCAATATCATAAAGTGTACGCTGTTGGATACGTTGGGCTTCCAGCAGCTTGCCCTGTGATTTGAACTCCTCCACCCTTTGCTCCATTTCGTTGTATATGTTCGCAAGAGCCTTTTCCATTTTTTCAGGCTCAACAACATAGTGGGAAGCAGGATAAATTGCAACGTGAGAAAGCACACTTTTCACTTCTCCTGTAAGCGGATGAATCTCGGAAATTCTGTCAATTTCATCACCGAAAAACTCTATTCTGTATGCACTTTCAGAGGAATAAACAGGGAATATTTCCACTGTATCGCCCTTAACCCTGAATTTATTACGGGTAAAGCTTACATCGTTTCTCTCATACTGAATCTCGACAAGCTTCTTTATAAGTTCGTCCCTATCCTTTTGCATACCTGTTCTGAGAGATATAACCATACTGCGGTAATCAATAGGATCACCGAGAGTATATATACACGAAACACTTGCAACTATTATAACATCTCGCCTTTCGGAAAGCGCAGAGGTTGCAGAGTGACGAAGCTTATCTATCTCATCATTGACAGCACTGTCTTTTTCAATATAAGTATCCGTTGAGGGAATATACGCCTCAGGCTGATAGTAATCGTAATAGGATACAAAATATTCAACGGCATTTTCAGGAAAAAACTCTTTAAACTCGGAGCATAGCTGCGCCGCAAGGGTTTTATTGTGAGCAAGAACCAAGGTTGGTCGGTTAAGCTGTGCTATAATATTCGCCATAGTGAAGGTCTTACCCGATCCGGTTACGCCCAAAAGTGTTTGCTCGTCGTAGCCCTTGTTAATCCCGTCAACAAGCTGTTTTATCGCTTCGGGCTGATCGCCCGTAGGTGCATAAGGTGAAACTAGTTTAAATTTATCCATAGGCTTGCAGCCCTCCTCAAAAATAGTATTCATAATATTATACCACGAAACATTTTAAAAGAAAAGATAATACATCAACTTTATTACTATTATATACAAATATTCCGAATATCGATTTTTTTCTTGATAATCATCTTTTACTTATGATATATTAAAAGAAATATTAATATTGTTTAGGAGAATTAATATGCGCACTCCCAAAGAACACGTTTTATTCGATATGTTGGAACAACTGAAAAAATACTGCGAAACAGACAGTATTTCTATTCCTCAATGGACTACCTACGACGGTAATTATCTTGGTGCGGGTAAATATGAATTTTTGCCCGAAACAGAGAAAACCATTGAATTAGGCGACCATTGGTTTGCAAGGTACGATTGTGCAAGAATATTTAAAGCACAGGTTACGCTCCCTGAAAGCTTTAAAGGAAACAAGATTTATCTCAACCTTGATTTCGGTGGAGAAATAATGGTGAAAATCGATGGCAAAATTGCAAACTCCGTTTCATCACGAGAGCATAGCGGTTGGGTTGCCCGTGAAACCGTTGTAATTAACCCCCAATATTTAAAATTCGGCGAACCTATGAATATAGAACTTGAAGCAGTTGTTGACTCTGCAAGTTTTTGCAACGATGCAATGGCAGGTAAAACCGAAAGAGAATACAAGCTCAAATTCGCAAGCTTTGCATGTATCGACGAAATATGCGAGAGATTTTATCTTAACTGTTCACTTGCATGGGATGCATTAAAATACATAAAAGACCAATATATCCGCGAGGATGTATACAAGGTGCTTGATGATTCTCTTCACCTTGTTGATTTCGATTTTGATGATGCTGACACAAGAAAATCAATAGCAATTGCCTGTGAGCATTTTGATACAGAGCTTGCCAAAATAAAGCACAGTCCTCAATTCGAGGTTATTATGGATGGTCACAGTCATCTTGATATTGCGTGGCTCTGGCGTTCACAGGAAACAGAACGGAAAACATCCCGTACATTTGCAAATAATCTTGCTCTTATGGATCAATATCCAGAATTCACTTTCACCCAAAGCCAGGCTATTGTTTATCATTGGATAAAAAATAATAATCCCGAGCTTTATGAGCGAATTAAAGAAAAGGTGAAAAATGGTCAATGGGGCATCGTTGGTAACACCTGGGTTGAATGTGACACAAACGTTGCATCGGGTGAAAGTATGATTCGTCAACTTCTTTACGGAAGAGAATTTTTCCTTAAAGAATTCGGGGTTTCATCTGATACCTACTGGCTTCCCGACTGCTTTGGTTTTTCCTATGCTTTACCGCAGATTATCAAAAAGAGCGGTATGAAATATTTTATTACAACAAAGCTTTTAAACCAGGACACAAACAGATTCCCCCACACCGTTTTCAAATGGAAGGGTGCAGATGGTTCTGAAATTCTCGCACTTAATCAGCGCTCTCATTATCAGGGTGATTATGACCCCAAGCAAGTTTGCGCTGCCTCCTTTAACAACGATTTGAAGCACGTTTTAAAAACAGGCTTTGGTATGTTCGGCTATGGTGACGGCGGTGGCGGAAGCACTTACAGAATGCTTGAAAATGCAAAAAGACTTAAAAACTTCCCCGGTCTTCCCAAAACAAGAATGGGACATCCTGCAGAATTTTTTGCAGAAGCAGAAAAAATCCGCGAAGAGCTCCCAACATACTGCGATGAGCTTTATTATGAAAACCATCGCGGTACATATACAAGCCAGGGCTTTATTAAAAAAGGTAACCGTAAAAACGAATTTCTTTTAAGCCGTTGCGAAATGGTAGGAGTTTTCGGTGGCGGTTACGATATTGAAAAGCTCCAGAATCTCTGGCTTTTATTCCTGAAAAATCAGTTCCACGATATTCTCCCCGGCACTTCCATTCACGAGGCAATGGAAGACTGCAGACCTGATTTTGCAAAACTCGAAAAAGACGGAACAGAGATTTTCTGCTCTGCTCTTGAGGGAATTACCGCAAACATCACCGCAGAAAAAGATGGTATTGTTGTCTGGAATATGATCTCAAACGAGGTAACCGCACCTGTTACTGTTAAGGGCAACAAGAAAATCGGTTCACTTTCAAGAGTGTTTACAAAAGATGGTGAAGAATACACTGAATTTATTGCAGACCAAGTTCCCCCAATGGGCTACAAATTCTTTGCTTTTGAAGAAAAAGAAGAAAAAGAAACTGTTAAAATCGGTAACGGAATTATCGAAAACGAAATCCTTAAAATTTCTTATGATGAAAACGGTATTCTTACATCAATCTTTGATAAAGAAAACAACAGAGAAACTCTTGATGGCAAGGGTAACCTGATTACTGTTTTCATTGATAAATGTGTTCACGAAACTGCATGGAATCTTGAACAAAACTATGAAAAGAAAAAATGGGTTCTTGAAAAAGCAGAAAGCATTGAAATTACAGAATGTTCACCCGTAAGAGCAGTTCTTAAAGTTGTGAGAAAGTTTAACAAATCAACCATTTCACAGAACATTATTCTTTATGCAGGTAGCAGGCAGCTGCTCTTTGAAACAGAGGTTGATTGGCAAGAACGCGACAAGGTTATGAAAGCTGCTTTTGATGTTAATATTCTTAACACAGAAGCAACCTTTGAAGCTGCCCATGGTGCTATTAAACGCCCCACCCACCGCAACTCTTCTTTTGATGCGGCACGCTTTGAGCAATGCGCACATAAATGGGCAGACCTTTCCGAAGGCGATTATGGCGTAAGTATTCTCAACGACTGCAAATATGGATATGATATACTCAACAGCAGAATGAGAATCACTCTTCTTCGTGCCCCCACAACGCCCGACAGATACGGTGATTTGGGTCACCACAGCTTCACATATTCCTACTACCCCCATGCAGGTACATGGCAGACAGGTGGCACAGTTCAGGAAGCGTTCAAGCTCAACTTTGCGCTTAAGGGTATACCCGTTTCTGCAAAGAACGGCAATTTGCCGAAAAGCAAAAGTTACATTAACTGCGATAATGATGACATTGTTATTGATGCGGTAAAACAAGCTCAGGACGGTAAAGGAATTATTGTTCGCGTATATCAGAGCAGAAGAGTCCGTGGTGAAAGAACACTCACAATAAATCTGCCTTTCTCAAAGGCGTACCAATGCAATCTAATGGAAGTTGACGAAAAAGAAATCACCTTTAAAGATAATAAAATCACTTTCAATATTACGCCCTTTGAAGTTAAGACATTCAGATTGGTTTAATTATAAGGAGATATAAAAATGTCAAATTTTACAAACCCTTATTCTGCGGGAACCGGAAACAGTAAACTTTTCCGTATTCCATCAATACTTACTCTCAGAAATGGCAGAGTTCTTGCAGGTGGTGACATCCGTTACGGCAACGGAACAGATGACCCTGCAAACATTGAAACTGTTATTCGATATTCCGATGACAATTGCAAAACCTGGTCGGATATTGTCTGGGTAAACCATTTCAATGATATGGAAGATGCTGACCATAACAAAGCAATTCCCACATCCGCCTCTTTTTGCGATGCGGCAATGTGTGAAGATAAAAGTGGAGTTATTTACCACGCTTGTGATGCTTGTCCTGCATATATGGGTCTTTGGAGTGCAGGAACCTACGGAAAAGGCAGCGGTTTCATTGACGGCAAACTCGTACTTTGTGATAAAACAAGCCACGAAAAAGCAGAAAGCACAACTCTTGATAAAAATCATTATCCCTATTATGTTGGTGATTTCAATGATGGCGGCTTTGCCCCTGTTCTGAAATTCTCCGATAATTCAAGCTATAATGATTATTTTGTTGATAGATTTTATAATATTTATCAAAAAATCGGTGAGGCATTTTCCCCTGTTCTCATAAAACAAATGAACAAGGATGGCACATTGAATAATAATGACATTATCGCAAATATTTTCTACGCTTATGCACCAATTAAAATTTATCCGACCTATTATCTTTGGGTAAGAAAAAGCTTTGACAACGGCGAAACCTGGTCTGAGGGTAAAATTCTTAACACACAAATAGACTCCAAAGGTTTTACAGGCTTTTCTCCCGGTGTTGGCATCTGCATTGAAAAGGACGGAAAGCAGAGAGTTCTTTTCTCAATTTACGATAACAATGGTGGCAGAGAATATACAAGCGTTATTTATACCGAGGATGGCGAAAACTGGCACCGCTCTGAAAAAGCCAATCAAGTAGGTATGGCAGGAAAAAGCTCCGAAAGCCAGTTTGCGCTTCTCAACAACGGCGTTCTCCGTATGTATTCAAGAAATATTGCAGGTTATATCAGCTACACCGACTCAACCGACGGTGGTGAAACCTGGGGCAAATACACAGTTGACAAGGGCTTGGAATATTGCTCCAACTGTATGTTTTCTGTTATAAATTACAGCAAAAAAATTGACGGCAAGGATGCAATCATTGTTGCTTGTCCATCAAAGAAAACGAGAAAACTTGGCGTCATAAAAATTGGTCTTTATGACAAAAACAATGTTGTGGAATGGAAATACACAAAGAAAGTTACAGACAGTTTAAATCCATTTTCTTATGTATATTCCTGCATAACAGAGCTTTCTGACGGCAGTATTGTTGACCTTTACGAAAGCGACAAGGCTGAGTTCAGCTTAAAGGGCTACACCATTGACGAATTAAAGGTTCACGATAAAACAAGGCTCTCACTTGTTGATGGTATTAAATCAAAGATTTATAATAAGACGAGGAAGTAAATAATGTTTGGAAGCAAAGCTTCCCCTCAACTCTTCACTATTCCCTCTTACCTCTTCACTACTCTCGTAGGAAACTACGAGAGTTTTGTTCCGCCTTTTCGCACTAAAATTGTGTCGTCACCGATTACAACAATATCTTTCCAGCAAACGACGATTTCCTCCCCTTTTCCGCAAAAACCAAAAACACCTCTTCCGCAAAAGACGGTTATGCTTACAAGACAACCTGTACACGTGTCGATTTCTACATCTGTAACGCAACCCAAACGGCAACCGTTATCAACATTTATAACCTCTTTTGACCTTAAATCAGTTATTGTACATTTCATATCACTACCCCCAAAATCAGAAACCAAAATCGTTATCTATAAATGAACATCGTATAAGCGTACCAAGTCCGTATTTATGGCGAATGTTGTCTTTGGTACATTCAAGTCGGTGTTCTTTTTCTCTTTTTATGTGATAATCCAAATCCAAAAATGAAATTTGTTCACAAACTTCATCATTATTCAAAAGTTTTGTTCCCGTTACTGTCAAAGAGCGAATCGGCTCTTTTTCAATATCAATGTTTGCTTCTATAAGTGAAAGTGCCGCATTCCGCAAATCATATGATAAATCCGTTGGCGATGATAATTGTGATGAGCGCTGAATTGTTTGAAAATTTGTATCTTTTATGCCTACCTGCAAGGCTGCACATTCATAATTATGCTTTCGAAGTCTTGCGGCAACTTTATCACAAAGAAAGAAAATACATGTACGAACATCACTGAAATTCATTAAATCTCTTTTAAAGGTTGCTCCGTTACCAATGGATTTATAGGCTTCTCGATAGTCAAATCGCAAAACAGGTGCATAATCGTATCCATTGGCATATTGCCAGAGCATTCTGCCGTTTTCACCAAGAATACGGTAAAGGATTTTTTCGTCCGTATCTGCCCCGTCACCGATAGTTCTTATTCCGATACTACGAAGTTTTTCCGCAGTTTTTCTGCCTACCATAAATAACTCACCTATTGGCAAAGGGTATAAAAGCTCTTTGAAGTTTTCTGGCGTAATCTCCGTCGTGGCATCTGGCTTTTTGTAATCGCTACCCATTTTTGCAAAAATTTTGTTATACGAAACACCAACAGAAATTGTAACACCTATTTCTTTCTTTATAACTTCGCGTAATTCATCTGCAATTTCTTTACCGCTACCGAAAAGATGAACACTCCCCGTCACATCAAGCCAACATTCGTCAATTCCGAAAGGCTCAACCAAATCCGTATACCGACAGTAAATATCAAAAATTCTTTTTGAAAATTCTTTATATTCTTTATAATGTGGGGCAACTGTTACTAATTTAGGGCATTTAGCTTTAGCTTGCCAGATTGCCTCCCCTGTTTGCACACCATATTTTTTAGCCTTTTCATTTTTTGCAAGAACTATACCATGACGATTTTCAGGGTCACCACATACCGCAAAAGCATATTTATTAAGTTCAGGTTTCAATGCCGCCTCAACTGATGCAAAAAAGCAGTTGCAATCACAATGCAAAATAACTCTTTCCACTTTCCTCTTCCTTTACAATTACAGAACATTTGTTCGTGACACACATTATATCAGAACATTTGTTCTTTGTAAAGAGGCAAATTTACAAAATTTAATTTATAATGTTTGGAAGCGAAGCTTCCCCTAACCTCTTCACTCTTCACTTTTCACTCTTCACTCAAATTATCATCCCAACCACCATCATTGCCTCAAGTTTTTCATATATCTTCTCAACATCTTCAAGTGGTAAAGGATTTTTACCCTTGCCGATTTCAATTGTAAAAGCAGGACGATTAAACTCTTCAATAAACCAATCTTTTAAACCACCGCTTGAATAAAGCCCCTCATTTTTAACCAAGGTATAATCGGTTAAAGCAGAAAAGATTTTTGCAATATGCAAGGCTTTTTCAGGGGTGTTTTTACCATATTCATAAAATATTTCTTCACCTTGGGAATGAAATGTAAGCATCATATCAATGGGTACTCTTCTGCAAAGTCGGGTAATTGCTGCGGTTTCAGGTTCACTTTCAGGAAAAAGTCCACCATAGCGACTTGGTGATGGTGAATTTATTCCTGCTACCTTTTCCTTCTCTCTCAAAGAATACCAATCTGCATTAAAATTATGATTTATATCAACACCTCTTGCATTGGCACTCCATAAACTGAAATCGCCATTGCATATTTCAAAATTTGACCCCTTATATTTTTCACAGGCAGAAGCACCTTTAATTGCAATTTCGATACCATCAGGATTAAGTTCGGGAATTATAATAATTTTTTTATTCTTCAGAACATCTTTAATATTAAATCCCGAAAGCAAGTTTTCATTTTCATAAGCGTTCGCAAGATTTTCGGTGAATTTTAACAATAACAAAGACGTAAGCCATTCAATACCATGTGTTCCACCTACGTAAACAATGTTCTTTTCCCCCTCCCCTGTAACAAAAGCGAAAATATCTTTCCCCAAAAGACTTTTTCCGCAAGTGGTAATTTTCAAGGCTTCGTATTTTTCATTAAGTTTTTTTACAAAGTTTTCATATACCGAATATGTAAGGATTTCATTTTTTACAATTTTTAACATAAATCTCACCCATATAATATATGTTCACTTTTCTTATAATATTTACAAAGTATCTGTTTTGTGATTTAATATAGTATATAAATTTTATTGTTTTTCGGAGAGTTGTTATGACTGTTATTTGCATTTTACTTTTATCGATATTTTCTGTTGGTGCTTTCTTCATCTATAAAAAATCGAAAACTGAAAAAAAC
>JAZNLH010000046.1:0-99026 GCA_045578985.1 Acutalibacteraceae bacterium | reverse complement strand
CATAAGGGTCTGCGTGGGCAATTTCTATGTAATCCTTTAAGTCGTCATACGATATGTTTTCTTTTTTTGCCAACGGATTATCTGCGCTCATAATAAGAGAATATGTAAATTCCGTTACTAACTCATACTGAAATCCTTTTTCTTCAAGCATTGATTTAAAATATTTATCGTAGTTTTCTGCATAACGGATTATACCTAATTTATAATCATGCTCAAGCATATTGCGGATTGTTCGCTGGGAGTTGGTTTCTTTATAAAATATTTCCGCTGCATCACCCGAAAGTGATTTTGAGAATTCTGCAAATGCTTCAGAGATATAACAAGCTCTGGGAACAGAAATAGAAAACTCCTGTTTTTTAGCTGTGCCTTTTTTATAGAAATCCTCAACCTGCTCAATCTGACCGAGAATTCTTTTGGCAAAGTTTATGAATTGCTCTCCGTCAGGAGTAAGCTCCATGCCTTTGGTGGTTCGTTCAAAAATAGATATACCAAGATCTGCTTCAAGCTCTTTAATTGAACGGCTTATATTAGGCGTTGCAATAAGCAAAGTTTCAGATGCTTTACCCAAAGAACCGAGCCTTGCAACCTCAACGGCATATTTCATATGTAATAAATTCAAACCACATCACCACCGGTATTTTTTTTTGATTATATCACTAAGCTTTTTAAAAAGCAATAATTACAAAGTGCAGCTACTCTTATTCTTTGTATTATGCAGTAAAAATTTTGTTGTGTAGAATTAAGCGAGTATTCAAGATGGTAAGTAAGATAATAAGCAAGTTAGCTCGTCAAAATATAATCGCCAACATTTCTCTTGACAATCGCATTTTTCTATACTATTATGCAAATAGTTGGAAAACCTGAAAAACCGAAAAGCTGAGAACCCTTGATTCTACTGGGTTTACGGCGTGTCATCCAGGTGGTGTTACCGTTAGGTTCTGGTGGCACCCCCGTGCAGGTTCAAGTCCTGTCACCCGCACCAATAACGAAAGAGTCACTTTTTGTGACTCTTTTGTTATTTATGGGAACAATAATAGGACTTGAACCTGCCCTCGGCGAAGCCGAACACAATCGGGTGTTCGCAAGGTACTTGCGAATGATGGGCAGAGCCCATCAAGTCCTGTCACCCGCACCAATAACGAAAGAGGCACATTTTGTGACTCTTTTGTTATTTATGGGAACAATAATAGGACTTGAACCTGCCCTCGCCGAAGGCGAACACAATCGGGCGTTCGCAAGGTACTTGCGAATGATGGGCAGAGCCCATCAAGTCCTATCACCCGCACCAAATGTGATACCACTATTGATACAATTCACATCAGTAGTGATATTGTTATTTTATAACGAAAAACTTAACAGTAATCCCATCTATTACATACACAAAATAAGCATTACACTTTCAGAATAACACTGAGCATCCGAATTGCCTTAATTATTTTATATTTTATTGATACACGATGAAACACATAAGTTCAAAATATTGGCAAATGATTTTATGATAATAAATCAAGCATTAAATTACATGTACCAGACGAACGATTATATTGACAATTTCTGGTCTTATTGATATACTCTAGTTAAATTAGGTGATATTAGGAGAGATAAAATGTTTTGTTATAATTGTGGAACAGAGATAAGTCAAGATGCAAAGTTTTGTTTAAATTGCGGAAGAAAGATTGACGGAATCGTTACAAAGCAGGAAACAGGTGTATCTACCCAAAGCGGTTTGGATCATCGAGCTTTAACTATTTATCTTGAAGATGTGCGAATATTGGAATATTCATGTAGAAAACTAGAAAACAAGATTGAAGAGCTGATAAATTCTCTATATAAAATTGAATGGAATTTATGTTGGTATTATAACATTAATAATCGACACACGTTGCATCTTCTTTTCGACGGTACAGATTATTTTATCGCTTGTCTGCCAAACACTCATACCATTAATACAACTCAGCGAATTTACGGCGGATATAATTGGATTATGGATACAGATGGAAGACGAAAACCAGTCGAGCTTTCTCCGTCTGAATACGGTTATGAATGGGTAAAAATTGACGACCAATTTAACAGAAAATTATCTTCTTTATTATCATGCGTTGTCGGCAAAACTTATAATCTTTATGATTTTACAGAAAAAAACTTGGCAAGAAAAGTTTTCAAAAAGTCATACAAAAATTTCAAAGGGTTCGCTCCTCAGGAATATAACAAAAGAGTTGTGAACATTAAGGAAATCAGACGTCAAATTGATGAAGTATATGACGAATTAGACAGAGCACGAGCAATACTTGACAAAGCTTACAATATTAATATTATTCCTAAACAACACAGAAACCTTTATGCTGTACATTATTTATGCGAATATATCGGATCATCCACTGAGACACTTTCTGCAGCCTTGCTAAATTTTAATTTGACTGAAATAAAACAAAAACTTGATATTATAATTGAACAGCAACAAGAAATGATATTAAATCAATGTTGGTTAGCAGCTCAGAATGACCAGATTATCAAGCAAAACCAAGAAAAATTGCAATCTCTTGCAAACATCGAACAAAATACAGATAGAGCAGCACAATATGCACAAATAGCAGCTAATAATGCAGAAGCCTGCGCATGGATAGGTATTGCAAATTATATCAAAAACTGATAATGAAACAGCAAATTCCTGTTATATTACTCAGCCTTATTTGATATGTAACCCTAAATATTATGGAAATGTGATAAAATTAAATACTGCATGAACATCAGCACTAACAACAAAAGAGTCACCTGTGTGACTCTTTTGTTATTTTATGTAGAAGAGAAAAAGGACTTGAACCTGCTCCATACAGTCAATACATATAATCATAAATTATTGATTTTACTTAACATATATGATATAGTTAATTACACAATAGAAACAGGGGAAATATTATGCATAATATTTTAATTTTACAACAACACTCAAATAATGGTTTTTTCAAAATTAAAAAAGCAGAATGTAGCGACGAGGAATACAAGCGCTACACTGATTTATGCGATAAATATTATTTTAAACTCGTGATTAAAAGCTATTACGAGGATTTACACTTTGGTTTCACCTCAACCGATACAGAAACAAAAGAAGCAGCCATCCCTCATGAGAACATCTTAATCAAGGACGGTGAAGTTACGGGTTTTCTGTATAACACATCTCAGACTCCTAATGGTTTTGATACACATAACGGACAAAATTTGTTTTTATTGGACGATGAGGGTGGAGTTAAACACGTTGACGGACAAATTGTGTTTTTATTGGACGATGAGGGTGTAGTTAAACTCGTTGGAGGTTTTGCAAGCGTAGGATGCAGGTCTGGTTCCGAATATTGCACACTCACAAGAAAATAGTTACGTTACCTTTCGGTGCTGAAATAGCCGAAGTATATTTGATAATACATTTACTTGCGTTTATTTCAGTTTATTCCCTTTGGTACTTTTGTCAAACAACAGAAATCCGATATTTCGGGTTTCTGTTTTTATGTATAAATAATTAGATTTGCCCACAAATATAATTCTTAAAGCTCTGCCATATTCAATATTGAATTTTCAGTAACTGATGTTATAATTGAATTATAACCAACATTCAGGAGAACAGTTATGGAAGTAAGATTTATAAAACCGGAAGAAGCATCGGATTATCTCAAGGTTTCTGCCGCATCATTTATATGGAAATTTGACAAAGAAGTAGATAACAAGGTTGATATGCCGGTTCTTGGGGCATTTTATAACGGAAAGCTTATTGCAGGTGCTGAAGTATACAATCACAAATGCAACTATTGTGGCAATATTATTAAATCACTCATTCTCGACGGCATTTGCAGTCAGCCTGAATATCGCAGAATGGGCGGTGTCAGAGCACTTTTTGATGAAGTCAGTGAAATTGCTATAAAAAACGATATAACTGTTGGATTTCTTTCACCATTTTCTATTTCCTATTATGAAAAATTCGGCTTTGCAAATCTGGACCGCGCATTCTCAATAAAAATACCCTTTAATAGTCTTTCTCAAATTGAGCGCAATAACGACGTTGAACTCTATACAGGCGAACAGTTTCATGAGTTGTGTGATTTCTATAACAAATGTGCGCTTCGAGAAAACCTGATGATTATAAAGGAAGACAAAAGCCATTTTTGCGATAAACCTCTTGAAAATACAGATTACACTTATATTCATCGTAACAAGTATGGTGAGGTAGATGGGTACGTTCGTTTTATGGTTAATCGTCCTGACGAGCTTGTTGCAGAAGAATTATTTACATTAACTCCTGAGGCACTTGTTGGAATTATCGGTTTTTTACGAAACTATGATGGCATAGTAAAAACTTTAGTTGTAAAAAAACAGTACTTAGGTTCGTCGTTTTCTTGTTTTGCTGACAGAATAGATAACGCAAGTTATGAATATACTGGTGGCATTGCAGCGCGAATTTATAATCTTAAAAAATTGCTCGAAAATAATGCCTACCCGGAACAATATGGGAAATTCAGTATATTAAGCCTTGATAATCTTGAACAGAATAAAGGTATTTTTGACGTCGAATATACAAACGGCAAAGCGACTGTTACTAAAAGAGATAGTGGTGATTACGATATAGCCCTCACCCCTCCTGCTGCAGCAAGATTACTTCTTGCAGGTGAAGGTCACACAGCACAAACAGCAATTTTCATTAACGGAGTTGAACTTAAAAACGATGCTGACGATTTCTTCAAAGCATTCCCTCGTCGTGCAACACGTTTTACAGAGTTCATTTGCTGAACACAATTGGTAAAACTAAACTTAGTATGTGGCTTTTAGATGCACACATATGCTTTCACAAAACATTAACCATAAAAAATCAGCCGTTGGATTTCTCCATCGGCTGATTAGTCTTTTTATAGGAAAATTTAATTTTTTAACAGATAACCATCAAGGTTATATTTCGCTGATGAGCATCCATTGACGGTCGCTGAGGTCAATATAGAGCTCCGGAACAGCATTGGCATTTCTGATACGGAAGATGCCTGTTTTGTTGTGTTTTCCATATTAACTTTATCAGAATTTTGCTCCACCGCCACCGTGACTTCTGCCTGAAGAACTTGTATGGGTACCACCACTACTATTATTCTTCGGCTTGGCAACTCTTGTAATATTCGAAGTAATAAACACATCCGAATTACCTGTTATTACCATTGAGCCTTGCTTTGCATAAACAGAAGCATCATTCTGAGGTCTTACGGATTTATTGGCACTTGCCATTACCTTAGGAATAGCTATACCGCCAAGCATACCGAAAACAATACTGAGAATTATCCACATGGGGCTTACAGAGAATTTATGAGATTTTTCAGCGATATCAATATATGTATTAAACGCGCTTACATAATCTTCGGCTATAAGATAATCAACCATAGCATTGATAAAATCATCTGCATAATAATCGTCTACACCTGTTCCGTGAGTTGAGATATAAAGCTCTCTTTCACCTTCAGCACCGGGCTTATAAAGAACAAGCATACCGTCATCATTTTCACCGTAGCCATAGCCATAATAATCGTAGAAATCATCAGCATACTCCTGAGGAGTTTTGCCATCAAGGTCTTCTATGGTAAGAATTGCGATTTCTGATTCATACTCGAGAGCAAATGCTTCAAGTCTTTCGATTAAATCAGTTACCTCTTCAACGCTGAGAAGGTTTGCGTTATCAACAACGAGAGGAAGCTCTCTTTCAACGGGAATAAACTCAGTAACATCAACGGTTTCTTCTTCCTCTGCTTCTTCTTCGTTTTCATTACCAGCATTTGCTACGGGTGCCTTGAGGCTTGCAGCTTCAGCAACAACCTCAGCCTGCTCATAGAAGGCATAAATTCCGTCGTAATAGGTATCTGTGTTAGCATATAAAGCCCAAAGTTTCTCAATAACCGCTTCGGTAAATACCTTTTCACCCTTACCTGCGCAATACCAGGAATAAACATTTTCATCAAGATTATGAGTAACGATTACGCCATTATCTGATTCAGCAAAGGTGTAATACATATCCTCGCAATACTGAGTAGTAGATCCACTATCTGAAACATCAGCAGTCAGAGCGAACATAATGGTATAGCCATAGCTTTCTTCGATCATTTCACCATAGCTTTCAAGATATTCCCATTCGCTATCAGAGAGAAGATAATTGGGGTCAACGACATACATTTCTGACTTTGCAGAAACGCAAAGCACAAGAGATGCGCACATAATCAAAGCTAATAATAATGCTATAACTTTATTTTTCATTTTACGCACCCCCTCAGAATAACGCTACAAGGCAGGAAATTCCGCACAAAACTGCAGAAAGACCTAAGCCAAGAAGCAAGCCAAGCTTTTTAACAGCTTTTTCATCAGTTGGGATATCACCAACAAACTTACCTGTCTGACCGTTCATTGCGAAAGTATATTTTTTACCATTCCAGGATGTATTAAGAATCCAAACGGGATAAAGAGCATATTTATAAACTCCGTTTGCAACATTCACATTTATTGTCTTTGTATCTACATTAATATAATTCTGAACAGTCTGTCTGAATGAATCAGCCGCACTCTCACGTATTCTTTGGTTAGCTCTTTCCATACTGTTTTCAACAGAAACATCATATTTATCTGCAAGATAACCGGAAAGATATGCAGTATTAAAATCAACTGCATCCTGAATGTTGAAGGGCTCAATTGATTCCATAAGTTCATCCGCCATTTTTGTTGAACCATCAACAGGAATGTTTTCAAAGCCGATGCTACCTGCCCTGTAAATATCAAAATATGATGTTTGGGTATAAATATAATTACTATCCGACCATGTTCTCACTCTTTGAGCACCATATCGAACCTGGGCTACTGCATCACAGCTGAATAACCAATGAGGAACATAGACACCCTTGATTTCATCAATATGGTTTTCCTCTTTAAAGGCTTTAGGAACAAATTTTTTGGTGCTGATATGCCTTTTAAGAGCATCCTTTGCAGCCTTTTTATCAAACTTAAAGGGAATTACCAGATCAGGCTTCAAGGCACCTGAAAACTGACCCTTCATAACAACGGGATTGTCGCAATAAGGACAAGTGGAAGCGCCTGTTGTCTTATCAGCGATAATTTCACCACCGCATGAGTTACAAACATAAACAGACATACCGTCAGTTTCGCCTTCGCTCCAACCTGCATTTGCAGAACCCCAGTTTATTGAGTCCACAACATTGCCATTATCATCAGTCGTCTCTTCTGCAGGTATTTCAAACTCTGTATCACAGTAAGGACATTTAAGCTTCTGAGAGTCTACATCGAACTCAACACCGGCGCCACAATTGGGACATTTATGTTCTAAAATAGTTGACAAGGTAATCATCTCCTTGCTTTTTAATGGTTTTGTTACGGTAATCTTGCACCATGTTTAGGGCAGAATTGTTCAAATCCTTATTGTAACCATTTTATATAAACTTGTTGTACAATTAGTCTTTTTTTGCACCGCAGTTAGAACAGAACTTTCCTTTATTTACTGCACCGCAGGAGCAAGTCCAGCCATCATTTGCAGGTTTTGGTGAACCGCATTCAGTGCAGAAGTTTCCGGTTGCTGTTGCACCACAAGTGCATTTCCAACCGTCTGTCGCAGGTTGAGGAGCGGGTTTCTTGGCACCGCAGTTAGGACAGAAATTGCCTGAAACTGTATTACCACAAGAACAACTCCAACCATTCTGTACAGGTGCTTGCTTTGGAGCTTGTTGCTGTCCCATTGCAAAAAGGTTCTGTGCATTCATGCCGCCACCTGCATTCATCGCCATACCCATACCCATAAAGCCTGTCATAGCACCTGCTTCATTCTTTGCAGCATCCTGCATAGCCTGAGCCTGAGCACCAACTAGTGTTGCAGCAGCCATTGTCGGGTCACGCATAACAGCATTCCTCTGAAGCTGTTTAATCATATCTTCGTCTTCTTTAGGTGCTGTAATTGAATTGATTGCAACAGACACTACTGAAAGACCACGAAGATTTACCCATTTTTCAGTAAGAACATCGTTCATTGCATCGGACAGTTCCATTGTATGACCGGGTAATGCACTGTAACGGATTCCCATATCAGAAATTTTTGCAAATGCAGGTTGTAAAGCATTTAAAAACTCTGACTTTAATTGAGCATCAATCTCTTCTCTTGTGTATTCTCTTTCAACATTACCGCATACATTTGTGTAGAACAAAATAGGGTCGCTGATTTTATATGAATATGTACCGTTACAACGAACTGAAATATCAATGTCCAATCCGATATTTCTGTCAACAACTCTGAACGGAACGGGATTTGGTGTGCCGAACATATTGCCTATAAGTTCTTTTGTATTGAAATAATAAACTCTCTGGTCTTTTCCCGTGTCGCCACCATATGCAAATCGTTTACCGATTGTCCTGAAAGATTCTTTTATGCTGTCACCGAGTTTGCCTGAAAAAACACTTGGCTCAGTTAATGCATCATAAGTGAACTCACCAGGTTCTGCACAGATTTCAACAATCTTGCCCTGTTCAACGATGATCATACACTGTCCCTCTGCAACAGCAATGCCCGAACCATTTGAAATAATATTGTCACTTGCTTTTGTATTTGAAGAACGGCCACCTATGCGTTTTTGACCTTTTACAACTAAAACATCATTTTCTAAAGAATCACAATAGAAAAATTCTTTCCATTGATCAGCCAAAACGCCACCAAGTGCGCCTATACCAGCTTTAATAAGTCCCATATCACATTTCTCCCTTCAGAAAAATAAATCTATTTCACTCTTGATTTAAGAGTTACTCTCCCATAAATTCCAACAAACTATTGTTATATAAATTCAGGTGCAATATGTCGGCAGGAATATGCCACAACAAGTAACACCACAACACCGATAACAACAGCAACAAATTTTTATATGTTTTCAGCATATTTCCACCTTTCTTCCTGCTGCCTATTTTTATATTACCACATCAAATACATTTGTTCAATAAAGAGTTTTATTGCAATTCAAGAAGCTTTTTCTTTGTAGTATGCAGTTGAATTTGAAAATGCAACGATATAAAAAACAATGCATTGTATCAAACAGCAGTAGTGCTACAGCACATTTTCAGATTATAAAGATAGCTTATGTCACGGCATACAGCGCCATATTACTGACCGCGAAGAATTTTCCCCATTCAGAGTAGGATTACGCTTATTGGATGCTATAAGAAAAACACACAATGAGTTTGAAATCAAATCATTTATAACAAACTTCTTAAGTACAGAATAAATATTAAAAACCTGATTTTTCATTGTTTAAGGGGTTCTTGCAGGTATCAGTCCTGCAAGAACCCCTTGATTCAGATTGTTTTATGAGGTCTGCGTTTTTTACATCCTCTTCCTTTATACAATAATTGTATTTTCCATAACAATTGATGCTTTATCAACGTTTTTTCCAAAAGCCTTGAAATTATTCATACTTATTTCAACCGTGTAGCTCCAGGTTCCGCTGATAATTTCGCCATTATCATTAACATTGACCTTTAAACTCGGGTTTGTATAATATATCTTAGTATCCTCTTCAGATAGTTCAAGAGAAAGTCCCATATCAGCCAGATCCTTAACAACCTCACTGATATCGCCCACCGTGGTAATGGCGTGACCAACACTTCCGCTGAGAGCATCATCTTTCGCACCTGAGGTTTGTTCAACCATAAACATTTCAATAATAATATCATTACCGCTTTTATATGCTTTAGCCGAGCTTACATCCTGAGGAATAAGGTTTTCGAATCCGCCCGTAATCCCCTCTTTTTCGGTGGAATTACTTTCAAGAAATTTTGCAATTATCGGCTTAATTAAAGATATTTCATTATCATGCTCTCCGTTATTGATATTGATTTCCTTAAGAGCAATTCTCTGCGTTGATTTTGCAGTTGAGTTGGATTTTCTTGCCGCTTTTTTATACTCCTCAACAATTCTTTCTTTAGACCATTCGCATGGGTCATCATAAACCTCGGTGGTTGTCACTGCTGTTTCTGCTGATAAAGTTGTTCCTTCAGATGATGAAGATTGAGTAGTTTCCTGAACATAATATTCAGAAGCAGGATTTGATACCACAACTTCAGTATTTAAAACACTTTCCGCAACCGTTTCATCTACAACATTATAAAAAACCGTTGTACTCTCTTGTGTGACGGAAGTATCATCATTGCCTTTACAAGCAGTTAAAGATAAAACCATAATCAGCGAGAACATAACCGCCAACACTTTTTTACCATTCATATAAGATCACTCCAAAAACAATTGATAAAGCAAAAATCAAATCACACCGTTTTTTGCTATAATTGAGTTCTTCTTGTCAAACGAAAGTTCTTCTCCGTCTAATGTTGTAACAACACCGCCTGCTTCTTCAACAATTAATTTACCGGCAGCAAAATCCCAAGGTGAAACCTGTAATTCAAAATAAAGCTCTGCTCGCCCTGCAGCAACTGAACACAAATCCAATGCGGCAGAACCACTTCTTCTTATATCTAAAGCCTTGTTAAAATATTCAAAAACAAGGTTAAAGGTTTTTTCAGCAAGAGTTTTATCATAAGGTGATGAACCAAAAAGCACAAGCGCGTTACTCATAGGTTGGTCAGAAACTTTTATTTTTTTGTTATTACAAAAAGCACCTTCACCTTTTATTGCATAAAAAAGCTCATCAAGATAAGGATTATAAACAACACCTGCCACAACATCTTTTCCCTTCAACAAGGCAACCGATACTGCGCTGAAATGATAATCCTTGATAAAGTTTGTTGTACCATCAATAGGGTCAACAACAAAGGCAAAACCATCATAGGTTAATTCGTCACTTGAGCCTTCTTCACCGATAAATTTCGCCTCCGGCAAAAGTTTTTTCAAACCAATTGCCAGCTTTCTTTGAATTCCGGAATCATACTCAGTAACTAAATCCGCAATACCGGATTTAGTCTTGATGGCCATTCTCTCTCTGTCTGCATTAAGAATTATCTTTCCGCAATCCTTTACAAGCGAGCATATTTCATTTATTAAATCTTTCAAATCAACCACCTGCATTTTGCTTTTTATACGTCTATGTCATTATACCAACTAACACGTCACTTTGCAATAAAAACACATTATTAATTATTGTTATGATAAAGCCTCTTAGTTTTTTTACCTTTTGGTATACGGCGTAATGAAATTGGCATATGCATCAGACTCAGAAACTAACAATGTAATCTGTACAGATTCAAATTCTATTACCCACATCATTACCGGAAATCCTGTGTTCCAAGGCCTTGCGCATCTTTATTTTAAAGGTAAGATAGTACTTGCTGTCTTAAAAGCAACAAGCATAGGTATTCAAGTTGAAAATTGATTCTTGTGTATGCTATAATTAGTTATAGTAAAAACTTTTTGTTTCATATAAAATCCTTTTTCACTTATAATCCACGAATCGCAGACAAATTCTACTACAATCAGAATTCTCTTCATATGATGAAGCCGAAAAATTCAAAACTGAAAAAGTATATAACAATGAATTTCAGTCAATAGGCTCTCTTCTGAAAAATGTTTCTTTTGACGATGAAACTCTAACTGTTAATTATAAGTGGAACATAGATTATCTTAACCGAGCGTTTGATATTCCCCCTGTATTTGTAATAATCGGTGCTTGCATTTTTATAGTTGTGTTTATTGTTTCGGTTTTAATATATTTCCAAAAGAAGAACTTAAAGTAATGCTTACTTAAATTCTTAAAGGAGGATATACAATGTATAAATATGAATATGAAACCGTAAGTTGTGATTTCGGTGGTTGGGGTTTAGGCTCAGGCAACATCTATTCTATTGGGGATTATCGTTCAATTATAAATAAACGAGCTGAACAAGGTTGGAGATATGTTGGATACATTCCTACAAAACAGCGTGGCACAGGACACACGCAAGAATTAGACCTGATTTTTGAAAAAGAGATTTAAGATTATGGATATAAAATCATTTAAGAAAACAAAAATAGACCTGTCACCTTTAGGGTTTATGCAGAATGGTGATTTTGAACTTTATTACTGCACACCGAAGAATGCAAGAATTCTTGCAGCTTCAGGTGTTGACGGCATACATTACTGCACTATCCCTCAGTTCGGTGAAATGATATTTGCCGTAAGTCCTATGAATTTTGGGGATTGCGTGCATCCCATCGCAAGAAACTTTGAAGTTTTACTTCGTCTGTTATTGCACTGCAAGGATTTCAGCACGAAGAATATGAATTCCCCACACTTCATACGGCTATGACATATATAGTAGAGCCTGAGTTAGCGGGAATAAACTTCCAAGTCCGTGATTGCCTCGATAACGAACAACCCAAGCGAAAACCCCATAATCAGTTTGAGCCACAGACGAGTTATGATGCTTGTTCTATTGCAATTATTGGTGGCGCAGACGGACCGACAGCATTTTTTACTGCACCGCTTCAAAATTCAGAACAACATACTGCTTTGTCTGCTTTGAGGTTTGAACATACAGGTAATATTGAATGGAAGATGGTATTCCGTGAAAAGCTAATGGAAGATATTGAAACTGAATTACTATAATCTTAACTTATGTATTTTTGGTATTCCAAAAAAGCGTAAAATTAATTCTGAACTTTGCATAATTCCCGCTGATTGCTCAACAAGAGCTGTGGGGTCTATCAAATATAAATTGAGTTGTTTCGACAATTATTGGTTTTTTTATACAAAATATATTGCCAATCGAACAACCCTATGATATAATTCACATAAATAAAATTATATTTATCCGATCAATTAATTTTATTTTAAAAGAATCAGATAAGCGAGGGTTACTATGAAACAAATAATTTGTGAAATGTGCAACAGCACCGACGTAATAAAACAAGACGGTGTTTTTGTATGTCAGAATTGCGGAACAAAATATTCTGTAGAAGAAGCTAAAAAAATGATGGGTGATATTCCCGGAGATACTCCGGTAAACGTTCAGGGTACTGTTAAAGTAGATAACTCTGACGAGCTCAGAAATTTATATCAAATTGCACGTAGAGCAAAGGACGACAACAACGGTGAAAGCGCTGCAAAATACTATGATATGATCCAGATTAAAGATCCTACCAGTTGGGAAGCTGCTTTTTACGTTGTTTATTTCAAAGCAATGGAGTGCAAAATTGCTAATATTCAGTCTGCTGCAACATCTGTTGATAACTGTATTGATACCGTTTTGAATCTTATTAAAGAGTTTGTAAGCGATCCTGCAGAGCAGAAAGAAGCTTACAGAGAAGTTGCTACAAGCGTTATGGTTATTTCTACTATGTTGTTTAACGGAGCTAAAAACCATTATGACGGAATCAGCCTTCAGATTAAGCACAATTATACTCAGGAATACCTGAACAGAGCTTTTGCAGCTTTCAGAACTTGTTATCATTTAGGCAACCACTTAGAAGCATTATTCGGTGACGATGTCGAAGCAACTAATTTAGCTGCTGTTGCATGGACACGAGGTATTGAATTACATGCTTCAGTAATTAGTTTACTCCAAGACAAAGAGGGCAACAAAAACGAAATTAATTCATATGCAACCAAAATTCAAAAATATGACCCATCCTATGTTGCACCCACTATAAACACAACCACTACCAGCGGTGGCTGTTATGTTGCTACTGCAGTATATGGTTCTTATGATTGCCCCGAAGTTTGGACACTTCGTCGTTATCGTGACCACACACTTGCTAAAACCTGGTATGGTAGAGCATTTATTCGTACATACTACGCAATCAGCCCCACTCTTGTAAAATGGTTCGGTCGTACTGACTGGTTCAAAAATATGTGGAGAGGTACTCTCGACCGTATGGTAAACGATCTCCAGAATGATGGCGTTGAATCCACTCCTTACGAAGATAAAAACTGGTAAATTCTAATACTATATAAAACAAGGAAGATTGGTAATCCAATCTTCCTTATTTTTTCGCATTTTTCATTTTCAAACGCTACCCACACACCAAATGCAACAAAAATTTTTTATAAAATTTAATTTTTTTGTTATTTTTACAAAAAACCATAGACAAAAAAGATAATAAGAGTTATAATAACTTTAGCTTTTACGGCAATATAAGAAACGGAGTGAAGTTTTATGGCAAACTACAAAGAATTGTTCACAAGATATATGGACATTGAAGGCATAAAATACGAAATCAGAGATGAATTCCTTGTTAAGATTACCTATTCCGGTGATAATCTTAAATCTATCCCCGTATATGTTTTCTTCGACAAAGATGGCGATCCGTTAGTTCAGTTCAAATGCTGGGATATCGCTAACTTTAAAGAAAAAGAAGCAAAGGGAATTCTTGCTTGTAACGAAATCAACAAACAGTATCGTTGGGTTAAATTCTATCTTGATGATGATGCAGATATCGTTGCTTCAATTGATGCATATATCGATGCAAGCACATGCGGCGAAGAATGTCTTAGCCTCGTTCGCAGAGTAGTTAATATTACAGACGCTGCATACCCCACTTTTGCAAAAGCAGTTTGGGCATAATACGAGATAGCTAACATTCGTAAATTAAAACTAACTATAAAAAAGAGACACAGAGTGTCTCTTTTTTGTTTTTATACGCATATTAAATTAATGATTAAACGGAATCCTAGATTATAGTAGCAAGACTTGAATTTTTGTATGCATCATCTTCAGTAACTTCTTTTATAATTTTTATCTGTGGCGGAAATTCAATTATATCATTTTCGCCTTCCAGTTCTATTTCCAAAATCGCCTTGTCTTTCCAAAACGGATATACATCTATTTCAAAATATTGGTTTTTATATGTAAGACAATATCGATTTTTTCTGATGGGTCTCTTGCTTGTGTCTGCATCCATTAATAATTCAACATACTCATCCTGAGTTAATCGTCTTTCTGTTTCCACTCGTTTAACATCAGATACTTTTCGTTTAGTGGTTTGGAAATAAATGTACTTCCCGTTTGCACCGCGTTGACGAACTCTTATTTCCTCACCATCTTTACTATTAAGATAGGTTTGTATAATTTCAACACGTTGACAATTCGGGTCTGATTCTAACCATTCCATATCAGGATATTCAATTAAAAATTTACGTTCAATCTCATAGGGCTCAGGCTCACCCAGGAACAAAGAAATTTCGGATATAAGCTTGCGCATTTTTTCTTCGAATCCGCATTCGTTATCTATAACACGTAAATGCGGATGACCGGTCCAGCTATAAATTATTTTATCATCTAATTCTGCCGCCTCCTCCGGTGATTCTCTTCGGGCAGCGTTATTATCGGTAGTGTAAAATTCCACTGCACCTTTTGCTGCGGTAACTAAATGAAAAACAGCATCATAATCGTCTCTTAAATTGATTTCATTCTGGTTTACAGATTTCAAAACAATGTCAAAAGCCTCCTTTGACATATATGCTTTGTTATCCATAGCGCCCCTGTCACAAACAATAAGAATTTTATCGTTATCCATTAAACTTGCGGCTTGTTCAAATATTTTTTCTTTTTGAAGTTGTAAATTCATTACACATGTTTGAAACCCTACAACATCATTACATGTCCACGGTGCAACGCCACCTGTTATAAGTTCGGTAGCAACCTCCGGCACAAACAGAACGGTATAGCCCTTTTCGGTAAATGCATTTTCAATCCAACTCATTGCAGTAGATTTACCTCCACAAGGTCCTCCCGTTATAACAATTTTATTTATTGACATATTTCCACATCCTTTTATCAGCAAAAGCAATATTATATTAATTAATAGAACTAAATCCCAGACAAATAACAGCCGGTAAAAATCTTTATATAATTATACAAAAACATTGCATACTCGTCAAGAAATACCGCAGAAGCCAAGAGCTTTGGTATCAACACAAAATTGCTAATTGTCATTATACATTTAAAACCAGCCCATCTTGAATTCAATATTCAACAATGATATAATAAAACAAAAAGGAGAAAATATGGAAAATTTGTTTTTCCCGCTTTTTATATTCTTGCTAATTACCGGAATGTTTTTATTTTTCGGAATTTGGATAGCAAAAATAACAAAAAAACAGCGTCAAGAAATAAAAAAAGAAAAAGGTAGCAAAACAGCTCCCGAAAAAATTCAACCTCAAATGCTAGAAATGAATGTAAAGGTCATTAACCAAACTTGTTCTGCAAAAATGGTTGGCATAAAAACACCGAAGGCAGTAAATGAGTTTATAATTACATTCGAAAAAAGCGACGGAGAAATTTTTAGTCTATCAGTACCCGAAGAATGTTATGACGGATTTGAAATAGGTCAAATCGGTCGCCTAACAACCGTAAACGGTGAACTTTACGGATTCGAATTAGAGTGAGGATATATCTATGAAAGAAAAAACTTCCTTAATATTTACAGGTGATATAGGTTTTGACCGCTATATGTATGGAAAATGGGATGACGAGGAACTCTTATCTAAAGAAATTCTCGACTTTTTACACAGTGCAGATCACGTAATTGCAAATGTTGAAGGTCCCGTAGCAGAAGCCCCTCAAAACACCACACAAAGCGGTGTTCAGCAACTGCTCCACACCATTGACCCTGCTGCCGTGAAGGTACTCAACAAAATGCATTCTGATATCTGGAATATATGTAACAATCATATTATGGATGCAGGTGAATTCGGCATAGAAAGCACTTTAAAAATTGCTGAAGAAAACGGTGTGCAGACAATCGGTGCCGGAATGAATATACACCAGGCAAGAAAGCCCGTAATTATCAATGAAGCAGGCGGAATAGGTCTTTTTGGTGTAGGCTATCAGCGAGCTTGCCGAAAAGCAGAGGAAAACAAAGCCGGTTGTTATAGTTGGAGCGACTTAGATGCTATTCAACAGACCATAAATGATATAAAAAAGACTTGCCGTTGGTGTATTGTGGTAGCCCATGCAGGTGAAGAGTTCACACCACTTCCCTCACCATACACCAGGGAGCGATATCATAAATATCTTGAAATGGGTGCAGATATTGTTGTTGGTCACCATCCTCACGTGCCGATGAATTATGAAACCGTAGGAGATAAAATCATTTTTTATTCTTTAGGTAACTTTATTTTTGATACAGATTACCAAAGGTCACAGTACAACACCGAGCTGGGTTTAATTGTTAAACTAAACTTTACTGAAACAGAATTTTCTTATGAGCCTATGGGATTAAGAATACTGCGAGGACCAGAACATATTGTAAAAGATGAGCTTCCGCCTATTTTTGTTGACGTACAAGAGGAAGAATTCAATCTATTATCGCCTTTATCTGCAAAAATGCACATTGCAGCCACAAAGCGACAAATGGCTTACCTTAAACCACAAGATTTTAAAGATGCAACGGAAGAAAAATGGAAAGAGCATTTTGCCGAGCCTTTAAGAACAGGTCGTGTTCCCGGTGAAACCTTGGATTTCTTTATACTTTGTCCTTTAGCAGAAAAAGCCGAAGAAGGTGCCTGGAAACAAAGCAAATTAGAAGAAGTAAAAAAATATATTCTGGAACAGATGTAAGAAAAAACACTTGAAAATCTCTTGATTTTCAAGTGTCTTTTTATCATCTGAACCAATTCAGATCTACGTTGTCGGCAACTATTTTGCCACCTGTTTTATTGGGATGCACATAATCTTTGCCAAGATACTCTTTTTTTGTACAGTTAGGTTTATCGGGATTAACACAGAGACCTGCCTGGTCATAAACAGCATGGAAAAGGTGTTTGTTGCTTTCCAATAACTCATTAAATTCTTTTACCATAGCCTCCTTTTCGGGTCGTGAATCAATCGCTTCGCCGAAATTGAGAATATTAAAAACTATTAACTTTTTGCCATGTTCTTTCAGAATTTCAGAGAACTCAACCACCGCATTAAAAAACTGTTCAACCGTTGGTTTTTGTGATTTTGGTGCAGCGATTGTATTATACTGAAGAAAATCATTAGTTCCCAATGCTAAAATTACATATTCGCAGTCGGGATAATTAAGAATATCTCTTTCCATTCTGTTCATTCCGCCTGTGCCAAACAAGCCTTTGCAAATGAACATTTTATGATAATCAAAAAGCAAGCGATTACCCATTATGGACTTATTAATAACAGAGTATCTGCCGAAAAATTCTTTACGTATCCGGTCAGAGAACATATTTGTCCAATACCCCTGCTGGCTTATAGAGTCACCATAAACAATAATGGAAGATGCATCGGTTTCATTCAAAACTTGCACCGATTGGAATAACGGGATGGGTTTATGGAAATACATTTTAAGCACTTTAGATGCTACTTCTCTTACGCTATCCCTTACTCTACGCTGATTTTCAACTGTTTTTTCGCAGGTTTTATCTCCTTTGACAGTAATAAGCTCCACATCATCTATCAGGTTACCACTTCTTAAAGCGCCTTTTTCCACATAGGCGCTTACGCAGAAATATTCGCCTGTTTCTATATCTATTTCCACAGGGTCGGTGGAAACTATCGCCCCAGTTTTAAGGCAAAATGATGTCTTTGAATTTATAGTAATTTTTTTAACTTCACTAATAAAACTGCCGTCTTTGTCACATTTTGCAACAGTCAATGAACCTATATAAACATCGTTTTTGGCACACTCATTAGAAAGTTCAAGACGTACACTTTTACCTGAAACCGCTGATTTTATAACCATTCTGTATGTTTTTTTACAAGACGGATAATAAAAAAATGAAAATGCGGAATGAGCCTGACCCCAAACTTGTACCCACTTTTCACTCATAACGTCACCTCTTTAAAGTTAAATTCATAATAGCATATAATTTTTACTTATTCAACAAAGTTTGTTTATTTGTTTTCCTATAATTTACAATGTCAAGTTATTATGATAAAATATTTTATATTCTAAAGTAAAAGTATGTGATTTTATGAAAAAAATCGGAAAACAAGTATTATTTATCCCTGCTTGTGGCGACAACACGAGAAACGGTGAAGGCTCTTTTGTAAAACTCAGAAACGGCGCTATAATGTTCGGATTTACAGAATTCATAGGCGACAGCCGTGAAGATGAAGAAAATGCGAGAATTTCTGTGGTATTCTCTTATGATAATGGTGAGCATTGGTCTCAAAAAAGAACGCTTTTCGAAAAATCCGAAAACTGCGTAAATGTTATGAGCCTTTCATTTTTGCGGATGAATAATGGCGATATAGGTGCATTCTACATAGAAAAAAATGCAGACAGAACAGACAAACTTCTGTTTACCCGTTCCGCTGACGAAGGCGAAAGCTGGAGTTCCCCCATAAATTGTTTGGATTGCCTCAAAGTTCAGGATTATTATGTTTTGAATAACGACAGAGTAATAAAACTAAAAAGCGGTCGCATAATTTTTGCTGCTGCAAGGCATACCATTCATACCCACTCCACAAAATTCACACCCGGTGAAGTTTGCTTCTTCTTTTCGGACGATGACGGGAACTCCTGGCAAAAAACATCAACCGAATTGAAATGCCCTTTTAAAAATGACCCGAACGGCTTTCAGGAGCCGGGACTTTTTGAAATGAATGACGGCACATTATGGTGTTACATACGAACAGGCTTGGGTTTTCAATTTGAGTGCTTTTCGCACGATAAAGGCGAAACCTGGTCAACACCTGAACCTAACACATTCTTTTCTTCACCCTGTTCCCCTATGCTTGTAAAAAACTGCAAAAACTTAACCGTTGCGATATTTAACCCCATACCCGAACACATTTTAAGAGATGATGAAAAAGAATTCTGGGGTCGCACACCATATACACTCGCCGTTAGTACAGATAACGGAAAAACCTTCACACAGGAAAATCTTTTTTATATCGAGGATGACTTAAACAACGGCTATTGTTATCCTGCAATTTTTGAAAATGAAGACTATCTTCTTGTTGCATATTACCACAGCAACAATACAGATTGTTGTCTTAACAGTACTAAAATTATTAAAGTTATGCATAATGAAATAGAGGTTTTATAAATAAAAGAACAGCAGCTTGAACGTTGCTGTTCTTTTTCTCTTTATTATTCCGGTATGGCAGTTTCTTCCATTTTTTATTATTAATCTCCTCCGGGACCGTCTCGGCGTTCCCGGGTATCGGGTATTTCGATTTTTCCATCTATATCACCGGGTTTAATGTGCTTTGTGTCTTTAATATTTTTCTTATCTTTTTCTTTTGACATATTAACACTCCTTTCTTTTTTTATTATGTGTTACTTCAAATTTTTAATTCATTTGTGGGTGGCAAGCAACTCCTTTTTCCACAGACATAATAAGTTGTTTTATTATTTATAAGAGGATATTGTTCGGTAGGCTTTTCTAAAAGAATTACTGTTGTATCAGGTGTAACAGTGTTTAAGAATTCATCTTTGTTGAAAAACTTATCCGGCACAACGGTAACTTTAACAGCAGGTTCGTAATACTCCAGAAGTGCAGTTAAAAACATTGCATATCCGGGCGGATAGGAAATAGCATCACCGGCGATGAAAGCCAACTGTTTTTCTGTTTCTTTTATATATTTTTCATCTGAAGTAATAATTGATAACTTAACAAGATTATACGCCATTAAGGAGTTACCGCTCGGAATAGCCCCGTCATAGGTTTCTTTAGGTTTCAAAATTAATTCTTCGCTATCTTTTCCATATAGAAAAAATCCATCTGATTCATCACCGAAATCAGACATCACTTTATCACACAAAACACGAGTGCGATTTAAATACCGTCTTTCCAAAGTAGCCCTATAAAGATGAATTTGCGAAAATATATATGCCGCATAGTCATCCAAAAAGCCTTTGACACCTCGTTTACCATCTCTGAAACTAACAAATAAACTTTCTTCTTCTAACAGATTTTTTTGTATAAATTCATCCGCTTTCTTTGCAACATCAAGATAAACTGCCTTTTGGGTATTAAGGTACAATTCACACATTGCCCCTATCATCAGACTGTTCCAAGATGTCAACACCTTGTCATCAAGGTGGAGATGGAAACGATTTTTCCTGTAATCTCTCAATTCGGGAAAATATTTATCAAAAGTTTTGTCTTCGCCCTTACTTTTCAAAAGATTAGGTATATTTTTCCCTTCAAAATTCCCTTTTAAGGTTATATCATAACGTAGATTGAATTTTTCACCCTCTTTTTCACCCAATAAATCTGTTATTTCCTTAGAAGTAAAAAGGTAAAATTTCCCCTCTTCCCCTTCACTGTCGGCATCTAATGCACTATAAAAACCACCTTCCGGCGATGTCATCTCCCTGAATACGAAATCAGCAATTTTTTCAGCGACTTCAATATACAATTGCTTTTTTGTTACCGAATACGCTTTACAATAAGCAAGAATCAAAAGTGCATTATCATACAGCATCTTTTCAAAATGCGGTACAAGAAATTTCTCGTCAGTTGAATACCGACAAAAGCCAAATCCGATATGGTCAAATATTCCGCCACGGTACATTTGTGCTAATGTGTGTTCAGCCATTTTTAATACATCTTGGTTTTTATATCTTTCATAAAACGAGAGTAAAAACAAAATATTGTGCGGAGTCGGAAATTTTGGTGCACGTCCGAAACCGCCGAATTTTCCATCATAATTTTTTCTGTAGTGCTCTATTGCAGTATGGATAATTGATGCATCTGCAGTTATATTTACAGAATTTGTTTTATTAAGATGCGCAATAATTTGCTTTGACTGTTGCAAAAGTGAATGTCGGTCAGTCACCCATTGTTCGTGTATTGCCAAAAGAAGTTCCTTCAGCCCAAAGGCACCACCCCACCCGGTTTTGGGAAAATACGTTCCTGCAAAAAACGGTTTTTGTTCAGGGGTCATAAAAATACTTGTAGGCCAACCGCCACTTCCCGTAAATGCTTGGCAAACCGACATATAAACATTATCAATATCAGGACGTTCTTCTTTATCAACTTTTATTGATACAAAGTATTGGTTTAAAATTTCGGCTATTTCTTCATCCTCAAAGCTTTCGTGCGCCATTACATGGCACCAATGACAAGTACTGTAACCAATACTTAAAAACACGGGCTTATCCTCAGCTTTCGCTCTGTTAAAGGCTTCTTCACACCAGGGATACCACTCAACAGGATTATCTTTATGCTGTAATAAATAGGGACTTGTTTCAAACTTTAAACGATTACTCAAAATTACACCTCTGTTTTTGTTATCATTTTTGCGGCCAAACTATTTTTCCGTCAATAATAGTAGTATGAACAGTTGAAAAAATATCTAAAGGACTACCTTTATATATTACAATATCCGCGTCCTTTCCAACCTTAAGACTTCCTAAGCGTTTATCAACGCGACAAATTTTCGCAGCATCTATGGTAATAGCTCGGATAGCATCAGATTCACCTAAACCTTCCTTTGCCGCAAGTGCTGCACAAACAGGCAAATACTGAATACGCGACACAGGATGGTCTGTGGTTAATGCTACTGTCACCCCGGCCTTTTTTAACACTCCGGGAGTTTTGAAATCAGATTGACTCACTTCTTTTTTGTCACGAGAGGCCAAGGATGGCCCCACAATGGCAGGATATCCGCTTTCAGCTATTTTTTCAGCTATTAAGTGACCTTCCGTACAATGGTCTAAAGTAAGCCCCAATCCAAATTCTTTTGCTATTCTTATTGCGGTTAATATATCATCTGCTCTATGCACATGGGCCTTAAGAGGAATTTTACCATCAAATAAATCCCGGTAACATTCCATACAAAAATCTTTCTCACCGTTCTCATTTAAATATTTACGCGCATTAAAAAGTTCTTCACGTATAAATGAAGCTATACTCATTCTGGTTGAAGGTGCATTGCCGCAATTACCGTAATTTGTCATGGGATTTTCACCGAAAGCAATTTTTATGGCTGCAGGCGCAAGGACTACCATTTCATCTATACAACGACCATACGTCTTGATAAAAGCGAACTGACCGCCTACAGGATTTGCACTGCCGGGACCCACCATAACACCGGTTATTCCCACTGCCAAAGCATTGTGAAATGCACTGTCCATTGGATTCACGGCATCTATAGCTCGTATATAAGGCGTTACCGGATTCGTACCTTCGTTACTTACATCGCCCGGCACTGTTGCCTTGTCTTCACAAATACCTATATGACTATGGGCATCGATAAAACCGGGAAAAACATTCATTCCGTTGGCATCAATACGCTGCATATTGTCGTTTTGCTTGATGTTCTGAGAAATTTCAACTATTTTTCCGTTTTTTATAAGCATATCCCCCTGAAAAGGGTTTCTGTCCTCCATTGTGTGAAGTGTTCCGTTTTTAATTAACAGCATAAATTCAGCTCCTTAATTTTTCAAAAAATTTCTTATTTTCCTTTTAGCCTTACAGGAATAGTTTTTGACAAACTACAGAAACTATTCTTGAATCCTGAACGGGAGGTGAAATTATGGATAACAAACAGAACAGAAACAACCAGAACAATAAAAACAATCAGAACAACAAAAACAACCAGAACAGAAATGATCAGAATAACAGAAACGACCAGAACAGAAACGATCAGAAAAACCGATAACTGAAGAAACACATGAAAAAAGTGATAGCAGACAGTGTCTACTATCACTTTTTACTTATTTAGGCAACATATATGTAGTTAATTTAGATTCGGGAAAATTTTCTTCACAATATTTTTCCATTTTCTCGATGCCTAAAACATGGTTACTATGGATGTTGATTTCAGGAACGTACACATCGTTTTCTTTCATCCATATCAATATATCCAATCCTGTTTTGCCACTACCCAGGCTGTAATCTAAGGAAATATGTTCAAATTTCATTAATTTTAAAAATTTTACGGCAGAATCAACATCGCGACAACATATATAGCCACGTTCAGGAAATTTCCTTGTATCATCCACAAATAATCTCATACTAAACCTCCGTTTGAATCTTTAAACAAACTAAAATATGTTTTTACAGTATATACCTTTTAATGTATAATTGCAAATATATTATTGTTTTTTTAATTAACCTCTTATAAATTTTTCCGTATTATAATTCTAAAGGAGAGATTTTATGAGAGAAACTGTTTATGACAGAAATGCAGTAGTTGCATATGCCCGTGAATGGGCATTAAAGCGCAACCCTGATTTTTACAACTTTCAAAATATTGGTGGCGACTGCACTAACTTTGCTTCACAATGTATTTATGCGGGTGCAAAAATAATGAATTACACTCCTGTCTTCGGATGGTATTACCGTTCTCTTGCAGACCGTACCGCATCCTGGACAGGTGTAGAATACCTTTATAATTTTCTTACAACCAATACTTCTGTGGGACCATATGCCGGTGAAGCTTCTCAAGAAGAAATACAACCGGGAGATATAATCCAACTGGGCAGAGCAAACGGTGATTTTTACCACACACTTGTGGTTACAGCTACATCACCTGATATTTTAGTTGCGGCTCACACATACGATGCTTTGGACAGACCATTAAACACATACGATTTTTATACTGCCAGATTTTTGCATATAGATGGTGTGCGCATCTGGTAGATGTTTTAATGTATATTTTAACAAACCTTGTTTTTTCACTTTCAATGTTTTAAAATATATCTGTAAAATACGTAAATTGAAGGTGCAAATATGACTTGGAATGGTTTTAAAGCAGAGGAATTTATTTTTGAAAACCACGAAGCAATAGTAGTTTTACCGTCAACAATTCCGCCAAAAGCATCGCTCATACTAAAAACAGAATACTGGAACGCATTTCCCGAAACTGAACAAGAGCTTTTAAAGCGCGGTCATTATCTTTGCTATATCAAAAATGATAATCGTTGGGGTACTGATGCGGATCTTGACCGCAAAGCCCGTTTTGTAAAATTCGTTAAGGGAAAATACAATATAGATGGCGGTTGCGTTCCTGTGGGTATGAGTTGTGGTGGTATTTTTGCAGTAAAATTTGCGGCAAAATATCCTGAACTCATCAGTTGCATATATATTGATGCACCTGTAATAAATTATATGAGTTGTCCTTGCGGTTTTGGTATAGGTGAGAGAATTGACGATGAAAATTTTTCGGAAATCCTCAGTGCATTGAATATGGACAGTATTTCGGAACTTATTTGTTACAGGGAAACTCCCCAGGATAAAATTCCATTACTTATAAAAAACAAAATCCCTGTTGTTTTGGTTTACGGTGACAGCGACACAATTGTACCCTACACCGAAAACGGCATACTCATTGAAAAAGCCTATAAGGAAAACGGATTGAACATTGATGTTTTCATAAAACCCGGCTGTAATCATCATCCTCATGGTCTGGATGACCCTACACCTGTAGCTAATTGTATTGAGAAATATTTATAATTTAAAGAGCAAATTGATTTCAGGTCAATTTGCTCTGTTTTTTACATTATTTTGTCTTTTCTTCATTCTACGCCAGTTTATAAAACCATAGGAATCATTTATAAGGAAAATTATGAAACACATAACCATAGGTATATAAGACGGCTCGACTATTGATGCTAAAATCCATAAAACTATCAGCACAATATCATTCCCTGCATATGCCAAAGCATAAAAAGGACTTCTGAGAAATGTTAAAGCTGATGCAAGAAAACTTGTTGTTATGGAAACGGTACTTATAAGAAGATTAGGTGTATCGAAAGCTTTTAAAATGAAATAAAAAATTACAGTTACAATTAAAGCAAGCATCCATAGAATTACGCAGGTTTTTCTTGATAGTTTCTTTATTTCCACTTCCGCCTTGCCTTTTTCAAAGGGATTTTTAACCCATTCTATGGCTGCCAATATTGCCATAGGTGAAGTCATACCAAGGTATGTTATCATTTCGCCGAAATAACGGAATCGGTAAGAAATCACAGAATATATGAGCGCAAAAACAACAGTTAAAATTTGCCCTAAAGGGTCGCCTTTGGCAACGAAAATAAGTGCAGTTGCACCTATCAGCGATGCTATAAGAACAAGAAAGTCAAGCTTTGCACCTATAACAAAAACTACAGTTATTAAAATCAATGAACTTATCCATAAACCAAGTTCAAACTTAGTGAGAGTTTTAAAGGGGTTTCTTATTCTCATTTTTTCACCTCAAAAAATAAATCCGCCTACACATCTTCTAAGACCTAACGATGTGTACACGGATGAAAAATCATCAACTACCCGGTGGCAGTATAATATTCTGTTTGCCCGTGTATATTAACACAATCGGCATTATCTGTCAATAATATAGTTCCAAATAAAACTTGACTTTATATTTATTTTGAATATAATATATTTGTATATTTTTTGTGGCTGTGACGCAAGATGATTTTTTGATACGGCATTCAGAGAGGAAACGGTTGCTGCGAGTTTTCTGCCGCCAAAAAGTTTGCTGCTTGCTGAGCCTTGTTGGAAACAACACGTAGACAGGCGTTAACTGTTATTTTAAGGTGGTGCGTTTTGCACAATTCGGGTGGTACCGCGGTTATTCCGTCCCGTGTTGTAAAAAAGCGCGCTTTTTTTAATTCAAAAATAAAATGAATATTGCATTGAAAGAGGCTACCAAAACTTTATATTGGTTAATGTTGTTGCATGAAACAGTGTATATACCATAAACAGAATTCAAAAGTTTAGAAACCGAGTTAAATGACATCAGAAACATTTTAGTTGTAATATGTAAAACATCTTTCAACAAATAAAATCTATAATCGGCGTTAGCCCCGAAATTTTGCATTTTGCATTTTGAATTTTTCATTTTATGAACGGAGTGAATAAACAATGGAATGGACAGGTCTTAACGAATTAAGAGAAAAATATCTTAAATTTTTTGAAAGCAAGG
The DNA here is from genome assembly GCA_045578985.1 of Acutalibacteraceae bacterium. GTDB lineage: Bacteria > Bacillota > Clostridia > Oscillospirales > Acutalibacteraceae > DTU089. The sequence continues at coordinate 72,200 of JAZNLH010000046.1, read as the reverse complement.
ACCATTTAAGGCTCCCCAGCTTTCCTCTTGTACCGCAGGGTGATAAGAGTATTCTTCTTATTAACGCAGGTATGACACCTATGAAAAAATGGTTCACAGGCGAAGAAACACCTCCAAAAAAGAGGGTTACAACTTGCCAGAAGTGTATTCGTACACCCGATATTGAACGTGTTGGTATTACTGCACGTCACGGCACATATTTTGAAATGCTTGGCAACTTCTCTTTTGGCGATTACTTTAAAAAGGAAGTTATTCCGTGGGCATGGGAATTCTGTACAGAAGTAATCGGTATGGAAGCAGACAAAATTTATTGCAGCGTTTATCTTGATGACGACGAAGCATATGATATCTGGACAAAGGAAGTTGGCGTAAAACCCGACCATATGGTTCGTTTCGGCAAAGAGGACAACTTCTGGGAGCATGGTCAGGGACCTTGCGGACCTTGCTCAGAGCTTTACTACGATCGTGGTGAAAAATATGGTTGTGGCAGCCCAGACTGCAAAGTTGGTTGTGAATGCGACAGATATGTTGAATTCTGGAACCTTGTTTTCACACAGTTTGAAAACGATGGAAAAAACAACTACACATCCCTTGCAAATCCCAACATTGATACAGGTATGGGTCTTGAAAGACTTGCTTGTATATGCCAGGATGTTCATAATATTTTTGAGGTTGATACCGTTCAGAATATTATGAAGCACATCATGAAAATCGCCGGTGTTAATTACCATGAAAATGAAAAAAGTGATATTTCACTTCGTGTTATTACTGACCATATCCGTTCAACAACATTTATGATCGGCGACGGTGTTATTCCTTCAAATAATGGTAGAGGTTACGTTTTAAGACGACTTTTAAGACGTGCTGCACGTCACGGCAGACTTTTAGGCATCAATCGTCCCTTCCTTACAGAGGTTTGCGAAACAGTTATCAAAGAAAACGAGAACGCTTACCCTGTTCTTCGTGAAAAACAAGATTATATAATTAATGTTATTTCTATGGAAGAAAACAGCTTCTATAAAACTATCGATAGTGGTCTTGCTCTTCTTAACGATATGATTGAAAAAACAGAGGGTTCTGTTCTTTCAGGTGCAGATGCATTTAAGCTTCAGGACACATATGGTTTCCCCATAGACTTAACACGCGAAATTCTTGAAGAAAACGGCATGACAGTTAACAACGAAGAGTTTGAGCAATATCTTGCAGAGGCAAAGGCTAAAGCTAAAGCCGCAAGAAATGTAGCAGGAACGGAAGGCTGGAAAAGCGCTGACGTTTCATTTAAGGAATGTGGTACAACCTCTTTCACAGGTTATTCTGCTACCGAATGTGAGGCAGAAGTTCTCGCTATTGCCGCAAACGGAGAAAAGGTTGATTTTATAGGCGAAGATACTGATGCAGTTATCGTTCTTTCCGAATCCTCCTTCTATGCTGAAAGCGGCGGACAGGTTGGCGACACAGGTGTTATTACAGTTAACGGAAACGTATTTACAGTAACTAACACAACTAAAACTGCAGAGGGTGCAATCCTTCACCACGGTACACTTACCGAAGGTGATGCCATTAAGGTTGGCGACAAGGTAACAGGCGTTATTGATGTCACTCGCCGTCAGGCTATTATGAGAAACCATACTGCTGCTCACCTTCTTCAGGCAGCACTTAGGGAAGTTCTTGGCACTCACGTTGAACAGGCAGGTCAGCTTGTAAATGAAAATGCCGTACGTTTCGACTTCTCACATTTCTCTGCTCTCACAGGTGAAGAAATTACAAAAATCGAAAACAGAGTAAATGAAATTATTCTTTCAGCAACCGATGTTGTTACAGAGGAAATGAGCATTGATGATGCAAAGAAAAAGGGCGCAATGGCTCTTTTCGGTGAAAAATACGGCGATGTTGTACGCGTTGTTTCTGCAGGTGATTTCTCAACAGAGCTTTGTGGTGGTACTCACGTAAAAAACACAGGCAATATCGGTCTTTTCCGTATTGTTTCTGAATCTTCTGTCGCAGCAGGTGTAAGAAGAATTGAGGGTGTTACAGGCTTCGGTGTTATCAGCTACCTTAACTCTCGCGAAGAGCTCATCCACAGTGCTGCAAATGCTATGAAGCTTGGAAATATCAATGAACTCAGCAACAAAGCTGCTTCACTTGTTCAAGAGCTTAAAGCTAAAGAAAAAGAGCTTGAAGAATTCAAGGCTGAAATCGCAAAACAGAAGGCAGGTAGCCTTTTTGACAACTGCAAGGTAGTTGGTTCAGTAAAACTCGTTACCGCTTGTTTGGGCGAAGCTGATGCCGGTGCTTTACGTTCAATGCTCGATTCTTCAAAGGACAAGGGTGATGATATTGTAGTTATTCTTGCCGCTGAACAGGGTGCAAAGGGAACTTGTTCATTTGCTTGCTATTGCGGAAAAGCAGCTATTGCAAATGGTGCACACGCCGGTAACATAATCCGCGAGGTTGCAGCAGTTGCAGGTGGCTCAGGCGGTGGCAAACCCGATTCTGCTATGGCTGGCGGTAAAGATATTTCAAAAATCGCCGAAGCACTTGAAAAAGCAGAAGAAATCGTAAAATCTAAACTTAAATAATATTCAAAAAGGTTGATGTTCATAATGAACATCAACCTTTTTTTCATATCCCAATTGTCAAAATTTCAAATGGCTTATATTCAATTATCTCTGTTTCTCCCTCAATATCTTCTAGCATATTGAGGAGCTTGACTTTTTGGGGTAGCTTTATTTGTCCGCGTTTGCCGTCCTGCTCCGAAAGTCTTATAACGATCATTGTACCGTCCTCACTTTTCTTTACAGCCTGTAAGTAGAGGGGTTCGAATGTGGGCAAGGTCCACTGACAATCCGCTTTTACAAGGGGTGTATTATATTGAATTGCAAGTTTATTTATTCCTGCATTTACCGCATCACTTTCGTGCGGAACTATCATATAGCAGAAGCTATGCTCACCTATATCCGATGTAACATCAGGACGTTCCGTAGCACGAAGGAGCGAAAGGCTCATTGAATTTTGGAGGAAGCCTACGCCGTATTTTCCGTCATTCACCAGGGCAATACCGCCACCATATTCTGACATATCGCACCATTTATGGTGACAGGTTTCGAATCTTGCCTGTTCCCAGGTGGTGTTACGGTGGGTTGCTCTTTCAATGAAGCCTGCTGAAGTGTCGCATACTGCTTTTCTCGTAAGAATATTACAGTCAAACTCCACTTTGGCAAGTTTGTGCTTTTCATTCCAGTTAACATTACTTTCAACTTCAATTCCGCGACTTCTTCTGAAAAATCTGATTTTCATTTCCCATTCCGATTTTTCTGTTGCAAGTGTAACAGTAAAGGTTACGCTTTCTCCGTCACTCTCTGAAACCCTAAGAGGAGATTTAACTTCTAAAGCAACCTGTTTTTCACGATAGTTAGGAAGAATGTCCCATGCATCATAGTTACCGGGGCAGTCAACATAAAGTTTCAGTTTGTTGAATTCACCCTTTACCCATTCTCTTGAAAGCTCTTTATCATAAAGTGATGCTATTGAGCCATCTGTATTTATCTTTGCAATATAGAATGGCGTTTCTATTGTGTCACCGTTAATATTAAACCATTCGCCCTTAAAATCTGTCTTACGAAGGCTTGCAGAGGTCAGGGCTTTCATATTGGGAATAATCCAATTACCCTTTTCGCCGTAGCGTGTTGCAGTACCTTTTTTATTTTTCACGAACGTAAGGGCATCTCGGGTAAAGTTGAGAGTATTAAAATATCTACTGCCTGTTCCGATAATTTCATCAAGTGCTTTTTCCACTTCCGAATAGTCTTTCATAGCATCCTCGTAAACGGGATGAATATGAGAGCCGGGTAAAATATCGTGGAACTGATTGATAAGGAACTTTTTATAAAGCTCTGTAATCTCCTCTGTTCTGCTCTCTCCTCTCATAATGCTTAGCATTTCTGCGGTTCTGAATTTTTCTTCAATTCTGCGGTTGGCACGTTTTATATAACTTTTTGTAGTAAAAGTGCCACGATGCATTTCAAGATAAAGCTCGCCATCCCAGACCTGAAGATTTTTATTATTTTTAAGGTTTTTTTCTAAAAATTCTGCTCCGCTTGTGTGGGTGCATTTGGGCATTACTGAAATTTTATCGAAACGGCGCATAAGCTCTATCATTTCCTCTGTGCAACCAGAACCGCCATCACCATAGCCGAACATATTAAGGGTCTGACCGCCACTGTCTTTGTCAATATACGCCTCCCAATTCTCCTGAATCTGGCTAGGCATATTCCATGTTATGAAGTGTGTGGGCGGAACGCAGGCATAGACGTCGCTACCGTCAATACCGCGCCATATAAAATTATTATGTGGAAATCTGTTGGTATCGTTCCAGGTTGACATTTTGTTTGAAACAAAATAGTCAACGCCACTTTTTTTGAGAATCTGGGGTAGAATCCAACTGTTACCGAAAACATCGGGAAGCCATGCGTTATTAACACGTTTCCCAAAGAGGTTCTCATAAGTTTTCTGACCGTAAAGACATTGTCTTACAAGGCTCTCCGCATTAGGAACATTACAGTCAGGCTCAACATACATAGCACCAACAGGCTCAAATTGACCGTTTTTAACCTTTTCTTTAAGTTCCTCGAACACTTCCGGATAGTATTTTTTGAGAGTTTCATAAGTATAAGGCTGTGTGTGGGCATACTTGAATTCCGGATATCTGTCCATAAGACGAAGTTGAATAAGAACTGTTCTTAAATTTTTCTGAACAGCGTGAATTCTTCGCCAATAATATGCAATATCAAGGTGTGAATGTGCCACAAGTGCAACGTCGCCACTGCCTTTATAGGTATCATTACTGAAAATAACATTTTCAATATACTGCTTAGCTTCTTCTACACCCGTTAAATCGTCACCTTCGAAGTCGATACAGTTCATTGCATTATTGAGCTCTTTATTAAGGAAGTTTCTGTAATCCTCGTTAAACAGTTCGCTCTTTGCAATATCAAGAAGAAGTTCAAAATCATAAACGAGGCTCTGTACATCATCATTTATTGTGCAGATATATGCACCCTCAAAAATCTGACGGCATCCGCGAACGGATAAACTTTCGGGATTGCGCTCGTCATCAGGTTTGCTGCGGTTGTAACCCATCATTTCAAAATGCAACGTGTCATTTACGTCAACATAAGGTGACAAAAGCATTCTTTCGCGGTTAGGGTCAACACCGCCTATATATTTTCCGTTTACCTTAACACAAATTTCTGCCGCAGTTTTAAGAGAAAACCACAGTTCTCTATCCTTTAATTCTTCGGGAATTTCTACATCTGCTTTTATAAAAGCAGTTCCGTCGGGAGTGAAATACATATCGCCTTTTTTAAGCGGACGGTAATCGTCAGAATAATATTCGAACTGCATTTCGTCCACCTGACGTGCATCACGGATAAAAAGGTTTTCAATCTCCCATTTCTTATCATAAATATGGCGCTTTAACCATCCAAAACGCAAATCTGTCCATTCTTCAGGACGCATAGAACGTCTTACAACTTTAATATGTGCCATAATTCACCTCACACATCCTGAAAATACGGCTTTTTACGCATCGCCGTTACTTTAACAGTTTTCTTCAAGTCTTTTTTAATTTCTTGTTCAATCCACTCCGTACAGCGGTGAAGAATAAGGCATTTTGAGCATTCGCCTCTGAATAAAAGCGTAAGCTCATCATTCTTTAGTGAAACAAATTCCACCCATCCACCATCACCCTGAAGCTTAGGAGCAAGAACATTATTTATATATTTTTCCATAAATATCGCCTCTTTCGGCTTTGTCTTGATACTGAAATCGTACCATTTTAAGCTACCTTTGTCAACTTTATAAACTTGATTTCTACCTGCAAAAGTGGTACAATTGTGACATAATTTATTTATGGTGATATTATGAAAACAGGTAAATTTAAAATAACAGGTATGACCTGTGCCGCCTGTCAGGCTAATGTAACAAAAGCCGCTATGAAACTCAACGGCACAATAAATGCCGATGTAAACCTTCTTTCGGAGCAAATGACAGTAAGTTTTGACGAAACAATGTTAACCGAGCAGGATTTTATAAACGCTGTAACCGACATTGGCTACGGTGCAACCCTTTACGGTGAAACCGATAAAAAAAATACATTAAAATCAGAATGGGCTGACCGCAAGAAGAACGAACACGAAAAAGAAAGCAGTATGAAAAAACGACTTTTAAGTTCCATCGTTTTTCTTGTTTTGCTTATGTATATTGCAATGGGGCATATGTTGCATCTTCCCTTGCCCTCTATTTTAACGGGTACTGAAAATGCGCTTTTAAATGCCATAATTCAGATGCTTTTAACTATTCCTGTTCTTATAATTAACAGAAAATTTTTCATTTCGGGCTTTAAAGGACTCATAAAACGTGCGGCTAATATGGACACACTTGTTGCGTTAGGGTCTTCCGCCTCGTTTTTGTATGGCGTTTTTGCGGTTATGATGATGGCGTATGCTGCGCCACGTGGTGATTTGGACATTTTAAAGCATTATTCCCACGAGTTGTATTTTGAATCAAGTGCTATGATTCTGACACTTGTAACTGTTGGCAAATACCTGGAAACCCGTTCAAAAGGCAAAACAAGCGATGCTTTGGGAAAACTTGTTGAATTATCCCCTAAAACCGCAAATGTCATAAAAAACGGCAAAGAGATTACTATCGATGCAGAAGATGTGCGAGTTGGCGATGAGCTTATAATCCGACCCGGTGAACGAATTGCAGTTGATGGTATCGTAACGGATGGTACGGGCTACATTGACCAAGCCGCCGTAACAGGTGAAAGCTTACCTGTTGAAAAAACAGTTGGTGACGAAGTTATTTCCGCCACACTGAATAAAAACGGCACTTTCCGTATGACCGCTTCAAGGGTAGGAGAAAATACAACCCTTTCGCAAATTATTCATCTTGTGGACGAAGCAGGTTCTTCAAAAGCACCTATTGCAAGACTTGCAGATAAAGTAAGCGGTATTTTTGTTCCCGTTGTTATGGGAATCGCCCTTGTAACTTTCATAATCTGGATGATTACGGGTGCAGAATTTGAAAGTGCACTTTCATTCGGTGTGACGGTTCTTGTTATATCCTGCCCCTGTGCATTAGGTCTTGCAACACCTGTTGCAATTATGGCAGGAACAGGTAAAGCCGCAGAAAACGGTATACTTGTAAAATCTGCTGCTGCATTAGAAACTCTCGGCAATGTAGATAAAATTATTCTCGACAAAACAGGAACCGTGACAAGCGGACAAATGAGTGTCAGTGATATTGTGGTTACTGATAATTCTCTTTCCGAAGCTGATTTTCTTACCCTTTCTGCGGCTCTCGAAAAAGGCAGTGAACATCCCTTGGCATCCGCAGTAAGGAAAAAGGCGGAAGATTTAAAACTTTCCCTCCCTGATGTTTCTGATTTCACAGCATATCAAGGTAAAGGGGTAAGCGGAACAATTAACAATAAAAAATACTTGTCCGGTAACATAAGATTTTTAAAAGAAAATAACATAGATTGTTCTCACATTGAAAATAAACTCCAAGAATTTTCATCACAAGGCAAAACTCCCCTTGTTTTCGTAAGAAATAATGAGATAATTGGTTTAATTGCTATTTCGGATACTATACGTGATGACAGTATTAAGGCAATTTCCGCATTTAAAGCATTTGGCAAGAAAACAGTAATGCTCACGGGTGATAACAACTCTGCCGCAGAGTTTATTGCAAAGCAGGCGGGAATTGACGAAGTTGTGGCAGAACTTTTACCTGCGGATAAAGAAAAGTATATACGTTTTTTACAGGAGAATGGCGAGAAAATTGCCTTTATCGGTGACGGTATAAACGATGCACCTGCCCTCACAAGAGCCGATGTAGGTATAGCTATCGGAGCAGGTACGGATATTGCCATAGATTCTGCAGATATTGTGCTTATAAAAAGCTCCCTGCTTGATGCGGCAAAAGCAGTTGAACTGAGCAAAGCTGTTATGCGTAATATAAAAATGAATCTTTTTTGGGCTTTTTTCTACAATGTGTTAGGAATTCCACTTGCTGCAGGTGCTCTATTCCCGGTTTTAGGATTAAAGCTAAGTCCAATGATAGGTTCGGCGGCTATGAGTATGAGTTCTTTATGCGTTGTAACCAATGCTTTAAGACTAAGGTTTTTCAAATCAAAACATATTAAAGAAGAAAATAAAGAAATCGACTCGGAAAATATACCTAAAGTCGAAGAGAAAGGAAATAATATTATGGAAAAAATCATTAAAGTTGAAGGTATGATGTGTCCTCGTTGCGAAGCCCACGTAGTCAAAGCCCTTACCGCTGTTGATGGTGTTATTGAAGCCGTTGCAAGTCACGAAGAAAACAAAGCAACTGTAAAGCTTTCAAAAGAAGTTGCTGATGAAGTTCTTATCAAGGCAATTATTGATGAAGGATATGAAGCAAGTATATAAAAAGCAAAAAAACACTCTGTTTGTTTTTGCAACAAACAGAGTGTTTTTTCTTATTTTCAATTAATTACTTTTTCGTCAACCTCTTTATGAGCCATTTCAACAAATGCTTCAACACTCATTGTGCCCATATCGCCGGCTTTTCTGCCACGGACTGCAACTTCGCCGTTTTCGATTTCCTTGTCACCAAGAACAAGCATATAGGGAATCTTTTTAAGCTGAGCTTCACGAATTTTATAGCCTGTTTTTTCTGCTCTATCATCAACAGTAACTCTGAAACCTTCTTTTTCGAGTTTTTTGCAAAGTTCAAAGCAAGCATCGTGATGTCTTTCTGAAATGGGAAGAATGCGCATCTGCTCGGGAGCAAGCCACAAGGGGAATGCACCTGCATACTTTTCAATAAGAAGTGCAAGAGTTCTTTCGTAACAGCCGATTGAAGTACGATGAATAATGTAAGGTCTTTTCTTTGTACCGTCACGGTCTGTGTATTCCATACCGAACTGTTCTGCAAGAAGCTGGTCAACCTGGATTGTGATAAGTGTATCTTCCTTGCCATGAACGTTCTTAATCTGTATATCAAGCTTAGGACCATAGAATGCAGCTTCGCCTACACCGATTTTGTAAGGAATCTCAAGGTGGTCGAGGATTCTGCCCATAATACCCTGTGCTTCATCCCACTGCTCTTCTGTGCCGATATATTTCTCTTTATCATTTGGATCCCACTGTGAGAAACGGTAAGAAACGTCCTCATAAAGACCGAGAGTCTTAAGCATAAATATAGCAAGTTCAAGACAACCCTTAAATTCTTCTTCAAGCTGTTCGGGTGTACACATAAGATGGCCTTCGGAAATTGTAAACTGTCTTACTCTTATGAGACCGTGCATTTCGCCTGATGCTTCGTTACGGAAAAGAGTTGAAGTTTCGTTATATCTCAAAGGTAAATCTCTGTATGAACGTGCTCTGTTGAGATATGCCTGATACTGGAAAGGACAAGTCATAGGACGGAGTGCAAACACTTCATCGTCCTTTTCTTCGTCACCTAATACGAACATACCATCCTTATAATGACCCCAGTGACCGCTGATTTTATAAAGGTCGCTCTTTGCCATATAGGGAGTTTTTGTAAGAAGCCAGCCTCTCTTCTGCTCCTCATCTTCAACGAATCTCTGCAAAAGCTGAATGATTCTTGCGCCGTTAGGAAGCATAATGGGAAGTCCCTGGCCGATAACATCGGAAGTTGTGAAAATTTCAAGCTCTCTACCAAGTTTGTTATGGTCACGTTTTTTTGCTTCTTCTATTCTTGCAAGGTGTTCTTCAAGTTCTGCATTTTTCGGGAAAGCAGTACCGTAAATACGTTGAAGCATTTTGTTCTTCTGGTCGCCTCTCCAATATGCGCCTGTACAAGCAGTAAGTTTAAATGCCTTAACTCTGCCTGTTGAAGGAATATGAGGACCTGCGCAAACATCGGTAAATTCGCCCTGTTTGTAGAAGCTGATAGGTTCATTTTTACCTGCATGCTCTTCAATAAGTTCAACTTTGTAAATTTCGCCTTTAGCCTTCATTTCGTCAATTGCTGCCTGAGGCGCCATCTCAAATTTTTCAAGAGCAAGGTCTTCTTTTACAATTTTCTTCATTTCTGCTTCAATTTTTGTAAGAATTTCAGGAGTAAATGAAGTTTCACAGTCTATATCATAATAAAATCCGTTATCAATAGCGGGACCAATAGCAAGTTTTGCATCGGGGTAAAGGCGTTTTACAGCCTGTGCAAGTATATGAGATGCAGTATGCCAGAAAGCATGCTTGCCTTCTTCACTTTCAAATGTGAGGAATTCAAGTGAACAATCCTCAGTAATGGGTGTACGGATATCTGCACCTTCACCATTAATAAGGCAAGCACAAAGGTTTCTGAAAAGACCCATGCTTATATCCTTACAAACATCAATTGGAGTAACGCCATTTTCGTATTCTCTGACGTCATCACGAAGTTTAATCTTAACCATATATATCATCCTTTCGTTTATTAACATAAAAAAACAGACTTCATCCCACAACAAATGGGATGAAGTCTTAATTAACTCCACGGTTCCACCCAAATTACACTACTTACCTCCCTGGCGAAGGGAGGAGGACCGCACCAAAACTTCCTTTTGGTGTGGTGGAGGGTTCTAGCACCACAAGATGCGTATAATAAAATCCCTTTACCTTATTCGTGTCACTCGAGACGCCTTAACGCGGCTTAAACGGCGGTGCTTATCTTTCGCTTCGCACCACACTCGGAAGTGGTCTTCGGGATAAAATCTTTAGCATCTTCCACCAACCGATGCCTCTCTGAAAAGGAATATTATCCTTACTTTCTTCGTCTGCGATTTAAAATATCTTTATTAGATAATAACTCTGTTACTTTAAAATGTCAACAAAATTATTCTTCTGTTGTTTCTGTTTCAACTTTTTTCTTAGGTTGAATTTTACCGTAAAGTGAAGATGATGCTGCATCAATCTTCTTTTCACGGGGCTCCTTAGGAGTTTCGGGAACATAAGGAGCACGTTTTTCACGATTGCCGCGACGATCATTTCTGTAATTACCGCGTCTGTCGCCACCTTCGGGAGTAATAACAACTCTACGTCTGTCGCCCTCACCTACTGAATGTGAAGTAACACCTTCAACTTCCTGTATAGCAGTGTGAATGATTCTTCTTTCATAAGGGTTCATGGGCTCAAGAGCAGAACTTCTGCCGCTTTTTGCAACACGGAGCGCCTGACGTTTTGCAAGGCTTCTGAGTGTTTCTTCACGACGTTTTCTGTAATCACCAACATTAAGCGCAACTCGTTTGTTGTTATTTTCAGAACGGTTTACGAAAAGTCTTGTAAGATACTGTAAAGCATCAAGAGTTTCGCCACGTCTGCCAATAATATTACCGTAATCTTCTTCGCTTATGATTTCAAAGAAAATATCTTCAGCTGTCTCTTTTGCAGTAACTTTTACATCTGCAAATCCCATACCTATAAGAATGGATTTAAGGTACTCTGTTGCAGCATTTTCTTTTGCTTCAACATCTGAAAGATCAGCTTCGGGCACTGCTGCTTTTTTAGGAGCTTCTTTTTTTACTTCCTTTTTAGTTTCTTTCTTTACCTCTTTTTGTGGTTGAGGTTTTTTCTCATTCTTTTTCTTGGGAGCCTGCTCTGTCTTTGTTTCTTTTGCAGGTTCGATCTTTTTGGGTTCCTGGGGTTTAGCCTTCTTCTCTGATACACCATCATCATATGATGCTTTAACCTGAGCATCAGCACCACCAAAAAGACCAAAAATTTTCTTTTTAGGGAATGTAACAACTTCAACCTTTACATCTGCATCGATGGGCGCGTGTAAGTTGTCAATAGCCATTTTTCTGGCTTCTTCTATAGTAGGCGCTACGCCTATCGCTTCTTTTATCATAACTACACCTTATTTCTTTTCAATGTCAGCACGAAGTTTTGCATTATTCTCTTTTGAACGTCTTACAACTGTTTCGTCAACCATCTGCTGAGCGATTACCTTCTTGGGGCTGTAAACGTAGGTAAGAATAACTTGCTGAATAAACGAGAATATGTTTGAAATAATCCAATAAACACCTACACCTGCAGGGAACATAAATGTAAATACAAGTGACATAACGGGTGACATAAATGTCATACAACCCATGGAGGGGTTCTTTGCCATTTCAGGATTCTGCTTACGCTGCTTAATATACATAAATATTGAAGACAACATCGCAGTAAGGAATGCTAAAACTGGAATAATCCATAAAATACTGGGATCAGATTTATCCGGAGTTGCTGTAAGGTCAAGAGAACCCAATAAAAAATTCTCCTTAAGCCTTGCAAGTTCAGAAATATCCTGTTCAGTTATGTTTTCAACACCAACAAGCTTATCTTTGAATTCTGAGAATTTACCAAGAATCTGAAGCTGAACCTGTCTTGATGCATTCTTATTGTCTGCGGATGTTGCTATATTCATAGCTGTTTTTAATGCCTCAAGTTTTGTTGTGCTGAAACGCAAAACGTTTGTAATAGGTGTGTAAATAACCTCGTAAAGACCGATCATAACAATCATCTGAACTAAAAGAGGGGCACAACCCATATTAGCCGCACCAAAACCCTCACGCTGATAAAGAGCCTGAGTTTCTTCCTGGATTTTCTGCTGATTGCCGGCATATTTCTGTCTGATTTTGTTTACCTTTGTATTAAGGCGCACCTGTTTTGCGCTGTTCTTCTGCTGACTGACAGATGCAGGTAAAAGCAAAAGACGAACAACAAGTGTAAGTATAATTATCGCAAAAAGATAGCTGTCAGTAAGTTCATACAAACCGCTGAGCGCCCAACCAAAAGGGTATGCGAGAAATTCTCTCATAGAATTAAATTCCTTTCTGTTGTTTCAAAGGAGTTATTTCTTTTTCTCCTTTTTTGGTGGGACGGGATCTACACCGCCGGGAAAGAGAATGTTGCAACGCATTAACCGCCTTACAGCAAGCAAGCTGCCCTTAAGCAAACCATGAACCTCAAGACATTCAAGAGCATATTGAGAGCAGGTAGGATAAAAACGGCAGCGAGGACCGAAAAGGGGCGAGATTTTACGTTGATAAAACCTTATGATTGACATAAGAGCCTTTTTCACAAGCTTCAACTCCCCTATTTCAGCATACCTTGCTCAGCAAAAATTCTACGCATAATTTCTGCAAGACGGGTACTTTTCATATACTTCGTTTTAGAACGGGCAACTATAACAATATCATAACCGGGTACAACGTCGGAACAAATGCTTCTAAAAGCCTCTTTTAAAAGCCTTCTTGATCGATTACGCTCTACAGCGTTGCCGATTTTTTTACTTGTAGTTATACCAATACGGCAAATTCCCGCGCGGTTCTTTGAGTAATAAATAACCAACGCAGGATCAGTAACTGTTTTGCCCCTATTATATAACCGACGGAAGTCGGTATTACATTTAAGTGTGACGAAGTCTGACACATTATTCTCCTTCGGGTGTTTACCCGACCGGTCTTATGACCTTAGTATGTGAGCTGCTTTCTGCCTTTTTTACGACGGCGAGCAAGCACCTTGCGGCCATTTCTGTCTGCCATTCTTTTACGGAAACCGTGTTCCATCTTTCTGTGTCTTTTTTTGGGCTGATAAGTTCTTTTCATTTTTGTTACTCCAATCTATTATTCAGGTAGTATTTACGAAGTAGTAGAAGTAGTAGTAAATATATAACCTGTATTTTACAAAATCCGCAACCGGACAGTTGCACATTGCATTATATAAAAAATCGCAAAAAAAGTCAATACCAAAACCAATATTTTATTTGCGGCGAAGTTTGAGCAAAATGCACATTATAAGATATATTTTTTCTGTAATACAGTCAATTGCAAACCAGGCTACAAATATAGTATATTAGAATTACAAAACAAAACCGAGGAGGAAAATATATGAAACGTTTCATAAAGACTCTTTCAATAACATTAGCCTTGTTGTTGGCACTTCTGCCTGTTACTGCTTTTGCAGGTGTCGCCACGGAAGGAAAGAACTATGTAATGGATAGCTGCTATGAGGATGTAGACTGGGATAACTGGAAAGCTTATAAAGTGCAGCTTCATTGCCATACAAATGCAAGCGATGGTTTCCTCACAGTAAAAGAAGTTGTTCAGAAAAGCTACGACCTGGGCTACGATGCAGTTGCAATTACAGACCATGGTACAATTAATAAAGGCTGGAATGTAGTCCCCGACCTTGTTCCGATTATCAGACTGGTTAAATACGATCGCACAGAGCTCGCTGATATCATTCCTCTTACAGATACTGAATACAACTCGTATCTTAATGGCACAGCTCCTACAACAAACGGCACTGTTCGCGAAAATGGTATGATTGATATTCCTCAAGGAATCGAACTCAATGCGGCTACGCCTATTGCCGATTGTCATCTTACAGGCTACTACTGCGATTACGGTCAGGGACTTATAGGTGTTTACGGGGATTATGAAACACCTTCTAAGGGCGTTAAGGATGCCGGTGGTATCTCAATGCTTTCCCACGTAGGCGAATATGTATATACAGATAAAGACTCTGAAAATTATGTAGGTCAGCCTGTTGACGAATATTATGTAAACAAATTTTCCCGACTTTTCCTCGATAACGCAGGTTCATCGGTAGGTATGGGTATTAACAGCGCAACAGATGCGCACACTCGTTGCGACCGCATACTTTATGACAGTATTCTCCAGAAAACAATACCCTATGGCGTGGTTCCTTGGGGTTTCACTTTCTCTGATTCACATGATGAAGCTTCACTTAATAACGCATATACCATGCATTATATGGCTGAACTTTCGAACAATGATTTAAGATACAGTATGGAGACAGGTACATTCTTCGCAGTTTCCCATTTTTCAAACGGTGTTGAATTAAACGGCATGAGAGAAATGCCCGAGTATATTGAAGAAGAAGTAGATGCCTACTCTAACGATACTCCTCTTGTAACTCGTATGAGCATCAACGAGGAGCTCGACACAATCAGCATCGAAGGCGAAAACTTTGATACAATCACATGGGTTTCTGACGGCAAAGTCTTGAAACGCGGCGGTCTTGAAGCAACAACCCTTGATTTAGATGATTTCAAAAACATAGGCTGTTACGTCCGCTTCTATATAACAGGTGAACATGGCATTTGTTATTCACAACCCATAGTAATACACGAAGAAGGTGTTATTTTAGAAAGCGATGATGTTCCGCCCACACTTGATACATCAGTTTATCTTCGTAAATTAATAACCTTCCTTGACAGAATACTTTTCCAGAACAGCGCAATTGTTGATATTTTTAAAGAAGTAGTTCTAGGATATTGATTTTAAAAACTCAAATATAATATGTCAGGAGTTGTAAAAAACGACAAGTTTTTTACAACTCCTGTTTTATTATTCTTTCGCACTCTTTAAAAAATTTATATTTCATAAAATATATAGGCAATAACGTGACCATAGCCATTATCAAACCCACTTATTGTTATTAACAAAAATTCTCCTGAAAGCACCCTTTCAGTATAATTTTGTAAAATGCCTTCTGAAAAAGTAAACTTTTTAATACTTTTTTGGTACTCATTAGGATTCAAATCCTGTTTATCGTATGCATAAATACCCATCAGGCTTAATTCATATTTTTCGTGGTTTGGTAGCACTGATAAATCCAACTGTGAAACTATATGCTTCAAGTCATCAAAAGTAATTCCATCTGCACATTCTTGATTTTCACGAAACTCACCTATGAAACAATTGCTGTTTTCAGGATTAGAGCCATCATATATTGTATTTACATAAAACGCTCTGCCATTTTCACAAGTACCTGATAAATAAAAAACATCACTCGTTGTTTTATCCTCCTCTATAAAAAAGAAGCCGTCACTTATTACAAAATCACCATCTGATTCAGGTCTTTGAGAGATATATCCGTCCACATTATTCATAATGGTTATTATATCGTTACTGTAACAAGGAATTTCATTATAAATTACACCATCAAAAACTCCGTTAGTTTTCATTGCAATACAACCCAAAACAACAGCAAAAAGTATAACTATAATAATTACTATTCTATATTTTTTATTGGACTTTTTATTTTTTTTGATTTGGTCAACTATCTGTTCCTCACTCACGTTAAAGAGGTCTTCTCTTTCTATTCTTTTCCCCTCCAACAATTCACTAATTGAGACATCTAATATATTTGATAAACTTTCAAACATTTCAATATCAGGATAATTCTTCCCGGTTTCCCAACGACTGATCGCTTTATCGGTAACATTAAGTTTTTCAGCCAATTGCATTTGAGTTAAGCCTTTTTCTTTCCTCAACTGATAAAGAAATTTTCCGAATTCATAGGTATTCACATAATCAGCTCCTTTCACTACCGTAATTATATAATAAACCCTACGAAATGTCACTCTCGCAAAAATAGAATTGACAATATTTACACACAAAAAATAAAAACAGGAACCTGCTTTCACAAGTTCCTGTAGTGTATTTTTTGCTTGCAGTGCGCTTTAGGTTTTTGTTTTACGAACCCGTAGCGTATTAGGATACACAACTTTAGTAAAAAAAGAGTGCCGATAAATCGACACTCTAAATGACTGTAAGATTTTTTCGAGATGTATGCAGATTTCTGATTTTATGAACCCGAAGCGTATCAAGATACGTGAGTTTAGGGAACAAAAAACAGGAACCTGAAAATTCAAGTTCCTGTAGTGTATTTTTTGCTTGTAGTGTGCTTATTTTTTGCTTTTGGTGACCCGAAGCGTATATGTTTAAAAAAAAGAGTGCCGATAAATCGACACTCTAAATGACTGTAAGATTTTTTCGAGATGTATGCAGATTTCTGATTTTATGAACCCGAAGCGTATCAAGATACGCGAGCTTGGTGAATAAAACAGAAAGATGCGTGCATATCGGAAAAAGATTAGTCTGCTGTGTAGGGAAGAAGGGCTATCATTCTAGCTCTCTTAATAGCTGTAGTGAGCTCTCTCTGATGATAAGCACATGTACCTGTTACACGGCGGGGAAGAATTTTTGCTCTGTCGGATGTGTAGCGACGAAGCTTAGCAGCATCCTTATAGTCAATTTTGTCAACCTTCTCAACACAGAAAGCGCAAACTTTTTTGCGGCCTTTCTTGTTAGGACGGCGATCGCTTTTATCGTATGCCATAATAGAAATTACCTCCTGTTAGAATCAGAACGGCAGATCGTCATCGTCAGCAACTGTGGCGAAATCATCTACGCTGCCGTTTGAGAAAGATGAAGCAGCTGTTTCGGTTACTCTGGGAGCACCGCCTGTGGAAGACTCGCTTTTGGAACCGCAGAAACTTACATTATCAGCAACGATTTCAAAAGTTGAGCGTTTAATTCCGTCTTTTTCGTAAGAACCTGTCTGAATAGAACCCTGAACGGCTATCATAGAGCCTTTCGAGAAATATCTGGTTACAAATTCAGCAGTCTGTCTCCATACAACTACGTTGATAAAGTCAGCCTTTCTCTCTTCACCGGGTTTTACATAACCGCGGTCAACCGCAACTGTAAATCTTGTAACAGAAACGCCTGAAGGAGTCTGGCGAAGTTCGGGATCAGCTGTAAGTCTGCCCATAATAACTGCACAATTAAGCATCTTTCACACCTCTTATTTTTTAATTACCATTGAACGAAGAACGCCATCTGTAATTCTGAGAACACGTTCAAGTTCTGCAGGGAAACCAGCTTCGCAAGTGTGGTTGTAAAGAACATAATAACCGTCTTCTTCATCGTTGATGAGATATGCAAGTCTACGCTTACCCCACTCGTCAACGCTGTCGACAGTGCCGTTCTTTTCCATCATTGCTTTAAACTTTTCGGAAAGAGCTTTTGCAGCTTCTTCACCATTAGCTAAAGAATAAACTATGATTGTTTCGTAACTGTTTGACATCGTTTGCACCTCCTTATGGACTCCGGCTCTTATAGATATCAATTTAAGAGCAAGGAAATAATCGCCGTGGACATTCCACGACGATTACGGATTATAGCACTATTTCATCAATAAGTCAAGTCTTTTATCCATTTATTTCAAAAAGCGTCCGATTCCCAACTGATTCATAAGAGCCATGAACCAATCGTAAATGAAACTTACTAATCCTGCCACACCTGTATTAACAAGGATGTCGTTAACATTATCATCTACTGCGCTTTCAAAACCTATTACATAATCAGCCTCAACAAAAGGTAAGTCTTCGTTATATTCAACGGGTGCTCCATTCATCACCTTGAAGCTGTAAACCTTTTCACCAATAAGAGCAGTTGTATTATTTTCCATTTCATAATTAACCTTAACCTGAACGAGTGCATTACTAACCTCAGGAAGCTTACCCGTAATGCTGAATTTCACTTCTGCACCGGGTTGTAACGCTTTCATTCCCATAGTATGAGCAACAAGGTCGCAACCTTCAAAAGTGATTGAAGTGATTTTTACGGGATAAGTATCAGAAAGATTCTTCACAACAATATAATCATCCTGTGCGCCAACATACCCTTCCTGACTTTCATCAAAACGAAGGAAAACTGCATTATTCTTATTTGTAGAAGCGTGGAATTGAGGATACTCCGGATTGGAATGAACATTTACAATTTCATCAGTTAACAAGTTTTTGAGAGCAAGGCTCCTTGAATACGGATCATGGAAAGTCATTCCGTGGAAAAGCTCCTCAACGTACCATGTATTTTCAGGAAGGTATGCAGTTGAAGCATCAACTTCAAAGGTTGGGGAAACGTGGTCATGGGAAGGATCATCACACATAGTACCTGCACCAGTGTAGCCATCGTTGAAGCGCTGACCATAGGGTGCGCAAATTGCACCGGTTGAGTCTTTTGTTCTTATAAGCGCATCTGCATTTTCCCTAAGACCCGAAACACAAGGAACGCCTGTACCTGCAATAATAGAAATATTTATTCCATATTCGTTCAGGCATCTCTGAAGATTTTCGTGGAAGTGTGACATTATCTCATAGTGAACCATATCACTCTTTTCAATAATTGCGGCATTTTCAACAGGGTCGAGCAATAATGCCTTGGTGTCTTCATAATATTCCACAGGAACAAAATCCCAGATACTGCCCCAATTTCCTGCAACCTCGTGAATATACGGAACTGCTGCTTTAACAACGTTATCAAGGAAACCTAATTGCTGTGCCTGAACAAGCCATTCATACTGACCCTCAGTATCAAAGCCGTGCTGCAGATAGTATACAAGCATATATTCATCAATTGCTACATCACCTGTTAAACCGTCATAAGCCAAGCCAGCGCCACCAATAGCAGGAACGGTAAGCACCGCATTATCAACATCCTTCTTGTAGCCAAAAAGAGAGAGATACACTGCCGAAACCTGACCGCCGTGAGAAACAGCAATGATATTAACCTTATCTTTACCTGTATACTCTTTAACTTCCTGAATATATTCATCAAGACCTACTGCACAATCATAAACACTCTGACGCCAATCGTTAGTATAGAAAAACATATTTTCTTCGCCAACGTATTCTGCAATTTCATATGATATTTTGTCTTCGTTAATGTATTCAAGAGGAAGATCATTTTCAAGAATATACGCCATATTGGTTTCTTCGATTTTTGTATTCTCCACCTGAACATTATATTTGCTTGTGCCGTCATCGTTGATTTTCATATATTCGAGCTCTGCTTCAATTTCTTCTCCCAAAGTTCTGCCGAGATATTCCGCATCACCCTTGGCAGTAAGAACAAGACCTTTACCTAAATCATAAATTCTGTTTATAACTCTGTTTAAAACAGAATCCATATTAACGCCCCAGATTCGTGTCCTTTCGCCATTTTCACCAACAAGCACTAATTCGGAACTACTGTAGCCTGCCACCATGATAACAGGATAATCACTGACTTCACCTTGGAACGAAACTGCCGCACCCACAGTCGTTAAAAGAACCGAGCAAAAAAGAATAACGCTTAATATAATTGCTAAAACTTTTTTAAACATAAAACAGCACACTCCTCTGCACATATATATTATGTATATTGAAATTATATCATCTGTCCCCACTCTTTTCAATGAATCGTTTAACAAAATCTCAATATAATATTTAGTAATTTATAATAAAAGTCGCGAAACAATATGCTTCGCGACTGTTGTTTAATCATCAAATTTCGAAATAAATGCCTTCGTTCTTTCGGATTTAGGATTATCAAAAACCTCTTCGGGTGTGCCACACTCTTCAATAACACCGTTATCCATAAATATCACCTTTGAAGAAACTGCCTTTGCAAATGACATTTCGTGGGTAACAATAACCATAGTCACTTTGTCCTCTGCCAGGCTCTTAATTACCTTCAAAATCTCTCCGGTGAGCTCCGGGTCAAGAGCAGATGTGGGTTCATCAAAGAACAAAACCTTAGGTTCAAGAACCAATGCTCTGGCAATAGACACACGCTGTTTCTGACCGCCGGAAAGTTCACATGGATAATTGCTCAGTTTTTCAGAAAGTCCAACCTTTGCAAGAATTTCCTTTGCTTTTTTCTCAATATCTTCAAAAATTTCTTTTTTCTTTTCTTTATAATCTTTTCTTTCTTTTGCTAAAAGCTTAGCCGCAAGAGTAACATTATCAAGAACATTATATTGAGGGAAAAGATGAAAATCCTGGAAAACAAGTCCTACAAGAAGCTGACGTTTTCTTTTTTCGGCTGCATTTTCATTATGCTGATTGCCGTCAAAGAACACAACACCATCAACGCTTATATAACCGCTATCTGCAGTTTCAAGCTGATTTATACAGCGAAGAATTGTGGTTTTACCGCTACCTGAGGAACCGATTATACTGAGAACTTCACCCTCATCAAGATTAAAACTTACACCCTTTAAAACCTCGGTTTTTCCGAAGCTCTTTTTTAAATTTTTTACTTCAAGTACTGACATTTCAAAAAGCTCCTTTCAAACTCAGGTTTTATAATAGTCAAGTTTCTTTTCGATTTTCCCAAAAACAAGGGTAAGAATACCATTGAATGCAAGGTAGAAAATACCTGTTGCAAGCAAAGGCCACAAAATACCGCTTGATTTAATGAATGCCTGACCCGCCCAGATAAGTTCGTAAACCGAAATTACTCGCGCAAGGGATGTATCTTTAACAAGAGTTATAATTTCGTTACTCATAGGAGGAATTATTCTCTTTACTACCTGCATAAGAACAACTTTGAAGAATATTTGTGTTTTCGTCATACCGAGAACCTGACCGGCTTCATACTGACCTTTCGGAATACCTTCAATTCCGCCACGGAATATTTCCGAGAAATAGCAGGCATAGTTTATTACGAATGACACTATAACTGCCAAAAATCTGTCCATAACCTGCCATGAAGCTATCCATAAAATGACAGGGTTTGTGCTACCGCTGTTTGCAGCCCAGGTAGCAAGAAGTCCCGGACCATAAAATATAATTATCAACTGTAACATAAGAGGCGTACCTCTTATAATCCAGACAATAAACTTAACAAAATATTTCAAGGGTTTAAACTTACTCATCGAGCCAAAACTTATAACAAGTCCCAAAGGAACAGCAAACAACAAAGTAAGAGCAAAAATCTCAAGAGAGACCCCGAAACCTTCAAAAAGAGATTTAAAAACTTCTGATATAACTGCCATACTCTCTCTTATCAGCACCTTTCATTAATTGCAACTATGTCTTTACAATACTCAAGGCAGAGCGCCCTTTTGAGCACTCTGCCGACAGTTTTTAAAGTTAAATCATTTAACAAGTGTAAGATCGTACTTATCAGCAAGTTTATCAAGTGTGCCGTCTGCTATAAGTTCATCAATAACTTTGTTGATTTCATCACAAGTATCAGAACCTTTTCTGCAACCGATACCATACTGTTCTTCGTTAAGAGAAGCTGTCTTTGTAAGGTCTGCATAGCTTGTGCCTTCGCCTGTCATAGCATTTGCCATTGTGATATCAATTACACAAACATCAGCAGCACCTGATTCAACTTCAAGAAGTGCATCAGACTGAGCAGCAACTGCAGTTACATTAGCAAAACCTTCAACGCAATCTTCACCGGCTGAACCTGTTTCAACTGCAATTTTTGCATCTTTAATAGCATCAAGAGAGTTATATTTATCAGCATTTTCAGCTTTACAAACGATAACCTGTGCATTAACTACATAAGGATCGGTGATTGACATTGACTGTTTGAGTTCATCTGTAATTGTCATACCGTTCCAAACAACGTCAATTGCTTTTGAGTTAAGCTCGTTAACTTTCTGATCCCAATCGGAAAGCACAAAAAATTCAGCTTTAACACCAAGCTTTGCACAAACTGCTTCAGCAAATTCAGTATCAAAACCTGTCCATGAACCATCTTCTGCTTTAAAGTTCATAGGAGCATATTCTGTGATACCAATAACCATTGTACCTTTTTCTTTTATGTATTCCATATCGGATACAGCTGCGGGTTTGTCTTCAGGTTTTTCTTCGCTTCCGCAAGCAGCAAATGCGCAAACAATACCGGAAACGAGAACAATGCTCATTACGATAGATAAAATTTTCTTACTCATAATAGTTTCCTCCATAGCGGAAATATCCGCTTTTTTATTTTGTGGTGGTATTTTAGCACTTTAACGCGCTAAAGTAAAGCGTTTTTTTGAAAAATGTTAATGTTTGTTAAATTCCACTTTTTTACTCTCTTTTTACAGCTTCATTTTGTGAGTATTGACATATTTATGTTTCCAAATGGTTGATTTACTGAATTCTCATTATAAAAAACTATACAGCGTGTATTTTGCGAAGCAATATATAATCGGCGTTAGCCCCGAAACTCCTAATTCCTAACTCCTCATTCCTTATTAAAAGGTTTTTACATTTTGCATTATTTCTGCTGTGTCTTCCCACTTCTTATTGTTAATTAATATCATTGAAAACAAAGGTTTAAAGTGCTAAAATACAATCGCACTAAGTTATTACTCAATAAATACAAACAGGAGGAACACTATGAAGCTTGTAACAATAATTCTAAATAAAACCGAATGTCTTGATGAAATACTTGAAGAATTCGGCAACAACAATATTCCCGGTGCTACTATTATAGATAGTCGAGGAATGGTTCAGGAGCTTTCCGACCACGACCATGAAGATATGTCTTTCCTTGTATCTTTAAGAAGTCTTTTATCCCCTGCCCATAAAGAAAACAAAACTATTATTATGGTAGCAAAGGAAGAAGATGTAAAAAAAATATCAGATATAGTCAACAGAGCTACCGGCGGACTTGATAAACCCGACACCGGCATACTTTTCACTATACCTGTTGATTATGTGGAGGGAATTAAACACTGATGTTAGAAAATTTTTCCCTTAACACATTCATTAATCTTGCCTTGATGATTTTTTTAGGCATGGCGTTGGGTAGACTTGTAAAGAAAATAAAACTTCCTAACGTAACCGGATATTTGCTTGCGGGTCTGTTGTTAGGCCCCAGTGTTTTAGGCGTGCTTAATGAAGATTTTCTTAATTCTGCTGCGATTATCTCTGATGCGGCTCTTGGTTTTATAGCTTTCTCAATCGGTAATGAATTTAAAATTTCTTACTTTAAAAGAGTAGGTGCAACACCAATTATAATAGCCACGCTTGAATCTTTTTTTGCTGTTGTTTTTGTTGCAGGTGCTTTGAAAATAGCAGGTTGCAGCACAACTTTCTCTTTGGTTCTCGGCTCTATTGCGGCAGCCACCGCACCTGCGGCTACCATTATGGTTATTAAACAGTACAAGGCTCGCGGTCCTGTTACCGAAACACTTCTTTCGGTTGTGGCTATCGATGATGCGACCGCGCTTATTATGTACTCACTTTCAATAGCCTTAGCTACTGCCCTTTCAGGTGGCAGCGCAAGTACCTCGGAGCTTATATTGAAACCGGTTATAGAAATCGGTGGTGCACTTGTTGTAGGCGCTATTTTAGGATTCTTATTCCTTCTTCCGTTAAAATCATTTAAAAAAGACGGTAACAGACTTTCTATAATAATTGCATTTATTTTTATAGGTTTGGGACTTTCTGAACTTTGCGGTTTCTCATCACTCCTCCTTTGTATGGCAATGGGAGCAATTGTTGCAAACTTCTCGCCGGATGTTAACCATATTATGAAGCTTTCCGACAGAATAACACCCCCTATATTTATGCTATTCTTCGTAGCATCCGGTGCAGGACTCAAACTTTCTGTTCTTCCGTCAGTAGGGGTTGTTGGAATAATTTACATAGTTGTCCGTGTAATCGGTAAAATTTTCGGTGCCTCTCTCGGTGCTATACTTTGTAAAACAGATAAAAACATACGTAAATATTTAGGACCTGCGCTTATTCCGCAAGCCGGTGTTGCTATCGGTCTTTCATTAGCAGCTTCAAGCGTTGTTCCCGAACACGCTACGGAGATTCGTACGGTTATTCTTTGCGGAACGTTGATTTATGAACTTGTTGGCCCTGTTGTTTCAAAAACCTGCCTCAAAAAAGCGGGAGAGATAAAGGAAAACTAAGTTTGCCTATCGGCAAGTGATGTTGTCATTTAGACAGTGAAGTTACTACGTAGTGATGTTTGCTTCGCAAGTGTTTTGGCAAACTTAACTTCACTATGAGTAACATAACATCACTTTTTGCATTGCAAAAAACATCACAAAAAGCCGAAGAGATAAAGGAAAACTAAGTTTGCCTATCGGCAAGTGATGTTGTCATTTGGACAGTGAAGTTACTACGTAGTGATGTTTGCTTCGCAAGTGTTTTGGCAAACTTAACTTCACTATGAGTAACATAACATCACTTTTTGCTTTGCAAAAAACATCACTATGATGAAATCATAACATCACTTTGTACAACGTACAAAACATCACAAAGAATATCACAAAAAAAATATCTACTGCACCATAATATGCCAAAACTAAGTTTGCCTGGCGGCAAGTGATGTTGTCATGAAGTAATACTATTTAACAAAAATCAGCGAAGTAAATTCACAATGAATTCGCTTCGCTGATTTAATTTTTCTGTTAATTTACTCACCTTTAAATATCCCATAAAAATGAATAACATTCATATCTTCTTCCATATCAAGCCCGTGAGAACCGCAGCCACCATCTATTTCGTGACAACCATGGTCGGGCATAAAGCCGTAGAAAACATTATGTTTTTTCCACTTTTCTTTTACCCTTTCAACCATACTGCAGTAAAAATCAAGGTTTTTATGAAGCGCTTCAAAAGCCTCATCGGACTCGGGACCGAACTTGTGCATACGGCCGTCGTAGTTACCGTTATAAATAACTATAAGGTCATAGTTATCTTCGTCAATAAGGCTCATTGCTTTTTCGTTTACTTCTTCGGGAGTATCATAAATAAAATAATCCATTTCTCTTTCAAGGAATATAAGAGAAATACTGTCACGGGCAGTTGATACAATAGCGCATTTTTTACCTGCTTTGATAAAGCAATCAAAAACTGTTTCTGTTGTGAGAACAGGTTTTTCATATCGCTGAATTCCGTGAACAGAGGGCATAACACCTGTATACATAGAAGCAAAGCAAACAGGAGTTACGCTTGGCATAACGGAAAGCATCGGAACAGCAACATCCGAACAAAGTGATGCACCTATGAATTTTTCGGTATATTTCTGAAAAACCCATAAAGCAACTGCATCCGGGTTATAAAAAATTGCTCGGTCGCACTTCTCGCCATTCAGCTTTTTCTCTGCAAGGGCAATAAGTAACGGATTGGGCTTTTCACAATCAGGATTTTCGTCAAGACCCAAAAGATTAAGGGCAGTATTTTTAACTGACGACAAACAAATTGAATTATATAATTCGGACATATTTAAAGCATCATTCTCCTTAACTCTTCACCTGATTTATCAGAAAGATATGCAGGGGGAATATCAAAAACAGTTTTGCAACCGCTGAAGCCTTCTTTATTAAGTCTATATGCGGCTCTTGCGTATGCAACGATTACGCAAGATGTAAATTCAGGATTAGAATCGAGCTTAAGGCTATATTCAATAACATTGTTGTGTTCAAGATTCTGACCGGTTTTTCCTGTTCTTATAACAAAACCGCCATGAGGAATACCTTTATGGTCACGGTCAAGTTCTTCCTGTGAAATAAAGTGAACTGTTGTATCGTATTCGTCGAAATAGTTTTTCATTGTAACTATATCGTTTTCGATTCTTTTAAGGTCTGCGCCTTCTTCTGCAACAACAAAGCACTCTCTTGTATGTTTCTGTCTTGTGGTAAGCTCGGGCTGAGAGCCACTGCGAACTGCTTCAAGGGCAGCATCAACAGGAATTGTGTACTGCCTTGCATCGATTACACCATCAACTCGTCTTATTGCATCCGAGTGACCCTGGCTGACACCTTTGCCCCAGAAAGTATAATCTGCTCCATCTTTAAGAATACAGCTACCGTAAAGTCTGTTAAGGGAGAACATACCCGGATCCCAACCTACGGAGATAATACCAATTTTACCGCTTTCTTTAGCTGCAGCATCAACATTGGCAAAATGCTCGGGAATCTTTTTATGGGTATCAAAGCTGTCAACAACGTTAAAATATTTTGCCATTGCAGGTGTTTGCTCAGGTAAATCCGTAGCGCTTCCGCCGCACATTACAAGAACATCAACATCATCTTTATGGGCAAGAATATCATCAGTTTTATAAACAGGAGCACCTGAAATTGTTTTAACTGTTGATGGGTCACGTCTTGTAAAAACGCAGGAAATCTCCATATCGTCATTTTGTTTTACTGCGCACTCAACACCACGTGCTATATTGCCGTAGCCGTAAAGTCCGATTTTAATCATATATATCACTCCATTCGGGAAATACAAAAAATACGATAATTATTTTATTACTATGATTTTTTACAGTCAAGATTTTTTTATTAAATATTAGGATTTTTTAATGCGTTTCAACGCAAATCATGCAGAAGCATCTGCAATTCATGAGTTGAAAACTCAAATCATGCCAATGGCAAATCATTTCCTTTTTGAATTATCTTTTATAAATCAATTTTAATGAATTGATGTTTTACATCATGAATTGAAGCCATAGTCTTCATGATTTCTCGTTGCACTCCATTATTTGATTTGCCTTTTAATGCGTGTACGCAAATCATGCAGAAGCATCTGCAATTCATGAGTTGAAAACCCAAATCATGCAGAAGGCAAATCATTTTTTAGCAACACTACCGTTTCAACGTGATTAGTGTAAGGAAACATATCCACCGGCTGAATCTTTTTGACCTTATATCCGTTTTTTGTAAGGAAATATAAATCTCTCTGCTGAGTTTCGGGGTTACATGAGATATAGACTATTTTTTCGGGTGCAAGTGACACTGCACAGGAAAGGAATTTTTTGTCGCTACCTGCCCTTGGTGGGTCCATAAAAAGAACGTCACATTTCTCGCCCTGTTCCTTCATGGAAACCATAAATTCACCTGCATCGGCACAATAAAAGCTTATGTTTTCTATATCATTTATTTTTGCATTCACCTTAGCATCACGAACCGCATCGGGATTCACCTCAACGCCTATTACCTCGCCTGCACCTTTGGATGCAACAATGCCAATTGTACCAATTCCGCAATAGGCATCTATTACCTTTTCTTTACCCGTAAGACCTGCAAACTCAACAGCCTTACCATAGAGAACCTCCGTCTGAACAGGGTTTATCTGATAAAAGGATTTAGGTGAAATTCTGAAACGGCAACCGCAAAGAATATCTTCAATATAGCCTTTGCCGAAAAGCACGGTTTCCTTATCGCCTAAAACCATACTTGTAAATTTATTATTTATGTTCTGTACTATTGTTGTAATATCCGGGTGAAGCTTTAAAAGCTCTTTAACGAAAGCATTTTTAGAGGGAAAAACGGAAGTTCCCGTAACTAGAACCACCATTATTTCACCTGTTGAAAACCCACGTTTCACAAGAACATGACGAAGAAAGCCTCTTGAGTTTTTTTCATCATAAACTGTAAGCTTAAAGCTTTTAACAAGCTTTCTTACGGTTAAAATAATTTCATCCGCCTTTTTATCTTCAATCAGGCAAGAATCTGTTTTAACTATATTATGTGTACTGGATTGATACACACCGGAAATTATTTCACCGCCACGTGTTCTGCCGAATGCCGCCTGCACCTTATTGCGGTAATGAAACGGCTCTTCCATACCTATTATGGGATTCACTCTGTGAAAACCCGACAGAAGCTTAACTACTTTGGACTGTTTAAAGCGAAGCTGCTCCTCATAGGTCATATTCATAAGTTGACAACCGCCACATTTCCTTGAAACAGGGCAGATTCTTGTTTCTTTATTTGATTTATTTTGTGACATCGGTAGTATCCTTTTCGTCTTTTTTAGCAGAGCTGTTTGTATTCATACTGTCTTTATAAACCACAAAACGGCAGTATAAGAATTCCAATACCATATTTGATAACATTGTTACGGCAAGAACTATATATTCACCAAAATCAAAAGGTATTTTTTGGGTTGCCATTTCGCCAAGAATAACAGAAACAGGTGTGAATACGCAATAAAAACCGAAAACCTTGAGCATAGCAACGGGAATATTTGCCGCAGATTTGAAAGTAAATTTACGGTTAACAGTAAAATTCCAAAGAATAGAAAGAATAAGCGCAACAAGATATGCTCCGCCGTATTCGGACTCAAAGAACCATTTTGTAAATGCATTTGCACCTTGAACATCGGGTAAAAGTTCGTTAATAAGCGTAAAACTTACCACCTGAATAACCCCTGCAGAAGCAGAAAACAACGCAAATTTTACAGCTTGCAATACATTATCCTTTTTAGTCATAGTATTTGACATAAACATTACCCCTAACTTTATTGTTTATAAAATCAGTATATCATAGGCATTTCAAGAATTCAATTGACTAAAGAAAAAAACACGCTGTGTCAATAACACAGCGTGCTAAAAATTTTATCCTATTTCAACGGAATAAAGATGTTTTTGTGTTGCTTTATCGAAGGAAGATAATATATTATCCGCATCCGAATAACCGAACAGAATATTATTCATATAAGTTGTTCTTGTAAACTCAATTGAGTTTTTGTATTCTGTTGAATTACTTACATAATCAGCGGATGTTGAAAGACTCTTGTTGTTTACATCAACCTTTACTGCGAGCACCCCTGCAACCTGTTTGTGATAAGTATCATAACCATTGGAGGATGCCCATATTCTTTCGGTTTTGCCGTAGGGAATATACATAGTGTTACTTGATTTATCCCAACACAAAGCCTTATGTGTGTAATATGCTGCAGAATTCACATATATCCAACGATTTTCGTTATTTACTCCACTGATTGCTATTTTATCACACTCTACGGGCTTTGACGGGTCTGAAACATCAAAAAGAGAAACCTTTAATCCGCCATTCTGACCGCTTTCGTTACCGTCAACGCCTACACCCAGAACAAGTCCGTCACCCACGGGATGAAGATAGGTTGAAAATCCCGGTATCTTGAGTTCGCCTTTTATAACCGGTGCTTTTGGGTCTGAAAGATCTATCACAAATAATGGGTCGGTCTGCTCAAAGGTTACTACATAACCTGTATCGCCTGTAAAACGAACTGATTTTATAGTTTCGCCCTTAGCTATATTTTCCACCTTACCTACAATATTAAGGTCATTATCAAGGACATACAGTTGATTTACAAGGCTTTCGCCCCAATCACCAGATGTAGTAGCAATACGAAGATAGCCTTTATATTCATCAATACTGAATTGATTCAAGGCTCTGCCGTCAACAGCACCGCAACCGAGATATTTTATATCAAAATTTCTTATATCAAATTTATATATCTGGGTTTTAGAGGAGGTTACACCAAAAATCTCTTCAACACCGCTATCATATTTATATTCAGTGCTTGTTGCATAAAGAGTTTCCGTTGTACAATAAACATTTTCACCTGCGCCTAAAACGGCCTGTGTTTTCAAGGTTGATTCATCATTCGTATTGAGTGTTGATACCACCAGATACGTTGAATCGTAAACCTCATCCATTACCACAATACAATCGCTGTCAACTCGTTGCATTTTAGCGCAATCGCAACCAATCTGAGGAACGCAACTGTTTTTAACCTCTTCCTCCTCAAGTGAAAGATCTACATAATAATTAGAAATCATTACAAGCTGGTTTCCGATAAGTCTTGAGGATACGTAGCTTCCGTCCTGATAAACTCGCCAGCTTTCAACAGGCTCTGCTCTATTGGAGATATCAAAGCATACCGCCATAGTCAAGGTAAGGTCATTACTTCCGTAATAATAAGGCCTATACCCTACCGGCTTTGCTTCTGCATCATTATATTTACTGCAATTAACAAGTGCAATAAGCGAATTTCCTCTGACGTAAATTTCAGAAATGCTCATATAATAAATGCTTTCGTCTTCGGGTTTTGCTATATCAAAGGTTTGGATTTTTCCCATTGAGCCGTCGCTTTCAGGGGCAACGATTGAAATTGAACAATCATATTTAAGAACAGGTTTTCCGGACGATGTCTTTTGTGGAGTCTCATTTTTTTCCTCTGTTTCTGATTCTGTCGAAGCAGTCTTTCCGGAAGGGTCATACCCCGGAGTTGACTGTTCACCTTTAACGGTTGTTTTTTCCAGATCGCCATACAGCACATCATAATAGGCGCTCCAATCAGCATTTGCAGGATTAACAATATACAGATATTTGCCGTCATTTTTTATAATATCCGCTTCGCTGACACCTTTAACCTGCTCATTTGTTTCACCGTGCTCGGCATTTTCTTCATTTTTCTGTGTTGCCGCTGCTTGGGGTTGTGTAGGAGAAGCAGTATCATTTGTATACTTGTAATCTCCGTACAATTCAGGAGCTCCTGTACTGTTTGCAGCATCGCCTACTACCATATCACCTTCTAAAATAGCGTCATCGGCTTTAGCACCAAAATTTATTATAGAATTCCAGACAGTTTGTGTTTTTACTTGTTGTTGGTATTTTTGATAGTTAACGGAATACTCCGCAAATTTTGCCTCTATTTCGCTGTAATCCTGTACTTTTACGGGAATATTACTTATATCCCCACCATTTTTGATAGGTGGTTCCGTCTGCCAGGGCTTCACAAGCATTACCGAAGTAAATGCAATAACTAATGCCGCCGCTGTGGCAATTGTGCTTAGTATTATTCTCTTTTTGTTGCGTTTTTTAGGTTCAGCTTTTTGTGTTTCGGGAACAAACTGTTTGACACTTTTAAGTTTTTCAGCCATATTTTCGGGACTTAAGCTTTCAGGCAAAGTAATATCTTCGTTTTGTTTAAGTCTTTCATCAATTTCTGTTACTTCTTCCTGAGTGAGTATTTCATTTAAATTCTCGTTATTCATTTTAATGCTCCTTTCACGAAAGAATTGCTTTTAGTTTTTGGAGGGCGCGTTTTTGCCTTGAACGTATAGTTGCGGCGGGCATACTGTAAATTTCAGCTAATTCATCGCTTTTAAACCCACCTATTATTGAGAGTAAAATTATTTGTCCATCAGGCGGAGTTAAAGATGCCAGAGCTTCTTTCAACTCTGTACTGTTGAATGAAAAATCATCGTTTTCCACCATGAATTCATAATCTTCAACAGGAAGTGTATCCGGAAGTTTATTTCTTTTCATAAGATCTGTTTTACATCTGTTGGAGAGTATTTTAAAAAGCCACACTTTAAAAAGTGATGTATCTTTTAAAGTATGTATATTCCGCCATGCAGAAAAAACCGCTTCCTGTACAGCATCCTCTGCATCTTCCCGTGTACCCATCATATACACGGCGAAACGGAACATCTCGGTAGCATAAAAAGAATAAAGTTGTGAAAAAGCACTACTGTCACCTTGTTTTGAACGTTCAATTAATAAGGTATTGTCAATTTCCATTTTATCACCATCCTGTGTGAATACAAAATGCGAAATTAAAATTTCGGAGCAAAGCAGATTACAAATGTTTACCGCAGATCCGTTAATTTGCATTTTGCATTTTTTACTCTCCGTATATAAAGAGTGTCAGAATTTCCATTTTGTTGCAAAAATTCAAATTTTTTTATTTTTCGATTTCATATTAACAATTTCATGTTAACAATTAAGGCAGTATTTGTAAACAAAAAATTAAATATCATAAATTGTTTGCAATGGCAGTACCTGTATGCTATAATGTATTTTGTATATTTATAATTTTCCACAACGAAAGGACAGATATAAATGTCTTTACTCAAAAGGCTTTTTGGGGATTATTCTACTAAAGAAATTAAGAGAATCTCAGGCTTAAAAGAAAAGGTTCTCGCTCTTGACACTGAATTCTCCAAACTTACAGATGAACAACTTCAGGCTAAAACACCTGAATTCAAAGAACGTCTTGAGAAAGGTGAAACTCTTGACGATATTTTGCCCGAAGCTTTCGCTGCTTGTCGCGAGGCTGCCTGGCGTGTACTGGGAATGAAGCACTACCCCGTCCAGATTCTCGGCGGTATTATTCTTCATCAGGGCAGAATTGCTGAAATGAAAACCGGTGAAGGTAAAACACTTGTTGCTACACTTCCTGCGTACCTTAACGCACTTTCCGGCAAGGGTGTTCACATCGTCACAGTTAACGATTACCTTGCAAAACGTGACTCTGAATGGATGGGCAAAATCTATCGTTTTATGGGTCTTACCGTAGGTCTTATTATCCACGAAAAAAACAATGTGGAAAGAAAAGAAGCATACAATGCAGATATCACTTTCGGTACAAATAACGAAATGGGCTTTGATTACCTTCGTGATAATATGGTTATGTACGCATCCCAGCGTGTACAACGCGGTCACGCATTTGCAATCGTGGATGAGGTTGACTCAATTCTTATCGACGAGGCAAGAACACCGCTTATAATTTCCGGTATAGGCGATGCTTCTACCGACCTTTACCGTATGACAAATGACTTTGTTAAACGTCTTAAAATGGTTAAGGTTAAGGAATTGGATTCAAAAACCGATGCCGAGGATATTGTAGCCGAAGAAGGCGGAGATTACCTTGTTGACGAAAAAGCAAAAACCGCAACTCTTACAAAATCAGGTATAGCTAAAGCAGAAGCTGCATTCAATATTGAAAACCTTATGGATGCTGAAAACCTCACTTTACAGCGTCACATAAACCAGGCACTTAAAGCCTATGGCACAATGCACAGAGATATTGACTACGTTGTAAAAGACGGTCAGGTTCTTATTGTTGACGAATTCACAGGCCGTATTATGATGGGCAGACGTTACAGCGAAGGTCTTCACCAGGCTATTGAGGCAAAAGAAGGCGTAAAGGTTGAGCACGAAAGCAAAACACTCGCCACCATCACCTTCCAGAACTATTTCCGTCTTTATAAAAAGCTTTCAGGTATGACCGGTACGGCTATGACAGAAAGCACAGAATTCCGTGAAATTTATGGTCTTGATGTTGTTGAAATTCCCACCAACAAGCCTCTTGCACGTAAGGACAATGACGATGTTCTTTATAAAACAGAAGAAGCTAAATTCAATGCAATTGTTGAAACTATTGTAGAGTGCCACGAAAAAGGTCAGCCTGTACTTGTTGGTACTATTAACATCGAAAAGAGCGAAAAGCTTTCAAGATTCCTTAAAAAACGCGGAATCAAGCATGAAGTTCTCAACGCTAAATTCCACGAAAAAGAAGCTGAAATTGTTGCTCAGGCAGGTAAATACGGTGCTGTTACAATTGCAACAAATATGGCAGGTCGTGGTACGGATATCATCTTAGGCGGTAACCCGGAATTCATGGCTAAAACTCAGATGAAAAAAATGGGCTTTGACGATGAGCTTATTGCAGAGGCAACAGGTTTTGCCGAAACCGATAACGAAGATATTCTTAATGCACGTAAAACCTTCCGCGAGCTTGAAGCACAGTATAAAAAACAAACAAGTGAAGAAGCTGAAAAAGTAAGGGCAGCAGGCGGTCTTTACATCATCGGTACAGAACGCCACGAATCAAGACGAATTGATAACCAGCTCCGCGGACGTTCAGGCCGTCAGGGTGACCCCGGTGAAAGCCGTTTCTTCCTCTCAGCAGAAGATGACCTTTTAAGACTTTTCGCAGGCGACCGATTCTACAACACACTTAATGCATTCAAGAGTGTGGGCGATATGCCTATTGAAGCAAAGCTTTTCACATCAACAATCGAAAACGCACAGAAGAAGGTTGAGGGTAATAACTTTGCTATTCGTCGTAATGTTCTTAAATACGATGATGTTATGAACAAACAGCGTGAAGTTATTTATGGTCAGCGTAATCAGGTACTTGACGGTGAAGATATCAGTGCACTTATTCAGAAAATGATCGTTGATACTATATCCGAATCTGTTGACTTCTACTGTCCTCCCAATGTAAAAATTGATGAATGGAACACAAAAGGACTTCTCGCAAAATATTCCTGGCTCATTACAGAAGGCGATATTGAAAATCTTAAGAAAACTGAAGATATTGCTGAGGTTCTTCTTGATAAAGCACAAGAAATTTACGATTCAAGAAAAGAAGAATACGGCGAAGAAGCTATTAAGGAAATCGAGAGAGTAGGACTTCTCAGAAACGTTGATATGCGTTGGATGGACCACATCGATGCTATGGATCAACTCAAACGCAGTATGGGCCTTATGGGTTACGGTCAGAAAGACCCTGTTATTGTTTTCCGTGACCAAGGTCTTGATATGTTTGAAGAAATGACAAACAGCATCCGCGAAGGTACTGTTGACTTTGTTTTACAGGCAAGAATCCGCAAGGAAGAGCCTGTTGAAAGAAAACAAACAGTTAAAATCACTTCAACCTCTGGCTCCGATGACGGAACAGTTAAAAAAGAACCTAAAAAAGCCGACAAAAAACCAGGCAGAAATGACCCTTGCCCCTGTGGTAGCGGTAAAAAATACAAAAAATGCTGCGGCTTAAATGCTTAAAAACATTAAAAAAGCACATCTGAATTTTGGTTCAGATGTGCTTTAATTTATTCTATAATACCAAAAAATCTGCCCAGCCAATAGATGAAAATATAAGACATTCCGCTATCGGTGCGGTCCGGTCTTCCTCCATCAATCTGGAAAGGCTTTGTACCCAGTCTTGCTGCCGGTCTTTCATCCCATGCAAAGGGATGTTTGATATGTGGCTTTTCACCCCATTCAAGAGGCTCGTTATCCATTTCAATATTTCTGCGGTTGCTGTTTATCATCCTGTAATTCTGCAGCTCGTAAGGATAGTCCTTCAGTGCTTTAATACAGGAATCCACATCACAAGGGGCGCCTGTAAACGCCTTATAAATAAACGCATAGTAAGGATTGCCCTCTATCTTTTCATATTCATAGTGCGATGAAAGGCCCATTAGAATATACTGACGAACAGCTGGATCTTTTTCAAGTCTTAAATAAGAAAGAGTGTTAAGCATTGCAAGATTGTCGTCAATATGGCAGCTATGTCCGTCTGCGCGTTTGTGGAAAGCCGCATTTATAAGAAAATGATGATCCGAAATAAGCTCGTTATACTTTTTAAGATATCTTTCGTTTCCCGACATATGATAGGATATTTTTAGGAAATTAAGCATTTCAAGGGAATTTACGCCTTTTTCCCACATCCACATACTGTCTGTATTAAGAGCTGTTTCGTTCCAGCAAGCCCATGATGTAGGTCTGCCGTCAATATCAACAAGATAACCATTGTTATCAAGAATATGATCTGTTATATTACAAACCGCCTCACAAATTTCTGCTTTTTCGCTTTCATCGGCGCAAAGGTCATAATAGAGCGAAAAGCCTGCATAATGCCCTGTCATTTCGTCACTTGATGTTTCACCAAGCCACTCGTAGCTACCATCGGATGAGCGATGCCATTCTGAACCTATTTCCTGCGAATCAAGACCCACTCCCCAATCTTTTTCATCAGGAAATCTCACTGCACGTGCAGTAAAGCCTTTAATTTCAGGGGCTCTTGTTAAGAAAAGCATTGCATCCTTTGTCCTTCTTGCAGCTTTTAAAACTTCTTCATCCTTTGTAACGCCATACCACATTGAAAGACCTAAAAGATATGAATGTGTCCATAGTCCGTCGTTATCTGTGGGTAATGAGCAATGCTCACCATCCAATGCTTCTACGCTGGTAACATAGCCTTGCTTTCTGGGAAAATATTTTTCAGTTTCACGGAACATATGGTGTGCTTTTTCTTCCAATGTCATTTCTTTTTCACTGATTTTTACAATTCCACCATCAGAAGCCGTATAGCAAACTCCGTCTTTGTATACCGCAGATGTAACAACCGTATTGTAAGCGTAACGAGTCGCAGGAAGATACTTGGAAATACCATTTTTAATGAGCACCGCACCTGCATCTGTGCCTAAAAGGAAACTACCATCCTCGCCAACGGATATACTGTAAACCGACTCCTCGGGTAAGGCTGAAATTTGTTGATGATTGTACCAGCCGCTTTTATAATCGTAGATATAAAGACCTTCATCTGCACCTACGAGAAGATAACCAATTTTATCAAAAGCGATAGCATTTATATGTATTTCAGGCATGGTTGAATGTTGAGGGAAAATAATACGCCAGGTTCTGCGTTTCCCTTCCATACGCTGAATACATTTTTTACTTGCTACACAGACTTTATCGCCTGAAACCGCAAGAGAAAATGACTCCTGGTCAATATTCTGAAGTCTGTAAAAGCCACCGTCTTTTTCAACATCAAGTGTATGCTCTGTTAATACATACAGTTGGTTTTCACCCTTTAAATCGGTGATATTGTAATCAAATCTACCGGATTCTTTCGCTCCGTTTTCAGTTATTTCATAAAGTATTTTTTCCTGAGAAGCAAAAATCCTGCCATTACCATCACAGTGAATTTTGGAAAAAGCCAGCCCCTCAGAAAGAATATAACATTTATCATCTTTATATCTGAAAAGTCCGTTATCAGTACAAGCTAATATCTCTCCGGTTTCTAAAACAGCAATAGAATTTATTTTTTCTTCAATGGCGATGCGCTCTGTTATTTTTTGCAAAAAGGAACTTGTTTTAACTATTTCCATAGTAATACTCCCTATCAAAAGAACCTGAATTTTCATTCAGGTCCTTTGGTTTTTATAATTTAATTTTAGCGTTTATATCCTTCATAACTTCCGGTGTTACCTTAATAACCTCGCGGTCATATGAAAGAAGACCGTTACACTCATCCTCAACGTCGCTGACTTCTGTATAAATAATGGCTGACAAGCCTTTGTCTTTGATGCAACGAAGGATTCTGTTTTCATAAAGATTTCTGATTGCATTATCAAATTTTTCCTGATCGTAATATTTACGATAGCCAAAAAACTTCTTTTTATTGTATGTATGACCTTTTGCCTGAATAGAATAACCGCCGAATTCGGTAAGGGCAATAGGACGATTATCATCTTTATTATATTTGGGGAACCAGAACGGTGTAAAGTAAATATGGAAACTGTTCACATCACCTGCACCATGATCTGCCCAACCGCTTGCATGGTCAATAAGTCTTGTGGGATCCTTTTCACGGTAGAAGTTACAAGCAGCCTCACTTTCAAACTGACCCCAGGCTTCATTAAACGGAGTCCACAAAGCCAATGAAGGTACATTGTAAAGAAGATCAATCATCTTTTCAGAGTCATCGAAATATTCATCTCTGCCTGCAGGGTCTGTTCTTGCATAGAATTTGTAATGGTTTTTGCCATCGCTGATTCTGCCGATATGCTTGTTATTGAAAAGCATACCGAAGAAAGGCAATGTTCCGATTGCAAGGAAGTTATATGCACCGCCACCGTTAATCATATCCTGCCATACTATCATACCAAGTCTGTCACAGTGATAATACCAACGCAAGGGCTCAATTTTAATATGCTTTCTTAAGGTGTTAAAGCCTAAGTCCTTCATTGTCTGAATGTCATAAATAAGAGCATCGTCACTGGGTGCGGTGTACATACCATCACTCCAATAGCCCTGATCAAGCAGACCGTTAAAGAAATAAGGCTTGTTGTTGAGCATAAAACGAGGTGTACCGTTTTCGTCCTCACCAACGCTGAATTTACGCATACCGAAATAGCTTTCTACCTGGTCATTTCCTGCTACGATTTTAAGGTCATAGAGCTTCGGATTTTCAGGACTCCAACATTCATAATCGGAAAGCTTTATAACGCCTTTGCCGTTTTCAAGCTTACATCCTGCCATAACAATACCTTTATCGAGGGCAATTGCAGCCATTTCAGCATCGGGATTACCATTGTAATTAACTTCAATTTTCAGTTCGTCATAATCAATATCAGGTGTGAGCTTAACGGACTCTATGTAGCCTTCGCAAACTTCCTCAAGCCATACTGTCTGCCAGATGCCTGACTGAGGTGTATACCAGATACCTCCACGCTTAAAGGTCTGTTTACCGCGAGCCTGTGTGCCTATCTGAGTAGGGTCCTTTACTTCAAGGCGCAAATCATTTTCGCCATCTAATATTTCTGTGGTAACATCAAATGTAAAGGGAAGATAACCGCCCTTATGTTCACCTATAACTTTATTGTTGAGGATTACTTTGCACTCATAATCAACTGCACCGAAGTGAAGAAGAACATGATGATTAGTTCTTTTGAAATCAAAGAACTTCTGATAATAAAGAATATCAGTAGGTTCAACAATCTTTTCAACTCCGCTAAGAATACATTCGGGACTGAAAGGAACGGTAATTTTACCCTGATAACCTGCGAATTTTTTATACTCATCGTAAATAGCATAATTCCATTCGCCGTTAAGGTTAATAAAACTATCACGCTTCAACTGAGGTCTGGGATAGTCATTCAACGGTAACTCTTTATTAAGGGTTTTACCCCATCTTGTAAGTAATCTTTCCATAATATTACTCCTAAAAAATAAACTATAACACTAATAATCATACCATACATATTGTATTTTTTCAACAAAAAATACAAAGATAAAAAAATAATCATTGACGAAAATTTCCAACAGTGATATAATATTGAAAAATAATATGGAAAAGGTTGTGTAACAATGCTTCATTTCAGCGATGCTATTTATCAACTTATGTCAATTCTTATGTCCGTCCTTATGGCTTTAGGTGCAGTCACACTTCCCTCAACTGACGATACACTCAAAACCAAAGATCCTTCAACTGTTCTTGATATGGTTATTGTTGGTGACCCTCAGGTTTCCAGCTATATGCCCGAAAGAGAAGAAGGTGTTATCGGTTTCGCTCAGGATCTTATGAATTCTAACATGGAACTCGATGCTCTTATTATGGCAGGCGATATCGCAGAAAATGGCTTACAAGCAGAATTTGACAGAGTTTATGATGATACAAAAGATATAAACGCTAAAAACTTCATTATGTGTGCAGGTAACCACGACATCCGTCTTCGTGATTATGAACAGAGTAAATCTCGTTTCCTCGAGTTTATGAACGCTTATAATACCGAAGAAAATGCACAGGAAAGCCTTTACTACAAATATATGGTAGAGGATTATACATTCCTTGTTATGGGCTCTGAAAAAGGCAACTTCGAAGATGCTTTCATCAGCGATGCTCAGCTTCAGTGGCTTAACCTTGAACTTAAAGAAGCAACAAAAACAGGCAGACCTGTATTTGTTATCTGTCACTATCCCCTTGCTGAATCACATGGTCTTCCCGGCACTTGGGGTTCATCCAACAGTGACGATGTTTACGGTTCACTTCCCACATACGAAGCAAAATCAGATCCTGATTTAACAGGTTCTATCGGTGAGCAGACAAACGAAGTTTACGAAATCCTTAACGATTATAAAAACGTATTCTTCATTACAGGTCACCTTCATACAGGTTTCGGTAAGAATACTTACCAGACAATTGACGAAGCTAACAACGTACAGGGCGTTAACGTTCCCTCTGTTGGTATCAACAATAAAGATGGTTCTTACAACAACAACGGTACAGGTCTTTATGTTGAGGTTACTCCTGATAGCGTTACATTCTATGCAAGAGATTTTGCACAGGGCAGATTCCTTACAACTAGCGACTTTGAACAGACAGTAATGAAATACGAGCTCGTTTAATAACTAATAAACACAAATCACCCGAAGAGGATTCGCTCCTTTTCGGGTGATATTTTTTGTGATATTTTTTGTGATGTTTTGTACGTTGTACAAAGTGATGTTATGATTTCATCATAGTGATGTTTTTTGATTACAAAAAGTGAAGTTAAGTTTGCTAAAACACTTGCGAAGCAAACATCACTACGCAGTAACTTCACTGCTGAAAAGCA
Source organism: Acutalibacteraceae bacterium (assembly GCA_045578985.1). Lineage (GTDB taxonomy): Bacteria > Bacillota > Clostridia > Oscillospirales > Acutalibacteraceae > DTU089. The sequence continues at coordinate 31,864 of JAZNLH010000046.1, read as the reverse complement.
ACTTCACTTGCCGTAACGGCAAACTTAGTTTTGGCATATTATGGTGCAGGAGGTGTTATTTTTTATATGTGGTCAGATATTATTACCTTAGGTCTTGCTGTTTTGGGAATTATATATCTTTTGATGCTGTGCGTAATGCGTGTGATGGCTTGGCGTACCGAAGATATAACTGTCACCATTCCGCTTTACGATTGTGACAAATCTATTTTTAACAGAATTTACAATATACGGTCTATATTCGACTTTTGCGGAATGAAAGAAAAATGCACCGTAGTCATTGTTAACTACGGCGCACCTGAATATTTTTGTAACGAAATTTTATCCTTTTATGAAAAGTATAATTTTCTGCGGCTTATTCATTATTACGACATACAAGATAAGCTCTTTTAAAGAGTTGCGTACATTACGGCTTTGATTGTGTGCATTCTGTTCTCCGCCTCTTTGAAAACTACCGACTGTTCACTTTCAAACACTTCGTCAGTAACCTCCATAGCATCGCGATTGAACTTTTCACACATACGTTTACCGATTTCCGTCTTTTTATCGTGGTATGAGGGAAGACAATGCATAAATATTGCTTGTTCTCCTGCATTTGCCATAAGCTCTTTATTAACCTGATATTTACCTAAATCGCTGATTCTTTCAGCCCAAACAAGTTCAGGCTCGCCCATTGAAACCCAGATATCTGTATAAATAACATCAGCATTCTTAGTTGCTTCTAAGGGGTCTTCAACAAAAGAAAGGGTTGAGCCTGTTTCTTTTGCAATCTCTTTACACTCATCAACGAGTGCAGAATCAGGGAAATATTTTTTTGGTGCACAAGCAGTGAAATTAAGGCCCATTTTTGCACAACCAACCATAAGTGAATTACCCATATTATATCTTGCATCACCCATATAAACGAAGTTGATACCTTTAAGGTGACCAAAATGTTCTTTTATTGTAAGGAAATCTGCAAGAATCTGTGTGGGATGGAACTCATTTGTAAGACCATTCCAGACAGGCACGCTTGAGAACTTTGCAAGCTCTTCAACAATTTCCTGACCGTGACCGCGGTATTCTATACCGTCATACATAGAGCTCAAAACCCTTGCAGTATCAGCGATGCTTTCTTTTCTGCCTATCTGTGAAGCGGTTGGATCAAGATAGGTAACGCCCATACCAAGATCTCTTGCGGCAACTTCAAAGCTGCAACGGGTTCTGGTGCTGGTTTTTTCAAAAATAAGAGCAATATTTTTACCCTTAAGTGTATCGTGAGGAATACCGTTTTTCTTTTTCTTTTTAAGGTCAGCAGCGAGGTTGATAAGATACTCCATTTCCTCACTTGTGAAATCTAACAATTTTAAAAAATCGCGTCCTTTAAGATTCATTTAAGACACCTCATTTACAAGCATTTTTGATAACTTCTACCGCTGTTTTTAAATCTTCAAAAGAGATATTAAGCGGAGGAAGAAGCCTTAATTTATTTTTGGCTTTTATAGGAAGAACGCCGTTTTCCTGACATTCTTTAAGAACTTCGTTAACGTCTTTTTTGGTTTCTATACCAAGCATAAGACCCAACCCTGTGATGCTTACCACGCCTTCACAGTTTTCAAGTTCATTTATAATATAATCGTGTTTTTTCTCAACATCTTTAAGAAAATCGCTGTCCAATCTCTTAATTATGTTGTATGCACCTGCACATGATACAGGATTACCGCCGAAAGTGGAACCATGAGTACCGGGTGTATAAACATCTGCAGTTTTAGAGAAAAACATTGTAGCTCCCAAAGGAAGTCCGCCGCCTAAGCCTTTAGCGGTAGATACGATATCGGGAGTAATACCAAATTTCATATATCCGTAAAGAGCACCTGTTCTTCCGTTACCTGTCTGAACTTCGTCAACAACAAGAAGAATATCATTTTCTTTACAAAGTTTTTCGAGACCTTTTACAAAATCTTCTGCGAGAGGAACAACACCGCCTTCACCCTGGATAGGCTCTATCATAACCGCTGCAACTTTGTTTTCTTCAATGAGCTTTTTAATTCCCTCAAGGTCCCCTGCATCTGCATAAAGAAAACCATCAGTCAACGGAAGAAAATCTTTATGGAAACTCTCCTGCCCTGTTGCAGCAAGGGTAGTTATTGTCCTTCCGTGGAAACTGTTGTTAAGAGTTATTATATTGTAATACTCCGGACCCTTTTTCTCTGCAGCATATTTTCTTGCGGCTTTGATTGCACATTCGTTAGCTTCGGCACCGGAGTTTGAAAAGAAAACCTTTTCAGCACCTGTTTTTTCACAAAGAATTTCCGCAAGCTTAACACAAGGTGAAGAATAGTAAAGGTTAGATGTATGTTGAAGTGTGGAAAGCTGTTCAGAAACCGCACTCACCCACTCTGAATCCCCTACACCGAAAATACTGACACCGATTCCGGTGCCCATATCAATATATTCTTTGCCATTGTCATCGTAGAGTTTGCTGCCCTTACCGCTTACAATTTCAATAGGGAAACGTGCATATGTATTAGCAATATATTTACTGTCAAGTTCTTTTATACTCATTATTCCATCCCCTTAACAAGCGTTCCTGCACCTTCATCGGTAAGAAGTTCAAGAAGAACAGCGTGAGGTACACGACCGTCAAGAATTGTAACTCGTCTTACACCTTTTTCGATAGCTTCGATGCAACACTCAACCTTAGGAATCATACCGCCTGAAATAACGCCTTCTCTGAAAAGTTGACGAGCTTCTTCGATATTTACACGTTTGATAATAGAGTCGGGGTCATTAACGTCTCTTAAAATACCGGGAATATCCGTCATTGTGATAAGTCTTTCAGCCTTCATGGCACCTGCAATATAAGATGCGGCAGTATCTGCATTAATGTTGTAAACATTGCCCTCATTATCACAACCCACTGTTGAAACAACCGGTATATACCCTTTTTCAATAAGGTCAAAAATCGGTTGAACGTTAACGTTTGTAATTTCACCTACAAATCCAAGTCTTTCATCCTTGACTTTTGCTTCAATCAAATGTCCGTCAATACCCGAAATACCTATTGCATTACCGCCATACTCACCTAAAAGATTTACCAGATGTTTATTGATTTTACCTGCAAGAACCATCTGAACGATTTCTGCAGTTTCTTTGTCGGTAACACGAAGACCGTCAACGAAAACGCTTTCCTTACCTACTTTTTTGAGCATTTCCGAAATTTCGGGGCCACCGCCGTGAACAAGTACGGGTTTTACACCGATAAGCCAAAGAAGAACAATATCCTCCATAACCTGCATTTTAAGGTCTTCACTTATCATGGCGTTTCCGCCGTATTTTACAACAATTATTTTATCGTGATATTTCTGAATGTACGGAAGAGCCTGTGTAAGAATTTCCGCACGCTGATGATTATTTATATTCAAATCCATATTTATCAAGTCCTGTAATCGCCGTTTATTTTTACATATTCATAGGTCAAATCACAACCCCAAGCGGTTGATGTGAATTCACCGGAATTTAAACCTACATTAATAATGATTTCTTTTTCGAGAAGAATTTCTTTTGCAATTTCCTCTGAGAACTCAATTCCTGAGCCATCCTTGCAAACAGGGATTGTGCCTTTAAGGGAAGTAAATGAAACATCAACTTTTGTAACATCAACATCTGCGCCGCTGTAACCGATAGCACAAAGCACCCTTCCCCAGTTAGCATCTGCACCGAACATAGCCGCTTTTGTAAGTGAAGAACAAATAACACTCTTAGCAACTGTTTTAGCGGTTTTTTCATCTTTTGCACCTGTTACTCGACATTCAAGAAGCTTTGTAGCACCTTCACCATCACCTGCAATCATTCTGCAAAGGTGAACGGTAACAGTATTAAGGGCTTTCATAAATGTATCAAAATCCTCGCCCTCACAGGTAATTTCTTTATTTCCTGCCATACCGTTTGCAAGTACAGAAACCATATCATTTGTTGATGTGTCACCATCAACGCTGACCATATTAAAAGTGTTCTGAATATCACTTGAAAGTGCCTTCTGAAGCATTTCGGGTGAAATAGCTGTGTCGGTAGTAATGAACACGAGCATTGTTGCCATATTGGGATGAATCATACCTGAGCCCTTTGCGATGCCGCCAATTTTACAGGTAACACCACCGATTTCAAAAGAAACAGCAATTTCTTTCTGAACAGTATCGGTAGTCATAATGCCCTCTGCCGCTTCTGCGCTGTTATCACCCAAGGCTGCTTTAAGCTCGTTAATTGAATTTTTAATAGGTGTTATATCCAAAGGTTGACCTATAACACCTGTTGATGCAACAATAACATCATCTTCATCTATACCTAAAGCTTCTGCGGTAAGTGATGACATCTGCTGAGCAATTTCAATACCGTTTGCGTTACAGGTATTTGCGTTACCGCTGTTGCAGATAACAGCCTGTGCAACACCGTTCATAAGATGCATTTTTGTCACTGCAAGTGGTGCGCCTTTTACAAGGTTAGTTGTATAAACTGCCGCTGCACTCGCTTTAGCTTCGCTAAAAATAAGAGAAAGGTCTCTCTTAGATTTATTTTTTCTTATACCGCAATGAATACCACCTGCGGTAAAACCTTTTGCGGCACAGATACCGCCGTTTATTATCTCCATATCTTATACCTCTAGTCCGTTTGTATCATCGTTTCCTAAAACAATGTTAAGACATTCTACTGCTGCGCCGGAGGCACCTTTGCCTAAATTATCATATCTTGCGGTAAGTAAAATTCTATCCTCATTTCCAAAAACGGAAATTATCATTGAATCCTTACCCGAAAGAACACCTGCTGAAATGAAACCACTTTCGCTTAAATTATCGCAAAATGTAACAAGGGGTCCTGTATATTTATTTTTATAAATTTCTTTTATCTTTTCTATATCAAAGCCGTTTTTAAGGTCGCTTTTAAAAATGGGAACAGTTACTTCCATACCGGAATAAAAATCACCGACAACGGGGCAGAACACAGGAGCGCTTTTGAGTCCTGATATTTTAACCATCTCTTTAAGATGCTTATGGTTCTGAGCAAGTCCGTACTGTCTGGGAGCGCCTAAAAGCTCGTCCGGCTCCTCTTCATATTCGGCAATCATTTTTTTACCGCCACCACTGTAGCCCGTAAGTGAAAAGCAAGAAAGATTTTCGCTACCGTCAAGAGCGCCTGCCTCAATAAGCGGATAAATAAGCGAAATAAAACCGCTTGCGTGACATCCGGGAACTGCTATACGCTTTGATTTTTTTACTTTTTCGCGATGAGAGGGTGAAAGCTCAGGAAAACCATATGCCCAATCATCAAGAGTACGGTGGGCGGTAGAAGTATCAATAACTACTGTGTTATCATTTTCGATAAACGAAACAGATTCTCTCGCCGCATCATCGGGAAGGCATAAAAAAGCGATATCTGCACTATTAAGTGCTTGTTTTCTGCATTCCGGGTCTTTTCTTTTTTCATCATCAAGACTTATAAGCTCAATACCTTCAAGCTTTTCAAGTCTTTCATATATTCTTAAGCCTGTTGTTCCGGCTTTTCCATCAATAAATACTTTAGCCATAATGTTATCCTTTGTTTATATTTTTAACTCTTTCAACCTGAGCCAAAACATTCTGAGGTGCAGGACCGCCAAGAGAGGTACGGTCATTTACACATTTGTCAAGGTTTATTGCCTCGTACACACCATCATCAAAAATTTCGCAAATACCCTTGTATTCGCTTAAGGATAATGTTTCAAGTGTAAGACCCTTTTCAATACACAGCGCCACAAGCTCACCCGTTGCTTTATACGCATCACGGAAAGGAAGTCCCTTACCAACAAGGTAGTCGGCACAGTCTGTAGCATTTATAAAGCCGCCTGCTGCCGCTTTTCGCATATTTTCTGTAAGGGCTGTCATTGTGTCGAGCATAGGGATAAATGCAGTCAAGCACATTTTAACTGTATCAAAGGCATCAAAAATCGCCTCTTTATCCTCTTGCATATCTTTATTGTATGCCAAGGGCAAGCCCTTCATCATTGTAAGAAGTGTTGTTAAATCACCAAATACCCTTCCTGATTTGCCACGAATCAGCTCGGTAATATCAGGATTTTTCTTCTGTGGCATAATTGATGAACCTGTTGAAAAAGCGTCATCAAGCTCTATAAACTTAAACTCCCATGAGCACCAAAGAACAATTTCTTCTGAAAAACGAGAAAGATGAACCATCAATATGGACAAGGCTGAAGCCAATTCCATACAAAAATCTCTGTCAGAAACACCATCAAGTGAATTTTGCATAGGACCATTAAAGCCCAAAGCCTCGGCAGTCATTTCACGGTCGGTGTTATAGGTAGTACCGGCAAGTGCACAAGAGCCGAGAGGACAATAATTCATACGATTCTTAGCATCAACAATTCTTTCCTTATCGCGAAGAAGCATCTCTGCATAAGCCATTAAATGATGACCGAATGTTATAGGCTGTGCACGCTGGAGATGGGTATAACCCGGCATAACTGCACCTGCATACTGCTCCGCTTTTTTGCAAAGCACATCGATGAGCTCCGTAAGCTGATTAAGTACATCATCACACTCGTGACGAAGATAAAGACGGATATCAAGTGCAACCTGGTCATTACGGCTTCTTGCTGTATGAAGTCTTTTTCCTGCTGAGCCTATGCGCGATGTCAATTCACCTTCAACAAAAGTGTGAATATCCTCGGCGTTGGGGTCAATGAGCAATGTTCCGGCTTCAATCTCGTTCTTGATATTATTAAGCTCTTCAACAATAAGACCAAGGTCATCGCTTGAAATAATACCTTGTGCACAAAGCATTGTTGCATGAGCAATACTGCCGTCGATATCTTCTTTATACATACGGCTATCAAATTTTATTGATGAATTGAAGTCGTTGGTTTTAGGATCGATCTCTTTTGAAAATCTGCCTTTCCAGAGTTGCATAATTTAATCTCCTATAGTATCCAAGTCATTTTTTGGATAATTTTTAATTGTAATATAAACACAATACGACAAAGGAATATTTCACCTTTGTCGCTTGTTATTGCTTTTAACAGGAAGAACCCTTGGACTTATAAATAATCAGTTTTCTTCGTTTCTTTGTTTGTCAAGAAGTGCCTTAACCTTTATTGAAAGACCGAAGAGGTTAATGAAACCTGCGGAATCCTGCTGGTTATAAGCACCGCCGTCATCACCGAAGGATGCAACGTTTTCATCATAAAGTGAATAGGGTGATGTGATACCTGCGTTGATGATGTTACCTTTATAGAGTTTGAGCTTAACATCACCTGTAACAGTCTCCTGAGTCTTGTCAACAAATGCTGAAAGAGCTTCACGAAGAGGTGTGAACCAAAGTCCGTTATAAACAACCTCACCGAATTTCTGAGCTACAAGCTTTTTGTAGTGTGATGTATCACGGTCAAGAGTAATCATCTCAAGAAGCTCGTGTGCTTTGTAAAGGATTGCTCCGCCGGGAGTTTCATACACGCCACGGCTCTTCATACCAACAAGTCTGTTTTCAACAATATCAAGAAGACCGATACCGTTTGCACCACCGAGCTCGTTAAGCTTTTCAACAATTGCAAGACCGCCCATTTCTACGCCATCGATAGCTGTGGGAACACCTTTTTCAAAATGAATTGTAACGTATGTGGGTACATCGGGAGCCTGTTCGGGAGAAACACCCATTTCAAGGAAGCCTTCCTTGTTGTAAAGAGGCTCGTTAGCAGGATCCTCAAGGTCAAGACCTTCGTGAGAAAGATGCCATACGTTTTTATCTTTTGAATAGTTAGTTTCGCGGTTAATTTTAAGAGGAATGTTGTGAGCTTCCGCATAAGCAATTTCTTCCTCACGTGATTTGATATCCCATTCTCTCCAAGGAGCGATAATAGCCATTTCGGGAGCAAAAGCTTTAAGTGTTAACTCGAAACGAACCTGGTCATTGCCCTTACCTGTGCAACCGTGACAGATAGCATCTGCACCCTCTTTGATTGCGATTTCAGCAAGACCCTTAGCAATACAGGGACGTGCATGAGATGTACCGAGAAGATACTGCTCATATTCAGCGCCTGTTTTAAGGCAAGGCCAGATGTATTCTTCAACATACTCCTCTTTTAAATCAAGGATGTAAAGCTTTGATGCGCCTGTTGCAATGGCTTTTTCTTCAAGACCATCAAGCTCTGTGCCCTGACCAACGTCACCGGAAACAGCAATAACCTCGCAGTTATTGTAATTTTCTTTAAGCCAAGGAATAATAATTGAAGTGTCAAGACCACCTGAGTAAGCGAGAACTACCTTTTTGATATCCTTCTTATCCATAATTGTTTTCCTCCAAAAACAAGATTCATTTGCGTTGTGAAAAAATATTCATTCGATATGCATAGTTATACACCTTTGCATAAAAAAAGTCAAGTCTTTTATCCAAATAATTTTACAACTTGAAATTTTCGACAATTTGTAGCAAAACCCTGTAAAAACCTTAATCATTTTGTGTATTTTTGTAGTGTTATAAAACATTTTCAAAAATTCTGCTGTGTTTTTTGATGCAAATATTTATTCATTATAATTGTATATATGCAAAAAATATACAATTTCTTGCATAAAAAATGACGGCACCTGAATGGTACCGTCATTATATTTTCAGTTATTTTCAATTATTCTACTACATAACCGCTTAAAAGGTTACGGAAAATGCTCATGAAAATAGCAAAGAATTTTTCAAAATAATATGAAATGGTATAGTCGAACTCGCTTCTGTCATTACCTAATGCAGAGCCGTCTTCCTGAGCAAGTGCACTTGATGTTAAGCAATATGTAGAATATTCCCAGGGATTTTCTTCGTTGATTTCAATAACACGAGCGCCCTGAATCATATCATTGTAATAAGAGGTGTATGTGCAACCGGGAGTCTGGATAAGGTCGATACCATCAACATCAGCAATAAAGTTATTAACGTGGTCATGACCTACAACTACACCGAGAACGTCGCCGCCCTCTTGCATTGCTGCCCACTGACCGTCGTTACCATAGCTGGGGCAGCTCTTTTCAAAGAGATAACCGTCATAAGCGTTAACGTCAGGGATAAATGTATGGCTTGTGCCATCCTGGAAGTTAATGGTAAGGTCACCCATATTAACATCAGAAGGAGCAAAAATCTTTTCGCAAGGCTCCTGAGGAATAATGTGCTGGAAAGCAATTGAAGGAACAACCTCGCCGCCGTTTTCAGCTGTCATTTCGTCACGAACATTGTTGTACCACTCAATCTGATCCTCACGAACCCAGTCATAGCCGAGCCACTCGCCCTTTGAATTGTAAACATAATCGCCGCAGTCAAACATCCAAAGGTTGAAAGCTACCTTAGAACCATCGCTTGAAAGAACGGGAAGGTTATGAGTACCTGCACCATGAAGTGAAGGGTCAGCATCATAAACAAGACTACCCTCATAAGACTGGTATTTTGCTATAATTTCATCTCTTGTAAGACCGCCTGAGCTTTCTTCGTCATGGTTACCTAAAACAGCTGTAAAGGGAACGCCTGTTCTTGAAAGGAAATTGAATACTGTATCGTAAGCCTCGGGCTCTTCAGTATTAATATTATCACCGCAAAGAACGATAACATCAGGTTTTGAGAACTTAACAGACTCATAAATAAAAGTGAGCATATCATCAGGTACAGGATAACCTGTCTGAATGTCGGCAAGAACAAGAATCTTGAAATTTCCGTTCTCATCGAATTGAAGCTTTGCCTCATCCTTGTAGCCTGCAAAGCTAACGTTCACAAGTGAAATCAGCATTACTGCTGCAAGAAGAACTGATAAAATCTTTTTCATAACTACTTCTCCTTAATAAATTCGTAGATTTTCAGATGGTAACATTATACATCTACAATTCTATTTTGTCAATTGACCAACAAGTTTTTTAAAATGTTTACCCTTTTCTTCAAAGTTTTTATAGTAATTATAGCTTGCTGCAGCAGGTGAAAACAGACAAGATTTCCCTTTTTCAGTATATTCATCCGCCAATTCTACTGCATGCTCCATATTTTTTGCACAAATCATATTTTTGGTAGAGCCTCGTTTTCTCAGCTCCTCAATTATCATATGACCTGTTTCGGGCAAGCCGATAAGGTTATTAACATCATTTGTCAAAAGGAAATCAATGAAATCATCATAGTCTATACCTCTGTCAAGACCGCCGAATATATGGGTATCAACGTTTCCGAGAGCTTTAACAGCACCCATAACTGCTGTAGGAATGGTGGCAATACTGTCGTTATAATACGCAACACCGTTTATAACGCCCACATACTCCATTCTGTGTTCGATTCCGCCAAAATTCTCTATGGCGTGTCTTACAGCCTCATCGCTGACACCAAAAATTCTTGCTACAGCGAGAGCATACGCAATATCCTGACGATTATGCTCACCCTTAAGATGCTCGGTTGACTGCCATAATTCATTTACAAAAGCATCATTTGCAGCATCAGTAAATGTAACGGGAGTCGGTACACCCTTCACAACCACCTTCCAATCCACTATGCCCTCAAGATTCTGTTCGGGATTATAGATTAAAAAGTCATCCTTTTTCTGATGAAGTGCTATATTGAGCTTTGCACCTACATAGCCCTTGAAGCCTGTTTTATAATGGTCAAGATGCTCCTCGTAAATATTTACAAGCACTGCAACGTGCGGTGAAGCGGTTGTAAACTCAAGCTGATGGGATGACATCTCAATAACCGCAACAAGGTCCTTACCTTCGTCGGCTTTTTCAAAAACAGGTACGCCTATATTACCTATAAGACATGTATTAACACCACCGGCTTTAAGCATCTCATATATAAGAGTTGAGGTGGTTGTTTTACCCTTTGAGCCTGTAATGCCCACAACGGCAGGCTCGCAAAAACGCAAAAACATATCTGTCTGGCAGGTTATTTCAGTTGTTTCGGGGTACATATCGTCTTCCAGAAAAGCTATTCCGGGGCTTTTGAAAACAATATCAAAATCGCCTAAACAAGCAAGATAATCCTCACCATAAATCAATGCCACATTTTCGTCATCGATTTCAGGCTTGTTTTTGTCGCCTATGGAAAGTTTCTTTTTGGGTAAATGCTTTCTTATATAACTATAAGTAGATTTGCCTTCTCTGCCGAAACCGAGAATAAGAATTTTTTTATTTTTTATATAGTCAATTATCTGTGACAAAATTGAACATCTCCATCATTTTTATTTTGTGGGAATCAATTATAAACAATATACCATAAAAAGATTTCTATAACAAGGATTTTTGAAAAAGACTTGAATAAATGCCTATTATTGTATATAATCTAGAATTGAATAACTATAATAGTTAAATATAATTACATTCGGAGAAACTTATGCTGGAACTTAAAAACATTTCATTTAATGTTGCCGATGAAAAAGGCGAAAAAGATATCATAACCGATGTTTCGCTCACCCTGGAAGACGGCAAATTTCTTGTTATAACAGGACCTAACGGAGGCGGCAAATCCACCCTTGCAAAGCTTATAATGGGTATTGAAAAGCCTACCGGCGGTCAAATACTCTGGAACGGTACCGATATTACCAATATGTCTATTACAGACCGCGCAAAGCTTGGCATCGGTTATGCATTCCAACAACCGCCAAGATTCAAGGGCTTGACCGTACGCGATCTTCTCAGCCTTGCTCACGGCAGTGACCTTCCCGAGGATCAATGCTGTGCATACCTTACACAGGTTGGTCTTTGCTCTAAAGATTATCTTAACCGCCAGGTTGATTCCTCGCTCTCAGGCGGTGAAATAAAGCGAATAGAAATCGCCACACTTATGGCAAGAGATTTAAGCCTTGCTATTTACGATGAGCCTGAGGCAGGTATAGACCTCTGGAGCTTCAATATGCTGGTTGAAAGCTTTAAAGCAATTACAAAAACCCGTAAGGAAAGCATGGTTATAATTTCACATCAGGAAAGAATCATGAAAATTGCGGATGAAATTGCAATAATCGCAAACGGCGTAGTAAAAAAACATGGTCCTGCAAATGATGTGTTCCCTGAACTCATGGCAGAATTTGACAATACTTGTACATTCAGATAAAGGAAATACTATATGAATAAAACAGAACTTCACATGCTCGAAGCGGTTGCCGACCTTCACGGTGTACCACAGGGAGCATACAATATCAGAAAAAACGGCGAAGGCGTTGAAAGACAGTCGAGCGCAAATATAACTATCGAACCTAAAAAGGACAAGCCCGGTATTGACATAATTGTTAAACCCGGCACAAAGAACGAAAGTGTTCATATCCCTGTTATTATTACCGAAGCAGGCGTAGAAGACTTGGTTTACAATGACTTTTTTATTGGTGATGATGCAGATATTCTTATTGTAGCAGGTTGCGGTATTCACAACTCAGGCGATAAGAAAAGCGAACACGATGGTATACATCGTTTTCACATCGGTAAAAATGCACGTATAAAATATGTTGAAAAGCATTACGGTGAAGGAGAAGGCACAGGTGAAAGAGTGCTTAACCCTAAAACCGAAGTTTTTATGGATGAAAACTCCTTCTGCGAAATGGAAATGGTACAGATTCGCGGTGTTGATTCAACAAAGAGAGATACAGTAGCCAAGCTCGAAAAGGGCGCAAGGCTCGTTATCCTTGAAAAGCTTATGACTCACGGTAATCAAATAGCACACTCTGATGTTGTTATTGAGCTTAACGGAGAAGGTGCTTCTTCCCAGATAATCAGCCGTTCCGTTGCAAAGGATAATTCAGAGCAGGTCTTTTATCCCCGTGCTGTGGGTAACGCTGCTTGTCGCGCTCACATACAATGCGACTCTATCATTATGGGCGAGGCGAGAATTCGTTCAATTCCCGAAATCGCTGCAAATCATTGTGATGCAAATATTATTCACGAAGCTGCAATCGGCAGAATAAACAACGACCAGCTTCTTAAACTTCAGACAATGGGAAAAACAGAACAGGAAGCTGAAGAAATAATCATCAACTGTTTCCTTAAATAATTAGGAGTGATTTTTTTGAAAAAAAGAGTTCTTGCTTTTGACTTTGGTGCTTCAAGCGGCAGAGCTATATTAGGTATTTTTGACGGTAAGAAGATCGAATTACAGGAAGTACACCGCTTTTCCAATGACCCTGTAAAAATCAACGGTACTTTTTATTGGGATGTTCAGCGTTTATTTTTTGAAATAAAACAGGGCATTCTCAAAGCTAAAGAAAATGGCGGATTTGATTCTATCGGTATAGATACATGGGGTGTTGACTTCGGACTTCTCAGAAAAGACGGCACACTTATCGAAAACCCTGTCCATTACCGTGATGCACGTAATGACGGTATGGTGGAGCTTGCTAAAAAATATATGTCCCACGAGGAGATGTACGACATTACAGGAATCCAGTTTATGGATTTCAATACAATTTTCCAACTTTTGTCTTTGAAAGAAAACCGTCCTTACATTCTTGAAGAAGCTGATACACTTCTTTTTATGCCCGACCTTCTTTCATATATGCTTTCGGGTGTTAAATCAACAGAATACTCTATTGCAACCACATCTCAGATGGTTGACTTAAAAACACATGACTGGTCCGACAGAATTCTTGATGCATTCGGAATCAAAAAAGATATTCTGACACCTATTGTGCCTACCGGTGCAGTTATAGGTCAGTTAAGCGATGACATCTGCGAAGAATTGGGTGTTCCTAAGGCTGACATTATAAGCGTCGCTTCCCACGATACTCAAAGTGCTATTACTGCTGCTCCCTGTGAATACGAGGATTTCGCGTTTATCAGTTGCGGTACCTGGTCACTTTTCGGCACAGAAGTAAAAGAGCCGATTATTAATGATGCATCTAAAAAACTCAATGTCACAAACGAAGGCGGTTACGATTATACTATTGCTTTCCTTAAAAACATTTGCGGTCTCTGGCTTATACAGGAAAGTCGTCGCCAATGGATTCGTGAAGGCAAAGAATACTCATACGCAGAGCTTGAAAAGCTCGCTTTAGAGTGCGAACCCTTCAAATGCTTCATTGACCCCGATGCTCCCGAATTTGCTCCTATGGGAAATATTCCGAAGCGTGTTCAGGAATATTGCAAAAAAACTAACCAGTACGTTCCCCAGACTGTTGGCGAAATTATGCGTTGTATATACGAAAGCCTCGCTTTAAAATATCGCTTTACCTTTGACGGCATTAAAGACTGCACAGGCAAGGATTACGATCGTATTCACGTTATGGGCGGAGGTACCAAAGATAAGCTTCTTCTCGGTATGACTGCGCAAAGCTGTAACGTTAATGTTTACGGCGGTCCCATTGAGGCAACTGCCCTTGGCAATATAGCAATACAGCTTATGTCAAGCGGTGCTATCGCTGATATTAAACAGGCAAGAAAAATCATTGCAGACGGCGAAAAGCTTAAACTTTATTCTCCCGAAAACAGAGAAGATTGGGAAACCGCATACAACAGATTTAAAGAAATTATAAAATAATTACTACGTCACGGAGTTTTTATAATGACAACATTACCAAACCTTGACGATGAAAATGTAAATTATGTTTTTGAAACGGCGGAATACATTCTCGAAAACAGTGATGAACGCCGTGCAGGTTCAAAAGGAGAGGAACAGGCTCGACACCTGTTCCTTAACGAACTGATGAAATACTGCGATGAAACCACCGAACAAAGCTTTATAACCCATCCCGGAGCGGGCACTTTGACACAAAAGTTATTGTGCGCGCTCTTAATTGTCTGTGTTGCATTATTTTCTGTTTCAGTAAGCGACGGTCTTATTTTACCCGTTGTTATTTCATTAATATTAAATCTGTTGATTTTTTGTGTGTTCGTTCACAAATTTATTTTTGACGGAACCAGACTTGATTTTATAAAACCGCGAAAAAAATCCGGCAACATTTTAGGCAAACGTTATTCACGGGGCGAAACCCAAATGCGCGTTGTACTTACTGCGCATATAGATTCACCGCAAAGTTTAAGATTGTTCTTTTTCGGAAACAGAGCACCTTTCATTCTCAGTGTCTGCGCAGTGGCAGGTAATACAATTCTGTTTTGCAGTCAACTGTTCTTTTTGTTTGCCGGTGCTCCTGCAAGCTCGGAATTTTTTGATTTTTGCAGAGGATTCTGCCTGATATTCATCCCCTTTTACATAATTTCAATTTTTATCATCAATCCCAAAAAGACTGCATCCGGTGTCAGTTCAAGCATTGTACCCTCCTCTGTTATATTGAGTGTTATGAAACAGTTTTTTGAGGATGGTTTCAGGTACGAAAAAACTGAAGTGTGCTGTCTGCTTACAGGTTCCGAATACTCATCAAAAGCAGGCTCCTATGCCTTTGCGAAAAAATACAGACGTCTTTTTTCCGATGTAAAAACCGTTTTTATACCAATCGAGGAAATAACCACCTCTGAAAAACTGGCGGTATTTTTCCGCGATGACAGAACCTCAAAAGGTTCTGCAGAGGTAGCCTCCGTTATTGCACAGGCGGCAGATAACCTACAATTAAATCTATCAAAGAAGAATGAGCCTTGGGGTATATCTTCATTTTCACCGTTTTCATCACAACATTTTTCGGCTTGTTCTTTAGGAACATCGAAAAAACATATATCAAAAAGCGTTTCACCAACCGCTGACAAGCTTACCTCTGTCCGCAGAAAAACTGTCAGTGATATGGGTGCGCTGATTATAGAAACACTAAATTATTATGATAGCTGAGGTGCTTTAAAATGGCAAAAATAATCAATTCAAAAGTGAAAAACATTCCTTGGCAGGATAAACCTGCAAATTGCTCCGACCCCGTTTGGAGATACACCGAAAACCCCATAATTGACCGTTCTTTTGTAAAAGATGCCAACAGCATTTTTAATTCTGCGGTTGTGCCTTACGGTGACGGTTTTGCAGGCGTTTTCAGAATGGATGACGTAACACGTGAGCAATACCTTGTTACAGGTGAAAGCCCTGACGGTATTCATTGGAAGCTGAACGACGAAAAAATATTCCGTGGTTATGACCCAAGACTTTGCGAAATCGACGGCAAATACTATCTTTCCTGGGTTTGTCATACTGATCGCGGTACTTCAATCGGCATTGCTGCTACTGAAGATTTTAAATCCTGGGAACGTTACGAAAACGCAGTTTTACCCGTATCAAGAAACGGCGTACTTTTCCCCAGAAAGGTTAACGGAGAGTATATGCTTTTCTCACGTCCTTGTGACAAAGGTCATACTCCCTACGGCGATATTTTCCTCAGTCACAGCCCTGACCTTACATATTGGGGCAAGCATCGTTTTGTTATAAAGCCAGAAATGAATTGGGAAATGACAAAAGTCGGCGCAGGTCCCACACCAATTGAAACCGACGAAGGCTGGCTTTGCTTCTATCATGGTGTTATCACAAGCTGTAACGGTTTTTCATACAGCATGGGCGCAATGATAGTAGATCGCGATGAACCCTGGAAAGTTCTTCACAGAGCAGACAGATATCTTCTTTCACCTCGTGAAACCTATGAATTTGTAGGCGATGTTCCCAACGTTGTTTTCCCCTGTGCTGCTCTTGCAGATGAAGATACCGGCAGAATTGCTATTTACTACGGCGGTGCTGACACTGTTGTTGGTCTTGCATTCACAACAGTAGATGAAACAATTAACTATATAAAGGAACACGATTTAATTAAATAATATGACTCTGAAAAAATACTTCGGTGACAAAAACTTTTATAAAATGGTAATGACGGTTGCCGTACCCATTATGATACAGAACTTAATCACAAACTTTGTCAGTATGCTTGACAATCTTATGGTAGGTTCTTTGGGTACCGAGCAAATGTCGGGCGTTTCCATAGTAAACCAACTTATATTTGTTTTTAACCTTGCCATATTCGGCGCCTTAAGCGGTGCAGGAATATTTACGGCACAGTTTTTCGGCAAAAATGACCCTGACGGTATAAGGTACACTATACGATATAAGGCAATAATCACACTGTTGATTTTTGCTGTTGGTATAATTATTTTTAGTGTTTTTGACGAACCTCTTATCAATATGTTTTTGCACGAAAGCGATGCTAACGCAGACGTTGCACTTACCCTTTCATATGCAAAACTATATTTAAAAAATATCCTCTGGGGAATTTTGCCTTTCTGTATAGCACAGGTGATTTCCAGCACCTTGCGTGAAACAGGCGAAACTGTTGCTCCAATGGTTGCAGGTTTTATTGCAGTTGTAACTAACTGCATGTTCAACTGGATTCTTATATTCGGTAAGTTAGGTTTTCCTCAATTAGGTGTACAAGGTGCCGCTATTGCAACAAACATTTCAAGATATGTTGAATGTGCCGTTATAATTGTTTACGTTATTATAAAACGCAAGCGATTCTCCTATTTCAAAGGCGCTTTCAGAAGCCTTCGCATTCCAAACAAGGTATTCAAGGATATTACGATCAAGGGTATGCCCTTGCTTTTCAATGAATTCTTCTGGTCTTTGGGAATGTCGCTTCTCAGTGTTGCTTACAGCTTGCACGGTATTGATGTTGTTGCAGGTTACAGTATTTCATCAACAGTTATGAACCTTGCAAATATATCCTTCATTTCTCTGGGCAGCAGCATTGGAATTATAATCGGCAAGCAACTGGGTGCAAACGAATTTGATAAAGCCTATGATACAGACCGTAAGCTTATCACATTTTCAGTAGTTCTCAGCCTTGCAATAGGTGTTGTGGTTTTCCTGGTTGGTGATAAAATACCACTTCTTTATAATGTTTCGGAGAATTCAAAAGAGTTTGCCGCATACTTTATTAAAGTTTGTTCTTGCTTTATACCTGTTCATGCTTTTGCCAACGCCGCCTATTTTACTATAAGAAGTGGCGGAAAAACCCTGATAACATTCCTGATGGACAGCGTTTTCATTATGGGTGTGAATGTTCCCGTTGCCTTTGCACTATTTTATCTTTTCAACCTTTCCATATGGGCTATATTCCCCATAATTCAGGCTATTGATATTATTAAAGTTATAATCGGTATGACTTTAGTTAAAAAGAAGGTCTGGCTCAACAATATAGTAGAATAAAAAGGGGCTGTAAAAAAGCGCAGACCGCATAAAACAATCTAAATCAAGGGGTTCCTGCAGGACTGATACCTGTAAGAACCCCTTAAACAATGAAAAACCGCAAGTAATTAAGAATTTCAAGTTTTATGCGGTCTGCGCTTTTTTCTATTCCCTAAAAAAAAGTGGCTGTAAAAAACGTTCGTTTTTTACAGCCTTTTTTATTAAACTCAATTATTTTACAGCGTTCTTAAGAGCTGCGCCTGCTTTGAAAGCGGGAACCTTAGAAGCAGCGATTTTGATTGTTTCGCCTGTTCTGGGGTGGCGGCCTTCTTTAGCTGCTCTTTCGCGAACTTCGAAAGTACCAAAACCGATAAGCTGAACCTTATCACCTTTAGCAAGTGCATCTTCGATAGCACCGAAAACTGTTGTTACTGCCTTATCAGCATCTTTCTTTGAAAAACCTGCAGCTACTACTGCATTTACAAGATCTGTCTTGTTCATTTTGAAATTCCTCCAAAAAAATTTAGTTTCTATTTCCAAATCGCAAACACGATTTTTATGGACTTATTCAGCGGCAATTAATTTTTTTGCTTCTTCCCAGAGTTCATCAAGAACCTCTATTGAAGCGGTTTTCATATCAATACCTTTTTCACTTGCCAGCCTTTCGGTAATTGTAAAACGTTCCATAAACTTCTTTGTTGATTTGCTCAAAGCAGTTTCCGCCTGACAATTACAAAAACGGGCAATATTAACAACTGAGAAAAGAAGATCGCCTAATTCGTCTTCAACAGCAACAGAATCGCCACTGTCCAAAGCCTCTCTCAGTTCCCTTGTTTCCTCATCTATTTTAAGGAAAGCACCTTCGATGTTATCCCAATCGAAACCTGCTTTTTTCGCTTTGCCCTGCACCTTTTGGGCTTTCATAAGGGCAGGATATGTTTCGGGGATTGCCGCCATAGCCTCGCTCTGTGTACGTTGCTTCTTGGTCTGACGTTTAATATCATCCCAATTTTTTAAAACCTCGCCCGTAGAACCTACCGTAACATCACCAAAAACATGAGGATGTCTTATAATGAGTTTTTCGCAGATATCATTGGCAACATCATCGATATTAAACCAACCATCCTCACGGGCAATATCAGCGTGAAAAACAACCTGCAAAAGCACATCGCCCAGTTCTTCCTGCATAAGCTCAGGATTCAGGGTATCAATCGCTTCTATAACTTCGTAAGTTTCCTCAAGGAAATCTTCACGTATTGATTGATGAGTCTGCTCCATATCCCAAGGGCATCCGCCGGGTTGGCGAAGTATCTTGACAATACGGATTAAATCCTCAAAATCATAACGTTCTTTAAATTCAAAATTCACTGCCATAACAACCTCTATTTTAACCTATAAGCTTATATTTTTCAAGTATTTTTGCTATTTTTTCTCCTTTTGGGAGCATTAAAATGTCATCTTTTACCAAAGTTTTGGTCAAAAGGATGCAAATTCCGTATGCAAGCACGGCAATACCGATAGCAATAATGCAGGAAAGCGACTGACCGCTCAATCTGCTGCCTTCGTTGAAGGTGAGGAAATTACTTAACAATTTGAAACTTCCGAATGCCGCACCACCGCAAACAACTGCAGAAAACAAGGGCTTCAAAAATACAGATTTAACCTCTAATTTAACGCCTGTTTCTTTACGAAGAACAATATAGTTATAAATAATGCATATCAGATAGAACGCCGCAGTACCGAACACAGCACCTTTGAGGTTTACTTCGGGAATACCTATAAGAATATAGTTCAGACCAATCTTAAAAACACAACCCAAAAGGAGCGCTTTAACAGGTACATCCGCCCTACCAATAGCCTGAAGAATATTTGTAAGGGGCGATGACAAAGCAAGTATTGCCATCATAAGACCATAAAGAGCAAGAATTGGTGCCGCTATTACGATACCGTTTGAAATATCGCCATCACCACCATAAAGGATACCGAGTATAGGCTCCGAAAGCACAAAGAAGCCTGCACCAGCAGGTAATGAAATAAGCATTGTGATTCTGAAAACTGTATTTACTGAACTATTTACTGTTTTATAATCTTTTTTTGCAATGGCACCGGAAATAACAGGAATGGCGCTGACACCTAAGGTCATAACAAGTGTAGGAATAAGGTTCCTGAAATCATTTGTCATACCGTACGCACCAAAAAGGAAGGTATGAATTTCATTCAAGGGTGTACCGCTTGCGGTAATAGGCTCCCCGTAAAGATTCATAATAACATCGTAGCCTGTTTCAACTATATCTTCAAGACGGCTTTGAATCATACTCGTATCTATAAAGTTTGTGATATTAAGAACCAAAGAGCTCATAGCCGTGGGCAGAGCAATTTTAACAAGGTCCTTGAGTGTATCTCTTCTTGGTGATGCCAAAGGAGAATTGACAAGCATTTCTTTATTTATGCCGTCTTTTTTTATCTTGTGATACAGGAAGGTGTACAAGGTGGCTAACGCAGTACCAAGTGTAACACCTAAAATTGCACCTGCCGAGGACATAGCATAAATTATGGATTTATCTGCCTGAGTTTCAATAACCTGACCAAAAACAGAGCCTGTTGCGGCAATCTGAGCTTCAGCATACCAAACAACACCATAGGAAAGAGCAAGGCCGAAAACAAGCTTACCAATAGATTCTATAACCTGGGATACCGCTGTTGGGTACATATTGTTAAGACCCTCGTAATAGCCGCGATATGTACTCATAAGGCAACAGAAAAATATTGACGGTGCAATGGCTAAAACGCTATAAATAGTATTCGGGTTTTTAACTATTAAATTAGCGTAAGGGTATGATGCCAGAAGTATGGCGCCCGTTCCTAAAACACCTAACAATAAAAACAGAGGAAAGGTTATTTTTAAAACCTGCTTAACATCGCGGTATTTTCCCAAAGCGGTATTTTTAGAAACAATTGCAGAAATGGCTACAGGAAGTCCTGCCATTGAAATACCGTAAACTGCCGTATATATGCTATACGCCGAATCATAATAGCCGGAGCCCAATACGCCTATAACATTACGAAGCGGTATTTTATAAACCGCACCAATAACTTTAACAATAGCAGTAGCAACAACAAGGACCATTGCACCGCCTAAAATATTATGCTTTTTGGTTGTTGATTTCTCTGACATTTTATCTCTCCTTTGGACCTATAAATTCTCTCAACAGAGAATTATCGGGAACAATACGGGATTCAATTGACGGAAATTTGCTCAGACTTTTGATAAGTCGTTGGGATTCTTTATAGAATTCCGACGTTTCATCAATCTCGTAAAGCAGCTTTATTGCCGTATCCTTAAGAATACAGGATTCATAAAGATGTATGGTGTTAAGCTTAATATCCGCGTTATCCTTGAACGGAAAAAGATACGTATCTTCGCCGTAACGGACAGTCATCCACATTTTGTATGATGTTTCAACAGAATTGCCACGGAATTTATAATCACGTACCATTCGTCTTACAAAACGCATATTGCGTTTATTCAGAACTATATTTGCCTTTTCATCATATATCCTTGAAGAAATGTTAATATAAATCTTAAGAAGTCTTTCTTCCGGGAGATGATCGGTTATACGTGGGTTGAGAGCATGCAACCCTTCCACTATAATAACATCTTTTTCTGAAATCTCAATATGATTATAATGCGGTTTTCGTTTTCCTGCCAGAAAGTCAAACTCAGGAAGGTCTGCTGCCCCTTTTTCAATAAGGTCTGTCATAGCTTTTTGAAAATATGATATATCCAGAGCATCCACAGTTTCAAAATCGGGAGTACCATCGGGAAATCGGGGAGCATCGCAGTTATCCACATAAAAATCATCAAGGGAAACAGTATAACTTTTCAAACCCAACTCTGCCAGATGTTCTCTGAGTTTCTTGGCAGATGTTGTTTTTCCTGCAGAGCTTGGACCTGCTATCATAACAATTTCTGTTCTTCCGCTTTGGGCAATCTCCTCAGCTATGCGTTTGATTTTGTTGTTATATCTGTTCTCACATTCTTCTATAAATTTTTCAGGTTCTTTTGCCGCGTTTTTAATATATTCAAGTGTATTATTGTTATTTGCCACGTGACACCACCCTCTCTAAATGAATTTTAAGCTGTTTCTTTTCCCTATCTATTATCATACTCCGAAAAGAATTCAGTTATTCGTTCCTTCTTTTCAAGAAGTTCTGAAAATCTTGATATGTATTCAAAAGGAAATTTATAATTAAATATTCTTTCTATCTTCTCAATACCGGGTGAAAGAAGCTTTGTAACCGAACCTGCACCTACGGAGAGAATATGCTGATATTCTTCCATCATAAGCACATTGTATTTACATTCTTTCCCTTCTTTGCACCAACCAACATTCTCAAAATTGCCTAAAGCTTTACTCTGACGGTACATATAGTAAGGGCGATAACCGCCTTCGGTCAAGGCTACAAATGCATAATCCAGCATTTTTGAAATACCTTCCGCTGTAACGGAATCGCTTTCGTTCTCCGTCACAATGGCAGAGGAACGTTTAAGAGCGAGTGTGTGAACAGTAATATTATCCGCACCGAGAAAAATCGCTCTGTCTACACTTCTTTTAAAGCTTTCAAAATCATCCGTAGGAAGTCCTGCAATCAAGTCCATATTTATAGAATCAAAACCTATTTTTCGTGCAAGATGATACTTTTCTTCAGTTAACGCAGTAGTATGACATCTTCCGATAGCTTTAAGCACATCATCAGAAAAAGTCTGAGGGTTTATACTGATTCTTCCCACTTTATGTTTTTTCAGAACAAGAAGTTTTTCTTCTGTAATTGTATCCGGTCTTCCTGCTTCTACGGTATATTCACCGCATTCATTTAAATCAAAATGCTCTTCTATGGCGGTTAAAACCCTATCTAAATCTTCGGATTCAAGTGTAGTGGGTGTACCGCCACCCCAATAAACATTTGTAAGAACAAGGCAGTTCTCTTTCGCCTTTTTTGCAGTAAACTCTATTTCCTCACAGAGCTTGTCAACGTATTCGGGAATCAGTTTTCTGGCTGATTCTGTGCCGATTGAATGAGAAACGAAAGAACAGTAACTGCATCTTGTAGGGCAAAAGGGTATACTTACATAAAGACTAAACGAATTTTCAGGTGAATTTTCAATAATCTTAAGCTCAGTTTTCGCAACACTCAATGCAAGTTCTGTTTTCTTTTCATCAGCAAAAAAGCGTTTTGTAAAATAACTCCTTGCTCCGTCTTCGCCAACTTCAATCATTTTATTCATAATCAGTTTTGAAGGGCGCACACCTGTAAGCATTCCCCACTTAGGTGCAAAACCGCATAGTTCCTTCAAAAGCGGGTATGCAAGCGAAAGAAGTTCATATTCTTCATCGGTGCAATCTGCGCAGGAAAGCGTTTTTTCTGCTTTTCTTGTTTCTCCGTTGTAAGAGAAAACTGCTTTAAAACAGATGTCGTTTTCGTTTCGGTCTATTTCTGTATAGAAATAATCTCCGTCATCCTCTTTATATTCTTTAAACGCTGTGTTCTTTTCAAGAGGAAAAAACAACATCAGCAATTTTTCGGTTTCGTATAAAAAATTATGTGATATACAGTATATATTCATCTTAAAAACATATTATATTTCATTTCATATTCTACGGTAGTTCTTTCGCCGTGACCGCTGAAAATAACACAATCCCCGGGCAACATCTTAATTTTCTTTAAAGATTCCATAAGTGTTGCGCTGTCACCACCGTAAAAATCCGTTCTGCCAATACTTCCTTTAAAAATAGTGTCACCGGTAAAAACGACTTTATTATCTTCCGAATAGTAAAGCACACCACCGGGTGTGTGACCGGGAGAAGCTATCACTTTAAAAGAAATTCCGCCTACTTCGATTATGTCGCCGTTTTTTAAAGTTTCATCGGCAACGCAAGGATAAAAAGCCATACCGAAATATGTGGCAAGGCTCAGAACACCGTCATTTAAAGCGTGAGCATCTTCAGCGCCCACCAATATTTTTGCATCGGGATATTTCTCTTTCAACCTTCCTGCACCCTCAACATGATCGAAATGAGCGTGGGTACAAAGGATATATTTCAGCTCTTTCATTCCTGAGGCTGTTATTTCTTGTAAAAGGCGTGCATTAAAATCACCAGGATCTATAACCGCACCGATTTTGGTTTCTTCATCGCAAATCACATAACAGTTTGCGGATATAGCCCCTAAAGGAACTGTTTTTATATACATTTTACACACTCCAGATATCCGTATCAAAACAAATGGTAACAGGACCATCATTTATAAGTGACACTTTCATATCGGCACCGAAAATGCCTTGTTCCACTTTCTTTACGCCGTATTCCTGCAGTTTTTTACAATAAACTTCGTAAAGCTCTTTTGCTTTTTCGGGCTCTTCGCTTGGCGTAAAGGAGGGTCTGTTGCCTTTTTTACAGTCAGCGCACAAGGTGAATTGCGAAATAGCAAGTATTTCACCGCCAATATCCAGAATTGATAAATTCATTTTGCCGTTTTCATCTTCAAAAACACGCAAAGATGCAGTTTTTCTTGCAAGTAAATCGGCGTGTTTTTCTGTATCGCCTTTCATAACACCTACAAGAATCATATACCCTTTATCAGACGAGCCAACTGTTTTTCCATCAACACTTACGGAACTGTTTAAAACTCTTTGGATTACCGCTTTCATGAATTACTGCTCCTTGTAACGCTTATAACGCCATCTATATTTTTAAGTTTAGAAATAGCAACATTGAGGAAATCTGTGCTTTTAACGGTTATTGTTAAATAAACGTATGCTCTGCCGTCTTTCAGCTCACGTGTGTTAATGGCGTTAATCATAACACGCATATCCGCAAGAACCGTAGCAACATCCGCCATAAGAGCAACTCTGCTCTCACAATAAATAGACAGACTTGCTTTGAATTCCTGAATGGCATTACCTGAAAGCCAATGTGCACTTATCCATCTGCTGGGCTCTTCGCAAGCAGCTATATCCTTAGGAACGTTGGAGCAATCTCTTTTATGGATGGATACACCATGACCGCGAGTTATAAATCCGATAATTTCATCCCCCGGAATAGGTGCACAACAACGGGAAAGCTTAATAAGACAGTTGTCGATACCTTCCACCGCAACACCCTCACCTGTGGCGCGTTTTGTTGGTTTTGAAGCTTCCTGCACCTTGATTTTTTCAGGTTGCTTAGCTGCTAATATACGGTTATATTCATCCCTGATAAATGGCATAACCCTGGAAATGAACAAACCGCCGTATCCGATCGCCGCATAAAAATCATCAATTGTGGCGCAATGCTGACGTTCTGCAAGAGTTTCAATAAGCTTCTGGTACTCCTCGTCGCTGAAACGCATCTTATTACGTTTTATTTCCCGTTCAAGCTCGGAACGGCCTTCGATAATATTTTCTTCACGACGTTCCTTTTTAAACCAGGCGCGGATTTTAGTTCTTGCACTACTTGTCTTTACAATATTAAGCCAATCTCTGCTTGGTCCCTTGCCCGGTTGCGATGACGTTAAAACTTCAACGATATCACCCGTTTGCACCTTATAATCAAGGGGCACAATTCTGCCACCTACCTTGGCACCCACCATTTTTGTACCAACTGCCGAGTGAATTGCATAGGCGAAGTCGATAACAGTAGAGCCAATAGGTAAATCTATAACATCCCCTTTGGGAGTGAAAACAAAAACCTCTTCCGTTACAAGGTCGCTTTTGATTGTCATAACGATGTCTTTAACATCATCCGCTTCCTTCTGTGTTTCAAGAAGCTGACGTATCCATGCAAGGCGTTCTTCAAATTTCTGGGTACCGTTAAGACCTAATTTATATTTCCAATGGGCTGCAATACCGAATTCCGCAGTTTTGTGCATATCCCAGGTACGTATCTGCACTTCAAAGGGAATACCCGCTTTACCTATAACGGTAGTATGAAGTGATTGATACATATTGGGTTTAGGTGTTGAAATATAGTCTTTAAATCTGCCCGGTATGGGTTTAAACATATCATGGATAATACCCAGACAGTCATAGCATTCAATAACTGAACTTACTATTATTCTGACAGCATAAATATCGTAAATCTCATCAAAATTCTTATTTTGCATATACATCTTACGATATATGCCGTGAACACTCTTTATTCTCGCTTCAAGAGCTGACTCGGGAACAACCTCGCTGACTCTTTCGCCTATTTGTTTTTTTATGGTTTCAAGGAACTCTTTATGGGATTTTCCCTGTTTTGAAAGTTCGTCTTCAATCTCTTTATATCCCACAGGGTCAAGAAAGCTGATAGCTCTGTCTTCCAGCTCCTCCTTAATGGCTCTGATACCCAGACGATGGGCAATGGGTGCGTAAATTTCTAAGGTTTCAAGAGCTTTATCCCTGCGTTTCTGAGGTGCAACGAAATTCAGCGTTCTTATGTTATGGAGTCTGTCGGCAAGTTTTATGATAATAACTCTGATATCTTCCGACATCGCAAGAAGCATTTTTCTGACATTCTCTGCCTGTTGCTCCTCTTTATCTTTTATATCAAGAGGCACTTTACCCAACTTTGTAAGTCCGTCAACAAGAGCAGCTATTTCTGCGCCAAACTCTTTTTTTACTTCCTCCAGAGTTAAGTCGGTATCCTCTACCGTATCGTGGAGCATTGCCGTCGCAACAGATTGATAATCCATTCCGTAATCAAGCACGATTTTTGCAACCGCGATAGGGTGAATGATATATGGTTCACCTGATGAACGCTTTTGCCCATTATGTTTATCACGGGCAATATTAAACGCCTTATCAACAATTTCCGCTTCTTTTTTGCCGAAAACCTCGGCAGCCTGTTCTTTTAACTCATTATACATAAGTTCAACACTTGTATTCTCATCCACTCTTATCACCCCTATAACGATTATAGTTAGTCGAAACAGTGCAATTTTACACTATTTCGCAACCAAATCTATCATTTGGTTGCGAATTTTCTTTGAAAATTCGACTGTAATCCTTTCAATGAGTGTAGTGCAAAAATGTATTTTTATAAAATTCAATTTTGCTAAAAGCCGATAAAATCGGCTTTTGTGAAACGCAAAAGCGTTTCAACAAACCACAATCATTATCACTAAAATTGATTTTTAAGTTCTGTGGCACGTCTGAAAATATCTGAATTTTCTAAAGAAGATTTTACGTTTTCAGAGGGTAATATATATTTTCCCTCTTTACAGTTTATGATACCCAGACTACTTAATACATCTAAAGCAATTTTGCAGCTTGTGAGTTTTTCTTCAGAAAGCCCCAATCTGTAACAAAGCATTTCATCCGTATAATTCCAGCCGTTGTTTGCTTTTATAAATCTATAAATATTACCGCAAAAATCACGATTTACGGAAAGATTCGCTATTGCTTCTGCTCTCATTTTTTTACCGCTGCAGAAATCCTCATAATCCTGCTCGGCTCTTAAAATTTTATCATCATCGTATTGGCTTAAACGTATAGCCTTAACCTGAATACTTACCTGAGGTTTACCCATATATTCATTACCCGAAAGTTTAACCGCCAAATCAACTTTATCTGAAATCCGGTACGGGAGCTCATCCGATGTAACCGAAAACAAAATGACGGTTATTGAATAACCTTTTCTTCTTACTGTTATTCTTAAATGCTTTCCGCCACCAACGGGTTGAATAGCAGTAATCTCCATATTATAAAGACCAAATAACGGTTGGGGATTATCTGCACCGAAAGGCTCGAGGATTTCTATTGAAGAAAGAACATCAGTATTTATTGTTGCAGGATTAAGCTTGCAATCAATATGAAGAACAGGTACAACAGACTCAACTGTACTTGCGTAATCGTTAATCATATCCCTGAATTTATCGATTTCAGAGTTCTCAATGGTCAGACCTGCAGCAAGAACGTGACCGCCGTACTGAACAAGTAAGGGTGAGCAATAGGAAAGAGCATCATACAAAGAAAATCCTTCAATGCTTCTGCCACTGCCCTTTGCCTCATCGCCGATTTCAGATATAACTATGCAAGGTTTTGAATACCTCTCCACAAGGCGTGATGCCACTATACCTATAACACCCTGATGCCAGTCTTTTCCGCTGACAACAATTACTTTCCTGCATTTTATATCAGGATTGTTTTCTATTATTCCGATCGCTTCTTCGGTAATACCCGCTTCGGTGGATTGCCTTTTGGAATTAATTTCTGAAATTTCTTGGGCAATAGCCACTGCCTCGTTTTTTTCATCCGATAAAAGAAGTTTTATAGCACGTTCAGCAGAACTCATTCTGCCTGCCGCATTAATTCTGGGCGAAAGCCTGTAAGCAAGGCTTGATGCATCAAGACTTCCTGTGCTGTCGCAAACTTCTAAAAGGGCGCGTATACCCGGTCGCAAGGTTCCGTCGCTGATAGAAGCATTCATAAATGCAAGACCGCTACGGACAAGTATTCTGTTTTCACCTTTAAGTGACACAATATCCGCAACAGTGCCCAACGCAACCAAATCGCCGTATTCCTCAAGAAGTTCATAGCCTTCACTGCCGTCAAGGGCACAAATAAACTTAAATGCAACACCTACGCCTGCCCATTCACTGAACTCACACAAAGAATCTGCTCTGTGAGGGTCAACCACCGCTACTGCATCAGGCAAGACGTCACCCGCCCTGTGGTGATCGGTTACAACAACATCTATCCCCAGGGTTTTCGCGTATTCTGTTTCATCAATGGCACTTATACCGTTATCAACAGTAATGATAAGGTTTGTTCCGCTATTTTTGAGAGCATCAATGGCACAGTTATTCATACCGTACCCTTCCCCTGTCCTGTCGGGAATATAGTAATCTACAATTGCCCCTTGCGATGCAAGATAGGAATACATAAGCGCTGTTGATGTAACACCATCAGCATCATAGTCACCGAAAACTGTTATTTTTTCTCCGTTTTCAATGGCTTCGTGTACCCTTTCGCAAGCTTTATCCATATCGGGAAGAGTAAAGGGATCAATTAAGTCTGTGTCGTATAAAAAACTCTCAACTTCAAATTCATCTGTCATTCCGCGAGCGCAAAGCAGAAAAGCCGCAAAAGGCTCGATACCGCAGTTCTCTGCAATATCTGCGGCGCGGTCTCTGTCGCACTGAGAAACGACCCATTTCTTTCGACTCAAAAATATCACCCGATTATAATTTTACATTTTATTATAACATCTCACACGATATTTTTCAATGCAAAAAACAGAAAACAATTCGGAATTCGTAATGCGTAATTCGGAATTCAGGAACTGCGTTGCAATTATAAAGTTTTGGTCAACCTTTTTTAAAAGGTTGTGGGGTCAAGGGGTGAAACCCATTGGCGCATTCCGCAGAATGCGAAACTCCTTTTTCTTTTAAAAGCGCAGGAAGGTAGGTAAAACAGTCCTGTGTGACTGTTTTGCCGTAGGAAACCCTCGCCGGGGGTTTCCTGAAATTCGTAATTCGTAATGCGTAATTCGGAATTATCGGAATGCTGCGCGTTGATTATATTAAAGTTTTGGTCAAGCTTTTTCAAAAGCTTGTGGGGTCAAGGGGTGAAACCCATTGGCGCATTCCGCAGAATGCGAAACTCCTTTGCTTATAAAAGCGCAGGAAGGTAGGTAAAACAGTCCTGTGTGACTGTTTTGCCGTAGGAAACCCTCGCCGGGGGTTTCCTGAAAATTCGGAATTCGGAATTCGGAATTCGGAATTCAGGAACATTTAAATCATAATGAACTTAATTATTGCCGTCTGCTTTCAGGTGCGGTTAAATCAACAAAAAAACTGCAACTTAAAAGGCGGTCAAAAGCTCGTTCACCCAGATACTTCTGCAATCCTGTTTTAGAAAGATTGGTTGTTATAATCAACGGCAAATTTTCGCTAAATCTGTAATCTATAACATTTAAAAGTGCTGACTGAATCTTTTCTTTATCACCAAAACTCGCACCCACATCGTCAATAACAAGCAATGCTTTTGCTTTTTTAAACTCATCCGAAGGTACTGTATCAGTCCTGTAATTATATCTGCCCAAAAGCGGCAGTAAATCACTTTCCTTAATAAATTTACACTGAGAAGTAATTCTCACATTCTCTCCATCGGAGTAGCCATTTTCTTTGTATTTTATTATTTCTCTTATTACATTTTCATTGAACGGCATATTTTTATTGTATCCGTTAATAACCGCTGCTGCTATGTAGGTCTTTCCGCTACCTCGGTTTCCACAAAGAACAAGACTATTTTTACCGTCTGTTTCATCTTTTTCCAGTAACTTTTCTAATATATATTTTCCTGCCCTTACAGCCTTTTCGTTATTATCATCCACTGTCATAGTGTCAAAATCAGCGCTGAACTCTCTTTTTAACAGACCACTGTTTTTTGTTCTTAACATAATATAGGTTTCAATAGCCTTTTGTTTCTTCTCTTTTTCGGCTTTTTCCCTTCTGATCTTTTCGCATTCACATTCAATATAAAAACTCTTATTTATATAAGAAATATACCTGAGTTCTTTTTCTTTTCCGCAAACCGAACAGTATTTATTTTCTTCTGTCATAAATAATCGCCCTCCAATATATAGTCAGGTAAATCTTCACATTCGTTATATCCCGATGGGTCAGTTATATCGAAATCACCTATGTCACAGGGTTCATCTTCCCAACGCCTTTGGTTAATATACGTAGTCGGATTAGGTATGAAACGACCATTTGATAATTTCCACTGCTCAGACTTTTTCTGCCATTTAAGAGCAGAAAGAATATTTTCTTCATCAACAGAATTAAGTCCGGACTTCCTCCACGCTTTAAAAGCAGCACCCTTCCCCACTTTTTTGGGATATTCTTTCCAGAAAACAAGAAAATCATCGCTGTACACGCACGCCTTTTTCGCAGAAAAAGATGATGTAGATTTGTTATTAATGTTATCATTAGTGTCATTGTCAGTGTCATTGTCAGCGTCATTATCATTATCAGTGTCATTGTCATTATCATTATCATTATCAGTATCATTATCAGTATCATTATCATTATCGGCTTTTTTCGCTTTTTTTAATAACCGTTCGCTTTTTTCGGTATCCTCATCAAGCGGTTGCTTTTTCGGTCGTCCGCCTTTTTTACCGTTTTCAGCATTTTTCAAACATTTCACTTTATACTTTTCACCATCACGGTTAAGAGCATTTCTGATAACATTAAACGATATCTTTAACGCCAAATCATCAATATCATCTTCTTTACCATCTTTTACATAACCTAGTATTTTACTTAATAATAACCCTTTTTGTTCATCGGATAATGGCTCAAAAATATCATACCAGTCATAATAAAAGATAAAACTGTTTTTTTCTTTCATTAAATACAAAACCCTCCTCGAACAAATGTTTGTTCAAGAAGGATTGTAACATGGTTTTTTTGGGATTTCCACCCATTTTGTATTTTTTCTCAATATTTGCTTATTAAAATAATTACGAATTCCGAATTCTCAGGAAACCCCCGGCGAGGGTTTCCTACGGCAAAACAGTCACACCGGACTGTTTTACCTACCTTCCTGCGCCGCTAAAGCAAAAGAGGTTTCGCATTCTGCGGAATGCGTCAATGGGTTTCACCCCTTGACCCCACAACCTTTTGAAAAAGGTTGACGAAAAGTTTAAATATAATCAACGCGTAAGCGTTCTGATAATTACGAATTACGCATTACGAATTCCGAATTCTCAGGAAACCCCCGGCGAGGGTTTCCTACGGCAAAACAGTCACACCGGACTGTTTTACCTACCTTCCTGCGCTT
>JAZNLH010000045.1:0-16379 GCA_045578985.1 Acutalibacteraceae bacterium | reverse complement strand
GAAATGGCACGCGACGAAGCAAGACACGGCAAAGCATTCGAAGGTCTTCTTAAGAGATATTTTGGCTAATAAATAGAATAACTTATAAAAGCTGTCACCCGCTTACCGAAAATAAATCGGTAAGCGGGTTTGATATTTAGTGAGAAAAAGTATTTTTGTAACAAACGGCGGTTGGCTTTTACGGCATTTTTACATTCAAAAGTTGTTTTAATGATAATAGTTAATTAATTCTTTTTCATATTCTGCTATAATGTATTTATTCGCTACGCTTGTAAAAACAGAAAGTGCATGGAGCGGTTTTGGTACTGTAATAGGAGCATTGGTAAGTGCCTCGATGGTGGGTTTAGAAATTCTTTTTAATGGGTAAGCCCCGCTCCGGAAGAAATTGTTCTGATGTTTGTTTGTGTAGTCTGTGTTTATGCTTTTTCTGTTGCAAAGTTTTTTATTTCAATCAATAGAGAGGCAACAAAAATAAACAAGGCATTAAAGGAAAGACAGAAATCGCAAAATTGAAAAAATTTTTTGTCGAATTTTTCATTTTTACCTAACATTTCTATTTTTTTACAGACTATATAGGTGAAAGCATTACGTAATCGCTTGGAGGAGTATATGAAAAAACAGGATTTGCTGAAATATTTTGACGATGAAATGATGGATAAGCTGTATGGCTTCTGTTACGCAAGAACCAACGATAGTTATGAAGCGCAGGAGCTTTGTTCTGATATTATTTTTGCGCTTGTGAAATCTGCTAATACGGATGGGGAGATTATAGATTTGTATTCTTATGTATGGCGGGTTGCGCGTAATGTGTATTCAGACTTTTCAAAAAACAAAAGACAGCGTGCAGATGTTTTCTATGAAGGAGATTCTGAGGGTGTTCTTCCTTTTATAGTTGACAAAGGCTACGATGATGATAAAGATGAATTTCTGGAGGTTGTTTACAGGCGCATAGCTTTTCTGACAAAAGCCTATCGAGAAGTAATGATTATGTTTTACCTTGATGGTTTATCAACTGCCGAAATCGCCAAAAAGCAAAATATTGGAGAAAGTGCAGTTCGTCAAAGACTATTTTCAGCAAGAGAAAAAGTGAAAAATGAGGTAAAAGAAATGACAGATACATATAACAGACCATTAGCACTTGAGAAAATTGATTATGTAGTATGGGGAACCGGAAATCCTTGCTGGGGTGATCCTCGTAATGTGTGTTCAAGAATGTTTTCAAAGCATATTGTGTGGCTTTGTCATAAAAAACCTATGAGTGCCGGTGAAATTGCAGAAAAACTTAATGTACCTACCATTTATGTGGAGGAAGAACTTGAGATTCTTACCAAAGGAGAAAATGATGAGTATGGTCTTCTTCGCAAAACAGACAGCGGAAAATATGCAATAAATTTTATTTTGTTGGATAAAGAAACAATTGAAAAAGCTCAGAATTTGTATTTTGAGCAGTTGCCTAAGATTTGCAATATTATTTCACAATATATCGAAGATCACAAAGATGAATATCTTTCTTTCCCGTACATTAACAAAAAAGTGGATTTGAATCTTATTCTGTGGCAGCAAATATATATATTATCAAGAGGCTTTTCTGAAAATGTGAAACATGTTTTGAAGGAAAGATATTTTAATACCACAGAAAAAATTGAACGTCCCTTCAGCGTATATGGTTTTGTTGATAACGGAAAATCATATGGTGGCGGTTGGGATGCCGTTAGTGCAGAAAATGTCTGTGGTTTTTCTAAGATTCGTCTGGATAATATATATATCACCAGAATTAAGAAACACTTTAGTTGTGATATGAATATATCAAAATCCTCGCCGATTCAGCTGGCGCTCAGGGCAATTGATGGTCTGAAAATAAGCGAACTCTCAGAACAAGAAAAAGAACATGCCGCAAAAGCAATAGAGAGCGGTTATCTTTATCGTGATGGGGAAACTCTCTACACCAAACTTCTTGTATGCTCTATTGCCGATAACGAAAGACTGTTCAATATAAGTAAGATGCTTGAGTCAGGTTTCTTTACGGAAGAAGCAGAAATTGTTGCGGAAAAAATTGCAAAACTTATTAAGAAAACGGTTCCGCACTATTTACTTGATGAATGGAGCTTTGTAAACGAACTGGCAAATTTACCTGTTCTTGATTCCGTTGTGGAAGTGTTGATAGAAAGTGGTGTTCTTGTACCTCCCGATGATGGAATCGGTGCCCAAGGGTGTTGGCTCAGTGTTACAAAATAAAAAAATATAAAAATCTGATTAACCAAATTGATTCCTTTGGTACTATATAGTTGAAAGCTTTCAAAAAGGTACGGTATCGGTATGAAAAGAGAAACAGCGGCTCAGTTACTTAACGAAAATCTAAAAAACATTTTCGCGTTCAGTATATCAAATTTATATGATAAACAAGATGCAGAGGATTTGACTAACGATATTATTGTAGAAGTACTGTCTTCTGTGGACAGGCTTGAATCTGATGATGCTTTTTATGGTTTTCTGTGGCGTATTGCTGAAAATACACTAAAAAAACGCATAAGAAAGAAAAAATCTTATGTTTCACAGTACAATTGTGATTTTTGCGGTGTGAATTGGGGTACTCCCGAAGAAAGTACAATCGAAAACGAAGATGTTATGACCCTTCGCAGAGAATTATCGCTTCTGTCAAAACAGTATCGGGATGTAACTGTTCTCCATTACATAAAAAATAAAACCGTATCCGAAATTTCAAAAGAATTGAACATCAGCGTTGAGATGGTTAAATATTATCTTTTTAAAACAAGAAAAATTTTGAAAGAAGGCATACATATGCAAAGGAATTTAGGTGAGAAAAGTTATAATCCGGGTGTTTTCGGAATCGATTTCTGGGGCGCAGGAAATAATGGTTTTGTTTGGAGCACTTTTGAAAGAAAATTACCGGGTAATATTGTGCTGGCGGCTTATGAAAAGCCCTTGACTTTATGGGAATTGTCATTGGAACTTGGTGTGTCTGCCGTATACCTTGAAGATGAACTGAATATATTACTCGAACATGATTTTTTAAAAGAAATCGGAGATAAATATCAGACGAATTTTATAATTTTTAAAGAAGATTATGAAAATGAGTTTCGTGAGAAGGTTTTATCAAAACTTTCATGTGCTTCGGCAATTAAAAGTATTACCGAAACAGTTGAAAAGTTTTTTGAACATTACAAAAGCAGAAACTTTGGCGTTGAACTTGATGATAATAAGTTGAGATGGTTTATTGCCAATTACATACTTTTTAGTTTTTTAGAGAAATCCGAAGAAGGTTTGTTGTGGGATATGGGTTCATATCCTAAACTCAGCGAAGATGCTGTCGGATATGTTTACGGACACGATAATAATTACACATACGGATATTTTCACGGGATTTACGATTGGAAAAGTAAAAAACACCCTGCGCACTACAGAGTTATTAATTATAATGTTATAAAAGGATGTCAATTGTGGCGATCAAACAGCGTTGCAAGTAACGATATTATCTGTGAAGCAATTCTCGGAAAAGAGGTTTCATCGGATGAAGAAAATCTTGCTTTTTTAGTAGAAAAAGGTGTGGTTTCAATCGCCGACGGAAGAATGAAAGCCGAGTTTCCAGTTGTTACAAAAAAAGAAAAGCAACAGATGGATAAAGATTTTGCTGATGCAGTCAATGCTATTGAAAAGTACGCAAATGAAATTTGTAAGGGTGCCGGAACAATTCTAAAAAAACACGTACCACGTAATTTGTCAAATCAGTGTGATATATTGTGCGATATACGTCACAAAACTGATGTTGCAGGTGTTCTTATGGAGGAACTTGTGAAAATAGGTTACCTTACAGTTCCGGAAGAAAAATGCAACCTCTGTTTTTATGGTATAAAATTAGTATAAAATTTTACAGGAGAATGGGTATGGAAAGAATAATCGTTGACGGAAAACGTTTTGTTGATGAATACGGCAGACACAGAATTTTTAACGGAACAAATTTTAATGAAAAATGTGCTGAGCGATTTTCATTTATGAATGATGATGACTATACGGAGCTGACACTCCGCAAATTCAGTCAATGCGGATGGAATATTGTAAGGCTCGGTATTCCTTGGGCTGCCATTGAACCCTCTCCCTATGAGTACAATGAAAAATACATAGATAAAATAATAACCTTTTTAAATCTTTGTGAAAAATACGGCATATATGTTTTTATCGATATGCATCAGGATTTGTTCGGTGGTGATGTGGACCAGTGGGGAGACGGAGCTCCCAAATGGGCTTGTTTAAGAGGTACCAAGAAAAGAAGAAAATCAAAACTTGTATGGGCAACGGGATATTTTTGGGATAAGGGTGTGCATAATTGTTTTGATAATTTCTGGGCAGATACAAAAGTAAATGGTGTGGGTTTGCAGACGTATTTCATAGATATGTGGTGCCACCTGGCAGAAAGAATCAAGGACCATCCCGCATTGTTGGGTTTTGATTTGTTTAACGAACCATACCCGGGTAGTGACGGCGGTAAGATTTTCAGGAAACTTATTTTAAATCTTTCAAAAACCGTTTTGACAGATAAACGGTGCAAAAAAGGTTGGCTGATAAAACAACTTCTTACAGGCAATTCTCATAGGGTCCTTGAACCTTTTGCTGACCCCGATTTGTTCAGAAAGGTAACAAGAGCAGGTGATGAACTTCAGAGAAAGTTTGATGAGGAAGTGTATTCAGGTTTTATAAACCGCCTTTCCGAAAATATACGCAAGGTTACTGATAACGGAATAATAATCGTTGAAAGTTGTTATTACACTAATCTTGGCATTCCGTTTTGTGCACCGCCTGTAAATTACGGTGGTGAAAAAGAAAAAAATCTTTGTTACTCTCCCCACGGATATGACCTTACGGTTGATACCCCTATATATCAATATGCAAGTAATTCCCGTGTGTGGTCAATATTTGAAGAGAAAAAAAGGACACAGGAGACCTGGGATGTTCCCGTTATTGTCGGTGAATGGGGCGGTTTCGGTTATGATGGTAATTGGCTTGAGCATCTGAACTTCCTCCTTGAAAAATTTGATGAAAATAAATGGAGTCAGACACATTACACATTTGATTTTACTTTCTTTTTATGCGGAAATAAAATTATGAAAACACTTGTTCGTCCTGTACCTCAGGCTGTCTGTGGTAATATCGAGTATTACCGCCACGACAGAGAAAGAAATGAATTTATTTTGGAATTTACACAGGAAAGAACTTTTGATGTTCCCACTGTGATTTATGCTCATAAAGAAATTGAAAGCATAGAAACAGATGGTGAGTATGAAATTATTCCTTTAGGTGAAAATGGAGAAAGCCGAATTGAAATAAAAACCGAACCCGGTACACATAAGGTTACGGTAAGATTTAAATAAAATTCTAATCAGGATTTTGGTTAGGGCAATTTAAAAGGTCTTCTGAATTATCCTGATGGTTTAGAAAGCTTTATGCTTTTAGTTCTTTTTAAAATAGAAAAACAACATAAAGATTACACATCGGTTCGTTATAATTTCACTAAAGAAAAAGAAAGAAAAGAGTCGGATCTGAATGAAAATTATAAAAAACGCAAAATATGAGTATGAAAAAAACAACGTAAGCGAAGACTCAGGTTATACAAAATGGTATGACACAACAGAAACGGGAATAATCCGGATTATTGCTATAGTTTTATCTTATGTTGGATTGTTGTTTTTTTTACACACACCTGTATTTGATGCTATGAAAAATAGTTTTAAAGTACCGAAAGGAAATATGGAGAGTATCTTATTCTTCTTGGGTTCGGTTGTAATAATTATTTTTTTAATACCGTTCTTGTGGAAAACCTTTCAACTTGCAATTGCCTCAAGAGGGAAACTTGATCAAAAATGCATATTAAGGCGCAAAGGCTCGTTGACTTGTATTTACAATGAAACGCTAACCCGAGGAAGGGCTTTGGTTTGTCTTATTGTTCCCGGAGTTCTGTTTGTTCTGATTTTTTTCGTACTGACCATATTAGCTGATGGTGTTCAAAAAACTTTTTTCCTTTTAATGCTGTTCAGGATAATCCTTTGTGCAACTGATGATATTGGTACTCTTTGGTGCCTTGTGCGAAAAGTGGGGAAAAACGACATTATTTTCGGTGAGTACAAAAAGAATACGGTGAAGGAAGTATTTTAAATAAGATTAAAAATGTTTGTTATGAAGAGGAGAAATCTTTATGAAAAGACAGTTGCAGGGGATAGCTTTAATCTTCTTTGGTGTTTTATTGGTGCTGTTTAACATCAGTTATGAACCTTGGTATATAGATGTGGATATAATAGGTTTAATTGTAGGTATTATAGGCGTGTTGCTGATGTTCGGAGATGGAATTGTAGGATTGCTGGATAAAATGAATGAGAAAAATGACGAGAAAAATGACGAGAAAAGTTCTTAACGATACTACATCCGAGAAATTTTATGTGAAACAGGGATGAAAGATTTTTTCAAATGTATCAAGACGAATAAAGGTGTTGGGTAAATGAAAAAAATATATTCAATTATTTTGGTTGCAGTCAGTTTAATACAAATGAGTGCTTTGCCGGTATCAGCAGGCACACTGCCTGAAATAGAAATTTATAGAATGGTTGAAAGTGATACGAGTGAATACGGATACATAGATTACAAGTTTGTTGATGAAAAAGGTGAGGAAATCAGTTTTGGTGATAACAACTTGGAAATCCAAAAAGTTGAAGAAAACCTTTATTACGCGCCATTTATCCCATCTTCATATGATTTAAGGGATTATGGTTATGTCAGTTCTGTTAAATATCAAGGAAGCACCGGAAACTGTTGGGCTTTTGCTTGTATGGGTTCTCTTGAGAGTAACAGTATAATGCAAGGAAACAGTGATTTTTCTGAAACTGATTTTTCTGAAACCCACCTTGTATGGTTTGCCAAAAACAGCAAATCAACAGATATAAATGACCCAAACTATGACGAAGGAAAAACAGTCGAAAATCCGTATACCGGAAGCGATGCAGGCGGAAATACTAATTATGTTATCGCAGCATTATCCCGTTGGTCAGGTCTTGCTAAGGAAAAAGATTATCCCTTTTATCCCTTTAGGTCGGATGCTCTTTCAACTATTGGCAATTATGATGAAAGTGTGCGCTACGACAAGGGCTCAGGCGTTGTTCTGAAATCGGCAGAAGATCTTGTTGATGAAGCGGAGATTAAGCAATGGATTATGGAAAATGGCGCTGTTACTGCAACTTATTATTCAGATACAAATTATTATAATAAAACAACTTATGCATACAATTATCCTACAAGTAAAACAGGTAATCATATGATTGCTATTGTAGGATGGGATGATGATTATTCCGTTGATAACTTTCTTGCGGACTACGCCCCGCAAAATAATGGTGCGTGGCTTTGCAAAAATAGTTGGAGTAGCAATTATTGGGGCCTTGACGGATATTTTTGGATGTCATACGAAGATGCTAACATCAAAGATTTTGTTGGTTTTACCACTCAAAAGGCGGATGATTTTACAAACAACTATACATACAACGCAATGGAGTATAGGAGCACCACGACTGCCGGTAATTTACCCAGTGTGGCTAATGTGTTTCGTGCTCGTGATTATGAGGTCGTTTCGGATGTTGCTACCTATACTATGCAACCGAATATGAATTTAACCATCAGTATATATAAGGATTTAATAGAAGACTATGTAAATCCTACTGAAGGTACTCTTGTAGCATCGTGGCAAACTACCTTGGAAAGAAGTGGTTATCACACCATAGATGTACCGTTGGATGTTTTTCTTGAACCCGGGACAATTTTTTCTGTAGTAATACAAATGCAAAATGATACCGAGAAACCGATAATAGTTTGTGAGGGTAGTTCCAGCGGCTATACGTCAAACGCAGGTGAAAGCTTTATTTCAAACGGAACTAAATGGTTTGACACTAAAAAAATAGCGTTTACTAATAATGTTTATGTTCAGGCTCTTACAAAATGCGTTTCGGAACACGCAACTCAGGTATATATGAATTTCAGAGATAATCTTATAATTACGCCATCAAATGAGTTTGAACAGTTGAAAGAAAAAACGGGAATTTTTAGTAATAGTATTTATTCAGTCAAGGATATTAACAAAAAGGATATAACCTATTTAACTACAGGCTCAACTCTTACTGTTACACAAAATAACGGTGAAACGTTTGATTTTACCATTGTGGTAGAAGGAGACGTTAATGGCGATGGTGTTTGCGATGTGCTGGATGCAAGTGAAACAGAGCTTATTGGAAACGGACATAAAAATTCTGATATACTTCAGTGCTATGCCGCAAATGGTTGTGTGGCAGAAAGCATAGACGTGTCAGCATATCAGAATGTTGTTAATCTTGCATTGGCAAATTGAAAAAAGGTGTTTCTATGAATTTATTCTATAAGTTTTATTTCTTTGTCGGAAAGGTTTTTGGTAAACGGGAAAAAGAAATAAGAAGATATAAACAAAAATTAACTGCACGTGCAGAAAAAGCTGGTGTGATAAGTCAAGGCTTTACAATGATTTGTCCCTCGTACAAGAAGTATTTTTATTGCGATAAAAACACCGGCGAGGGATATTTTTTCAGATGTAAACCTATTGAGGATAAGGGCAAGTATCCGATGGTTATTTATCATCACGGTGGCGGTTGGAATCGTGCAGGTAAAAATAATATGCAATTATTTGAGTTTTCTAAATTAATGAAAAAACTCAATAAACAAAAATGCCACCAGGTTGCAATTCACCTGGATGTTACTTGTGATTATAACAAGGAAGAGCACAGCAGAGCTCTTGAGGGTTTCATTCAGTTTTTAGAGAATACATATAACAATGTGGATTTTGACAGAATTTACCTTGCCGGAACATCCCACGGCGGGTACGCCTGTGTTTATGAAGTATTGAGGAATCCCCAAAAATATGCCGCTGCGGTTATTTCTATGGCTTATACATTTAATGAAGAATGGATTCCACCTGAGGCAATAAGAGAAAATGCCTATGTTCGTAGTCTTACTGATGAGGATTATAAAACCCTTGCCGGAACACCTTTTTATGCTTCTTGGGCAGTAGATGACCATATGCATATGGTAACGAGCAACGAACTCTTATCAAAAAATCATAAAAAGAACAATGGGGATATAAAAAACAAGACATATGAAACGGGCGGTCATACAATTTATGCTGATTTCTTTAGAA
Organism: Acutalibacteraceae bacterium; assembly: GCA_045578985.1. Lineage (GTDB taxonomy): Bacteria > Bacillota > Clostridia > Oscillospirales > Acutalibacteraceae > DTU089. The sequence goes on along the minus strand of JAZNLH010000045.1, from coordinate 7,165 downwards.
ATAGTGATTGGGATGAGTGGATGTTTTCCCGAAAACGTACAAAGTGAAGGGGATTGAATGAAGCAGTTTTTTAGAATTGCGGGTATTATTGTAATAGTATGTGTTTTGGTTACGGTTTTAGTGTTTTTGATAGGAAAATACGAAAATCCTGTTTCGAAATTTATTTCAAAAACATCTGTCCGCAATTATATAGATGAAAATTATCCAATGTCTGATTTTGTAATAGAGGATGTTTCCTATGCAGTTTATGTGGATGGTTACAGGGTATTGGTCGAATCTTCGGAAGATCCTTTGATGCATTTCATTATTTATACTAATGCTTGGGGACAGATTCGTGAAGAATATCTTGAAGAAAATAACGAGGTTGCTACTTATTGTGAATTAGAATTTTTTAATTGTAAGTACGGTGCATTAAAGGAAGATAACAGAACAGGGGAGTTTATTATTGAATTTTCCTTGTGTGATGATACGGATGATACCACAACAATTCTGAAAATCGGTGATGTTTCTTTGGAAACAATTAAAGAAACTGCCGAAAACGGAAAAAATGTTTATACCGCGGTATATGAATCTGATATTTTTAACAATTGGTATGATGTAAGCGGATTGGATGTGGAAATTACCATAACAAACGGCGGCGAATCGGTAACACTATCTGTAGAAACAGATGAAATAAATAAGCTTCATAATTTACTTGCAGATGCGTTTTTAGAAGTTTTTCCCCAGGTTAAAAAACACTATGAGGAAAACAAAATCAGTTGCGAATACGATGGTGAGATTCTTAGAGTTAATGCAAATTTGAAGTTTGAACCTGATATTACCGGTATTTCGGATATGTATATTGTTACGGAAATTAATAATGAATTCGTAAAAAAAACAAAATTCGATTTATCGCAAACGGAATATGTTATTAGCGAGGATTATAACCGGAAAGCTGCTGATTTTGTGGCTGTTTATGCGGTTTTTAAAGATGTTGAACATAATTATATCTGCAAATATGAGTTAGCACATTGGCTTAATGGTGATATGGGATGGTTAGTCAGCGATTGTGTTTATGATGAAAATGGTAACCTTCTTAACGAGCCATATCAACTATCAGCCGATATCCGGGATTTTTGGGAGTTCTCGGATTAGGTGAGAGAATGAATATGAGTAAAAAAGCTTGATGTGATAAAAACATAAAAAGATTATTTTTACTGATCAAAAAAATATTAATTGTTTAAGATCTCATAGATAAATGGGTGGGAATGATATGCCAATATTTACGATAACTTTTTGTGTGATTATTTTTATAATTTACATACTTGATAATTTTCTGGTAATACCCAAAACCGAAACCGTTACATTAAAAGAAAAACTTCTGACGGGACACAACAAAGGGTATATAAATCACGCTTTACATCTTTCAGAAAAGAAAATTAAAAATGGTCAGGTCTGGCGTCTTGTTTCGTCTGCACTTCTTCACGTGGGGACTCTACATATAATTTCAAATATAACAGCAACGCTTATTGTCGGATATGCAGTTGAATCCCAACTGGGTACATTAAAGACTTTTGTTTGCTATATCGGTTCTGCACTTGTTTCAGGTCTTTTTATGACATTTGTTTACAAGCTTCACGAGGGTGAGGGTGCATCAACGGGTATTTATGGTCTTATAGCGGTTTTCGTAATGTTGACCATTAAAAACGGGACGATTTTCTTTTCACCCGTTTCTACAATAGCTTTAATTGTTTTAGCGATTTACACTATAGGCGGAATGTTTATGGGAAAGGCAACTTTCTGGGAACACGTGTCCGGTTTTGCAGGCGGATTACTAATGGGAACACTTTTTATTTATGCGTTTCCTGTTTGATATTTTTATTATAAAAACATTTTTTTGGTATACTATTATTGAATTTATTAATAGGAGATGTTTTTATGAGATACGAATGTCCTTGCGGTTATGTGTATGACACAGCAAAAGGTGACCCCGATAACGGTGTGGCTCCCAACACAAAATGGGAGGATATTCCCGAAGATTGGGTTTGCCCTGTTTGTGGGCTTTCGAAAGAATCCTTTTATGAGGTTTGAAAGTATAGAAACCGACGGAGTTTTCCGTCGGTTTTTATTGTAAAAACTTTTGAAATGTGATATTATTACGATGTAATTTTGTATTATAATTCCAAAAGGAGTGTTTATTATGGATAAAACTGCATTATTTAATTTGTCATATGGTGTTTATGTTGTTACCACCTGGGTGGAGGGCAGACCGACAGGTTGCACAGCAAACTCTGCTATGCAGATAACTTCTGAACCGGCAACAATTGCTGTATCGATTAATCATGATAACTATACTAACAAATGCATTAAGGATACAGGTGTTTTTGCTATCAATATTCTCGGTGAAAACGTTGACCCAATGGTTATAGGTTCATTCGGATTCAGAAGTGGCAAGGATGTAGATAAATTTGAGGGGGTTGAGCACCTTGTAAAAGGGTATCTTCCTGTTCTGCCTCAGGCTGTTTCTTACATTACCTGCAAAGTTATAAACACAATGGAAACAGAAACACACACAGTTTTCTTAGGTGAAGTTACAGATGCCGGTAATCTCAGCAAAGATACACCAATGACTTATTCATATTATCATAAGGTGGTTAAAGGTACAGCGCCTAAAAATGCGCCGACTTATGTTGCAGATTGAAACAACATTATTGTACAATAATGTTATAGAATATGATTTTGAAAGAGTGATATGTAATGTTTAAGAGAGTTTTAACGGCACTTCTTATAGCAGTTATGCTTTTTGCCGTGGTTGGTTGCGGTCGCTCAAAGGTTCTTCACTGTGACCACTGTAATGCTGAAGTCGAAGTTAAGGAAGATTCCAATATGAATGAAGATTGGGCAATTTACTGCGAAAGCTGTAATGAAAAGCTTTTTGGTAATGATCCTGTTCTCGGTACCGGTGATGCAGCTACCAACGGTTGATTTTTGCTAAGTAAAAATAGGAGTGAAAACTTGAAAAATATTGTTCTTATAGGCATGCCCGGTGCAGGTAAAAGCACAGTTGGTGTTTTACTTGCTAAATCAATGTTAATGAATTTTTGTGATACAGATTTGCTCATTCAGAATTCAACGGGTAAAAGTTTGTGTGAAATTATTAATAGTGAAGGTATTGATAATTTTATAAAACTTGAAGAGAGTGTTATTTGTAATCATGAATTCCATAATTCTGTTATAGCAACCGGCGGTAGTGCAGTTTACGGCGAAAAAGCTATGAAAAAACTTCGTGAAAACGGTGTGATTGTTTATCTTAAAGTAACTCCCGGTGAGTTGAACAGACGTGTAAACAATATACATACACGAGGCATTGCCATGAAAGATGGCACGACTTTAGCTGAGCTTTACGTGGAGAGAGCGCCGTTATATGAAAAATATGCGGATGTTATCATTGAATGTGATGGTAAAACTCCGGAAGAATGTGTCGAATTGATTGTGTAAGATAAACCGGTTATGACTTGTTATTTGAAGTCATAACCGGTTTTTATCATTATGCAAAAGGATTACAATATAACACACCATAAGGCAAATAAAACCGGCGTTGTGTCCACGAGGACACAACGCCAATATAATTTTTACAATTATAAAACAACAAACTGAAGTGCACAGAATCCGGCATAAATTGCTAAAAGTGCAAAGCCTTGCCAACGTGAAAGCTTTTGCTTGATAAGTGTAGGAATAGTGAGTATTGCCATAACCAAAAGCATAATAGGAATATCAATAATAAACGCAGAGTTGATTCCGTTGATATAACCGGATGCAGGAACATCAAAGGGGTTAATTGTAATAGCTGCACCGCTGACCAAAACCAGATTGAAGAGGTTTGCACCGATGATATTACCTAATGAAAGTGAACCATGACCCTTTATCAATGAAGTAATAGCTGTTATAAGTTCGGGTAATGATGTTCCTAAAGCAACAATTGTAAGACCGATAACTGTCTCGGATACACCCAATTTTTCTGCAATGATTGTAGCGTTATCAACAAGCAAACGTGCACCGAGAGCGATAAGAACGGCACCAACCACCAAAAGCACAATGTCTTTTATTAATGAGTCCTTTTTACCGGATTCTTTTGTTTCAACAACGTGATCCTCGCCACTTTCTGCTTCAAGCTCCTCTTCGGTCTTGATATTGCCATGAATTTCTTCGTGCTGAACGGTTTCCAAGTCCGCACCGGTTTTCTTCATACGTAAAACTGTAACTATCATATATACCACAAAAGTCGTAAGAAGAACGATACCTGTCCAGCGGCTGAATGTGCCAAATACGTAAGAAATCAAGCAATAGAAGGCAGCAGCGCCGAAGAAGAACATAACAGGTACTTTTAGACTTTTTCGTGCAGCGGCACCCGGCTTGATTGCTATTGTTAATGCGGCAATTAATGAGGTGTTACAGATGATTGAGCCTATGGCATTACCGTAAGCGATAGAGCCTGTTCCTGCTGCGGCAGCACCCGCGGAAACCATAACCTCGGGAAGTGTTGTGCCGATAGAAACAACAGTGGCACCGATAAGAATTTCAGGAAGATGGAAACGACGGGCAATACCTGTTGCACCATCAACGAACCAGTCACCACCCTTGATAAGAAGAATGAACCCTAAAATCAATAAAAGAATGGGAACGAGCATAATAAACACTCCTTAAAAATAAAAATTGATGAGGTCGGTAGACCCCATCAAAGCACGCAAAGAAAAGTGGGTATTACCCCACGAAATTTGACAGACTCCACCACTTATATAAGATTGCAATTTGATTATATTAAAAGGAAACATAAAAGTCAATAAAAGTTATTTTTTAGACGAAGTGTGATTGTTTTTTAACAAATTCTATTGTTTTGGCTATTAAAATATGATAAAACATATAATGTTATATACTGGAAAAATGCGGTGGTAAAATGAGTTTAAATTATGATAATGTTCCTCAATGGATTATAGAAAGTAAAACCGATATAACAGAGCAAAATGATGAGGTTGGTCTTATTGTTGCCGGGTATATAGGTGCCTTCAGAAAAAGAGGTTTTATGCAAAACCAGATGGGAATAATGCTTACTTCTGCTTTTTTGTTGCCTTTAGAGGAAGTTGAAAAAAGAATAGATGCTGTGTTGTCCTGTGCATTTAATACAGATGATGAAAGTATAAGAAATCTTTGTGCTTTTGCAGTTGAAAAAGGTGGTTTGTTCTCCACTGATAATACAGACCCTTGCGAAATCATTGAAATATTGAAGAAAAAATACGGGAAAGAAGCGACAGTTGATACAATTCTTACATTCCCTGAAATTTTATGTTTATGGAAAAAGAGCGAAGTTCGTGATTTGCCGGAAAACAAAAGAGAAAAAGAGAAAATAGAAAAGATACTTTATGAATGTTCCTGCGTTTTTCCCGAGTTGGATTAATTTTCCGTTTGAAATATAAAACCAATTAGCTGATTTGTTATTTATATATAAATTTTAACAAAAAAATTTAATTAAGATGTTTATTTTTTCTTGACTAATATTCCGGGTTTTATTATAATATACGAGATGATGTATTATTTTTGTTAATAATGCACTATCCGTTGTTTTATGATAATCGTTTTGTTATTTATATATATACGCTTTTACATAACAGCTATTGTTATTTTTTGCATAATCTTGCGGTTTTTATTCAAAATTCTGCAGGTGTATTGTATGTTTTATATAGATATGGCCCGCACGCGTGTGAACGTCTGCGACAAAACCTTTATTATAGGCGATAATTGTTTTCTTTTATCGCATTCTTTGGCGGAAGTGCTCTTGCATTTTCGTCTTTTTTTATTTTAATTTATTTATGAAAGGAGCACCGGGTAATGACCATAGGTATCGGATTAGCTATCGGGCTTATTGCTGCCGCTGCCGTTGTTTTCGGCGTGGTGGGGTTCATTGTCGGCGGCGCTCACCGTAAGAAAGTTGCGGAGGCTGCCATCGGCTCTGCTACACAGGAGGCGGCACGCATTGTCAACAATGCTATGACCGAGGCTGAGCAGAAAAAGAAAGAATCTATTCTTGAAGCTAAAGATGAAATTCACAAATTAAGGTCTGAAACCGAGCACGATCTTCGTGAAAGGCGTGCAGAAGTTCAGCGTCAGGAAAGACGTATAGTTCAGAAGGAAGAAAGTCTCGACAAAAAAGTTGAGAATATGGAGAAGAAGGAAGAGCTCATTTCTAAAAGACTCAAAGACGTTGAGGATAAAGAACAAGAGGTTGAGTCTCTCAAAAGAAGCCAGCTTGAAATTCTTGAAAGAATTTCCGGCTATTCAAAGGAGCAGGCTAAGGACGTTCTTCTTAAAACCCTTGATGAACAGCTCACACACGAAAAGGCTGCAAAAATCTTTGAGTTTGAGCAGCAGACAAAAGACGATATGGATAAGCTTGCAGGTGAAATTATCGGCGGCGCTATCCAGCGTTGTGCGGCTGACCACGCCGCAGAGGCAACGGTTTCCGTTGTTACAATCCCCAACGATGAAATGAAGGGTCGTATCATCGGCCGTGAGGGTAGAAATATCCGAACAATTGAAACAATCACGGGCGTTGACCTTATTATTGACGACACACCCGAGGCAATCACAGTTTCTTGCTTTGAGCCTGTTCGCCGTGAAATTGCAAGACTCACTCTTGAAAAGCTTGTTTCCGACGGCAGAATTCACCCCGCAAGAATCGAAGAAATGTTTGAAAAATCAAAACGTGAGGTTGAAAACACCATTCGTCAGACAGGTGAAAAGGCTGTTATTGATGCCGGTGTAAACGGTCTCCACGGCGAGCTTGTCAAGCTTCTCGGTAAGCTCAAATACCGCACAAGCTATGGTCAGAACGTTCTTAACCACTCTCTTGAGGTTTCATACCTTGCGGGTCTTATGGCGGCTGAGCTTGGTGCCGATGTCAAGCTTGCAAAGCGTGCAGGTCTTCTCCACGATATCGGTAAGGCTCTTGACCACGAGATGGACGGAAGCCACATCGAGCTTGGTGTTGATGTAGCAAGAAAGTACAAAGAGAGCGATGCTGTTATCCACGCAATCCACGCTCACCACGGTGACGTAGAAGCAAAGACAATTGTTGCTTGTCTTGTACAGGCTGCTGATGCAATCTCTGCTGCTCGTCCCGGTGCAAGAAGAG
>JAZNLH010000044.1:0-6141 GCA_045578985.1 Acutalibacteraceae bacterium | reverse complement strand
CTGTGTGACTGTTTTGCCGTAGGAAACCCTCGCCGGGGGTTTCCTGAAATTCGGAATTCGTAATGCGTAATTCGGAATTCAGGAACGCTGCGCGTTGATTATATTAAAGTTTTCGTCAACCTTTTTTAAAAGGTTGTGGGGTCAAGGGGTGAAACCCATTGGCGCATTCCGCAGAATATGACGCTCTTTTGCTTATAAAAGCGCAGGAAGGTAGGTAAAACAGTCCGGTGTGACTGTTTTGCCGTAGGAAACCCTCGCCGGGGGTTTCCTGAAAATTCGGAATTCGTAATGCGGAATTCGTAATTATCGGAACGCTGCGCGTTGATTATAAAAAGAAAATTAAAAATTTTTAAATGAATTTAAATTACCTCTTTACAAAGAACAAATGTTCTGTTATACTATGCAAGAACAAATGTTCTGAAAGAAGTGAGTAAGTGTGGAACGCACTATATTACATTGCGACTGCAACAGCTTTTTCGCATCTGTTGAGGGTGTGCTGAACCCTGAACTGAAAAAACACGCCTATGCCGTTTGTGGTGATCCCGAATACCGCCACGGTATAATTCTTGCAAAAAATGAGTTGGCAAAAAGCTATGGTGTGAAAACCGGAGAGGCAATATGGCAGGCAAAGTCAAAATGCCCGAAGCTTGTAACCGTAAAACCACATTATAAAATTTATAATGAATACTCCGAGCAGATATTCAATATATATTGCAGATATACGGACCTTGTTGAACCCTTCGGAATAGACGAATGCTGGCTTGATGTAAGCGGTACAACACATCTTTTCGGAAGCGGTGAGGAGATAGCAAATGAACTTCGCCGTATTGTAAAAGCGGAAACGGGACTTACCATTTCTGTTGGTGTTTCCTATAATAAAATTTTCGCAAAAATGGGTAGCGACTACAAGAAACCCGATGCTACAACTGTAATAAATGAGGAGAATTTTAAAGAGTTGCTTTATCCGTTGCCTGTAGGTGAAATGTTTATGGTGGGGAGGCGTACCGCTGAAAAACTTCGCAATGTGGGTATTTTTACTATCGGTGATATCGCAAGTGCAGATGAACGTACGCTTAAACGTCTGCTTGGGGAAAACGGCAGGGTTCTTTGGCAGAACGTAAACGGCTTTGATTATTCGAGAGTGCATTCTTTTGATTACCGCGAAGCCTATAAATCTATCGGTAACGGTGCAACTTTCAAGCGCGACCTTGTAAGTTCCAAGGATGTTCGTACCTGTGTTTTCTTTTTATGCGATAAAGTAGCCGCCAGACTCAGAAAACATAATGTTGAATGTTCTGCTGTTCAGGTGGGTATAAAAGATACCAATATGCATAGCATCAATCGTTCTGTTCAGTTGCAGTCACCTACGGATTTATCTTTTGATTTGCGCCGTACTGCACTTTCGTTAATACAGGATAACGTGGATGTGGGTAAAGACCCTATAAGAGCCTTGACGGTTACGGGAACGAAACTTTTAAACGGTGACGACGTATGCGAACAGATTTCTTTTTTTGATCTTGACTATCATACAAAAAGAGAGAAAGAACAACGGCTTGAAAATGTAAAAGACCGCATTCGCCACAAATACGGACTTGGCACTCTTACGCGTTGTTCTTTTATTCATAATGAATTTGGTTTTTAGGGGAGAGATATGGTATGAGATGTACTGTAACGGCTATGAGAGCAAAAGAGGTTGTTAATATTGATAACGGTTGCCGTCTTGGTTGCGTTACTGATGTTGAAATAGATACCTGCACCGGTTGCCTTGTAAGCATAACCGTATTTTGCGGTAAGGGTATATGCGGTTTTTTAGGCAGAGGTGAAGAAATAGTAATTTGCTGGAAGGACATAATAGTAATAGGTGATGATATGATACTTGTAAGAAAAGGCGGAGCGAAGATATAATGCAGAATGCAAAATTTCGGGGCAAAGCCGATTATATGCTTCGCATAGAACAACAAAGCAGATATCTGCGAAGCCATACCTCTCTGCGTAAGGAGAGAGGGGGACCGCACCGGCGGTGGTGGGTAGTTCTCTAGCAGTAATTCTTCAGTCGGATAGAGCGACCAACTACCGTAAGGGACGAATCTATTCGTCCCGCAAGTAAGCTGAAGTTTTTTTCTTAACAACAAACCAAGAATATGAGGTTTATCTCAGCGGTACGCACAGGTGCGTACCTTACGGTTCTTCTATCGAACCGACAACTACAGGTCAGTGAACTACCCACCACCATTCCGCCCGAAATTTCTTATTCCTCACTTCTATTCCTAATTAAAAATCACCACACTGTAAAGTGTGATGTTTTTGTAGGCTTATAAATTTTTCCTTGTTTTGTTATAGATGCTTGATTTGATTTTTGCAATTAAGGATAAGTTGCTTTTTTCTTTTACTTTTAATTCATCAATTGAAAAAGCTGCGGCAGAAAACTCTGCTTTATAACTTTCGTAAAGGTCTATTATGGTTCCGTCTGCGGTTTCGGTAATACAGGAATAAACAAAAGTAAAGGGATTGAGATTGTCTGTTACATTCTTTCTGTATTTCCATGTAACCACATTGTTTTCATCGTAAAGACCGATTTTAATAACGCCGAGTTTTCTGGTTTTTGTAGAGGGGCAGGAAACAATGATTGCATCCTTGCCGTCAACTTTTTTGCTGTATTTTATAACAGAAAACATACAGTTTGAGCAGTAACCGAGACCTTTGTCAATAGTATATTTCCCCCAGGTTTCACCGCCGTCAGTGGAATCTGTGTAACTTATATACCCGGCAATATTTCTTGAATACATTCTCAAAACGCCATTGTTAAGGAGAACTAATTGACTTTCGGAACTTTTTCCTGCTGCACCTACTTGCTTTGCTTTTTCTGAACGGTGCCAGGTTTCGCCGTCTTCGGTATAAATAACGCTTGTATATTCTCTTCCGCCATTGTTATCGTAAATTGAAAAAACAATTCGTTGTTTACCGTCTTTTTCAATGCAAATACCCACACCGGGAGAAAAGCCCGTAAACCCTTTTGAGTTGATTTCGGGGTTTAAAATTTTTCCGTCTGACCAGGTTTCGCCCTTGTCAAAACTTTTTTTGACCCAAAGATAATATGTAGGATAGATTTTAATAGGGGCATAGGCATAGAAAATGTTAGCAACAATATCATTGTCATTCAACGTACCGTCTTTGTTCATTTGTTTAATAAGAACGGGTGCGTAATTTTCTCCGTTTTTCTCATAGATGTTATAAGCTCTGTCTACATAATAGTTGTTGTAGTTTGAGTTGTCCGAGAATTTAAGAACAGGAGCAAAACCGTTTTCGCCAAAATTATCAACATAATATGGGTAATGTTTTTTATCAAGCGTGGTGCTTTCAGCTTTATCTGCGGATGTTTTGTCGCAAAGTGCAAGTTTTCCGTCAATGAAACCGCTGTCTTTGCCATATGTACCCGCACTCCAGAGCCCCATATATGCAGGACAAGCATCGCAAACATGATAAACAACGCCGTTTTTGTCCTCGCACATAGCCGAATCGCAGAAAGATGCGGATGTGGGGATTGCATTGTTATGGTCGCAGTCCTCCATATCGTTAAAATGATTTACCCAAACAATATCCGACCAGGTTTTACAGTTGTCGTCGGAATAGCGGATTACCGTTTCAATATTGGCAGGGTCATCTGTTCCGTTGCCGTAGCGAATATCTGCACCTGCAAGAACTCTACCGCTTTTAAGAGTGAGTATAGAGGGAATTCTGAATAATGTACTGTTAGCAGTACCGGGAGCATAGGGGTTTGTTATGTTGTGAGCCATATTTGACACCTCGGTTTATATAAGTCTGAAGGTTTTAACTTCGAAGGGCTTGATATTAAATTTGATTTCGTTACCGCTGAAAGGGATTTCACTTTCGTTTTCTTCCATAAGATTGCATTCGTAAACTTTTGAGAAAGGTAAGTTAACCATAAGTTTTCTTTCGCCTCTTACACGGCGACTCTCGTAAATACGAACAATAATCCCGTTGCCGTCCTGAGCCTGTTTTACAGCATCAATAATAATATCGTCATTGTCGCAGTTGATGTAGCTGTAGCTTTCGGGTAATGTGCCGTCTTGTGCTTTTAAATCAGTTGCTTTTAATGGGAGATTAAGTTGGAATGCCGCGTTAACAGTTCCGCCTGTCTGCCAGGTTCCTGCATGGGGATAGTAGGCGTATGTGAATGTATGCATACCTAAATCGCCTTTTCTGTCGGGGCAGGTGGGAGCACGAAGAAGCGTGATTCTCATACGGCTGTCAAGAATATCATATCCGTATTTGCAATCGTTAAGAATACTTACGCCGTAATCGCCTTCGGATAGGTCAGCCCATTTATGAGCACACTGTTCAAAACGTGCTGCATCAAAGGGTGAATTGCGGTGTGTAGGTCTTTTTATAGCGCCGTGAGCCGCTTCGAAAGTTGCCTCGGTGTTAAGGACATTAACATCAAACGCCGCTTTCATAACCTTGTCGCGTTCCTGCCAGTCAACTTCTGTCTCGAAAAGCACCTGACGACTACCTGCATAAAGAATAATATTTTGTATAATAGTGGATTTGTTGAACTTTCTTGTTACTTTAAGAACTGCTCTTACAGGTGAAGATTCTGCTATTTCGATGCTTTCAGCCTTGCGAAGAATCCACTTTTTCTTTTCGTAGTTCTGTTCAAGGTTCCATGCTGTTTCGTGAACACATTTGTCAATAAATACTGTTATAAGGTTACCTTCACCGTCGAGAGTTTCGCGGTTGTTTTCTTTATCAAAAATAGAGGTAAGTATACCGTTTTCATCGTACTCTACACGAAGAATTTCATTTTCGATAATACCATTACCGATTTTAACATTTTCTGCTTTTTCGGTATCTGCATATGGGAAGAATTTATAACCCATAGCAGGAACATCAACTGCAATAAATTCGGTGTATTCTGTTCCGTCTTTTTCGAAGTTTCTGCACACTCCGTCAAAAGATTTGCTTCCTTTGACAGTAACGGGTGCAGTAACTTTGTGCGAAAGGAAGTTCCATACTATTACACCATCGTTTTTTACTTGAATTTTCGGAATAATAGCATTAATAGCGGTGTCGAGCATTTCGTTTCCGTCGGTTTCAAGTTTCTTGAAATCGGGACGGCAATCTTCCATAGCCTCGTGTATAGATGTACCGGGAAGAATATCGTGGAATTGGTTTTTAAGAAGAAGTAACCAGAGTTCCTGCAATTTTTCTTTATCGTAACCGCCACCGAAAATACCTGCCATCTCGATTCTGGATAACAAGAATTCGTTTCTGCGGTTACCTTTTTTTATGAAGCCCTGGCTTGTGTATGTGCCACGATGGTTTTCGTAGTAAAGTTCGTCACAGTATGTGGGTAGTTCATCGCGTATTTCTTCTGCATCTTTGAAGAATTCCTGAGGATGTCCCATTCTTGCTGTGGGAAGACCGGGGAAGTTTTTGAGTCTTTTTGCATTTTCAAGCATTCTGTATGTGCTTCCGCCGCCACCGTCACCGTAGCCGAACATACCGAAAGCAGATTTCATTGTGCCTTTTAAATCGCATTCGTCTGCTGATTCTGTAAGGTATGCAGGGTCATAATCACCCTGGTAGTGAGTGCGCTGATTAAAGGCAAGAATCTCTGAACCGTCAGCACCCTTCCATTTGAAAAGAGTGTGAGGGAAACGATTTGTGTCCTGGCCACGGAGCTTAGAGGTGATAAAATATTTCATACCGCTTTTTTTGATAATCTGCGGTAATGCGTGGGAAAATCCGAAACAGTCGGGGAGCCAATAAATATCTGATGAAACGCCGAATTCTTTAAGGAAAAACTCTCTTCCGTAAAGAAGCTGGCGAATCATACTTTCGCCCGATGCGATATTTGTGTCGCACTCAACCCAGGTGTTGCCGACAATGTTCCATTGACCGTTTTTAACCTTTTCTTTGATTCTTTCATAAAGCTCAGGATAATTCTTTTTAATCATATCATAGGCAATCGGCTGACTTTGAGTAAAGGTGAATTCGGGATATACATCCATAAGAGCAAGGTTGTTTGCAAAGGTTCTTGCACTCTTTCTTTCGGTTTCCTGAATTCTCCAGAGCCACGCAATATCAATATGGCTGTGACCGTCAAAAATAACTTCAGAG
>JAZNLH010000043.1:0-20292 GCA_045578985.1 Acutalibacteraceae bacterium | reverse complement strand
TTGCGCTCAAAAAAATCTCAAGGGTTTTTCTTTTATCGTTGTTTAATTTTCAAGGTTCGTTCGCTCTCTCTTCGGGTCGCCCCCTCTCAAGAGTGCCTTAAGATAATATCACAATCATCTCGCTTTGTCAACATCTTTTTTTGCTTTTTTTCACCGACTTTTCCACCCTCCCGGGTGTTTCGCTCGGCTCTTCGCTTTTAGAGTTTTGGGAGGCTGCCGTTCTTCAAACCGCTCTCCGCATTTGCTCTTGTTTGGTGTCAACGTTGCTGTATTATACTAGAGACAATCTCAAAAGTCAATACTTATTTTCAAAAAAATTTCGCGATTTTTCACTATTTTTTCAGGCTCACAATATGTTGTGTTTCCATATATTTACAACCACAATTTTAATGTTCAAAACTTTGTTGAAGCTATGTATAAAACGTAAAAATGCGAAAAAGATAATAAAAACATATAATCTGAGGTGGAATATGAACAAGAAAATCAAACTATCTGACCTTTACGACTTTATTCATTCTAAAATCGGTAAAGCAATTTGCATTGTGCTTTGTGCTACTGTCTTAATAAGTATTATAAGCATATCTGTTGCGGACAAAAACGTTACACAATCCCAAGAAGTTCTTTCAAGACTCGGTTCACGCGGTGACGAAGTTCGCAGAATACAGAGCAAACTAAAACAGCTGGGTTTCTTTAACGGTGCAGTTGATGGCATTTACGGTGTTAAAACCCAAAGTGCCGTAAAACGCTTTCAAAAGTCGGTGGGAATTACTGCAGACGGTATTGCAGGAAACAAGACACTATTATATTTAGGTTTAGGTGGCTCGACTACGGTAAGCGCCGGCGGTTTCAGCTCTAACGATGTTTACTTGTTGGCAAAAGTCATTGCTGCAGAGGCACGTGGCGAAAGTTACACCGGGCAGGTAGCAGTAGGTGCAGTAGTTCTTAACAGAGTGGATTCCTCATCTTTTCCCGACACCATAGCCGGTGTTGTTTATCAAAAAGGTGCTTTCTCTGCAGTTACAGACAGTAACTGGAGTGTTTCCCCGGACTCTACTTCCAGGAAAGCTGCACAAGATGCAATTAATGGTTGGGACCCTTCCGGTGGAGCTCTTTACTACTACAACCCCGCCAAGACCTCAAACAGATGGATAAGAACAAGACCTGTTATAACCACAATCGGTTCACATTTGTTCTGCAAATAACACTATATATATAATAGTATATAAAATATCACTTAACCACTCGTATTTTCTCAAATGAAAGTGCGAGTGGTTAGTTTTTTTTTGCATATATATAATATGTATTGGCAAAATATTAAAAAACTGAAAAATTAAAAACACTTATTACCACAATTTGACAAATTTGTGTCAAGACCCTTGATAAATATACGATTTTAGTGTATTCTAAAGTGGGGAAAATTGGTAGACTAATTATAGGAAAATTTTTCTATATATTATCACCATTCATATATATATTTCCTTAATACAAAAATGAAGGAGAAACGAAAAATGCAAAAGGTTCAATTTACTGAAACCGTGTTGCGTGATGCTAATCAGTCATTAATTGCAACACGCATGAAATTCAATGAATTTCAGCCCATACTTTCCGAACTCGACAAAGCAGGTTACTACTCACTCGAGTGCTGGGGTGGCGCAACATTTGACTCCTGCCTTCGTTATCTTAACGAAGATCCGTGGGAAAGACTCAGAAAAATTAAAAAGGCTTGTCCTAACACAAAGCTTCAAATGCTTCTGAGAGGTCAAAACCTTCTCGGTTATCATCATTATCCCGATGATGTTGTTCGTATGTTCGTTAAAAAGAGCGTTGAAAATGGTATTGACATTATCAGAATTTTTGATGCACTTAATGACGTAAAAAATATTGAAGTAGCGGTTGATGAAACTGTTAAAAACGGTGCTATCGCTTCCGGTGCTATCTGCTACACAATCAGTCCTATTCATACTCTTGATTCTTACGTTGAACTTGCTAAGAACATGAAGAGCCTTGGTTGTCAGACAATCGCTATTAAAGATATGGCCGGTATTCTCAGTCCTGCAGAAGCATACAAACTTGTTTCTTCGCTCAAGGATGCTGTTGACCTTCCTCTTGTTCTTCATACCCACTGTACAACAGGTCTTGGTTTTATGACTTGCCTTAAAGCAGTTGAAGCTGGCGTAGACGTTATTGATACAGCTATTTCCTCAATGTCCGGCGGCACTTCACAACCCGCAACAGAAACTCTTAACTACACTCTTTCAGAGCTTGGTTATGAAACAGGACTTAACAGCAGAGCTTTACAGGAAATTGCTGACTTCTTTAAACCTATCAGAGCTAAAGCTCTTGAAAGCGGTCTTCTTAACCCCACAGTTCTTACAACTGATACAAAAGCTCTTGATTACCAGGTTCCCGGTGGTATGCTTTCAAACCTCGTTGCTCAGCTTACAGCACAGGGCAAAATGGATAAATTCGAAGAAGTTCTTCTTGAAACTCCCAGAGTTCGTGAAGATCTTGGTTATCCTCCCCTTGTTACACCTATGAGCCAAATGGTTGGTGTTCAGGCTACTGCAAACGTACTTGCAGGTGAACGTTATAAAAACGTATCTAAAGAAGTAAAATCCTATCTTATGGGCGAATATGGTTCTGCTCCCGGTAGAGTTAACGAAGAGGTTAAAAAGCAAATTCTTGGTGACGAAAAAGGCATCGAAGGCAGATATGCAGACACTCTTGAACCTGCGTTTGAAGCAGCTAAAGCTGAAATCGGTGATAAGGCTAAGAGTGATGAAGATGTTCTTTCATACATCGCATTCCCAACCCAGGCGGAAAACTTCTTTGATTATCGCGAAAAAATGGCAGGAAAAATTTATAGCTATGAATTCAAGGCTATTGATTAAGGAGGAATTAAAATGACATTTCTTCCTTTAGAATCATTCACTTTTTCGGATGCCTTAAGCACTTCGGGTTTAGGTTTTCTTATCGTTCTCTGTGTTCTAGCTGTTCTTGCTATATTCGTTAAGGTTTTTTTCGATATTCTCCCTCGTGCATCAAAGAAAAAGTCAAATGACAATAAAACAGATACTGCTCCTACAGAACCCGTAGTTTCCGCACCGGTAGTTACCGAAATAGTTTCAGAAACTGTTGAATCATCTGTTTCTGAACCCTCTATACCTCATATCCCAGGTTATGTAATTCTTGATGGTGTGTCAGAACAGGATGCTGCAGTTCTTATGGCAATAACATCTTATAAAACCGGTATTGGTCTTGAAAGGCTTTCATTCAATTCTATAAAACGTCTTAACCAAGACCCCATACTTGAAAACATCAGCGAACAGGATGCCGCCGCTATTATGGCTATCACTTCTGATAAAACAGGTATCCCACTTGAAAAACTTTGTTTCAATTCAATCAAATTAGTGGAGGAATAATATATGAAATACAATGTTACTTTAAACGGAAAAATTTATGAAGTAGATGTTACCGAAACAGATGCTATCGTTACAGGAATTTCTCAGGTTCCCGTCGCTGCTCCCATAGTTGCTGCTCCCGTAGTTGCTGCTCCTGTTGCAGCCCCTGCACCCGCTGCTGCTCCCGAAGCTCCTGCAGCTCCTGCAGCACCTGCTGCACCTGCTGCTGTTGCTGACGGCACACAGATTAAGGCTCCCATGCCCGGTACAGTTCTTGCAGTTAAGAAAAATGTCGGTGATGCTGTTAAAGCCGGTGATGTTGTTATCGTTCTTGAAGCTATGAAAATGGAAAATGATATTGTTGCTCCTTGTGACGGTACAGTTAAATCAATCAACGCTCCTAAGGGTTCAACAGTTAACACTGATGATGTTCTTGCTGTTATCTGATTGAAAGGAATATAAATAATGGATTTTAGTGCAATTTTGACGAACCTTTGGGAACAGTCGGGATTCGGTAACTTAGTATGGCAAAACCTTGTAATGATAGGCGTGGCTATTCTTTTCCTTGTACTTGCCATCAAACTCAAATTCGAACCTCTTCTTCTTGTTCCTATTGCTTTCGGTATTCTTCTTGCTAACCTCCCAGGTGCTGACATAATGCTTGACACCACGGGTGGTCAATTGGGAAGTTACGGGCAGGCTGTCGTTGAGGGCGCACATTGGTATGACTCAGGTGTTTTACGAATTCTCTACACCGGTGTTAAATCAAGTGTTTTCCCCTGTCTTATCTTCTTAGGCGTTGGCGCAATGACCGATTTCGGTCCTCTCCTTTCCAATCCTGTAAGCCTTCTTTTAGGTGCAGCAGCACAGTTAGGTGTTTATTGCGCATTTCTTCTTGCTATTGCTTTCGGATTTGAACCTGCTGAAGCTGCTTCTATTGCCATCATCGGCGGTGCAGACGGCCCCACAGCAATTTTCCTTACATCAAAACTGGCATCCCATTTGTTGGCACCTATAGCCTTGGCGGCATACTCTTATATGGCTCTTATTCCCATTATTCAGCCGCCAATTATGAAAGTTCTTACAACAGACAAAGAACGTAAAGTTGAAATGAAACAGTTAAGAAAAGTTTCAAAGGTGGAAAAAATCATCTTCCCTGTTGCTGTTCTTCTTTTCTGTGCTTTCCTTCTTCCCTCTGTTGCTCCGCTTTTAGGTATGTTGATGCTCGGAAACCTTTTCCGTGAATGTGGTGTTGTTGACAGACTAAGTGACACAGCGCAAAATGCACTTATGAACATAGTCACAATTATGCTCGGTGTTACGGTTGGTGCTACCGCCAACGGTCAGGATTTCTTGCAATTGAAAACAATTCTTATCGTTGTACTCGGTTTTGTTGCTTTCGGTTTCTCGACTGCAGGCGGTGTGCTTTTCGGAAAACTTCTTTATGTTATCACAAAAGGTAAAATCAATCCCCTTATTGGTGCCGCAGGTGTTTCAGCCGTTCCTATGGCTGCACGTGTTGCTCAGAACGAGGGTAGAAAGTACAATCCCACAAACTTCCTTCTTATGCATGCAATGGGACCAAATGTTGCCGGTGTTATCGGCTCAGCAGTTGCCGCAGGTTTCTTGCTTGCAGTATTTGGATAATAAAAACAGGTGTATTGAAATTCATAGTGAGTTTCAATACACCTTATTTTATACATTATTATTTTTTACTCTTTCCATAAAGTCGGAACAGGCGGGAACTACAAACTTAATTCCTTTTTCAACTATTTCAAAAGTGCTTTCAGTTACATACTTTGTTTCACCGTCCACATTAACTGCTGCCGGCTTTTCACTTTTTATATTGATTTTTTTGCCTCTTTTAAATGTTGTTATATCCCACTCGAGATGCTCTCCGCGTTTATATTTGCTGATAAGCGGTAGAAGATTTATTCTCATACCTTTTTTCTTAACAATAATAAAATCTAGAAGTCCGTCATAAGTAAGTGCTTTAGGTGCTGCCATATATCCTCCACCATACCAACGGGAGTTAGCACCCACACAGAAAAGAACGTCACTTGTAAAAGGTTCCCCGTCATCAATTGTGATTGTAAATCTGCTTTTCATTTTGCCGATAAAGCAGTAAAGCAATGCTGCTGTATATGCCGTTTCACCTGTAAGGAAGGGTAATTTTTTAAAGTGCGCCTGTTTAGCGCAAATTTCTGCATCGATACCCATAGAACATTGATTTATAGCATATTCATCGCCACATTTAATAATATCAAATTCCATAACCGTTCCATTAACGTGATCGGCAACATTACGTAAATCTTTCTTATCACCAAAAATTCGAATAAAGTCATTACCACTGCCTAACGGAAAAGCTGCAACCTCGGCATTTCCTTTGCACGCACAAGCATTTACTACTTCGTAAAGTGTTCCGTCACCGCCACAAGCATAGACACGAATAGGTTCGCCTTTATCCACTTCTTTTTTTGTGTATTCGTATCCGTCACGAGGACCTGTGGTTACGTGAATCTCATAATTTTCTATACCCATTTGGGTCATAGTTTCTTTAATACCCTCAGCGCATCTCTCGTAGGAAATGCCCTTTCCACACATTGGATTAACAATAAACAGATGTTTCATTTTTGCCTCCCATAAAAAGAGTTTAATAAGCTTTTACTTAAAATACATATATAGTCTGCATTTAATCATACCATTATAAAGTTTTCGACTCTTATCCGCTTTTCTGCCAAAGCAGTCTTCAAACTCTTCATCCGGGGTTATTACATAATAACTCCAGCCATGCTGTTTATCAAAAACTTTTCCCATCTGACGATAAAGCTTTTCAGCTTCCTGCAAATCAAGAAGTCTTTCGCCATAAGGCGGATTACAGATAACTGTACCACGCTCACTATATTTTTTGAAATCCTTTATATCTCTTTTCTCAAAATGTAATTTCTTACCGATGGGTAATCTTGAAGCATTTTCTATGGCGATTTTAATAGCTTCTCCGTCAATATCTGAACCATAACCGACAAAATCAGTATCTACTTTTTCCAGACTTATTGCTCTCTCTCGTTCTTCTTTCCAAATATTTTTAGGAAGAACATCAAATCTTTCGGCAGCAAAATTTCTGTTAAGTCCGGGAGCAATATTATGGGCATATAATGCACCTTCAATAAGAAGTGTTCCGCTACCACACATAGGATCATAAAGCGTATGATAATGGCGAAGTTTCGCAAGAGCACAAATTGATGCTGCAAGTGTTTCTTTGATTGGTGCTCCATTCTGCGAAAGTCTATATCCGCGTTTATGAAGTCCTGCTCCGGTTGTATCGATGAGAAGTGTAGCCTTATCATTCATAATAGAAAATTGAATCTGATGAACAGGCCCTGTTTCATTAAACCAGGAGATTCCATACCTGGATTTCAGTCTTTCAACAACCGCTTTCTTAATAATAGCCTGGCAATCACTGACGCTGAAAAGTGTTGATTTAAGCGAATATCCTTTTACGGGAAATGCATCGTCTTTGCCTATCCATTCTTCCCAGGGAAGATTTTTAACACCCTGAAAAAGCTCTTCAAATGTTTTAGCGGTAAAAGAACCTATAAGTATCTGCACTCGCTCTGCAAAATGTGAACATATGTTAACTCTTGCAAGCATATTTTCATCGCCGGAAAAAAGCACTCTTCCATTTTCTGCATTTACATTTTCTGCACCAAGGAATCGAAGTTCATCGGCAATAATTCCCTCGACACCTAAAAGGCAAGGTATAACAAAGTTAATATTCATTTTATTGTCCTTCCATATCTGATTTATCGGGCGCACACTTCATAGTGAACCAAAATGTTACGCCGTTTTCTTTGTTTTCAAAGCCGCATTCACAGCCGTGATTTTCTGTTATTGATTTTACTATTGAAAGCCCTAAACCGAAACGGCCTTCCGCTCTTGAGTGAGCTTTATCTGCCCGATAGAATGACGTAAAAATACCTTCCTTATCTTTATCAGAAATAAAGCTTCCTGTATTAAATACATTTATGCGAATAAAATTGTGAATTTTTTCTGCAGAAATTTCAATAATTCTTTCATTTTTGGCGTGACTGCATGCATTAAGAACGATATTAGAAAGCACTGTTGTCATTTGCTTTCTATCTGCAAAAGCAACAAAATCTGTTCCGTAATATTTTACAGTTATTTCTTTTTCTTCAAATATTGGTGCCACACTTTTCAGAAATTCTTCAATATAACTATCAATATCAAAATATTCTTGTTCAGGTATTTTAGCACCGGAAGAATACAAGGTTTGTTCCAGCATATTTAAAACAAGCTCATTCATTTTATCAGATTCACGCATTATAATATCGCAATATTCCTCTGCGCTTTGTTCCGTATCTTTCAAACTCATTTTCAACCCTTCGGCATATCCTCGGATAATCGCAATAGGTGTTTTCAATTCGTGTGATGCAGATGAAACAAAATCACGTCGCATTCTTTCGAGTTGACGTTCTCTTTCAATGTCAGCTTGCAGTTGAGCATTCTTTTCCCTTAATTCCGTCAAGGCACTATCAAGAGAATCTGAAACTTTATTTATATTTTGCGAAAGAGTACCTATTTCATCGTTTCTTTCAATATCTGTTCTTTCTGAAAAATCCAGATTGGCAATTTTCTCCATTACCTCGTTCATCTGAATAAGCGGTTTTGTGAAACGCCTTGAATAGTCAAATATAAAAATCAGAGCAAGAATAAGAGTAAATACTGTAATAGTAGTAGTTACCTGTGTAGCAATAGATGCGTTTTCTTGTATAGGATCTTTTTGTGCAGTAATTTCTATATGGTAGCCGTTTTCAAAGGTTTTACCGAAAAGGATATATTGAGTATTACTTCCTTCGGCACTTACAACATTAAAATAACTACCATCCTCGTTTTCTTTACGACTTATTATGTTAAGTTTGTTACCCGAAACAAAAGAGCCACTGCCTTCGTAGAGATAATTATCGCTTTGGTCATATAAATCTATACTTACGCCTTCTTCTCTTTCATACTCTGAAAGAAGATAAAAATAATCGTTTTCTGCTACTTCCGCCTGTTGAGCCATCAGACGTAATGAACGTTCTACATTCCATATATAAACAGACTCTAAAAGTTGGGAGTTCACAATAGATATACCTATAAGGCAAACAGCCATTATTGCGCCAACCTCAAGAAAAAATCTTGCTCTTATGCCGAGTTTTCGCAACTTCATTTTTACTCCCACCTTTCTTTTTACTATCAGTTATTGTTCACTTTATATCCTGTTCCGTAAACAGTAATAATATTTTTGTTGCCCCATTCGCCGAGTTTTGTGCGCAAACGCGCAACGTGGGAATCTACGGTTCTTATATCACCATCATAATCCATTCCCCATATCTCATCGAGAAGTTTATCTCTTGAATATACTCTGCCGGGGAATTTGCAAAGTTTATGTAAAATACTAAATTCTTTGAGAGTCAATTCTAATTTTTCACCATTGAGTGTTACTTCGTATGCAAAAGGATTAACCGTAAGACCTTTTATCTTTATACTACCATCATCAACTTGCGATTTTGTGGGTGTTTGTACTGCACCCCTTTGTAAAAGAGTATCTATTCTTCGTACAAGTACTGCAAGTGAAAACGGCTTGGTTACATAATCATCCGCACCGCTTTCAAAACCCATTATCTGGTCAAAATCCTGGGAACGGGCAGAAACCAACATAACCGGTATCCCGCTTGTTTCACGAATTTTACGGCAAACCTCCCACCCGTCTATTTCAGGCATCATAATATCAAGAAGCGCAAGATTAATATCAGGATTTCTTTTAAAAATCTCAACAGCTTTTGCTCCATCCTCAGCTTCAAGAACTGTATGCCCTTCTTTTTTCAGGCAGTCACCGATAAGTTTTCTTATAAGTTCCTCGTCATCAGCAATAAGTATTTTTGCCATATTATCACCTATCAATCTTTATCGTACGGACAAACTTTCATACATATTCCGCATACTACTCCTCTGCCAATATGATGAAACTGTTTTTTCATATATTCACTGCAAACGGCAGGACTGAATATTTCTTCTCGCTTTATTCCAACCTTAAAAGGTGTACCCAGAATTGCGCCTGAAGGACAGGCTTTAACACATCGGTCGCAACCTATACAAATATCTTCTGTGAATTCTCCATCACCCTGAAGAGGACAATCTGTAAACAAAGTTCCAAGACGTACTCTTGTACCATACTTTTTATGGATAAACAAAGAGTTTTTTCCTATACCGCCAAGTCCGGCTTTACGTGCTGCCTCTTTATGAGAATATCTGCCGTTGAATGGTGTTCCGGGCATACTTTGGGATGCGGCAACGGTTATATAGTTATACCCTTTGCTCTGTAAAAACAGACCTGCCTCCAGAAGTATCCTGTCAATAAATGCATTCACCGTTCTGTAATGATTAAAGTATGTTGGAGTGGGTTCTTCACCGATTTCATTAACTATTGCATCGGAAAGTCGAACAACTATACTTACCGCATATTTTAAATCACCGGTGTCTGAATTATCCACAAGCGCAAAACCAACATCACTTACACCTTTGGAAAGTAAAAAATCTTTAAATTCTTGTTCAAACATTTTTCGCCCTCATCTTCTCCATACATCTGAGAACCTTTTCGTTCATTAGTCTGCATTCTTTATAAAAAACTTTTGTGCTTTCGGGGTCAGTTATAAAATTAACTGCACTGAGCGCTTCATTGCCCATCAGCTCTGCTTTGTCTTTGTAGGCAACAATTTCTTCTTTTTCGCCACTATTATTATATAAATAAATACCGTCGACCTTTGATATGCTGTCAATTGTCACCGTACCCAAATCGCCCATAATCTGTGAAGTTGAGCGACTTTGCCCGACTTTTGAATATGTTATGGTAACAAGTTTATCAGAATACCTGAACTCTGATGAACCGCACCCATCGGCACCTGTTGAAAGAAAATGCTGAGAGGATATAATTTCATCAGGTTCGCCAAATAGATCAATCGCAGGATATACGCAGTAAATCCCTAAATCGTTAAGCGCACCGGTTTGCATTTCAGGATTAAATATATTGGGAAGTTCGCCCCTTTTAAGTGCTGCATATTTTGAAGAAAGTTGTGAAAAATCGAAAGTAGCACTTCTTATTACACCAATTTTATCAATAGCTTCTTTTAATGCTTTTCTTGCAGAAGTATGCATATACATTATTGCTTCAAAATATATAACACCCTTTTCATCTGCAAGTTCTGAAAGTTCTTTAAACTCCGAAAGAGTATTTGTTATAGGTTTTTCGCAAATTACATGCTTTCCGTTTTTAATAAGAGCTTTACATTGTTCATAATGGCACACATTAGGACTTGCTACATATACTAACTCTGTATCTGAACTGAGAAGCTCTGAAAATTCCGTAAATACGCGCTGCGCACCTGTGTTTTTCGCAAAAATTTCGCCCTTTTCTCTTGAACGGGAGTACACTCCGTCAAGAACTAAGTCTCTTACACGTTGTGCACCTTGTATAAATGAATTTGTTATCCAGGATGTTCCGATAACGGAATACTTAATCATTATTACTCGTCCTTATCAAAAAATTGTCTGATAGTTTCTTTAGAAATAAAATTCTTTAAGAAACCAACTGTCTTCGAAAGCCTTATATGAGGCAAAATGTTCCATTCGCTTTCAGGTGCTGAAACAATGCCGTACTCTCTTAAAATTTCACAGAAAAATGCCACTGTTTTAAGGAATTCAGCATAATTTTTTCTATCATTTCCGTTCCATGCAGTATCAGCTACTGCAATCCAACGAGGGAAGCACATTTTTGCAAGTGTTTTGAAATCTCTTATAAACTCCGTCCAAACAGGTGATTCTATACCCACAATAGATGCTGCACCCAAAGATGTAAGCCCTCTTATTTTTCGCGGATTATACAGATATACGCTTTTCAGCGAATGCATTCCGTAAGGATAATCTGCATAGTAAGGTGTAAAGCTTTCTATTATAGTCGGGTTACCTCCGTTAGCCCAGTTTAATGATGCATTTGTTCTATCCATCCACCAGGCAACAGTAACGCTGTCACGTTCAACATTTCCGCCACGGATAGCCTCGTTCCAACATATGGTTTTCTTTCCTTTTTTCTTGAGATAAAGTGCTACTTCATTTACAAGCCATCCGTGAAGCTCTTCTGAATTTTTTAAATTTAATTCTTTTATTTTTTCTTGGCATTTAGGGCAGAGGTTCCAACGTTTTTTAGGCGCTTCATCACCGCCCATATGGAAATATTTGCCCGGGAAAATCTCGCACAGCTCATCAATAACTGCGTAAATCATTTTAATTGTATCAGGGTTTCCGGCACAAAGTATATCGTTGAAAATTCCGGCAACGGTTTTGGGCTCTATCTTCTCCCCTGTGCAAGAAAATTCGGGATAAGATGCGATTACCGCCGTAGTGTGTCCCGGAACATCAAATTCGGGAATCACTTCGATATATCGTTCCTTACAATACTCTACAATTTCTTTCAAATCTTGTTTAGTATAGTAGTGTGCATAAGGCGTTTTATCATTTTCACCTCTGCCGAAATCAGAGGACGAACGAACAGAACCAACTTTTGTGAGTTCGGGATATGAATCAATTTCAACTCTGAACCCCTGATCATCAGAAAGATGAAAATGGAACTTATTAAATTTAAACAAGGCTGCGCCATCAATCATCTTTTTTACTTCTTCCACTGTAAAAAAGTGACGGCAGCTATCAATCATAAAACCTCTGTATGAGAACTCCGGCTCATCATATATGTACAAATACGGTAAACAACCTCTGTAATTCATTAAAAGTTGTTTGAGAGTAAGCTTTGCATAGTATACACCTGCTTCGTCAGCACCCTCGATGCTGACACCGTTTGAATCGATAACAATACGATAACTTTCTTTTTGAAAAAGCATTGGGGTGATTTTTGTTGTTACCGCAGGGGCTTCCCCCACATTAAAATAATAATAACCACCTTTTAACTCCAACGTTTTGGGCTCAGGGCAAAAATACATACAAAAACCTCTCGAGTTACATCATAATTATACATATTAATAATACTATTTATGGCTTTAAATTGCAAGAGAATTAAAATTATTGTAAGTTGCAAATCAACACACTTTATGATATATTTAAATACCAGAAAGGGGTTGTTGTGATGAAAACCAATTTTGTAAAAGTATTGGCAATAATAAGCGCTCTGCTTTTGTTATGCGCCTGCGGTAAAGCATCGGCAAGTAAATATGAAACGACTGATAATTACAACACGACTGTACCATCAACCACAGTCCCACATAATTTTTACACAGAAGCAGTAAATATTTCTATACCTGAAACAAGTGTTACAACTTCCACGCAACCTGTTACCGAAACACCTGTAACAAACGAGGCAACAGAGACACAGCAACCACCAACACAACAAACACCTATCGTAACCGAGCAGGAAACCGCAGCACAAACCACCGAGAAAGTTTATGAAAAAACAGGTGATATGGTATTTTCGGACAGCGCAGATAATAAATATATTAAAGCGATTTCTGATAAATACGGCGTTGACGCCAAAAACCTTGCAGCCCTTTATACGATACCTGACAACAACGGAAATATTGTTCTTCAGTTTGATGGCTCTGCCGATGGCAGCGGAAAACTTATAAGAAACGAAAGCACCCTTATTGCCATATATTCGATAGATAAGAATCTTAATTCTAAATGTGCAAGTGAAGACCGCTCACTTAACGAATATTCTTACGGCGAAATGAAAGTTATGTTTATTTCCACAACCAAATATATAATGCCTGAGTTTCAAGAGGAACTCAACGGATAAATGGGCATATTTT
Source organism: Acutalibacteraceae bacterium (assembly GCA_045578985.1). Classification (GTDB taxonomy): domain Bacteria; phylum Bacillota; class Clostridia; order Oscillospirales; family Acutalibacteraceae; genus DTU089. The sequence goes on along the minus strand of JAZNLH010000043.1, from coordinate 7,019 downwards.
ATTGACACTAAAAAATATATGTGTTAAAATACTCAGCATAAAGTTGAGTAGAAATCTTAATATTTGCAGGGGTGGCGGAATTGGCAGACGCGCTAGATTCAGGTTCTAGTGAATGCAAGTTCATGTGGGTTCAAGTCCCATTCTCTGCACCAAAAAAGAAGTAACTTTTGTCTGCCAAAAGTTACTTCTTTTTTTATCCAAGCCGCAGGCTTGGCATATCATCACCGTACGAAGTGCGGTGCATATCGTCAGCCCCTGCGGGGCTGTATCTCATCACGCGCCAGCGTGCATACTCCTGTGGCTTGATGATATACCGCAACAAGTTGCGGATGATATTCAAGGCGATAACTTGATTTATTTATGAAAAAGTATTATAATAATTCCACTAGTAAATAAAAATTTATTATTTTTAGAAAATATTACGAGGAATTACTATGTTAGGGAATCGTTGTTGCAGTACCGGCGAGAATAAAAAAGTTGTCGTTATAGAATATTTATACATGGATTTGAATACATGTGAAATCTGCGTGACTGAAAAAGTTTTGGAGCGTGTTGTAGATGAATTACGCCATGCTTTTAAAATAGCTGGTTACGATCTTGAATATCATAAAGTGTTGATTGAAACAGCAGAAATGGCAACTACCTACAGATTCCTTTCTTCCCCTACGATCCGTGTAAATGGCAGAAATATCTGTAATTCTGTTAAAGAAAATAATTGTAGTTACTGTGAAGATATTGCTGGGACTCCACTTGCTGAAATGATTGCGGAAGAGATTATTAAATGGGCATTGATTCCGAAGACACCATCGTTCTTATTAGACGAATATGTTTTACCTGATGAACTGAAGAAGGTTTTTGACAGCAAAGGTTAAAAGTGCTGTGATAGCAACTATTCTCGTATTTGCTATTAATCAAATTCCAATTTAACGCGCGAACAAGTAGTGTACTTTTAGTCGTTCTTGCCCTACGTTACGCACCTTTTGGTCGCTCTTTCGCAATAATAAAAGAGTTACTTCTGTGGCTCTTTTATTATTTATATAAACCAACTATGGGACTTGAACCCACCCTCGCCGAAGGCGAACACAATCGGGTGCTCGCGAGTGAAACGAAGCGAATGATGGGCAGAGCCCATCAAGTCCCATTCTTTGCACCAAAACAGAGCGACCAATTTTGTGGTTGCTCTGTTTTTATAATTTTGTTGATATTTCACATCAAATGTGGTAAGATAATAAGCAAGATAATAAGCAAGTTAAATGGAGTGTTTTTATGTCAGATTACACACCACCATACGAGATTACAAATAAAATTCTGAGCCTTGTTGCATCAATTTCAGAAAAAATCGGCAGGGTTACAGAACGCAGTAATCTTGACTCAAAGCCACATTTGAGGAAAAACAATAAAATCAAATCCATACATTCATCCCTTGCAATTGAGGCTAACTCTCTTTCATTGGGTGAGGTTAAGGATGTTATTAACGGCAAGACAGTGCTTGGTGCAGAAAAAGAAATCCAAGAAGTGAAAAATGCTTATGCCGCTTATGAGGAAATATCAACTGTTGATGTATATAGCATTAAAGAATTGAAACGCCTTCACGGGATTATGACAAAATATCTTGTGGATATGAGTGGTGACTTCCGCCTTGGTGAAGAAGGTGTTTTTGCCGGTGATAAATGTATATTTATGGCGCCGCCTGCAAAATTTGTTCCTGAACAAATGGAAAGCTTATTCAGTTGGATGAGAAAAAATAAAGATACCGTTCACCCTTTAATTCTTGGTGCCGTCTTTCATTATGAATTTGTTTTTATTCATCCCTTTACAGATGGCAACGGGAGAATGGCAAGGCTCTGGCATTCTGCAATTCTTACAAAATGGCAACCGATTTTTGAATTCATCCCTATAGAAAGCCAGATAGAAAAATTCCAAAGCGGTTATTATGATGCAATTTCAAAATGCCATATTGACGGAACAAGTACGGTGTTTATTGAATTCATATTAGAACAGATAAATGCAATTCTTGATGAAGTTGGCAGTTCTATCACTTCACCGGGAAGCAACATTTCCGAATATGTCACAAGGCTTCTTAATGTAATGGAGTTTGATACACCATATACTGCAAATGAAATTCTATCTCTTTTAGGACTGAAATCAAAAGAAGCATTGAGAAAGAATTATCTTAATCCTGCAATCAGATACGGTTTTGTTATTATGACTGAACCCGACAAACCTAATAGCAGAAACCAACGATATATAAAAAAATAGCAAACTGTTGGGCATCAGAAATAATCTTATTGTTGCCTTGACAAAGCCATTTTTCTATATTATTATGCAGATAGTTGGAAAACCTGAAAAACCGAAAAGCCGAGAACCCTTGATTCTACTGGGTTTGTGGCGTATCACCCAGGTCTTGTTACCATCAGGTTCATATGAACGTAAGTTCTTGAGGGTTCAAGTCCCTTTTCCCGCACCAAAACCGAAGTTCGCACAACAGTGTGGCCTTCGGTTTTTTGTTGGTGAAAAACCGGGAGGCTCTTGCCCCCCGCGCCGCAAACGGGTGTTCTCATACCCTACTCTACGATTCATAGGTTGACCCTTTTTTATGTTTTTGTTACTATAAACACAGAAAGATTTAAAGGCGGTGACCTTATGAAAGCTAAAGATTGTGGTAGATTTATTGCCGATTTAAGAAAAGAAAAAAATCTTACACAAAAACAACTAGCAGATATTCTGAATGTTTCCGACAAAGCGATTTCACGTTGGGAAACGGGGAAAGGTTTTCCCGATATTACTTCCCTTGTGTCATTAAGTGAGTTTTTCAAAATAACTGTTAATGAGATTTTAGCGGGAAAAAGAGCAGAAAAAGAGTCTTTTGCCGAAATTGCCGACAAAAATGTTATCGACGCATTTGAAAACAATAAAAAAGAAGTAAAGAAAAAGAAATTACAAACTATAATTTGCGTGGCTATTCTTTCCCTGGTTTTGATACCTCCTGCAATTCCTACTTTTATTTTTTTTGTAGACGAATTTGTGTTAATATTGAAAAAATACATTTCTTTTGAAAATATTTGCGAATTTATAATTGTGCTGACTGTTGCCGTTCTTTTGGTAGCATCCGGATTTGCGATAAGCAAAGGACACATCTCGCTTTTACATTCCTATCATTACAGAAATGTTGTAGACCGAGATGGTTATTGTAAATCGATGGGTAAAACCTTTATGTTTATTGGGATTCCGACTTTTATAAGCAGTTTTGCCGTTTTGTTTCCGACAATTCATTTTATTGAAGTTTTAGGTAATGCTGTTTTATTTTCCGGCTTAATCGTGGGATGTGTTTTTCTTTTTAAATTCCAATATAAATACAATGGCGGATTATTTTAACATTACGTTACAAAAGCATACTCCGGTATGCTTTTTCTATTTTTAAAAACCAATTGAAAAATACCAATAAATGTGTTACTCTTTACATATAACTTTTTTTGGAGGTTTAAATATGGCTGATACTAAAGTGCTTAAAACGGAAGATAAAAAATATGTTCCGAAAAAAGAAGTTCAAGCCTATGCCATTGCCGCATTAGGTCAAGGACTTGTTTACAGTTGTATGTCAAGTTACATAACAGACTACTATATGAACGTTCTTACGCTCAATGCTATGTTTGTTATTATGCTCATGCTTCTTGCTCGTGTGTGGGATGCTATTAATGACCCTATGATGGGTATGATTATTGACAGACATTCAACTAAAAAAGGAAGAATGAAGCCTTATCCCCTTGTTACCGCAATTCCTATTGCAGCACTTACAATACTTATGTTTGTAAACCCGGGCTTTGACACACAGAATAAATCAATATGGCTCTATGTGTTTGTTGCGGCTGTTTATGTTATCTGGGGTATGGTTTACACCGCAAGTGATGTGCCTTTCTGGAGTATGCCCAACGTTATGACTCCCAACCCTAAAGAGAGAGGCAATCTTATTTCCTACGCAAAAACTGTTGGCGGTATAGGCTCTGCAGTTACGGTTGCACTTCCTATCATTGTTGGTTACTTTGTTGCAGGACTTCCTAACGCAGATATTGTTAAATATGCTGTTATGGCTGTTTCGATGTCACTAATAGGTATGCCCTTGTTCACACTTTCTACATTCAAAACAAAGGAAAGAATTCAGCTTCCCGATGCCAAAAAGAAAGAAAAAGGCGAAGTTGGTACACTTAAAAGAATTTTCACATGCAAACCCCTTATGCTTGTTGTTCTTTCCGGCGTTCTTTCTTTCGGAAGATATATGCTTCAGGCGGCAGCTCCCCACGTTGCCCGTTATTCGGGTATGTACGTTGGTCAAAAGCCCACAACAGCTGCAGAATACAACTCAAACATTTCAACAGTTGCTCTTATAATTCAGATTTGTGCCGCTATTGGTATGTTTGGTGCTATGCTTTTCCTCCCCAAGCTTTACAAGAAATTCGAATATAAACAGATTATGATAGTTTCTTGTATCGGTGGTTTTCTTGCAAGCTGCCTTACACTTATTATCGGTTGGACTACAAAAAACCTTCTTATATGCATTCCTTTTATGCTTATTTCAAGCATTCCTCTTGGTGTTATTAACAACGTTTCTTTCGCTATGGTTTGCGACTGTCTTGACTTCATGGAATGGAAAACAGGTTTCAGAAACACAGGTCTTGGTTCTGCTTGTCAGTCCTTTGTTAATAAAATCGGTAACGCCTTTGCAACAGTTATGATTATCGGAATGTATATGTTTATTGACCTTGATGTTGCAACCCTTAACAGCAAGGCAGAAAGCATTGTTAACGTTGCTATGAATCTTGAGCCATTCAAACAATTCGGTATGTTCTCGCTTGTAACTATTGTTCCCGGTATCAGCCTTCTTCTTTGTGCTATTCCATTATTCTTCTATGACCTTACAGGTAAAAAGAAAGAAAAGGTTTTCTCTGAGCTTGCTGATTTGAGAAAAAAACGTGGTATTGAAATAGACGAATAAAAGATATAAAAATTATGACCGACATTCTATTTAAGAATGTCGGTCAATTTTTTATTCTGAAAACATTTCTGTTGAAAGGTATCTATCCCCGGTGTCGGGTAAAAGAACCACAATATTTTTACCCTGATTTTCAGGAAGTTTTGCAAGTTTCACTGCGGCAAAAGCAGCAGCGCCTGAGGAAATTCCTACAAGAACGCCTTCTTTTTTACCTATCAATCTGCCCATTTCAAAAGCATCTTCATCGGACACGGTAATAATTTCATCATACACTGAGGTGTTCAATACTTCGGGAATAAAGCCTGCGCCTATGCCTTGAATTTTATGTGCACCCGCCCTACCTTCTGAAAGGAAAGGTGAACTTTCAGGTTCAACAGCAACAATTTTTATATTTGCATTTTTAGACTTTAAATATTCCCCTACGCCGGTAATTGTACCGCCTGTTCCAACACCGGCTACAAAAATATCAACTTTTCCGTCGGTGTCTTCGTAAATTTCGGGGCCTGTTGTTTCTCTGTGGGCTTTGGAGTTTGCAGGGTTGACAAACTGACCGGGAATAAAGCTGTTTGGTATATTTTTTGCTAATTCCTCGGCTTTCTCAATAGCCCCTGTCATACCCTTTGAGCCGTCACTTAAAACTAACTCTGCTCCATAAGCCTTCATAAGCTGTCGTCGCTCAATAGACATCGTTTCAGGCATCACAATAATTACCCTATATCCTCTTGAAGCGGCAACTGATGCAAGACCTATGCCGGTATTTCCGGAAGTTGGTTCAATAATAACGGATTCCGCAGTTAATTCCCCTGTTCTTTCCGCTTCATCGATCATTGCTTTTGCTACGCGGTCTTTGGCGGAACCGGCAGGATTAAAAAATTCGAGTTTTGCAAGAATTTTTGCTTTTAAACTAAAAGTTTTTTCAATATTAGTCAACTCCAGAAGCGGAGTTCTGCCGATAAGTTCATCAGCTGATTTATAGATTTCAGGCATTTTTACACTCTCATTTTCCTGCTTCAATTTGTTCACGTTGTTTAAGAACTTTCTCGTGCATCTCTTCTTTATTTTTACCCGTAAGCTTATAGAATATGAACGGAACACCTGCAAGAAGCATCATAATTCCATGGAATACTGTATAGAAGAAGAGCATAGCAATTTTTGTTTCCTGTGACTGAACTGTACTTGATTGAATGTAGCCAATAATTGAACCTTCGCCATACAAAATCTGTGGCAAAAGCACAGAGGCAATTGTACCGCTGACGGTAGTTCCCAGACCTATTACAAAGGGAAGAGAAGCGTCAAGTCGTTTGCCCTTTGTTTCAAGTTCAACAGATTCAAGCACATCTGCCTGGAACATAGAGGGAAGAAGATTTGAAGCACCAAACTGCAAACCTATAAGGAACAAAGCGGCAATAAATAAAACTGTAAGAACATTAGTGGGGTTTTTAAAATATGTATAACCGATGGCAAAGGCTATTACATTGGCAGTAATCGAATAAATACCAGATGCAATGTAAAGCTGTTTTGCATTGAACTTTTTAAGAAGCGCGTTGATTATGAGCATACCGACAGCAGTACCGATACCTGTAGGAAGACCGAAAAGGAGGAATTTATCTGTTCCGCCGAGAAGGGCTGCCGCAAGGAAGGGTCCCATATAGTTTGCAATACCGCGAAGATTCTTAAGGGTTTCGCTGATGATAATAGTCCATGCATACTTGTTTTTTACAATATCAACAAATCCCTTGAAGGGATTTTTCTTTTCCTCGCTGTAGGTAATTCTTTCCTTTAAGAAGCGCATACCCATAAGGGTGATTATTGTACCAACAACACTGATAAGCGAAGCACCAATTATATATTCAAGATATTCTCTGTTGGGGTTATCGGGTGAAACTGCTTTAATAATCTCATCTATAACAAGAACAACAACCAAGGGTGCAGAGTTACCCACCGCACTTGAAATACTGCGGAAGGAAATTACTTTGTCGCGTTCTTTATTGTTTGGAGTTGTAACATAGGAAACAAGATTTATTGCATTACC
>JAZNLH010000042.1:0-132710 GCA_045578985.1 Acutalibacteraceae bacterium | reverse complement strand
CTGGTTGGCGTTGGATTCATGAATTTTTTGAAGGAATGATTTTATGCAAAATATAGGAAAAGTAAAACAATATTTTATGGGTGCTACGCCAGTAATTTTGTTGTGGGTTTTAGCCACTATTTCACAAGATGAGGTTCTTGTAACACCGATTTATGATACTTTAGAGGCAACTATATTCAAAAATTTTGATATTGTCTTATATCCGATTATACCTCTAATTTCATTAGGTGTTATGTTGATATGGCTTTTTTCTTCTGCAATTATCGGCAAAAAATATAATTTAAACTATATTTATTACTCTGCACTGCTCAGTGGGATTATTCCACCTCTGGCTTTTTTAGCTTGTGTTATATTTCCAAATGATAGCTACATATTATTCAGCTTAACAATTGCGTTAGTTTTTATGCCGTTTGGATTTTTAGCAGATTGTTGTTTTGAGGGTGTAAGCGATTTTTTCTATCTTGATATATCCCCGGAAACTCTCGCTTTGCTTATGGTTGTTATTATGCTTATTTCTCTTGTGGTTTTTAAAAATGTGAAAGCGAAGTTATCGGTGGTCAGTGGTTAGTAAGTCAGTGGTCAGTAGGTCAGTGGACTGTTTTAATTCGGAATTCGTAATGCGTAATTCGGAATTATCGGAACGCTTGCGCGTTGATTATATTGCTTTCGTGTAGAACAACAAAGCGGGTATTTGCGAAGCCTTATCATCCCTGTGCGTAAGCATAGGGAGGGGGACCGTTCTCCGATATAATTGTTGTTTCTCTTATATTTATCACGGGCGATAAATTGATTTTAATAGCAAAGTTCGGGCGGAACGGTGGTGGGTAGTTCACTGACCGTTCCCCATCAGTCAGATAGGATAATCGTAAGGTACGCACCTGTGCGTACCGCTGAGATTAAAGACATATTAAATGAATCGCGAATGCTATCCCTCTTGCAAATCTTTGATTTGTAGGCAAGGACACGACCCGCTCTGTGGGCGAAACAGGGAGTGTGAGTTGGCGCAGCGGTCAAAATTGTGCGAAGTGAACAGCGAGCAAACAATTTTGGGCACCGCAAGATGAGTGTGGCACCGCATATGACAGGTGGTACCTTACTTGTGGGACGAATAGATTCGTCCCTTACGGTGGTTGGTCGTTCTATCCAACTCAACAATTACCACGAGTGAACTACCCACCACCAAAAGCGTTGCTTTTGGTCCCCCTCCCTATTCGTCAAGACGAACAGGGATGATAGGCTTCGCATATTTGTGATTATTCTTGCTAATTTAATTATACATTTTAATTGAAAAATTTCTTTACAAATGACGAAATGCAAGAAAATAACGTCAAAATACAAGAAAAATTTTATTTCAGGTAAAAATTGCGCAGAACAAAACACTCTCCCCAAAAACATTTCAGCGGATTTTTCCGCTAAAACTATAATGTACATACATACTATTTATGTGATACAAGGCGGTGAGTTAGATATTCCTACAGAAATACTTATAAAACTTGCAAAATATCACGATGTCAGTGTTGATTATATCAGGGGCAACACCTATGAAAAACGGTCATATAAAAACCCACTGCAATTGAGCAGTGGGTTTGGTTTTGCGATTTTTGTTTTTATGCCTTCCAACAAATTCATTAAAACTTATCGTAAATTACAACCTCTTCCAAAGGTCTGAATTGATTATGAAAATCTGCGGGTTTTGCATCTTCTGCCGGGTAGCCCATTACAAGAAGTGCTACGGGTTCAATATTCTGAGGGATTGAAAAAGTTTCTCTCATTGCCGTGGGGTCAAAGTGCATTACCCAGGTTGAGCCTACGCCCAATTCAAAGGCGGCAAGCATCATATGGGTGGTTACTATGCAGGCATCCGCAACACCACAGGTTTTGCCGTCATATTTTCTTGTCCAGCACTCGTCTTTATTGTAGCAAACGAGCATAGCGGTAGGGGCATCAAAATGACACTTTGTGCAAGTTTTAAGTTTTCCAACCGTCTCATCTGTATTAAGAACCAAAATTCTCTGCGGCTGATTATTGCAACCCGTTGGTGCAAGATGTCCCGCCTGTAAAATTTTGTCTACAACACTCTGCTCCAGATGTTCATTTTTAAATTTTCTCACAGAATAACGTTCTGCAATAAGTTTATAAAAATCCATAGTATATCCTCCATATAAAACTAAGCAGCAAGGCACCCCTTACTGCTTAGTATAGTTTTATTGTTCGTACTCCCCTACCGTAACCGTCATAACAGAAATAAGGTTAAAGCCGTTTTCGGTTTCTTTAAGGGTAATATCTGCATATTTATCGGGCTGAGCCGCCTGAAGTGTGCCGTCGGGAGTTACTTCAATATTGTTTGTTCCCACGTAGCCTACTCGCAACACTACAAGTCCGCCTGTTTTTTCTACATCTTCAATGCGAACAGCAAAGGGAGGTGCAACACCGGTAAGAGGAACATAGTACACCTGTTTTGCGCTGTCAAAAGTAAACTCATAACCATATCCCACAACATTAGCATGAACAATGGGATTATCCACACCAAACATATTGTAGTAGCAGGCTTCAACATCAGCCACCGGCACTACAAGACCCTTTTCAGATACAGTGTACTCGCCTGTTTTAACATTATCTGATAAAAGTGTGCAGATGGCAATATTGCGCAAATCATCTTTATCCGCACTTATTATGTCAGCAAACGGTGCCGGGTCAACGCCTACAACCCACGAGAGAAAGTTTGCATATTTTGTATAATCGGCTGTTTTATCATTGTTTTTTTCGATATAGGAAACAACCGTACTCACAATGCTGACAACGCCAACAATAGCTAAAGTCAACACGAGAAGACCTGCTATAAAAGGCCCTCTTTTTTTCTTCTTTTTTTGAACTGTAACTACTTCGTCCATAATCTATTACCTGCTGTATTTTTTTCTTGCACGTTCGGTACGTCTTTCCAAAGCCTCTTTTCTGGCTTTTTCTTTCTGTCGTTTTTTCTTTTCTGCTTCTTTCTGTCGAAGAATAAGATTAATTCTGAAAACTACAATTGTGCCGCCGATAACCTGAATTATATCACACCCTGTTGCTTCTGCAATTTTAGTTGCCAGTTCTTTCGGTGTTTCGGGAGCACTTTCAAGATGAACTTTAATTTTAAAAAGTTCTCTTGTGTTGAATGTGTCTTCGAGCTGTGCTACAACGGCATCCGTCACGCCTTCTTTACCAATCTGGAAAATAGGGTCAAGACCGTTTGCCTCTGCACGCAATCTTGCGCGTTCTTTACTTGTCATATATTTTTCTCCGTTTTTATCCTGATGTTTTAATTATTCGCGACTCCAGGTAGTGCCTTCTCTGGTATCGAGTATTTTAACACCCTGTGCAGCAAGTTCATCGCGTATTCTGTCAGCTTCTGCGAAATTCTTTGCCTTTTTAGCGGCGGTTCTCAAAGCTATTTGTTCTTCAACATATGCTGAGAAATCATCACCTGCCGAAGCACTTTCTTTATCCTCTGAAAGCTTCTTTGCACCTTCAATAAGATCGAGAGAAAGAACTCTGTCGAAATCACTGAGAAGATAAATTTTCGTTTTATCGTTTGTTTTTTCCTTAAGAACATCATACAAAGCAGTAACTGCAAGTGATGTGTTTATATCATTGTCAAGAGCTTCCTTGAAAGATGCGGTAAGTTTTTCCACTGCCGCAACATCAAGTTCATCGTTTTCATCGGGTTTAAGGGCAGCGATTTTTTTAAGAAGTTTTTCGTAAGCTGTTGCAGCACCGTCAAGATTCTCAAAAGAGAAAACAAGCTGTTTTCTGTAATGTGACTGAAGACAGAAAAATCTGTAAGCCAACGGATTATAGCCCTTTTCTTCAAGAAGCGAAACTGTTAAGAATTCACCCTTTGATTTGCTCATTTTTCCTGTATTTGTATTAAGGTGCAAAACATGGAACCAATAATTGCACCATTTGTGACCAACAAAAGCTTCACTCTGTGCAATTTCGTTGGTATGATGGGGGAAAGCGTTGTCAATACCGCCACAGTGAATATCAAGATATTCGCCCAGATGTTTAAGACTTATTGCCGAACACTCAATATGCCAACCGGGATAACCAACACCCCAGGGTGAATCCCACTTAAGAGCCTGTTCTTCAAACTTGGATTTGGTAAACCAAAGCACGAAGTCATTTTTATTGCGTTTGTTTGTATCCTCTTCAACACCCTCACGAACACCTACCATAAGCTCGTCGCTGTCGTGTTTATTGAAAACATAGTATTCATCAAGTTTAGAGGTATCAAAGTAAACATTTCCGCCTGCCACATAAGCATAACCTTTTTCAATAAGGCCCTGAACCATATTGATAAATTCATCAATGCAGTTTGTTGCAGGTTCAACAACATCAGGGGTTTTAATATTAAGCTTTGCGCAATCAGCAAAGAAAGCATCCGTATAGAATCTTGCTATATCCATAACGCTTTTATTTTCTCTTTTTGCGCCTTTTACCATTTTATCTTCGCCTGTGTCGGCATCGCTTGAAAGGTGACCAACGTCGGTGATATTCATAACACGTTTTACATCATAACCGCTGTAACGAAGATGCTTTTCAAGAATATCTTCCATAATATAACTACGAAGATTTCCGATATGTGCAAAGTGATAAACTGTAGGACCGCAAGTGTACATATTTACCTTGCCGGGTACATTTTCTTTAAAATCTTCTTTTTTTCGGGAAAGTGAGTTATAAAGTTTCATAAATCCTCCATTATTTGGAAAAATCAATAAGTTTTGTTGACTGTTTTACATAAATCACGCCGGATACAACGCAAAGAACTGCTGTTATTGACAGCAATCCGTTGGAAAGGGCGGAAAGAGGGAAATTCTCACCCAAAACACCGCAGTAATTGAGTTCTGCAAGTATCATAATCAATAGTGAAAACACCATCTGTGAAACGGTTTTCATCTTGCCGTAAATGTTAGCAGGAATTACCACACCTTGCGACGTTGCAACTAATCTGAAAGATGTGATTGTGAACTCCCTTAATAATACTATCATAATTATCCAGATATTGCAAAGGTTGAGTTGCATAAATGCAAGAAGTGCCGCAGTTGTAAGTATTTTGTCGGCAACGGGATCTGCCAATTGACCGAAAACCGTGACGATACCATTTTTTCTGGCTATTTTTCCATCAAGAAAATCAGTGAATGAACCGATTGCAAACACTATTAAGCCCCAAAGAAAATGGTGTTCTATATCGCTGAGAAAAAGCCCCAGAAAAATCGGCGTAAGTACTATCCTTACAATTGTAAGGCTGTTGGGCAAATTCATTTTTTTCATATTGCTTCACCGATAAGAGCATATTCATCCTTATCAAAAATTTCAACAGGAACAATGTCTCCGTCATCGATTCTGTAACCGGATGTCAGAATAACATTATTATCAATATCAGGTGCATCCATATATGTTCTGCCGTAGTAACTGTCTGTGTAAGGGTCATAGCCTTCAACAAGAACATCAAAAGTTTTTCCTATACAAGCATCCAGCTTTTCTTCAGAAATTGTATACTGCTGATTCATTATCACTTCAGCACGTTCAGCTGCAACCTCCGGATCAACCTGATTATCAAAGTCATAAGCCGGTGTATTCTCCTCACGAGAATACGCAAAGCAACCTACTCTATCCAGCTTAGCTTCGTTTACAAACTCAGAAAGAGTTGTGAATGCCTCCTCTGTTTCACCGGGGAATCCGGTTATAAAGGTTGTTCTTAAAACAACATCGGGAATCTTTGCCCTGATTTTTTCAACAAGGGCAAGAAGGCTTTCTTTATTGCCGTTTCTGTTCATCGCTTTAAGCACTTCGCCATCTGCGTGTTGCATAGGCATATCGATATAATGACAAACTTTTTCATTATTCACAATTGCATCAATAAGTTCGTCTGTTATTCTGTCGGGATAGCAATAAAGAAGTCTTATCCACTGAAGGTTTTCAATTTTATTAAGTTCCGAAAGAAGCTCGGGTAGTTTAAGTTCATCATAAAGATCTTCGCCGTATTTTGTAGTATCCTGTGCAACAAGAATAAGTTCTTTAACACCTTTTTCGCAAAGCATATTAGCTTCTTCAAGAATATCTTCCATTTCACGGCTTCTGAAACCGCCTCTTATAGAGGGAATGGCACAGTATGAACAGCAGTTACTGCAACCTTCTGCAATTTTAAGGTATGCAGTATACTCAGGTGTTGTGAGAACTCTGCCACCATTAAGCGGTAGTTTTTCCTTTTCAGGGAAAGAACTGCAGGGCTCATCACTTTCAAAAAGTGCGTTACAAGCCTCTACGATATCTGCATTTGCGCCGATACCTATAACTCCGTCAACTTCCGGAATTTCCGAAAAAACCTCATCAGCATAACGCTGAGCAAGGCAACCCGTTACAATTATTTTCTGCAGTAATCCGTCAGATTTCAAATCCGCCATCTCAAGAATAGCATCAATAGATTCTTTCTTGGCATCCTCAATAAATCCGCAGGTGTTCACTATAACAACATCGGCTTTATCTGCCTCCTGAACAAGAATGTATCCTGCATCAACAAGCTTCTTGAGCATAATTTCGGCATCTATCTGATTTTTAGGACAACCAAGACTTATCATTCCGACTTTTCGTGACATAACTTTCACCTCATTGTTGTGGCATATCCACACCGATTTCATAAAATGCGTCTTTGATATCGCGGTAGGAATAGCCCATTCGTATAAAACGGTTCACTAATCTTTTTCTGTCTTTTTCGTTTTCAAGGCTTCTTTCATATTTTGACCTTAACATATCTATAATACGCTGAATCGGCTCGTTGTCAAGTGTTTTCAACGTATTATCAATTGTTTCCGTATCAATTCCTTTATTTTTTAATTCATAAGATATTCTTTTTATATCATATTTTTTCACTTCAAAAAGATACTTGGCATATTCACGGCAAAATTCATCATCGTTTATGTATCCAAGGCGCAACATCTTATCTATCGCCCGTCGGGAAGCATCTTCACCGAATTTCATCTTTAGTTTATTATACAATTCCTTCTCCGAATATGCACGCATGGAAAGATATTTTACACCTTTCTCATAAGCAGAGCGAAAGCCTGCCTCCCCTTTCAAGGAAGCAAGCTCATCATCTGAAATTTCCTGACCCTCCGAATACCCTGAACGATACCAAAAATCATCATACAATGTGAGGGTATACTCGTCATCAATATAAATATGCACCTTATTGCCGTTGCCCGGCTTTGAAGTAATTTTCATTATTATTCGTCATCAACAGCGATATCAATTTTCGCTCTGGCTTTTTCTTTTGTTACAGGTTCTGCAGGTGCTGCTGCGGGAGCAACCTCTCTGCGTGAAATGGGATTTCTTGCAGAAATAACATTTTTGATGCTTTCGCGTACTTTTGCTTCAATCTCGGCACAGAACTCGGGATTTTCACGAATATATTCTTTAACATTATCGCGACCCTGACCAAGGCGTTCCTCGCCGTAGTAGAACCAAGCACCGCTTTTTCTTACAATTTCCATTTTAACTGCAAGGTCAAGAATTTCACCGTATTTAGATATACCCTGACCATACATAATGTCAAATTCCGCCTCTTTAAATGGTGGAGCAACTTTATTCTTAACAATTTTTGCCCTTGTACGAGAACCGATAAATTCGTTACCCGGACCTTTTAATTGTTCAACTCGTCTTACTTCCATACGGATAGTTGAATAGAATTTAAGAGCACGACCACCTGTTGTAACTTCCGGGTTGCCGTAAATAACTCCGACTTTTTCACGAAGCTGGTTAATGAAAATTACTATTGTATTGGATTTAGCGATAGCACCTGTAAGCTTTCTTAACGCCTGTGACATAAGACGTGCATGAAGGCCAACGTGAGAATCGCCCATTTCGCCTTCAATTTCAGCCTTGGGAACAAGGGCTGCAACTGAGTCAACAACAATAACATCAAGAGCACCTGAACGAGCAAGATACTCGGTAATTTCAAGAGCCTGTTCACCGTTGTCGGGCTGAGAAACAAGGAGAGAATCAATATCCACGCCTAATGCTGCTGCATATATGGGGTCAAGAGCGTGTTCAGCATCGATGAAAGCTGCTTCTCCACCCATTTTCTGTGCCTCTGCCACAACATGTAATGCAAGAGTTGTTTTACCTGAACTTTCAGGACCGTATATTTCAACAATTCTTCCCTTGGGAAGTCCGCCTATACCCGTTGCCGCATCAAGTGCTATTGAGCCTGTTGGTATAGCTTCAATATTCATACCCATATTTTCGCCCAAGCGCATAATAGCGCCTTTGCCGAAATTCTTTTCTATCTGAGAAAGGGCTGTTTCAAGCGCCTTATTTTTTTCTGTTCTTTCTGCCATTGTTAAACTCCTCTCAAAGTGTACAAATGTTCGGTTTCAATGAGCATTATATATTATTGTTTTGCAAAAATCAAGCAATTTTCAAAAAAATATTAAAAATATCTGTAAGGAATATGTAAAATTTCATAAAAACAGGCATTTTCTGAAAAAAATACTTGCATTTGCATTAAAAAGGTGATATCATACGTTCGTTGTCTTATGTTTAGACTTAAATTTGACTACTTTTATGATTATGAGAAGGAGGTGCAGCTCAATGGCAAAATGCGAATTTTGTAACAAAGAGGTTTCTTTCGGCATTCAGGTTTCTCACTCACACAGACGTTCAAACAGAACTTGGAAACCCAATGTTAAGAGAGTTAAGGCAATCGTAAACGGCTCTCCCCGCAGAGTATATGCTTGCACACGCTGCTTGCGCTCCGGTAAGGTTACCCGCGCTATCTGAGTAAAACTTAACTTTGTTAAAGCAATACAGCTCCGAAGCTTGCTTCGGAGCTTTGCTTTTTGTCCTGATTTATAAATACACGCATACAAATTTGTATAAACATTCCTATTGAAATAAATACACATATGTTTTATAATGTATTTTAGTGTAATATGCTGTAAGGAAGTGATTCTTTGAAGTTTTCTCGCATAATTTCTTTTGTGCTGACGTTAACCATTGTTGCGTTATCTTTATTCACACCTCAAAACGTCTTTACATATACGAATACAGCTCACGCAGTTTCTCTGTCATCTGCAAATGAACCTGTCGTAGCTGACGAAGACGATTTTATATATATCGTACGTCCTGAAAAAAATCCTCAATGGGTATTAATTCAAAAATATGTGGGAACGGACGAGAAAATAATCGTTCCCGAAACCATAGAAGGTTATCCTGTAAGATTTATTTCCAGCGATGTTTTTGAGGAATGCAAAAATCTTACCTACGTCAAATTGCCATCCACCGTCACAAGTGTTTCAGGTGAATCTTTCGCAGAATGTCATAGCCTTCTTGAAATTGACATTGATCCTGCCAACGAATTCTTTGCCGTTGAAAACGGTGTGCTTTACGATAAAGAAAAAACCGCTTTGATAGCTTTCCCTAACGGAATAGGCGGTGAATTTACTGTTCCCGACGGAATTATAACCATCAGAGCTTCTGCTTTTCAGGGTGCATACAAGTTAACAAAGGTTAATATGCATAACTCTGTTACAACAATTTCCAATAGTGCTTTTCAATGCTGTACAGCACTTAAAGAAATTCGTTTAAGCGACAATCTCACCTTTTTGGGTGCTAAAGCTTTAGCTAACTGCGTTTCTTTAAGAGAATTACATTTACCGGGTTCCTTATCCATAATAGGCCAGGATGCTCTTTTAGGTGATATGGGTTCAAGAAACGATAAATTCTACTATTTTACCGACGGTGTTTACTGCGTACCTGATTCTCCCGCTTACGAATATGTTTATAACCTGGGCGTAAGGCAACCTTATCTTAAAACCGAAAACCGTTCGTTTACAGATATAGCTACAGGCGTACAGATAATTGACATTGAAGGCTCTTTGCCACTTGACAAAGATTTTTATTTAAATGTCAAACCTGTTGTACCGGAAGACGTTACTTCATTAATAAAAGTAAAATATAACCATATCGAATCTTATGATATTTCTTTAATTTGCGATGAAGCTGAATACAAACCGCTTAAAGAACTTATAATTTTATTCAACGGTTTACCCGAAGACACTATTACAAATACCGCAAAAGTATACCGTACCAACGGATTAAAAACATTTGAGCTTGTCCGTTCGCCACACACACCGTTTGTAGGTGTTAAAACAAAAAATCTTGGCAGATACATAGTTATAACAAACAATGATTTCACCAAAAAAGGCGACATTGATGGTGACGGCATAATTTCTTCTTATGATTCACGATTTGCTCTTTGCCTTGCTGCCGGTCTTGTTCCGGATGCAACAAACGAACAAATAAATACTGCGGATGTGAATGATTCAGGAAAAGTACAAACTGATGATGCTCTCAACATTCTCAGCTTTGCGGCTGGAATTATAGATTCTTTTTAATACCGGATGTACTGTGGAGGGATAACAGATGATAGGTATAGGCAACAAATACAAGGTAAAAATCAACAATATGTTTTTCAAAGGTGATGCTGTTTTCGCAATTGACTGCGATGACGGGAAATATGAAATGGAAATCGAATTAGATGGTGCAGAATTTGAAATGCCCATCGAAATAATTGAAGCGGTTGAAGACGATGATACATTTATCGCTAAAGCAACCACCACAATTCTTCCTGAAAAAGTTATAGATATTTCTCTTACCTTTGAAGACGACAAATGTAATGGCTATTTGAAAATTCCATTTGTAGGAAAAGTAAAAATCAAAGATGCGGTTAAAATTTAAATCAGAAAAGAGTTCCGGTGCTTATCCGGAACTCTTTTTCACTTTAGATAACAGGTTTTTCGTTGTAATAAACAACCTTTCCTTCTTCAACTGAATGTGTAAGCCAGGTGTTACCGCCGATAATACAGTTGTCGCCAATCTTAGTATCTCCGCCAAGAATAGTCGCATTTGCATAAATAACAACATTATTGCCGATATCGGGATGTCGTTTAATATCTTTAACAGGGTTGCCGTTTTCGTCAACTTTAAAGCTTTTCGCGCCCAAAGTAACGCCCTGATAAATTTTAACTCTGTTGCCGATAGTGGTAGTTTCACCTATAACGATGCCTGTGCCGTGGTCAATACAAAAATACTCGCCTATTGTTGCACCTGCGTGTATATCTACGCCTGTTTTTTCATGGGCAAACTCTGTCATAATACGGGGAATAAGCGGTACTTTTAATTTATAAAGAACATTTGCAAGGCGATAAATAGAAATCGCATAAAAACCCGGATAACATATCAGAACTTCCTGATGACATTTTGCTGCAGGGTCACCCTCATAAATAGCCTCAATATCTTTAATAAGAAGTTTTTTTACGGTAGGTAACTGCGCAATAAAAGCATTACACAAATCCTCAGGTTTTTTATCCATAACGGTGTGGTTAAATTCACACGCTCCCCTTATTTGTTCTGAAAGTCTGTTATAAATGTTAAGAAGTAACTCGGTCTGAGAAAGAACGTTCTCGCTACCCTCACTATGTTTGAAATAGTCAGGAAAAAGCAGAGATTGCAAATCTTTAATAACTTTAACAACCTCTTTACGGTTCGGAATAAGTTGTCTGTCGGCGCTGTCATTTAAAAAGCACTCATCATTTATATCTTCAAGCTCCTTTACCGTTCCGGTAATAAGCCCCATAGATTCAAGAAATTTATCCATACTGTTACCACCCTTCATAGCGGATTCGTTGTTTTTTGTATTTTAACATAAACGAATTATCTTTACAAGGGATAAAAAAACACATAAATCACCTAAAAACATTGATTTTCCTTGTTTTTTTAATAAATTTATCTTTATATGCCGTATTAAGACAAATATCGACAGCAAAAATAAGTATAATGTAATAAAAAGATATAAAAACATAAAATAAATAGTTTATATGTCTTTTTTTAATTTTTTAAAAAGGAGAATCGACTATGAAAAGTCTCAATCAAATGCTACTTGCCGCAAAAATTGAATACCACTGGTGGCGCATCGGCAGTATAAGAAAAAGACAGTGCCACGCAGTAAAAAACCAATCAGAAAAACTGAGTGTTTTGAAAAATATGCACAGGTACAAAGCCGAAAAAGCTCTGATTGAGTACGAAGTCAGTGTGGGACTTCGTGATCATAGGGGTGTGTGGAATTATTGAGATTTCTCCCTTTGCCTCCAAGCAAAGGGAGATTTTTTATTGAAGATTCTTCTGATATATGATACAATTCTGAAAGCAATACAAAAGGAGGCGATACCGTGAAGTTTCAAATGGATACAAGTGTTTGGGAAAAACTGCAACAATCCCAAGAGCCTATAATTATGTACGGCACCGGAAACGGTGCTGACAAAGTTCTGGATAAGCTTGCCGAAATCGGAGTTACTCTTTCCGGAATCACTGCAAGCACTACTTTTGTAAGAAACAGAACTTTTCGCGGTTTTCAGGTTTTGCCTCTTTCTTATTTTGAAGAAATGTATGAGAGTTTTACGGTTATAGTTACATTCGGCACTTCTATTGCAGAAGTTATGGAAAATATTTACTCTATTTCCGAAAAGCATCGTGTGCTTGTGCCATGTGTTCCGGTTATAGGGACTGAAATTTTTGACAAAGATTTCCTCAACAAAAACTACGACAAAATTGAACTTGCCTACTCACTTATGGCAGACGATTTTTCAAGAAAAATCTTCAGCGGTTATGTTAATTTTCTTTTTGGCGGCGAACTTTCGGTTCTTAAAGAAATCACAACCCCTGAAAGCGAAGCTTTTCTTAATATACTCAAACTTTCCGAGGACGAAACATATATTGATATAGGTGCATATCGCGGTGATACAGTGGACACTTTTTTAAAATACTGCGGTGGAAAATATAATCAAATAATTTGCGCTGAACCTGACAGCAAAACCTACAAAAAGCTTATGGAACACTGTAAAAATCTTGAAAACTTCAATTCGTTCAATGCCGCTGTAACAGATATTGACGGTGAAGTTGGTTTTTCAAATGCCCACGGCAGACAATCAGCAATAGGCGGAACAACAAAAATTCCGTCAGTTTCTTTGAACACATTATGTGGAAATGCTGAACCCACATACATAAAAATAGATTCAGAAGGATGCGAAAACGAGATTCTGTCAAAAGGCAGCGATATTCTGAAAACATTTGCACCAAAGCTTAATGTGGCGGTATATCATAAAAGTGCAGATATATTTACCCTTCCTATACTCATAAAAAGCATAAATCCCGACTACAAGATATATTTGCGCCATCATCCATACATCCCTGCATGGGATACTTTGCTGTATTGCACAATCTGACAAGAAAATTTATTTTTCAACATTTTCAAAAAAATATTGACTTTTAATGTAATTATATATATATTTAAATTGCAAATTAAAAATAACGTGTCATAACCACGGAGTCAAAATTATAATAAAATTCACCAATTTGAAGAATTACACTTTTTTTATTCTTTGGGTAGGTGGTTTTTTCTTTTGAATAAAGAGAATATTTTTATTCAAATATTCTTAATTTGCGGAGAGGGGCTGCATAATTGTCCAACAACATTATTGAATTAAAAAACATTTCCGTCGCATTTGACGGCCAACAAATTATCGAAAATATGAATTTATATATCCGCGACAAGGAGTTTATAACCTTTTTAGGTCCCTCCGGTTGCGGTAAGACAACTACGCTCAGAATGATCGCCGGTTTCCAGGAACCCGATTCAGGCGAAGTTATCTTTGACGGAAAAGTAATAAATGGTGTTCCGCCTCATAAAAGGCAGCTGAACACCATTTTTCAGCGTTACGCTCTGTTTCCCCACCTTAATGTTTATGAAAACATTGCTTTCGGTTTACGTCTTAAAAAGACTCCTGAAAAGGAAATTAAAGAAGCCGTTACCGAAATGCTCGAACTCATAAACCTTAAAGGTTTTGAGCGCAGAAATATATCTTCTTTATCCGGTGGTCAGCAACAACGTGTTGCTATTGCACGTGCACTTGTTGTTAAGCCCCGCGTACTTCTCCTTGACGAACCTTTAGGTGCTCTTGACCTTAAGCTCCGTAAGGATATGCAGGTGGAACTTAAAAACATCCAGCAACGTCTGGGTATCACATTTATTTATGTTACCCATGACCAGGAAGAAGCCCTTTCCATGTCCGACACAATAGTTGTTATGGACTCGGGCGTTATCCAGCAGATAGGCACACCTACCGATATATACAATGAACCCAAAAATGCTTTCGTCGCAGACTTCATCGGTGAAAGCAACATCATCGAGGGTGTTATGCGTGCTGACTTCTGGGTTGAAATGGCAGGACACAAGTTCAAATGTCTTGACAAGGGCTTCGGCGTTGACGAAAAGGTTGACGTTGTTGTTCGTCCCGAAGATGTTGACGTTGTACCTGTTGAAAATGCTATGATTTCCGGTGTGGTCACATCCACAACATTCAAGGGTGTATATTACGAAATCATCGTTGAAATCAAAGGTTTCAAATGGATGATTCAATCCACTGAATTCCAGGAAGTCGGCTCAACTATCGGTATAAATGTTGAACCCGATGCAATTCACATTATGAAAAAATCTCAGTACTCCGGTCTGTACGGCGATTACAGCTCTTTCAGCGAAGAATTTGATGAGCTTTCTGACGCCACAGTTTACGAAGAAGAGGACGAATAATCCCCCATAAAACAAGAAAGGAGTGCTGAACGTGAATAAAAAATCTTCACTTATGTCCCGTTTGGCAGGCGCTCCGTACATTGTTTGGGCAGCATTATTTATAATCGTCCCTCTTTGTATGGTTGCCTATTATGCCTTTACCGATACCACCGGGGCATTCACCTTTAACAATATTTCCGGCATTGGAAAATATGCGGACACATTTATACTTTCAATCTGGCTCGGACTTCTGGCAACGGTTATATGCCTTATCATCGCATATCCCCTTGCTTATATAATGGCAGCAAAAGGGCCTGAAAAACAAAGCACCATGACTATGCTCATAATGCTTCCTATGTGGATGAACTTCCTTTTAAGAACATATTCATGGATGACAATTCTGGAAGATAATGGTCTTTTGACTACTGCAATTAACTCAGCAATAAATTTTATAAACGACACAATACTTGCAAACAATGCGTTTGCCATCAGCCTTGATCCCGTACACCTTATTAACACCCGAGGTGCCGTAGTTGTAGGTATGGTTTACAACTTCCTGCCCTATATGATTTTACCCATTTACACCGTTATGCTAAAAACCGACCCTTCACTTATCGAGGCGGCTCAGGATTTAGGCGGCAATAAATTTGACGTGTTCAAAAATGTAACAGTCCCCCTGACTGTTCCCGGTATAGTTTCAGGCTTTACAATGGTTTTCGTTCCTTCTGTAAGTACATTCTACATCTCACAGAAATTAGGTGGTACGGGAACTATACTTATCGGTGATATTATAGAAACCCAGTTCCAGACGGCTAACAATTTCAATCTCGGCGCATCCCTTTCCTTTGTGCTTATGATTCTCATATTTATTTGTCTTGCCGTTATGAACAGGTTTTCAGATGATGACGGAGGTGTTATCATATGACAAAAAAGACCTCCATCGGATCAATTCTCTATACTGCACTTGTTTTTATTTTCCTTTATGCACCAATTGCAGTTCTTATAGTTTTCAGTTTCAACTCCGGTAAGAGTACATCAGTTTTTGAAGGTTTTTCACTTTATTGGTACAAAGAACTTTTTAATGACTCGGCAACTCTGACCGCGTTTAAAAACTCAATGATAGTTGCAGTGGTTTCTTCAATTATTTCAACTGTTATGGGAACTGCAGCAGCAACAGCAATTTACGGTTATAAGAATAAACTTTTAAAAAGCAGTATTATGACCGTTACAAATATACCGATGATGAATCCCGAAATCGTTACCGGTGTATCTATGATGCTCCTTTTCGTTTTTATCGGTTCACTTTTCGGAAAAACAGGTACTTTAGGTTTTGCAACTCTTATTATTGCTCACACTACGTTTGAGTTGCCTTATGTAATCCTCAATGTTCTTCCCAAGCTCCGCCAGACAGATCCTCATCTTGCAGAGGCGGCCCAGGACTTAGGTTGCACACCTGCGCAGGCTTTTTTCAAAGTTGTTCTTCCTGCGATTATGCCCGGTATTATATCCGGCCTTATGATGGCGTTCACACTTTCTGTTGACGACTTTATTATAAGCTACTTTGTAAGCGGTACAACATCGCAAACACTGCCAATACGAATTTTCTCTATGACAAAGCGCCGCGTTACACCTGATATGTACGCACTTTCTACTTTAATTTTCCTTGCTATCCTCGTTCTGCTTATTATTTCCAATATAATCAGTGCTCACGGAGATAAAAGACTTTCAAAAAAGCAGAAAGGCGGTGCAAAAAAATGATTAAACGCCTTTTATGTTTACTTAGTGCTTCCTTTATATTTCTTTCAACCCTTGGCATCGTTGCCTTTGCAAAGGAAGAAAAGGATTACTCTCACCTCAGGGGTACATCCCTCAACGTATACAACTGGGGTGAATATATTTCCGATGGTGCAGATGGCACATTGGATGTAAATAAAGAATTTGAAAAGCGTTACGGCATCAAGATTAACTACACGAACTTTGAAAGCAACGAAAATATGTACAACAAGCTTATAAGCGGTGGTGCAAATTACGATGTAATTATTCCATCAGACTATATGATTGCAAAGCTTCGTGATGAAGGCTTACTTGCAGAGCTTGATTTTTCAAATATTCCAAACGCAAAATATATTCTTGATAAATACAAAGGTCTTTACTTTGACCCTGACAACAAATACACCGTTCCTTACACTGTAGGTATGGTAGGGCTTATATACAACACCACAATGGTGGAAGGCACACCTGACAGCTGGGAAATTTTGTGGGATGAAAAATATGCAGGTGAAATACTGATGTTCAACAATCCCCGTGACACCTTTGGTATTGCTCAATTCCTTTTAGGTCAGAACATAAACACTACTGATTTAAAGGAATGGGATGCTGCCATAGCAAAGCTAAAAGAGCAGAATCCTCTCGTTTCCAGCTATGTTATGGACGAAATTTTCGGAAAAATGGAAAATGGAGAAGCAGCACTTGCCCCTTATTATGCAGGCGATTTCCTTACAATGTACGATGTAAACCCTGACCTTGCGTTCTGCTATCCCAAAGAAGGTGTTAACTTCTTTGTAGATGCTATGTGTGTTCCAAAAAATGCAGAAAACAAAGAAGCTGCAGAGTTATATATCAACTTTATGTGCGAGGAAGAAATTGCAGTTGCCAACGCAAACTATATCTGCTACGCTACACCTCACGCTCTTGTTTTGGAATCAGATGATTATGATTTAAAGGGCAACCCCATTCTTTATCCTGATGAATCTCAAATTCCTGAAACACAGATTTTTGAAAACCTCGATTACGACACTCAGCAATATATGTCGATGCTATGGAATGAGCTTAAAATCGAGGGTAATTCAAACCTTGATGCTTATGTAGGACTTTCCGTTACTCTGGTGCTCGTTATAGTCTATCTCGTCTATAAATTCATCAAAAAAAGAAAAAGAGAAGCGTATTATTAAAAATCAAACCCGATAGGCTCGACCTATCGGGTTATTTTTTTACCATTCCCTCATAATTTCAGGATTCTGGAATATCTCATCAAGTTTTTTAATAAAAGGCATAACGTCATTGAAAGCGCCTATTCTGTGGTCAAACATAAGTGTTATGGGCAAAAGCTTTTTAGTTCCGATATCCACTTCGCCTTTTTCGTTTCTAAAAGCGTAGTCCGTATCCTTTACGCCACCCATTGCCATAAGAAATGTCTGGGGATATAAAAGAGGTGTATAGGTTACATTACCGTTAAGACCGTCATAAAGCACACCCCAGTTTGTAAGACAAACAGAGCCTTCATTAAGCTCATCCATAAACAGCATAGAACCGTCTTTGGGAGCAGGATGAAAAAGGTCTTTAAACTTCGCTACTTTGTGTTTTCCCACATAACCTGTAACAGTCTGTGCTATTGTAGGCACAACAGCACCGCTCAGCATAAGACCCACAGTCCTTTGAGTTATAACATCAAACATTACCTTGTCCACATCGGTTTGCTTTAAACGTGCAAGAAGCTCGTTAATCTGTTCCGCTAATTCCTTAAGGCTTTTATTTTCCGTTTCCTTGACTTTAACGGGAAATGTTTCACCGTTATCCAATACAACGGGCATAGCCACATCTATATGCTTTTTCATAACAAGAGTACCGCAGGATGAAGTTGTAT
This sequence comes from Acutalibacteraceae bacterium, assembly GCA_045578985.1. GTDB lineage: Bacteria > Bacillota > Clostridia > Oscillospirales > Acutalibacteraceae > DTU089. Next base: position 114,405 of record JAZNLH010000042.1, on the reverse strand, counting down.
TGAACTTAATGTGCGCATTAAGTTTGGGTGCTACTTTTAAGCCTTCTATAAGCACCTTCATCATAATGGTATTAAAAGACAAGGGATAACCGCAATTCTCTTTTAATTTTTGAAATTCTTCCCAGAATTTTGTTATATCAGCCTCATAATTGTATCCTGCAGTAGGTGAATTTCGTTGAGCCTTTGTGAGAATATACCCTGACACTCTGTTCCTAAGGTTGAAATATTCAACTTTATCGCCTTTTTCAGGTCTGCCTAATGCACCGTTTATAAACTTTTTAAAATCCATAATCAGTCTTTCTTCTTGCCGGAGCCTACTTTATTAAGAGTTGATACACTTAAAATAATGATTCCGACAACGATAAAAATACCAACCATACCTGCACCGGAGCAAAGTAATGCTTCGCCGATGTTCTCAGTAGTGAATTCAAGACCGATATTTTCTTCAACCGGTTGTGTTGTAACAACCTGTGAAAGTGTGTTAAAAAGATTAAACATAATTCGCTACCTCCTATCAATTACCAAAGAAATTAAGAATCATACCGCCGGCAATAACAGATGCAACCTGTCCGGAAACGTTAACACCTGTTGCGTGCATAAGAAGGAAGTTCTGGTTATCTTCTTCAAGACCAAGTTTATGAACAACACGTGATGACATGGGGAATGCAGAGATACCTGCAGCACCTATCATGGGGTTGAATTTTTTACCTTCGGGAAGGAAAAGGTTAAGAATCTTTGCAAAAATAACGCCACCTGCTGTATCAACAATGAAAGCTAAAAGGCCAAGACCGAGAATAAGAGCTGTTTCTTTTCTGAGGAATGCACTTGCATTCATATTTCTTGCAACTGTAATACCGAGAAGTATTGTGATGAGGTTTGCAAGAACTTTCTGTGCTGTTTCTGAAAGTGAATCAAGTACACCACATTCTCTGATAAGGTTACCGAACATAAGGAAACCGATAAGAACTGCAGATGAAGGAGCAACTACACCCGCAATAACAGTAACTATGATGGGGAAAAGAATTCTTGTTCTCTTAGAAACTGATTTGCCCTCGTATTTCATACGGATACGGCGTTCTTTTTTAGTTGTAAGAAGTTTAATTACAGGGGGCTGAACGATTGGCACAAGAGCCATATATGAATATGCCGCAACGATAATAGCACCGATGTATTGTGAACCGAGTTCAGAAGCTACGAAAATTGAAGTGGGACCGTCAGCTGCACCGATAATTGCGATAGATGCTGCTTCGTTGATGGGGAAGAAAAGCGAAGCAATAAAAAGTGTAAAGAATATACCGAACTGTGCCGCTGCACCGAAAATCATAAGTTTCGGATTTGAAAGAAGCGGACCGAAGTCAATCATCGCACCGATACCGATAAACAAAAGTAACGGGAACAATTCGTTAGCAACACCGGCATTATAGAGAACTTCAATAGCACCATGTTCCGAAATAACACCCTCGATAAGAGCGTTAGGTAAGTTTACAAGAATTGTACCAAAGCCCATGGGCAAAAGAAGTGTAGGTTCCATATCTTTTGCAATTGCAAGGTAGATGAGTAAACCGCCGATTGCCCACATTATGAGCATAGGAATTATTTCAGATACGAAATCCATTCCCATAACCGCTTCAAAAATACTGATTATTTTTAAGCCGAATTCTGTTAAGGTTTCCATATTTTTCCTTCTTTCTGATTTTTTATATTCATCGCTTTTGAAACAAATTGACAACATCCATTTCTTGTGATAATATCACGAAGCGAGGTGAAAAGATTTGAGTGATAAAGTAAGTTCTCATCCATCGAAAAACAGAATACAAACCTATGTACTCATATCACTTTTCACCGCAATAATTGCGGTGTGTTCGTTTATTACCATACCCGCAACCGTTCCGTTCACCTTACAAACATTAGGAATTTTTACATCCCTTACTGTTTTAGGCGGAAAACGCGGTACCATTTGTACTACCCTTTATATCCTGTTAGGTGTTTCAGGCGTTCCTGTATTTTCAGGTTTTTCTGCAGGATTAGGTCACCTTTTAGGAGCTACCGGCGGATACATAATAGGTTTTATTTTCTTAAGCCTTTGTTATTTAATTATAACCAACGTTTTCGGAAACAAAACCTTTATAAAAGCCATAGGATTATTTTCGGGTTTATTTATATGTTACATTTTCGGAACATTATGGTATATGTTAGTTTATCTTAAAACAGTTGATTCAAGTGCATTTATTTCAACACTTTCAATCTGTGTTTTACCTTTTATAATCCCTGATTTTATAAAAGTCGCTTTGGCATTATTAATAGACAAAAAAATACCGAAATCGATAAAATAGTGTATCACTATTCTTTAATTAAAACAAGACTTTTTCATAGTTATCCCCTCTTTTTAAGAGGGGATTTTATTTTACTGTTTTATTCTACAATACCTTCAAGGAAATTAACTTCCGCAACGTTTGTTTCGCGGTCGATTCTGAAAGTTTTGATTTCGTGTTTTCCTATATCGTACCAGAAGCCTCCGTCAAAGAGTTTAGACATAATGTAACCTCTTGAACTTTCAATACCCTTTGTTTCGTAAAGTCTTACAATAAGGTCGCCGCTGCCGTCTTCACAACGTTTCAGTGCTGTGATAATAACGTTGTCAAGATTTGTATAAATAAAGGAATCCTTCTGTAAAAGTTCACCTTTATGATAACTCTCGGGAACTGCCACAACATTGTTGTTAAATGTATGAGCCTGTTTAACAACATCGCTCTTTTCAGCTTCATCTTCGTGGAGATAAATGCCGTAAGAGAATCTATGAAGACCTTCATCGGTAAAATTGAAATCTGCTGCAGGTCTGTCCGAATAATGGTCGGCAAAAATTACGTTTCTGAGTGCCGTAAGTCTTAATTCTGCACCGGGACAGTCATAGCTGTACTTTGAATCGCTGATTACTGAAAGACCAACGCGTTTGCCGTCTTTGGTAACAGTAAGGTCAGCCCAATTAAGAGCAGGTTCTTCTTCACCGTTGCAGGGACGTTTAATATATCCACAAGGAATTTCATAGGTTGAAATTTCTTCACTGCCACCTGTGGGGAATGCAAATTTAAGCATTGTGAATTTTTCCTGCCACATTGCTTTGCAATCAACACGCAAAGTTTTCTGTCCTTTTGCAAGAATAAATTCCTGTGTAAGATATGATTCGCCGAATTTATGCTTTGTGCGAACTACCGAACGAAGTGCACCGCTTTCAACTCTTTCGATGCTGACGAGCTCCATAATTCCTTTTACTTCGTGGAATCTGAACACATTATGAGCCCATGTATCAGTTGACTCATCATTGATAACAGTAGGAATTGCAAGGAAGTTTTCACCTGCATATTCAACACCCGACTTTTTATCAACAAGGCTCTTGATATAACCTGTCTGACAATCAAGCTCAACTGTCATATATTCATTTTCCATAAAGAAATTCTGCTCACCGCTTAATTCTTTTTCTGCCCTTGCTTCGTTGTCAAATTCCAACCAATATGTAGCATAACCGAAAGCAGGAACTTTAGCCATAAACAATGTATCAAGATGATTGTCGTTTGAGCGAGATGAACGTACATTCTGGAAAAGAACTTCTGCGCCTTCTGAATCTGTAACCGCCTTAGACGGATGATGTGTTCTTACAGGCAACTCAACCTCATATGAATGGGGGTTAAATACAACAACAGGTCTTGGGAACCCATTATCTGCACCTGAAAAATGACGTTCTTCAAAAACAGGCTCACTGACACCATCAATCCATGTATCAATTTTACGTGCAATTCTGAGAACCGCGTTGTTGTAGCTTTCGGAAGCAATATTTAATGCATAACCCTCGGATTCCTTAACATCTTCGTATGCTTCCATAATTGAACAGCCACACATAATATCGTGGAACTGATTAAAGCAAACCTTCTGCCAAGCTTTTTCAAATTCTTCTGTGCAAGGCTTTGAATCTGCAACAATTGAAGAAATTGTATCCCACTTTTCTGCCGCTGCAAGAGCATTTTCAGCTTTTCTGTTAAGCGCTTTTATTAAAGAAGTTGCACTGTAACAACCACTTGCGTGGTGCTGCAAATCATCGCTCCAGGAAGGTAAATCAAGAAATTCGTTAAGAATATCTTCAAAATAGCCATCAGGTGAAGAAAACTCAAGATCATTATAGCCTTCGCGCTCAAGGTTCTCTATAAGGTATTCTATATCGCCCTTTGTAGGTCCGCCACCATGGTTGCCTACACCGTAGAAGAGCATCATTCCATGACCTGTTTCTTCTGCTCGTTTATTTGCTTCTTCAAGGCGTCTGTCCAGAGCTTCCTTACCATTAGCGGCATAGCCGTCGGGGAGTCTGTATGTGAGAACGCGGCTACCGTCAGCGCTGTCCCACCAGAAAAGATTTTCGGGAATCTCGCTGTTTTCGTGCATACCGGGTCTTTGGAAAACATAGAAATCCATTCCGCCCTTTTTAAGAAGCTGAGGAAGCATTCCGTTATGACCGAAAGAGTCTACGTTGTAGCCTGTTTTACAGGTTATACCGAATTTTTCATAGTAATAAAGCTGACTGTAAAGTGCCTGACGTGCATAGCTTTCGCCTGAGGGCATATTGCAATCGGGTTGTACCCACCAACCGTTAACAGGCACCCATCTGCCTTTTTTTATCATTGTTTTAATCTCTTCAAACATCTGAGGGTCAATTTCCTCAACCCATTTGTAATATGCTGCTGAAGAACAGGTGAAAACAAAGTCGTTATATTCTTTCAATCTGTCCAGAGCACTGCGGAAGGTCTGTAAAACCTCTGCACAGCCCTCCTGCCATCTCCATAACCAGATAGGGTCAAGGTGGGCATTACCTACAAGTCTTATTGTTTTATCCATTAGTTTGTACCCTCCTCGATAAATTTAAAGTATCTGCCTAACCAATAAGCAAAAGTATATGGATAGCAACTTTCAACGCAGAATACACCGCCACTGTCCTCGTTTTTATATTCAAGAGGATTTCTATCGTATTTTGCAATGAATCTTTCATCGTTGGGAAGAAGTGCTGATGTCTCTTTATAGCCACCCTTATAATGTCTTTCAGGATAATCGCGACGTTTATCAAGTGAAACATTGGATGCAAGACGAGAAACACCGAAACGATAGAACCAGGTTCTTATACGTTCTGCATCAGGCTTTGCATTATCGGGGTCACTCAAGAAATATGGGAAATCATAACCCGGGTTAAACTCAGGAGCAAGAGAACCTCGCCAACTTCTGAATGCTTTTCTGAATTTTTCCTTAAGTTCATCATCAGGTTCAAGGGTAATAAGACCCCAAAGTGAAAGAACTGCCAACATATGGTCGCCATACATAATATCCTCACGGATATCTATGCCACCCTGAACACAAACCTGATTAAATCTGTCAAAATGTTTTTCAGTAAGGTCTGCGTAGCCTTTTTCGATAAGCTCATCGTAAGTTTTCTGCCAGATACCGCTTTCACCTGTCAAATGCATTGTAACACGCAGATACATAAGCATCTGACCTGCATTAAGGCAAGCATCCGCCCAACCCATGGGGGTGTTGAAATATTCGAGATTCCACTTTGCCCAGGTTGTAAATCCACCATCGGCTTCACGAAGGGCAAAATTATTTTTTATCATATGTGTTGTTGTGTTAACCGCAGCGGTTCTTAACAACTCATCATACTCGGGATCTTCCCTGCCTAAAAACTCGTGGGCAACAAGAAGGTGAAGATAATGATGTGTAATTTCGTCACTACTTGTATCACCTTTGTAAGTGATATCGGTATCTTCAAAGCCATCGCAGGTGTAAAGCTTACGAAGTCTTTCGGGAATAGGTGCATCCGCCTTAACCTCAAGACCCACAATCTTTTTGTTTCTTGCATCGGTTGTGTTTATGCAAGTAGCAGTTGCTCCGTTTTTCTTATAGAACAAACCATCATCGGGGACAGGTTCATTACTTGTAAGGTATGTTCTGGCAACAAAACCATCGCCTCTGCCTGCAATATACATAAGAAGAAGGGTCGCCTCACTGGCTCTTATTGCAACATTTCTTGCCTCCATTGTTTCCTCGGCAAAATCACCCAACTCTCTTTTAAGAGTTGCATAATGGAAAATCTCACCCATAGCGTAAGCCGCTGAAAAGCTACCATCATTATCGGAATGACCATACGGAAGAATAGATTTAAGATTACCTGCTTCGGAAAGGCGCTTCTGACTTACCATTGAATGACGCTGAACGTATGTAAGTGTTTCTTCAAGAAGTCTGTATGCTTTATCCTCCATTGACATAAGAACCATATCAATATGAGTTGCACCGTTATCGGTAAGCACCCATACGCCATCCTTATCGGGAACAAGCGCAGAAACATTGTTATCTAAAAGATCACGTCTTGCACTGAAATGCATCACTTTATCGGTAAGGCTGTCAGAATTGGGGTTATAGCGTGTTACGCCACCCTTACCACCATACCACATAACACCATTATCACTTTCGCAATAACAGCAATAATCCTTTTTGCGTAAAGGAAGAGGGTAAGGAAAATCTGTGAGATCCGGTTTTTTCGCCTTAACTTCAAGAAGTGATTTAGGTACTTCTATATCGTACTTCTTAAAATGGCTGACTACCCTTGTTAACTGAGGGTACAGTTTGATTGCTTCTGCCATTGAAAATCTCCTTTTTGTTTAAAGATTTTATGCTTTTTTAAAACAAATTTATACATTATAATTCTACCAAAAACGCAAAAAAAGTGCAATATATATGTAATAAATTCCACCTTAAATTTTTCAAAGAATTTTAAGAATAACTATTGGAATATGATAAAGTAAGTGATATAATGACTATATCTGTAATTTCGAGAGAAAGAAAGATTAAATAAAGGTTGAGAAGGTCTTGCAAACCGGCAAGACGCTGCTTCTTCCATCTTTATGTTCTGATTGTTTTTCGCGAAAAAGAAATTTTTACAACGGCAGAGAAGGTTTTGCAAACCGGCAAGACGCTGCTTCTGTCGGAAAGGACAATGACAATGAACACTAACATTTTTGAAAAGTACGAATCCGAAGTACGCTCATACTGCCGTAACTTCCCTGCAGTTTTCACCAAGGCTAAAGATTCAATTATTTATGCAGAGGACGGAAAAGAATACATCGACTTTTTCTGCGGTGCAGGTGCTCTTAACTACGGTCATAACAATGACTATATAAAATCACAGATTATAAACTATCTCCAAAGTGACGGAATCATCCATTCACTTGATATGTTCACATCTGCAAAGCGCGATTTTATTGAATTCTTTGAAGAAAAGATTCTTGAACCCCGTGGTTTCAACTATAAAATTCAGTTCCCCGGTCCTACGGGTACAAATGCTGTTGAAGCGGCACTTAAACTTGCAAGAAAAGTTAAGAAAAGAAACAACATTTTTGCATTTATGGGCGCTTTCCACGGTATGACTCTCGGCTCACTTTCCATGACAACTGACCGCGATTCCCGCGAAGGTGCAGGTGTTGTGCTTACAGACGTGACACACATCCCCACTCCCTATATGTTCCCTGAGCTTGACGTTTTAAAATATATGCAGACACTTATTGATGACGATCATTCGGGCATTTCAAAGCCTGCTGCTGTATTTATTGAACCTGTGCAGGCTGATGGTGGTATTCACGTGTTCAGCACCGAGTTTTTGCAAGGTCTTCGTGATTTCTGCACACGCAATGATATTCTTCTTGTTTGCGACGATATTCAGGTAGGTTCAGCAAGAACAGGTTACTATTTCTCATTTGAACGCGCAGGTATCACACCCGATATTGTCACCCTTTCAAAGTCAATAGGCGGTTACGGTATGCCTTTTGCTCTTGTTCTTTTCAAACCAGAGCTTGACGTCTGGAATCCCGGCGAACACAACGGCACATTCCGCGGAAGCCAACTTTCAATAGTGGCTGCAAAAGCCGGTCTTGAGCTTATGCTCAATGAAAAGGTTGAAGAAAAAGTTCAACGTCAGAGCGCTATTATAAAAGAGTATCTCGACAAAGTAGCTGAGCTTCACGAAGAATTTGAGGTTCGAGGTATCGGCTTTATGTGGGGTGTTGACTGTAACAAGGTCAAACCCGATGCGGTTTCAAGAGCAATTGTAAAAGAATGCTTCAACAATGGTCTTATTGTTGAAAGAGCAGGCAGAAACAACGATGTTGTTAAACTTATGCCCTGCCTTATGGCTGATGATGAAACCCTCAAAAAAGGCCTTAAAATTTTTGTAAACGCAGTAAAAACAGTAATAGAGTCACTTTAATATACACTAAGGCAGTTACAGAAAATCTGTAACTGCCTTTTCTCTTTGCATTTATCCGAGCTCTATTCTTTGGTAAACTATTCCTTCTCGTTCATGGGTATAGGTAATATGCAAAACATTATCTTGCGCTACTATTGCGGGATAACTGAATTCGTGATCTCCGGTGGTACTTTCGCATTGATAGATTTCTTCAAAAGTTTCACCGCCGTCCTTCGATGCCATAAGTACAAGAGGTGCTCTGTCGCCCCAATTCTCAAAAATCGGATTCATAATAAGAATAAGTGTACCGTCATTAAGTTTAGTAACATCTATACCGCTGTTGGGGTTTCCCATGGGTGTTTCGTAGGCTTTGCACCAGGTTTTTCCGCCGTTACGGCTATCACTTCTGTATATATGTCCGGCATTTGTTCTTATGAACATATGAAGACCTTTTTCATCTTCCCATAAAGTGGGCTGAATCATTCCGACGGTTTTAAGGTTCTTTTTAGGTCTTAATACGAAGTTGGAATGCTCGAAAGTAAGACCGTCGTCATAAGAAATATCCACAAAGCATTTCCAATTTTTGGTTATTGTTTCCTTGGATGCAGGGGCAACAACAGTTCCGTTTTTCAATCTGATAGCTTTGTTTTTTACAGGTCCTCTGCCACCGTCATTATCGCCGGGAACAAGAATCTGCGGTTTTGAAAAGCTTCTACCGCCATCTTTTGAAATGCAGAAATATGTAACCCAAGCGGGAATTGGTTTGCCGTATTTAAAATAAAGGATAATTTCTCCGTTTTCACGAAGGAATAAAACGGGATTCCAGTGTGGAAGTTCCTCACCGGGAGCAACTATACTGTAAGGCTCTGCCCATTTTCCGTTTTTTCTTATGCTGACCCATATTTTAACATCGTTGTTACCTTCGGCACTTCCGCCAAACCAAGCCGCAACAACACTGCCATCAGAAAGAGGTAAAACTGTTGATGCGTGGCAAGAGTTTGTTACGGTTTTCGGGGGATAAATAAATTCTTTTATGCTACTTTTTATTTTCATATTTAAATCTCCTTGAATAAAAATGCGTAATTCGTAATGCTTAATGCGTAATTATCGGGACCTGCGGTCGGCTATTATAAAAATATTATAAAACAATAACACCATTCATTTTTACGTTTTCAGTTTCCTGCTTTTATTTTTATAATCGGCTTTGCCCCTTTAATTTTGCATTTTACATTCTGCATTTTGCATTTATCAGTATCCGCTTCCCTGTTCACTTTTAGCAATAGACACAATACGGCTTGTACCTAATCTATCGGCACCGAGCGACAGGAATTTTTCTGCATCGTCAATGGATTTTATCCCGCCGGCAGCTTTCATTTTTACTTTTTCTCCGATATTTCCGGAAAAAAGCTCGATGTCCTCAAATGTGGCTCCGCCTGTTGAAAAACCTGTTGAAGTTTTAATATAATCTGCGCCTGCCTCTGTTACAAGCTGACACATCTTAATTTTTTCTTCATCCGAAAGAAGACAGGTTTCAATAATAACCTTCAAAATTTTACCGGCGCAAGCCTTTTTGATTTCCTTAATTTCATTTAAAATATCGTCGTAACGTTTATCTTTAAGCCAACCGATATTTATAACCATATCAATTTCATCTGCGCCGTTTCTTACGGCATCGGCAGTTTCAAAAACTTTACAAGCTGTAGTATTGTAGCCATTAGGAAAGCCGATAACAGTACAAATTTTAAGCTTTCCACTGCAATATTCAGCACATTCTTTAACATATGACGGAGGAATACAAACACTGGCTGTATTAAATTTAATTCCGTCGTCACAAATTGCCTTTATTTGTTCCCATGTTGATTCCTGCTTTAAAAGTGTGTGATCAACGTGGGTAAGTATTTCCTTCAATTCCATAAAATATCCACCTTCCGAACGTTTTCTTGTAAATTATTGTAGCATTTTTATCTAAAAAGGTAAACACTATTATCAAAATATCATAGTATTTTATAATTGATTTAAACATATTATTGTGATATTATTTAAAATGTATATTTATGTAAATTTATTTTTTAAATATTAAGGTGATTGTTGTGAAAAATTTACTTGTTATTTTCGGCGGTTGCTCAAGCGAATATTCTGTTTCATTACGTTCAGCTGCTTCCGTGCTCAGAAATATTGATTCTTCAAAATACAATGTTATCACTCTCGGTATAACAAAAGATGGTAGCTGGTATCTTTACACCGGCGATATTGATTCCATCGAGAATGACTGTTGGTTTAACGATGATGACACCACACCTGCTATTCTTTCTCCGGATAAAAGGGATAAGGCTCTTATTGTTTTAAATGATATGGGCGCTTATGAAAAAATCGGCATTGACGTTATTTTCCCAGTTCTTCACGGCAAGAACGGCGAAGACGGCACCATTCAAGGTATATTTGAACTTGCAGGAATCCCCTATGTTGGTTGCGGACCTCTCGCAAGCGGAATGTGTATGGATAAAGCCGTAACCAATACCCTTGCAGATGCAGCAGGTATTGACGGCGCTAAATGGGTAGCATTTACAGAATCAGCTTATCGCGAAGGCAGAGTGAACTTTGCCGCAATTGAAGCTAAATTAGGATATCCGATTTTTGTAAAACCCGCAAACGCAGGTTCTTCCGTAGGAATCTCAAAAGCACACAATTATATGGAGCTTCTTGCTGCTCTTGATGTTGCTTTTAAAAACGACTATAAAGCGGTCCTTGAAGAAACACTTGTAGGTAGAGAAATTGAATGTGCAGTTATGGGCAATGATAAGCCCGTAGCATCCTGCATCGGTGAAATCTTACCCACAGCAGAATTTTATGATTTCGATGCAAAATATGTTGATAATTCAACAGGTCTTGCAATCCCTGCGGATTTGCCTGCAGAAGTAAGTGAAAAAGTGCGTGCAGCTGCCGTAAACGCATATGTAACAATGGGTTGCGAAGGACTTTCAAGAGTTGACTTTTTCCTTTGTGATGACGGCAGAATCTGCCTTAACGAAATAAATACTCTTCCCGGGTTCACCTCAATTTCAATGTTTCCGAAGCTTTTCGGTCAGGTTGGCGTTCCCTACGCGGATCTTATTGACAGACTTATAGAATACGCCGAGGACCGCGCAAAATGAGAAAGGTAGAAATTGAGTTCGTAAGCGAACAACAATATTGTGATGACCGTGACAGCAGTAAACTTAAGGCTTTTGGTACTTTAGAACAAATTGACGGCATAAAAGTCATCTCATACACTGAGCCTGACGAAGAGTTGGGTAAAAGCGAAACGGTTATAAAAATTATAAATAATAATTTCATACAGATGACCCGTAAAGGTCTTTATGAAACTGTTTTTCTTATAGAAGAGGGTAAAACGCATTCCTGTATTTACAAAACGCCTTTCGGTGAAATGAATATGGATATTGTTGCCAAACGGGTTAATGTGAACATTCCTGACTGTTCAGGTAAAATTCTGCTTTGCTATAACATTGAAAGCAATTCAGAAATTATAGGTGAAAACAATCTGTTAATGAAAATAAATGAAATATAAAAAGGTGTTTATATGTCAAAATTAGTTAAAAAAGCTGAAGAGCAAATCATCAGCGCAGTTAGTGAAGCTATAAAAAATAATATTGCAGAGGGTGTTTTTATTGAAGCAGAAATCCCTGCTTTTAAAACAGAAATCCCTGCCGACAGAAAAAATGGCGATTACTCTGCAAATGCGGCATTTATGCTTTCAAAGGCACTCAGAATGCCACCCAGAAAAATTGCAGAAGGTATTCTCGAAAAAATTAATCTCGATGGAACATATTTCCATAAATGCGAAGTTGCAGGTCCCGGTTTCATCAACTTCTTCTTAAAACCCGAGTTCTATGCAGACATCCTTCTTGATGTTGACGCTTGTGGCGATAACTACGGCAGAAGCGATTTCGGCAACGGCAAAAGAATCAACGTTGAATTCGTTTCCGCAAACCCCACAGGTCCCATGCATATGGGTAATGCTCGTGGCGGTGCTTTGGGTGACTGCCTTGCTGCAGTACTTGACTGGGCAGGTTACGAAGTTGAAAGAGAGTTTTATGTAAATGATGCCGGTAATCAGATAGATAAATTCGGTCTTTCTCTTTCAGTTCGTTATCAGCAAATTCTCAAAGGCGAAGACTTTATTGAACTTCCCGAGGACAGTTATCACGGCGACGATATAAGAGTTCTTGCACAAAGCTATATTGATGAAAACGGTGACGATCTTCTTGAAGTATCCGAGGAAGAAAGAAGAAAAGCGCTTGTTGAATACGGTCTTCCTAAAAATATTGCAAAAATGAAAGCCGCAATGGCAAAATACAGAATTGACTATAATACTTGGTTCTCTGAGCTTTCACTTCATAATGGCGGTGAGCTTCAGGAAACAATTGAAATTCTTAAGAAAAACGGCTACACCTATGAAAAAGACGGTGCACTCTGGTACAAAAACATTGAGGTTATGACCGCTATTCTTAAACGCGAAGGCAAATCTGACGAAGATATTGAAAAACTTGAACTCAAAGATGATGTACTTATCCGCCAGAATGGTAATCCCACATATTTTGCTGCTGATATCGCATACCACAGAAACAAATTAGAAAAGCGCGGTTTCGATGTGGCTATTGATGTTTGGGGCGCAGATCACCACGGACACGTTGCACGTATGAAAGGTGCTATGGAAGCAGTTGGTATTGACGGCAACAAGCTCGATGTTGTACTTATGCAACTTGTTAACCTTATGAAAGACGGAAAACCCGTTAAAATGTCAAAAAGAACCGGTAAGGCAATTACACTTGTTGACCTTCTGGACGAAGTTCCCATTGATGCAGTTCGTTTCCTTTTCAATATGCGTGAAGCAGGCAGTGCTATGGACTTTGACCTTGACCTTGCGGTTGAACAGTCTAATCAGAACCCTGTTTACTACTGCCAATATGCACATGCAAGAATCTGCAGCATTTTAAAGAAACTTGAATCAGAAGGCGTGACTGTAAGACAGCCCGAAAAGGCAGAACTTGAAATGCTTACAAGCGAGGAAGAAAAAGACCTTATTTCTCACCTTGCAGCACTTACGGGTGTTATTGTTAATGCCGCAAACACTTACGACCCTGCAAAAATCACACACTATGCAACAGATCTTGCAACTAAGTTCCACCGATTCTATAATGCTCAGCGTGTTATGGTCGACGACGAATCACTTATGCAAGCACGAATTTTCCTTTGCATCTGCGTACGTAATACAATGAAAAACGTACTTTCAATGCTTAGAATTGATGCTCCTAAGAGTATGTAAAAAAACAACAGCCCTCGGTCCGAGGGCTGTATTTTTTAGTTCCATTTATAACGATAATGTGCTATAAAGTTTGCTACATATGCATCAGCTTTATTTGAGTAGCTTTCTATCGGATTTTCTGCAAATCTTAACACAACGCCATCACAGATATTTGAGCACATTCCAAGAACAATCAAACTTATATCTTTAGGATACGTTTTGGAGGATAAAGAGGCTATATCTTTTTTCAAGAAAAATTCACCATTTGCTATACATCCTAAAACTGTGGACTTTTTGATATCGGTAGTTTTGCCGCTAGTTGTTTTATAATCTTCTATATGGGTATTCTTTCTAATATAGTCATTTACCTCTTGTTGTCTGAGCATCTCACTTTCGTACATACAACCTTCAAGATAGTTTTTCGTTTCAACATCCAAATCGCTGCCTATAGAACTCCAGTAATTTTCAGCGTTTGTGTGCCAATTCCCATTATAATATCTTTCGCGATCATCATACTTTTCGTTTACACGTCTTGTATATGAATCAATTTCATCTTCTGTAGGAGCTGTTCTCGATACTTCGTCAATTCTGAAATCATCATCACTTTCTTCATTCAATAAAATCTGATAAAATTCTGTTATTTCAGGCAAATCACTCATATCATAAAAGTCTCTATTGAACCTATAACCTAAATCATGTTTTTTTATAAAACTCATAAAACTTTCGTTTTTGCATGGTTCTATTTTTATTCTTTTATAATGTGATAAATTGGAATGAAGCGTTGTATTGCCACTATAGTATTCTTTTGTTTCTTTTTTTATAAATATCTCGGGTTTTCGTAGCATATCCTTTAAATTATACAGTGCCACATCCCACCAACAATAATCTTTTCCATCCTTTTTGATGCTATTTAATATTCCAATAAACGTTTCAGATTCCTTTTCTCTTGATTTAACACCACGATTATATGAATTCACTTTTGCTTTATTTGCTATAGCAAAAAATATTTCAAGAAATAAAACAAGTCCAATATATACAAAGCACAATATTTTTTTTGAACCAATGATTGTTATTGGGGTAAATGTGTATACAACAAATAAAGCAACGCCTATTATTGCTTCAGGAATTACATGCTTCAAAACGTCGTAATAACCAAGGGCTAAGATCCCACCACGAGCCGCTATGCTTAGAGCAAGTGAAATCAAAAAGAAAACGCCATTTCCAAAAGGCAACAATGCACATAAACCCATTATTATTATTTCCGGCAAAAAAGAAAAAGCAGAATCGCAGTAAGTTTTATGCAACCCACTCACTTCTTTATCAAGCGCACAAAGATCCTTAGCAGCTTTGTATTCCTTTGATTTTAAAATTTGTTTTGTGTTTTCAAAATCAATATGCATTATCATTCCCTCGCTTCCTTAATTGTATAAAAACAATTTGAATATACACCGTTATCCTCTTGAACATTAATCGTTATAACATATGTTTTTTCGGAAAAAGGACCATCAAACCAATTTGAATGATTTATGTAAATATTTCCACTTGAACCATTAGTGTACTGCAATTTGTGGTCGCTTTTTTCATCATAATCATTAAAATAATATATTTTTGTGCCTGTAGAAAAATACACATTAGAAGAATTTAAATCCTCAGCATAATTTATCGCGATAATGCTCTCACCAGAATCTGCCGATACATAATACATATCATCCGGTTTATCAAGGGGCAGGACATAAAATTTTTCTTTGTCAGCAAAAAAGCAACAATTGTTACTGCACATAACTTTTGTTTCGGGATTAAACGTATATTTGTCTGTTACCGTTTTTTCTGAATTTTTATCGACAACAATAAACTCCACATAGTTTATATCGTTTTCTACACTTTTTTTTGCGAAAACAGCATTTTCTCCATCAAAAGAAATCAGCACATTATCCAAAGTTAATGAAATCAGCATAGAAACATCCGAAACACTTATTTCAGAAGAATGCTGTTTTTGTAAAACTTTTGCGATTTTAATATAGTCATATTCATTGCCTTGTACATATTCATTAACAGGGTTGTTTCCTAAATAAAATTCGTCTTTCGCAAACAAATATTTATAAACTACATCATCTTCAAGAATAACGATAGAATACTTATTATCTACTACGATCGCCGGAGTTGCGCCTCTTGAAATTTCATTATTTGTAAAAACATCTTGTCGAAAGGTAATAAAACCACCTTCATCACATTCCAAGGCTCGATCTACCCAAAACCTTGTTGAAATTTCTTCTGCTCCTGCAACAAGATTTCCATCACGCATTAATCGTTCATAGCTTTTTGCTGAAACAAAATGCTCTGAATCTACATTTGCCTTTTGATATTCTTCACCCTCGTACCTTTTTATTTCGGGATTATAAGAACACCAAAAGAACAATAAAAAGCCAATCATAGCAATCATGGCACATAACAGTACTCTAATAACCCCGTGATAACTTTCTACAGATGACGAATATCTCATAAAAAAACCTCCTGAAAAACCCTGTATAATATTTATGCACATATATTCTTATTTACATTTCTTAGTTTATTTATCAACTTTTTGTTTCATCTTTAATTCTACTTTTCACAAGCCACGCATTAGGAAGATAACGTCCCGTAGGCATATTAGTTGATGGCTCGTTTATTATTTCGCCATTATAAGCGATAACCGATGAGGAACCGCCGTCGCAAGCGCCTGCTGTAACTGCACCGTACTGAAGAAGTATATCGGCACAGTCCTCCATAGTAGCACCTAAAGAGTAGCCGAACTGACGTCCGTCAATCACCAGGAACATTACCACGCCATTAGCATTCTGACCTACAACAGTCCTCGGCTGAAGCCCCCAACCGGCAGAATCGCTGACAACCTTCATTCCGTTCAATATTAACGTAGGTCTGAATTGAATTCCGTCACGAATGTTATAGTCACTCCAATTTTCTATTCCTCCGACAACAAGTCTGTTTTCGTTATCAAAGCCAAGAAGAGTGTATTTCGACTTATATTCACCCCAGTACTCTCCTTGAGAAACACATTGACCGGAAATCTGACCGCCTAAACTCGTTCCGCCTGTATCTATGAAGCCCGATGCATTAACTCCCACAACTGCATCTTCTTTTTCAAGATAGTCACATATAAATTCACCGCGAGAGCCTTTATGGTCTGTTACCCCAAGAAATACTCTTGAGGGATCATCAATCAAAACCAATTTACCAACAAAACTTTCTTTTTTAACCTCGAGTATCACTATACCTTCATCGACATCATTAGCAAAAACTTCGTTACCGAATTTATCTTTTTCGCCAACAACAAGATATTCCTGACCGAGTACATCTCCGCTTTGATTACCATATATATCCGTAACACTTATATCTTTTACATCAACGCGAGCCGCCATAACCTCATCTACAAGCCTGTCAGGGAAAAATGCTGTTGCAAGCCATCTGTGCTGGTCTGTGGTCATAGCTGTTTCGATCCAGATGTTACGCCATTTGACCACAAAAGGTATCTTTCCGTAAACAACCGTAACATAGCTTAAAACCGATAAAAGCAGAACCAAAGAAAATATGAAAAAGGCTATAACACCTTTTTTAAACTTTACCGTTTCCTTTTCTTCGGGTTTCATAGGTGGTGGTGCAGGTTTTTTATTTTTTTCTTTTTTCTGAGGTTTAGATTTATATTTATGAACCTCACTCAAGCCATCCGCAAGATTATCGAGATTAACAACCTCTTCCTCACTTATTTCGACCACAAAAGCACCTCCCCCTTTTATTAATATTGGTATTATAACACAAATCGACGGCAAATACTATGATTCGCCGTCAATTTACAAAAAATTTATTATTTATTATCGATATATCTGCAAGCAGCAAGAGCTGCCACTGCACCATCTGCTGATGCGGTAGTTATCTGGCGTATGCTTTTTTGTCTGCAATCACCTGCAACAAAAATGCCTTCTGTTTTAGTTGTGCAACTTTCATCGGAGTCAAAATAACCATTTTTATCAAGTCCTGCCGCTTCTGCAAATGCTGAATTCTTAGGCTCTAGACCAATTGCCACAAAAAGACCGTCAAGAGAAACCTCTTTTTCGCCGGAAACAGTATTAAGAACAACGCCTGTAAGCTCGTTTTCACCTTTAAGTTCTGCAACTGTTGCTTCCAATATAAACTCAACATTATTTTTATTGGCAAGAATATCAACCAGTTTCTGCTCACCTGTAAGGTACGCAAGGTTTTGGAAAACATAAACCTTTTCACACAAATCCGAAAGAAGAACTGCTTCCTGTAATGCAGAATTACCGCCGCCTACAACACCAACAGTTTTATCTTTAAAAAATGCACCGTCGCAAACCGCACAGTATGAAACACCGTTTCCGACAAATTCATTTTCTTTAGGAAGTCCCAACTGTCTGTGATGAACACCAACAGCAATTATTACAGCGGAAGCCTCAAACTTTTTATTATCGGCAAAAACAAGTTTTCTGGAACCTTCATCAACAATTCCTGTAACCTTTTCCATTTCAACATCGGCACCCATACTAAGTACCTGGTCAAGAAGTTTATCGGCAAATTCATTTCCACTCATTTCCGGAATACCCGGATAATTTTCAATTTTAGGTGAAAAAGTAACTTGTCCGCCAAATGTAGACTGTTCAATTACGAGAACACTTTTTGAAGCACGTAAAGCATAAAGTGCAGCGGTAAGGCCTGCAGGCCCTGCACCGACAACTATAATATCATACATATTTTTCAACTCCATATTAAAAAAATTCGTAATTCGTAATGCCTAATTCGTAATTATCAGAACGCTTACGCGTTGATTATATTTAAACTTTTCGTCAACCTTTTTCAAAAGGTTGTGGGGTCAAGGGGTGAAACCCATTGGCGCATTCCGCAGAATGCGAAACTCCTTTGCTTATAAAAGCGCAGGAAGGTAGGTAAAACAGTCCCGTGTGACTGTTTTTCCGTAGGAAACCCTCGCCGGGGGTTTCCTGAAAATTCGGAATTCGTAATGCGTAATTCGGAATTTAGGAACTGCGTTGCAATTATAAAGTTTTCGTCAACCTTTTTCAAAAGGTTGTGGGGTCAAGGGGTGAAACCCTTTGGCGCATTCCGCAGAATGCGAAACTCTTTTGCTTATAAAAGCGCAGGAAGGTAGGTAAAACAGTCCTGTGTGACTGTTTTTCCGTAGGAAACCCTCGCCGGGGGTTTCCTGAGAATTCGGAATTCGTAATGCGTAATTCGTAATTATCTGAGCTAACGCCGATTATATATAGCTTCGCGTAGAACAAAAAACAGATATCAGCAAAGCAATATAATCAACGCGTAAGCGTTCCAAAATTCCTAATTCCTAACTCCTGATTCCTCATTTTAAAAATTACCGCCCGAAAGGACGGTAATTTTCTTAATTAATTAAAGACTTTCAATAAATGCCTTTACTGCAGGAAGATCTGCAACCTTTTCGTATGTGTCACCCTTCTGAATAACAAGTGTGGGAGCCTGTTTGAGTTCAAGAGCAGTTGCAAATTCTCTGTTTTCTTCAACAAAAAGTTTTTCGTATGCTATACCCTTCTTATCAAGAAGCTGGGCAGCTATTTTGCACTTGGGGCAAGTTTTTGTTGCAAAAAGAATAAGTTTTGTATCTGCATCAACAGTTGTTTCTTCTTTTTTTGCGCAATCACAATGTGCGTGGTCAACAACTCTTTCTTCTTTTCTCAACTGAGAGTTTGCAATATCATAAACTCTTCTGTCCTTGAATTCCTGAGCTTTACCATCATTGAAATTCTGAACAGGACGATAGTAACCGGTAATACGGCTATAAACCTCTGTTTCCTTACCGCATTCGGGACATTCATATTCTTCACCCTTGATGTAGCCGTGATTGCAGCATACCGAATATGTAGGAGAAATTGAGTAATAGGGAAGTCTGTAGTTATTAGCTATCTTTCTTACAATATCAGCCGCTGCTCTCCAATCAGGAAGTTTTTCACCGAGGAATGCATGGAAAACTGTACCGGAAGTATAAAGTGTCTGAAGTTCATCCTGAACATCAAGTGCTTCAAATACATCAGCAGTATATCCAACGGGAAGATGTGAAGAGTTGGTGTAGTAAGGTGTGCCATCCTCTTTTGCAGTGATGATTGCAGGATAATGCTTTTTGTCGTGCTTTGCAAGACGATATGTTGTAGACTCTGCAGGAGTTGCCTCAAGGTTATAAAGATCGCCGTAAAGTTCCTGATAATCAGAGAGTCTTTCTCTCATATGGTTAAGAACATCTTTAGCAAATTCCTGAGTTTCTTTATGTGTAAGATCCTTACGGAGCCATTTTGCATTAAGACCAACTTCGTTCATACCGATAAGACCGATAGTTGAGAAGTGGTTGTTGAATGTGCCGAGGTATCTCTTTGTATAGGGATAAAGACCTTCGTCAAGAAGCTTTGTAATAATGTCACGTTTAACCTTAAGTGAACGTGCAGATATATCCATAATCTTGTCCAGACGTCTGTAGAAATCTTCTGCATCCTCTGCAAGATATGCAATTCTGGGAAGGTTAACGGTTACAACACCGATAGAACCTGTGCTTTCACCGCTACCGAAGAAACCACCGCTCTTTTTACGGAGTTCACGAAGGTCAAGACGAAGTCTGCAGCACATTGAACGAACATCGCTGGGCTCCATATCGGAGTTAACGTAGTTTGAGAAATAAGGTGTGCCGTATTTTGCAGTCATCTCAAAGAGAAGCTTGTTGTTCTCTGTTTCAGACCAGTCAAAATCTCTTGTAATAGAGTATGTGGGAATAGGATACTGGAATCCTCTGCCGTGAGCATCGCCTTCAATCATAATTTCGATGAAAGCTTTATTAACCATATCCATTTCTTTCTTACAATCACCGTAAGTGAAATCCATTTCCTTACCGCCGACAATTGCAGGCATGTCCTTAAGGTCAGCAGGAACAGTCCAGTCGAGAGTGATATTTGAGAAAGGTGCCTGTGTACCCCAACGAGAAGGTGTATTAACACCGAAAATGAAGCTTTCAAGGCATTTTTTAACCTGTTTATAATCAAGGTTATCAACTCTTACGAAAGGTGCAAGATATGTGTCAAAAGATGAGAATGCCTGTGCGCCTGCCCATTCATTCTGCATAATACCAAGGAAGTTTACCATCTGGTTGCAAAGTGTTGCAAGGTGGCTTGCAGGTGAAGATGTAATCTTTCCGGGAACACCGCCTAAGCCTTCCTGAATAAGCTGTTTCAAAGACCAACCTGCACAGTAACCTGTAAGCATTGAAAGGTCGTGAATGTGGATATCTGCGTTACGATGAGCGTTAGCAATTTCTTCATCATAAACTTCAGAAAGCCAATAGTTGGCTGTAATCGCGCCGGAGTTAGAAAGGATAAGACCACCTACAGAATATGTTACTGTGGAGTTTTCCTTAACACGCCAGTCAGTTACTTTAACATAACTGTCAACAAGTTCTTTATAGTCAAGAATTGTTGATTTCATATTACGGATTTTTTCACGCTGTTTTCTGTAAAGAATGTATGACTTAGCAACATCTGCATAACCTGCCTGAACAAGAACAGATTCTACACTGTCCTGAACGTCTTCAACAGCAACAAGATTGTTACTGATTTTGGGTTCGAAGTTTGCTGTAACCTTAAGAGCAAGGAAATCGATGATGTTGTCGTTATACTGTTTGTTGCATGCTTCAAAAGCCTGCTTGATTGCTATGGCGATTTTTTCAATGTTAAAATCTGCAATTTTGCCGTCACGTTTAATTACCTGATACATACTTCTCCTTCTTTCTTTTTTAATATAAAATTTGTAATCTTCTTTGTTTGACCTTCGGACATTCTTCACCTATCTCCGAAGGTGACTGATAATGATAATAACAGATACGCATTGCTTTGTCAATATAAAAACACAATATCTTGTGTTTTTCTGAAAATATTTTTTAAGCCCAACACAAGATATTGATTGTTTTTTGGTGAAATGTAGTAAATATACACATATATTTACGGCTTGTTTTGTACATTTTTGCTTTTGTGGTTGTGTTTTCTGCTTTTTTACAACCCCATATATAGTATTCAGACCACTATATGTTGTGCTTCAAAATCACAAAATTTCAAATCATACTACAAGATGTTCTACAACTTTCACAACATCATCATAGATAACTATATCTGCATTTTTATCAAAAGGTGTTGGTGATTTATTGATGAGAACTATTGTATCTCCTTTAAAAAACCGCAAAAATGAAGCAGCAGGATAAACCGCTAACGACGTTCCTATTACAATAATAACATCCGCTTCACCTATTGCCCGTATAGCTCCGTTAACAACGTCATCATCAAGACCTTCTTCATAGAGAACTACATCGGGTTTTATTACCCCTTCACATTTTTGGCATCTTGGGATACCTGAGCTGTTATATATGTAATGCGCATCGTAAAACGCTCCGCAATTCATACAGAAATTACGATGCACACTTCCGTGAAGTTCATATACATTTCTGTTTCCTGCATCGCAATGAAGCCCATCGATATTTTGAGTAACAATGCTTACCTTTTTTCCGTTTTTCTCCAGATCCGCAAAAAAATCGTGCGCTTTATTGGGTTTGGCATCGGGATACATCATTTTTGATTTATAAAAATCATAAAACATATCCGTATGTTCAGAAAAAAATGAATGAGAAATAATTTCCTCGGGAGAATAACCGTTTTTACCGTTTTGATTATATAAGCCGTCAGCAGAACGAAAATCGGGAATACCGGAGGGGCAACTTATCCCAGCGCCTGTAAATACACAGATATGCTCAGCCTTTTTAATCGCCATCTGCAATTTTTGAATGTTTTCCGTTGTCATAAAATTACAATCCTCTTAATTCTGCATCCGGCACAAATTTCTTCGCTGCTTCCAACATTTCGCGCATTTCATTCCGCGAAACGCCTCGGCAATTTTCATCAATAAGTTGTCCCGAGTTTTCAAAATTCTGTAAAAAGTATTTTGGTGCACCCTGTATCCACTGCGCCAAACGTTCAATATCGTCAATGGTATGAAAATCCGCAGTAACCGTGGTTCTGAATTCATATTCTACTCCACTGTTTCTCAAAAGTTCCATGCTCTTTTCAATTATATTTACGTCAAAATTCTTAACACCTATAGTCAAACCATATTTTTCGGGACAGTTCTTGACATCCATAGCAACATAATCTGCAAGCCCCAGTTGAAGTATACCCTCCAGTTTTTCAGGGAAACTTCCGTTTGTGTCAAGTTTTACGGCATATCCCAATTCTTTTATTTCATATAAGAATCTTTCAATGTCTTTTTGAAGAAGCGGTTCTCCGCCTGTTACAGCCACACCGTCAAGAACATTTTTACGTTTTTTCAGATGCTCAAAAATTTCGCTTTCGTCAAAATATGCGTCATCTTGCTCTGTAACAAGAAGTGCATTATGGCAAAACGGACACCTGAAATTGCAACCACCCGTAAAAACCGTACACGCAGTCCTTCCCGGATAATCTAAAACAGTAAGTTTCTGGAAACCTTTAATCAACATTTTTATCACCATAAAAATTATATAATCCGTTTTCAGACAAGTCAACCTACTTTAAAAAATTTTAGTTTTTGGAATTTTTTGTAAATACCATGCAATATTTTATACAATTTATATAATAAACAACTTGCATTTTGTGTATTTACATTTGGAAATAGTTGTGTTATAATATCAGCATTAGTAGTATACATTATTATCTTTTTGGAGGAATCTATCATGAGAACTAAAAAAGCACTCGCTGTTTTGCTCGCAGTTGTTATGCTTGCAGTGCCTCTTGCAGTTGTTTCTTACGCTGCTCCTGCAATCGTTTCAGCTCCTATTAAAACAGAATACACCGACTGTGAATATTTCAACCCTCAGGGCCTTGTTATTTCAGACGGTGAAAACCTTATACCTTACACACCTACTGACGCAGATTTCAACTTTGTTCCCGGTCTTGACGAAATCCTTTCTATCCCCACTTCAGATGATGGCGAAGATATAAATAAGGTTTTCGTTGAGGTTTACTACAAAAACCAGTACGTTGGTTCTGTTGAAATCACTGTTAATCACGTCCTTGGTGAAATTACTTGCCTTGGTGAAGCCGGTCATGGTCAGTACTGCCTTGGTTGTGGCAAAGTTCATAATTACGAGGAACACACCGTTAACGAGTTCATTCCTAATGACGATGGCGGTCTTTTCATCCCTCAGACACAAACCGGTGTTTGTGAAATTTGCAAAGGTGAAGTTACACAATCAATCCCCCAAACTGAAGGTTTCTTAGCCATCTTTGGTGGCGAAATGACTGATTTCGAATCTGAAATCATTGGTTACTTCTACCTGATCGTCGTTTCACTCATCCAGACACTTGTAGGCATTCGTTAATTGGAGGTGCACACAATGAAAAAAATTATTTCTATTTTACTCGTTGCAGTTATGCTCGTTTCAAGTCTCGGCTTGGTTTCTGTTGTTGCTGCTGAAACCCCTGCACTTTCTTACACAGCTACCGGTACATATGCTTTGGATGCCAAAACAGATGTAACTAAAGAGCTTTTCAATATTGATGTTACTATTGATGAAAGTAAATTTGCTGCTTTGGACGGCGAATCAAGAGCTTATACTTGTGAAATAAATTCAGTTATTGCTAACGGTATTGACTACCTTGTTGATGAAGAGGCTTTCTTTGATGCTTTCAAGTCTGAAGAATTTACAGGTACTGTATTAGAGGTTACCTTCACAGTTGCCTTTGAAAGTGATAAGGTTTTTGGTACTCTTGATTATGAAATTTATGTTTCAGGTTTCATGGCACCCCTTGCAATAGGCCTTGGTCCCGTTGATGATGCTTTATCAAACGTTGCTCTTCCCGTTGATATCAATATCGAAGGTAATATCTGGCAGTTCCCTGCTGTTGACGAGATCACTATCCTCAGCAGACCTAACAAAAATGCATACTTAGACAACGAAAAAGTTGAATTAGATGGTACTTCAATCGCTGTACAGACCAAAGTTGCTACCGGTTATACCGAAGATGGTTCAGGCAGACATTACATTTACGATCCCGGTTACTCAGGCATAATTACCTATGGTAAAGATACTGCAAACATGTTTACCACAAACCCAATAAAGAGCGAAAACCTTAATGTTAATGTTGCTGAAGTTGTTACTTACTTCGATGGCATTGAATTTGCTAAGGTGCCCGTACAGGTTAGTCATGCATGGTCAACAGGTTACGTTAGCATAACAACAGATCTTTACACAGAAACTAAACCCGGTTATCACGCTATCGTTTGTGCCGGTTGTGGCGAAACACACGATGCTCAACCTCACACTCCTACACCTGTTCTTGATGAAAACGGCGACCCCGTTCTTGATGAAGAAGGCAACGAAGTTTGTTGGACATCAAACAATGACCAGACATTCTTACAGAATGGTACAGAGTCATCTGTTTGTTCAGATTGCGGTGCAGTTCTTACCCGTAACACATTTGGTACAGCTGATTACAATGATACTCTCGCTAACTACCATTTCATCCGTGTAATCCTTGACTACATCAATGCACTTCTCAGAATCATAAATGGTTCACTTTAATAGATAACCTCTAAAAAATTAATTTATCCGTGTTAAATGGATCCTGAAAATTCAAACCACAGTACTTTGGTACTGTGGTTTTTCTTTTACTAAACAGTTGACAAAATTTCACATACGTGATATTGTATAACTGTAATAGCTCACATATCACAGTTTTAGACCGGAGGTGATGAAGTGATATTTATTGATAACCGCAGCAGAACACCCATATTTGAACAAATAAAAGAACAGATAATGAACCTTATCAATACCGGTGAGCTAAAGCCCGACGACAAATTACCATCTATACGTCAGTTGGCTTCCGACCTTGACCTTAATGTTAACACGGTCAAACGAGCATTCCAGGAACTTGAAACAGAAAACGTGACATACTCTGTTCCCGGAAAAGGTGTGTTCATAAGTCAATCTGCCATAGAAAACAAACTTGTGCTTGACAATGCAGAAACCGAACTAAAACGTATTCTTGCTTCATCAAAAGCCAAGGGTGTTACCGAAGACAGAATCATAGCCTTAGTAAAAGAAATTTATAAAAAGGGTGATGAGAATGATTGAAATAAAATCTGTAACAAAAAAGTATAAGGATTTCACCGCTATTGATAATATCTGTTTAAATGTAGATGATTCTTCTGTGCTTGGCATAATAGGTTTTAACGGTAGCGGAAAAACAACTTTGCTAAATGTATGTGCCGGTATTTTTAAAGCGGATAACGGTGGTGTATATTTAGATGGCGCTAACTCTTTTGATAATAACCACGAACGTATGAATATGTTCTATCTTTCAGATAATCTGTATTTCCCGCCATCTTCAACTATCCGTAGTGCTGCAAAATACTACGCTTCCTATTATCCCAACTTTGATACAAAAATCCTTGCATCAATCTGCGAATTATTTGAACTCAATATTAAATCCAGTTTGCGCAGTCTTTCAAAGGGTATGAAAAAACAGGCTTCCCTTGCAATAGCTTTTGCCGCAAGACCTAAATATTTGCTTATTGATGAAACTTTTGATGGCCTTGATCCTCATAAAAAAGAAATACTCAAAAAACTTTTATTAAAATATATAAACGAAACAAATGCATCAGTAATCATTGCATCACATGATTTAACCGAGATTTCAGGTGTGTGCGACCATATAGCTATAATTAATGGTAAAAATATTATACTCGATTGCGCCATTGATGATATAAGCAACCATTACAGACGTGTGAAACTTGCTTTTGAAGAACCCGTAGGCGCTGAAACCTTTGATGGCATTAATTATCGTAAACTAAAACCCCAAGGTAAAACAGTTTCTTTGACAATCTATGGTGATATTGCAACAGAAATGGAAAAACTTAATAATTTAGGTGCTCAAACCATAGAAACCGAATGTTTAACTTTGGAAGAAGTATTTATTGAAGAAACGGAGGCGGAAAGTGAAAATGAAAAAATCCAATCAATCTTCAAATAAAACTCTAAGAACTAACAGTATAAAACGTATTTTTACTGTGCCAATGATTTTATGTATCATTTTATTTACGTTTTCATTTTTCTATTCCGTATTTTTGGATACATATTATTCAATTTACGAAAGCGAGTGGGATACACTTATTTCTATGTTAAAGTCTGAGGCTTATGCACTTTCCCGCTACGCTCAGTCATATTCCCCATCATATTATCTTTCTGCCGCTTATAGCGACACTACCGTTACATTCTTTTTTGGTTTAATTGCTGCTATTTTACAATTTAATTTCTTGCTTAGTAAAAAAAGTTGTTATACACAGTTAAGCTTTGCAGTAGGCAGAAGACAATTATTTTTCAATAAAGTTTTTTATCCCGTGATAATCACAGCAGGTATTACAATTATTATTAAGCTAATGGCTGCTGCAGTAAACATCTATTATCTGGGATTACATAAAAATCTGTTTATCGGTCTGTTTGTAAATATTTTGTCTTCATTTGTTCCTTTTTTAATAAGCTATACAATTGTTATAATAGCTCACTTGTTTACAGCCAGAAAAGCAGAAGCATATTTACTCATTCTGTCAATAATGAATTTCCCAAGCGCTATAAGCCTTGTGATCGATAATATTTTGGCTCACACTCTTTATGGATATGAAAGTATGAGTGGTATATTCGGCTATATAGGATTAGTATCTGATATTGCCGTTATCGATGAAAGCGATACTTCCGATTGCTTTGCCGTGTATGGTAAAATATCTCTTTTACCCGAACTACTTGCGGCAATAATTGGCTTGGTTATTGTCTGTGTTGCTTTAATCGGATGCAAACACTATTTTGTAAACCGTTTCAAAGCCGAACATTGCGGTACAAAAGGCAAATCAAGAGTTGCTCTCGTAATTTCTTGTCTGGTTCTACCTCTTTCATTTGTACATTACTTTGGTTTTTTCAACGATTACCTTTACGAAGAAGCCTTTGCTTTTCCACTGTTATTCATAATAGGTTTAATCGTAACCGCAATTCTGACTATTATCATTTGTCTCCTTGTTACCTGGAGTCCCAAGAAAATAGCATGTGGTGCAACATCAGCAGGAATCGCAATTGTTTTACAACTTATTGTAATGATAATCGGTTTTACCGGTGGTTTTGGCTATGCAACACGAATACCCGATATAAAAGACGTTGAGTATGTTAACATTTCAACACCCTTTGATATGTCCCATGCAAATACCGAAAATGAATTTTTCTTGCCCGGTTTATCATATGATTCTGTTGTTCTGACAGGAGAAGATGAACTTCAGATAGCACAAACCATACACCAGACCATAGTTGATGATCGTGCTGAAGAAACCGGTGCTTATTGCGAAATTACATATGTTTTAAAAAACGGCACAACGATTTATCGTTCATACAAAAACATAAGTAGCTCTGCATTAGCAGAATATATGAATGTATGGGAATCAAAACAACTAAAAACTCGCCTTGGTGTAATGCTTAATCAGATAGACTCAAAAGAATGGGTCAAAGCTACAGAAACCGATCCGTTAGCAATTCCCGACAGTGTTAATATAGATTCCGTTTACGTTGAAGATTATTATGATTATCCAACAGTTATACCTCTTTTCACAGATTCTTTCATAATATCAAAGGACTATAAAACCACACCATTCAGTTCTTTTTATAACTCTGATACTTTCTCTAATGAGTATAAAAATTTCACAAAAGAACTTATGGGTGCAATTTACAAAGATGCCTGTGTTCTCAGTGCAAAAGAATGGTTTGAACCTGAAAAGGAATTGGGGGCTATCGCTTTTGAATACAATTCAGATTTTTATAGTGAACCAAACACTTTGAATATGTATGGGTATATTTTCTATATTAATACTAATATGACAAATACCATAAAAGTGCTTGATAAATACGATTACACCAAATATTTTGCTACTGACAAAAAGGTTGAAAAAGCGCATCTTGTTGATGTAAACGAAGCGGCACAATGGTTGCAGGCTGATTATTCTGATATTTTCGGCAAACAAGAAATGCATTTGTCGTATTTTGCTCAAAACAATACTTATATTTCGTCCTACCTTGCTGATTGTTGCGAATATTATAATTATGGTCTGGAGTCAGATGGGTATGACTGGTATGAAGATGACTACGATGACTGGTATGATGAAGAATATGACTATGGTCCTCTGGATCTGAGCGATATTCCCTTACCGCATCAGGAAGAAATAACCGACCTTAATCTGGCGCAAAAAATGGTTGATGATGCTTTTATGGCATATAACGTTGGTAACGAAGGCAAATTCCTGGTAGTTAAATATACTGACGGAAGCTGCAGTATGCTGGTTGTTCCCGATAAAAACAAATAACAAAAAAACGGTGTATCCGAGTAATCGGATACACCGTAAATTTTTTATTCATCCACTTGAAAAAACTGTTCCGCTGCGCTACTTTCAATCGCCTCTACGCCTTTTAATTTTTTCTGGATAATATCGTTTCTCTTCTGAGCTTCATCAAGAGATCTACCTGCTTCATCAATTTTCTTTCTCGCCTTTTCAAGAACAGTACCGAATGTTTCGTATTGCGATTTTGCAACTGAAAGAAGTTTTCTGACTTCATCGGCTTTTTCATTGATAGCCATTGCCTTAAAGCCCATAGCGAATGAGTTAAGTAACGCCGTTATAGTTGACGGACCTGCCACCATTACATTTTGTGCCTGTAATTTTTCAGCAATACCTGTTTTTGAAGAAGCAATTTCAGCGTAAAGACCTTCTGTTGCAAGGTAAAGCACTGCAAAAGGTGTTGTCTGCGGAACACAAATGTATTTTTTTATTTCTTTCGCCTCTGCAAGAACTCTGTCCTCAAGGGCTTTTCTTGCAACTTTCAAGGCTTCAGGGTCTGCATTATCTGCCGCTTCACATACTCTTACATAGTCCTCAAGAGGAAATTTAGAGTCAATAGGAAGATAAATATCTTCGCCTTCTCTATCATTATTCGGAAAACGTATTGCAAATTCAACACGTTCTGTGTTGTTTTTAGGTGAATAGTTTTTAACATAAAGACCCGGTATGGTCTGGTCAAGAATAGATTCAAGTTGAACTTCTGCCCATGTTCCACGTGCCTTTACGTTAGTAAGAATTCTGTTAAGTGAAGTCACATTGGTTGTAACCCCTTGGGAAAGTTCTTTCATTTCTCCCAAAGATTTGTAAACGTTTTCGAGCTGTTCAGAAACTGTTTTAAACGAAGAATTAAGACGCGTTGTAAGAGTTGTGGTAAGTTTTTCATCAACTGTTACACGCATTTCTTCCAACTTTTTCTCGTTACTTTCTTGTATTCGTGCAATAGCTTCAGAAAATGCTCTTGTCTGTTTTTCGGAACTTTGAGCATTTTGTTCTTGAATCTCTTTAATCGAAGCTCTTACCTGTTCGGCAAGTTCGATTCTGCTCTGATAATTTTCTTTAAGCATATCATTTAACTTCGCTTCAATTTTTTCAAGCGCTTTGGTAAGTTCTTCGCGTAATTCCCTGCTTGAACGAGCCATCTCTTCACGATTACGACGGAATTCTTCATAAATTGTATCGTTATTCTTACCTTTTTTTAAAGATATAAGAAGAACAATACAGACTATTGAAAGCGCTACTGTAAGCGCTCCAAACAATACAACTAATAATTCGATATCCATAATACCCCCATGGGAATGCAAAATTCAAAATTTCGGGTCTGTGACGCTATTATATAAGCTGCATCAATATATCACTTTTTTCTTATATTGTGCGTAGATTTGTTATTTTGTGAACCGAAGGCGTACAAAGGTACGTCATAACTTAAATAGAAGTAATAATTTTTTCAGATTGCATGAAGATTTTCGGAATTGTGAGACGTAGACGTATGCAGATACGTCAAGTCGAACAAAACGGAAATATTCCGCAATATGAAGAAATTATTTTTCTTCCCAGTCTTTGGAACGTTCTACCGCCTTATGCCAACCTTTAAGAGCATCTTCTCTTGTGGCATTATCAATGGCGGGAATAAAGATTCTGTCTACTTCGCGAACTCTTTCAATTTCGTCAAAATCTTTCCAGAAACCAACTGCAAGACCTGCCATATAAGCGGCACCAAGGGCTGTTGTTTCAACAAGTTTTGGACGATTCACCTTTGAAGATGTAAGGTTCGCTTGAATTTGCATCATAACGTTACTTACGGAAGCACCGCCGTCAACACGCAATTCACTCATAATTATATTGCTGTCTTTGGACATTGCTTCAACAAGGTCTGTTACCTGGTATGCAATACTTTCAAGAACAGCTCTTGCAAAATGCGCACGATTCACACCGCGTGTAAGTCCTACAATGCAACCTCTTGCATACATATCCCAATACGGAGCGCCAAGACCTGTAAAAGCAGGTACAAGATAGATGCCGTTTGCATCTTTTACACTTTCTGCAAGGAAATCACATTCACTGGGTTCAGAAATAAGTCTCAACTCATCTCGTAGCCATTTTATAACCGAACCTGCATTAAATGCGCTACCTTCAAGGTTATATGTGATTTTTCCGTTAATGCCCCAGGCAATACCTTCTATGAGATTGTTTTGGGAATGAACACGCTTATCACCTGTGTTCATGAGAAGGAAACAGCCTGTACCATAGGTATTCTTAGCCTGACCCGCGTTAAAGCAAGCCTGACCGAAAAGTGCCGCCTGTTGGTCACCGATAGCACCGGAAATCGGAATACCTGCCAAAGATTTAAGACCCGGAACATCCTCGGAAACATAACCATAAACGGAACTGCTTTCGCGAACTTCGGGAAGAATACTCATAGGAATGCCTAATTTGTTGCAAAGATACTCATCCCAACAAAGTTTTTCGATGTCAAAGAGCATAGTTCTTGCGGCATTACTGTAATCGGTAATATGCACCTGTTTATTCGTAAGGTTCCATATAAGCCATGTTTCAACTGTACCAAAAAGAAGCTTTCCTTCTGCAGCAAGAGTACGGGCTTCGGGAACATTATCAAGAATCCATTTTATTTTTGTTGCGCTGAAATAAGCATCCACAAGAAGACCTGTGTGTTCTTTTACATAATCTTCGAGCCCGTCTTCTTTTAATTTTTCACAAATCGCTGCTGTTCTGCGACACTGCCAAACAATAGCATTATAAACAGGTTTACCTGTTTCTTTATCCCAAAGAATTGTTGTTTCGCGCTGATTTGTGATACCGATAGCGGCAATTTCTTTCGGATCTATTTTTCCGTTCATAAGCGCAGAAGAAAGCGAACGAAGTTGAGAATCAAGTATTTCGTAAGGGTTATGTTCAACCCAACCTGAATTCGGATAAATCTGTTCAAATTCAAACTGTGCCTTTGAAACTATTCTACCTTTTTTATCAAAAACTATTGTTCTTGATGATGTAGTACCCTGATCGAGAGCGAGAACGTATTTTTTCATAAACAGCACCCCTTGATAAAGTATTAAAATAAATTTATTTTACCATTGGAAATTATCGTAAACTACAGTTACTTTTGTACCGTATTGAATACCCTTAAGCTGCGCTGAAAGAATTGAGCTTATACCAAGTGTTGAGTTAGCAATATACATATCTGTTTCATAAGTTGTGGTATATGAAACAACGTTTCCGGTTTCTGTATCAAAAACAAGTGTAAGAATTGCGTTTTTAACCTCTTTGCGCTTCGCATCTGCTAATGACTCTGAAGCAAAAACATTTTCAAGTACATTTTCAGAATCTTCAACAATAAGTTTTGTGTTGAAAACATCGGCATACGCTGTCTGGCTTATATTATCAATTTCGCTATCGGGAAGTGCAACACTTATAGTCATAAGTCCTGCTCCGTCATAACTAACATCTATACCGTAAACATCGTTTGCTGAAAGTTTTGAAACATATGTTTCAGTTTCTACTGACATTGCATTATCGGAATTTGTTCCTTTAATAATAGTCTGTGCCTCTTCCGGCTCAGCTTCAGAAACTATCATATCCTTAATCATCTGTGCAACACTTTCAGCAGAATTTCCGAAGTTAACACCAACCAATTCTACCTCTTTAATATTGAAGTTGTTTACTTCAACTGCTTCACTTCTGGTAAAACCTGCCTGCTCTGTTTTAACCAGGTTAAGGCAAGTATTGAAAACTGCTATTGCAGCTTCGGGTGAACTTACGTTAATTATATCGTCCTTGTAACCTGTAAAGCCATAAAATGCACCTGATGGTTGTAAAGATGTAAGCCCTGCAACACCTCTAAGAATCTGACGGGCATCAAAAAGTGTTACTACACCATCATTATTAACATCAGCACGATTGCCTGCATCTTCATCATCAATATTTTCGAGTCCTGCTGCCACCATAAGTGCAATACGGGCATCATTAGTATCTACGACTTTATTATCATCAATATCGCCGTATAAAATATTGTTTTCAACCATAGCTGAGGCAGTAAATGACATTGCCATTACCGAAAACAGCATTACAACAACTATAACTATTGAAATAATTTTCTTTGCCATATTATCCTCCATTTATCTGATTGCTTCCAGAATATCTTTGACCGAGTCAAGAACATAATCAGGTTTAACATCTGATTTTTTATAATCTTCAAGGGTCGTTTCCCCTGAAAGAACAAGCACGGAAGTAACACCTGCATTTATACCTGTTTTAACATCCGTATAAATTCTGTCGCCAACCATAGCTATATTTTCATACGGCACACCCTGTGCTTTTGCAATTATATCTATCATTGTTCTGTCGGGTTTGCCTAAGAAACGAGGACGCCTTTTAACCGCCTGTTCAAACATATCGGCAAAACTACCGCAATCGGGAAGATACCTTCCCCCTTCAATAGGACAAACCATATCGATGTTAGTTGCGTAATAATCAGCGCCACCGTCCAGCAAATCGCAAACCGTACGAATTTTTTTATAATCAAGTTCAGTATCATAACCGAGAAGAACCGTATCTGCATCTTCGCCGGTTTCACTCATATCCACATCATAATTCTTGAGTTCGTTTTTTAACGATTGAGTACCGCATACGTAAACTTTACTACCTTTTTTATTTTCTTCAAGAAACATTCCCGCCGCCATACCGGAAGTAAAAACATTTTCGCTTTCACAAGGAAAACCTAAAGAACGCATTTTTTCAACATAATCGGATGCACTCTTTGAAGAATTGTTTGTAAGGAAAATAAAGTTTTTACCTTGCGCCTTTAATGTGCAAAGAAATTCTTTCGCACCTTCAATAGGGTCATATCCTAAATTTACTGTTCCGTCCATATCAAGCAAGAACAGTGTTATATCTTTTAAATCTGCCATAATTTTTACCTTCCGTAAAGTCTGTTTATTTCTTTATATTTTTCAGTATCTATAAAACCAAGTTGTTCTTTTGTAATTCTGTAAAGCCAATTTCCGTGTGCTCTGCCGGGAACATTAAGACGGGTGTCATTACCATAACCTAAAAGGTCCTGCACAGGGAAAATCGCAAGTCCTGCATTACTTGCCATAATGGTTCTGATAATAGCATCACAGCCCTTTTCGTTCCACTCGCTTGGATTACAAACACAATATTTCATAATATCGTTCTTTATATCCATAGGTGTCTCCCACAAATAACCCAAAAGGGTGTTATTGTCGTGGGTACCTGAATACGCAACACTGTTATTTATGTAATTATGGGGTTTATGGGGTGTATCCCCACCCAAGAAACCAAACTGGAACACCCTCATTCCGGGAAAACCGCTTTCTTCAACAAGCTCAATAACCTCTTTGGTTATATCACCTAAATCTTCAGCGATTATAAGTTTATCTCCCGAAACATCTTGCAAGGCTTTTATAAGTTTCATTCCCGGGCCTTTTACCCATTTTCCCTCACGGGCAGTTTCTGCATCGCCTTTTACAGCCCAAAAGCTTTCAAATGCTCTGAAATGGTCAATTCGCACTCCATCAAAAAGGTTAAGAGCAAAGGATATTCTGTCCTTCCACCATTTGAAATCGTCTTTTTCCATTTCATCCCATTTATACAGAGGATTGCCCCAAAGCTGACCGTCCTCGGCAAAATAATCGGGCGGAACACCTGCAACATCGGTAAGGCGATTATTGTCGTCCATCATAAAAAGCCCTTTGTTGAAATAAACGTCGGACGAATCAAAAGAAACATAAATGGGAATATCGCCTATAATTCTTACACCTTTTTTGTTTGCATATTCTTTAACTTGCGCCCATTGAGTGAAAAATTCATACTGTATAAAGCGCCAACCAAATTCTATTTCTTTGCTAAAATCACTTTTTGTCCAACAAGTCCATTCCTCGTTGTTGTTTTCCGCCTTTAACGCCATAAATTTGCAAAAATCATAAAGGTGCGGATTATTATCTATAAAACAATTTATTTTCTCACGAAGTTCATCGTTAACACGTTTAGAAGCTTCTATAAGAAGATCGACCCTATCTTTACTTAATCTGTCAAATTCACAAGAATACGGTGTCTGCTGACGGGCTGAATTCAATTCCTCTGCAGTTATAACTCCTTCTCCGAAAAGAATTTCCAGATCAACAAAATACGGATTTCCGCCAAAGGTAGAATAAGACTTATACGGTGAGTTACACTCATCAACCAAACCGAAAGGTAACACCTGCCAGTAAGAAAAACCGCCTGATGAAAGAAAATCAACAAACTCCTTTGCGGCTTTGCCGAAACTACCGCACGAATAATCACCCCAAAGGGACGAAATATGCATAAGCACGCCGCTCTTTCGCTCCATAAAGCTACACCTCTCGAATATAGTAATACATATTATAGTATAGCAAATTACGCGTTTTTTGTAAATAGACAAAGAGCCGAAACAGCTGATACTTTTATGTTGAAATTCACATAAAAATAAGGCTATCACCCTAAGTGATAACCTTAATTTCTATTTTTGTTTTTTCCCTTCGGGAGTATCACGATAATACTGAGTATGCGTTACCGGATGTGTTGTAGTTTCCCAGATTTCTTTTGCAACAGGTGCCCAGGCAATACTGAAATCATCGCACTTTGAACAAAGTTCATCAACAGTTTCCTGAGAAACGAGATCCGTACTTTTAGCCCCTGTTTCATTAATAATTCTTCGCAGAATCTGCGGGTTTTCCAGCATAGGACATGGCATAAGATGATTATCATTAAAGGGTTGTCCCTTTCTGTAAGCC
The DNA here is from genome assembly GCA_045578985.1 of Acutalibacteraceae bacterium. GTDB lineage: Bacteria > Bacillota > Clostridia > Oscillospirales > Acutalibacteraceae > DTU089. The sequence goes on along the minus strand of JAZNLH010000042.1, from coordinate 78,554 downwards.
ATAAACAACGGTTTATTAAGCGCCTCAAAAAGAGTGTCGGTTTTTATATTTGAGTCGGAATAGTGAATAAACACACATGGTTCTATATCGCCGTTTGAATTAATATGGAAATAGTTTCTGCCACCTGCGATACAACCGCCGACATACTCACCGTCATCCTGGAAATCCATCACAAACAGAGGTTTGCCTGTATGACTGTTACGCATTTTTTTCATCCAGAAATACATGTATTTTCTTTGTGACGGTGTGGGTATAAGCTCTTTATCGGCACCTTTTCCAACGGGCATAAAATTAAAGTAGAAGGCGTATTTAACACCTAAATCTATCATCTTATCAAGGAACTCGTCAGATGTAACATCACCGACATTTTGTCTTGTATAGCATACGGAAATACCAAAAAGAATTCCTTCTTTTTTAAGAAGTTCCATAGACTCAATTGTTGTTTTATAAGTACCATCACCGCGACGGGAATCGTTACTATGTTCGTCACCTTCAATGGAAAGCGCAAGGGTGATATTGCCGCAACGTTTTATATCGTCGCAAAGTTTTTTATCAACAAGAGTTGCGTTTGTGTAAATAAGGAATGTACATTCAGGATTTTCGGAAGCAAGTGTAATAATATCATCTTTTCTTATAAGAGGCTCGCCACCTGTAAGCATATAGAAATGAGTTCCTAATTCCTTACCCTGTGTTACAATGCTGCGCATTTCATCGAGAGTAAGTTGAAGGCTATGCCCGTATTCCGCCGCCCAGCAGCCCTTACACTTAAGATTACATGCACTTGTCGGGTCAAAAAGAATGGTGAAAGGTATGTTGCAATTATATTTATCGCGATTTTTACGAACTGTTTTTGTTCCGTAATAACCTGCATGTATACCCATAGAAACGAGTAAAGATTTAACTAAATCGCGATCAATATCCGCTAAAATATTTTTAGCCAACTGCATATATACATTATCCTTGTCATTGACAGCGGCTTTCATCTTTTCAAAGTTCTTCTGAGGAAACATTTTAAAATGCTTTTCCGCAATATTGAGAATCTTTAAAAGATTTTCTTCAGGAGCTTTATCGATATACTTCAATATTCTTGAAAGTGCCTTCTCCGCAAAAAAATGGGTAATCGCATGTTCCAAAGCAACATCCTCCTTTCATCCGTTAATTTATAATATAACTTATATATGATATCATAAAAAACACCATTTGTAAACCTGAAAAGATTTCGTTTTATAAATTATTGATGAATTTCCTTCATTTTATTCATCGGTTATATTTCTTGACACTTAGTATGTTTAGTCCTATAATTATTTTATCACATTCAAGTTGCGAAAGCAGAGGTATAATCAATGAAAACTCTTTTACTTTCTTCTCTTAATAAAGTTTTTAAGGATACTGAGCCCAACTTTTCAGAATTCACATCATTTTCTTGTTTAAAAAATGAAAAGTTTTCGTTTCAGATAGCGTTTATGGCAGAAAACAAAAGCGAAACCAACATACAGGTTTCACTCGTTTCCCCTTTAGCGAAAGATTTAAAAATTTATTATGTACGCAATATTCCGGCAGGCAGAAATGGTTTTGATAATTCAGATTCTTTCCACTATGACCTTACAAGAAAAGAATTTCCTGATTTGCTTGAGCCCATTAGTGAAAGCTTAAAAATCAAAAAAGGCGAATGGCACTCGTTGTGGATTGAATATAACCCTTCTTCTCAAAATCCGGGAGAACACTCTATTGCAGTAAAAATCACCGCAGGCGAAACTGTTGTTGAAAAAGTTTTTTCTCTTAATATTATTGACCAGGAACTTCCAAAACAAGAAATTTTATACACAAACTGGTTCCATAATGATTGCCTTTTAACATACTACGGTGTTGAGGCTTTTTCGGATGAATATTGGAATATAGTTGAAAAATATATAAAAAATGCGTCTGAACACGGTATGAATATGATTCTTACTCCCGTATTCACTCCTCCTCTTGACACAGAAGTTGGTGGCGAACGCCCCACAGTTCAACTTGTGAAAGTTGAAAAAACAAAAGGGCAGTACTCTTTCGATTTCAGCAATTTTGAAAAATATGTAAATATCTGCCTTAAAAACGGCATTGAAGCCTTTGAAATATCCCACTTTTTTACACAGTGGGGTGCTACATCCGCACCCAAAATCATTGCCACCGTTAACGGCAAAGAAAAAAGAATTTTTGGTTGGGACACGAAAGCCACAGGCAAGGCTTATTGTGAATTTTTAGAATGCTTTGCAAAAGAATTTAAAAAAGAGGTAAAAAAACTCGGCATTAAAGATCGTTGTTGGCTACACGTTTCAGACGAACCTAACGAAGAACAAATTAAAAACTATAAAAAATCTGCAGAACTCCTTCACAGATTATTCCCGACATTTAATTCCTGCGATGCCCTTTCCCATATTGAATTTTTCCGTCAGGGTATTGTAAAAACTCCTATTTGCACTGAAGAAACTGCCGACATTTTCAGAGCAGAAGTTAAAAACTTCTGGACATACCACTGTTGCTGTCAGGTTGCAGAATTCGCCCCTAACAGATTATTCTCACAGCCCTCACAACGCAGCAGAATTTTAGGCGTTTTGCTCTATAAATATGATGCCAAAGGCTTTTTACAATGGGGTCATAACTTCTGGTATTCCCAGTACTCAAAACATCCCATTGATCCTTATAAAGTTACAGATGCAGGCGGAAGTTTCCCTTCAGGTGACTCTTTTGTGGTATATCCCGGCAAAAATGGTGAACCGCTGAACTCTTTAAGAAACCTTGTTTTTGCTGATGCTTTACAGGATTTAAGAGCATTAAAACTTCTTGAAAAACTTACTTCAAGAAAATATGTATTAAATCTTATCGAAAAAGATCTGGATATTCCGCTTTCTTTCAAAAACTATCCACATGAACAAAGTTGGATTCTGAACTTGCGAAAAGCTGTAAATGATGCAATAAACGGTATCATAATTTCATAAAATTTACATATCTTCATTGATGTTTTTTTGTCGAAAACTGTTGACTGAGAAATAGTATAATGTTATAATTTTGTTACAAACTTTGAAAGGAGTTGTCCTTATGGTAATAGAAAAAAGAAACATTGTAACTTGTGTCATTCTCTCATTCGTAACTTGCGGTATTTATGCTATTTATTGGGCATATAAAATGGCTGTAGAAGCAGTAAAAGTCAGAGATGTTAATGACTCTGCTACTTTAGAGGCAGTTCTTTGCATCCTCTTACCTTTTCTTGGTTTCTTCCTTGCTGAAAAGAAATTTGCTGAAGGTTGTCAGGCTATGGGAATCCCTCACGAAGACAGATCTGTTATCTACCTTGTTCTCGGACTTTTCGGTCTTGGTATCGTTAACTTCTGCTTAATGCAGTCTGACCTCAACAAAGTTGCTGATTGTATGATTCAGTAATTAACAGTCTTATAAAGCGAAACCTCTTTGCATTGTGCAAAGAGGTTTTTTCATTATTTAAATTGAAAATATGCTTAATTTGTGCAACGCTCTTGTAGATGCAAGATACAAGAAGTTTTTGTTTTCTGCATCTGTAAATGAACCATCTTTATCAACAATAATAACACTATCAAACTCAAGACCTTTTGTAAGTGCCAAGGGCATTATAACAGGAGCATTCCCTATTTCGCAGGATTTATTATCACAAAGACGAATATCCGCCATATTTTTCTTAAGCGTTTTATAAAGTTCGCGTGCATCATCAGCAGTTTTTGTAATTATTGCGAGTGTTTTGCTGTTTTCACGTTCAGTTTTCGCCAAATCTTCCAGACCATCAACATCACCATTGAGGAATTTCACATCTTCCCCGTCACGTTCAAAAATTTCATAACGTTCTTTTTCATGGAGCAAACTTAAAGCAAATGAATTAATTTGTTTTGTTGAACGATAGCTTTTATCAAGTTTCAAAAGTTTTGCCGAAAAAATATCTGAAAGTTTCGAACTGTCAGTTGTATTAAGTCCGGGCAAAATTGCCTGATTAGTATCTGCAAGAAGGGTGAATTTAGCTCTTGGGAACATACGCTTTATAATCTGATGCTGAACAAAAGATAAATCCTGTGCCTCGTCTATAAGTATATGTTTTACACCGGTAAGCACTGCTGCTGTACCCAAAACCGTTTTAATATATACTATACCAAGTGCATCTTCAAATTCTATATACCCTTTTTTCAGGGAGTCAACACTTTGAAGAAGTTCAGGAAAATTATTAACATCAGCATATTCTTTAAGGAATTTAAAATATAAACTCATCGGGTCAAGAATTGTGGCATTTTTTATCATTTCAACTGCTGCTGATTTTACTTCACGGCGAAGCCTTTTGAGAAGTTTTGATGTATCTTCATCAATAGATGTATCTTCATCAACAGCTCCATAAAGTTCTTTATGATTTTCAATAAAAAATTTGTCAATAACTCCCTGAGTATATGAGGCAAGACGTTCGCCTCTTGATTTCTGAGAATTCTCTGTATCGCTAAGAAATCTTTCAAGAAGGTCTTCTTTTGAAATTATGATTTTATCACAAACATCTACATTTTGAAATTCAGGTTCAACAGAATCTGCAACACTTTCCAGATAATCGAGAAATTCCTTGCTCATTTTAAAAGATGCGCTTTTTAACCTGGATTTATTTCCCTTTATAATATCATCCGCAAGTGAATAATAATCACCTGTGGGCAATGTGGGAATTTCCGCCGCAAAAATGCTGTAGAATGACGCATAATTTATAGGCAGCTCACCTAATTCAGGTATGATATCTGCAACATAGCTTGAAAAAATATCGTTATTTGAAAACATTATGATTTCAGCTGAAGATAATTCTGCACGGTTTCTGTAAAGAAGGTAGGCAAGTCGGTGGAAACCTACGGAGGTTTTACCGCTTCCCGCAGGACCGCAGACAAGAAGGTTTTCGCTATCAGAATAGCGAACAACCTTGTTTTGTTCGCGCTGAATACTGTTTACAATAACTTTCAGATGTTCACCGGAAGATGACGACAGCACGTCTCTCAGAATATCATCATCAATTTTAAGGTCACTATCTACATAATACAAAAGTTTACCATCACCGAATTTAAACTGGCGTTTCAACAAAAGGTCGCAATACATTCTGCCTCTTGGCGCATCAAAAAATGCTTTATCCTCAAAGTCGTCATAAAAAAGCGATGATATAGGTGCTCGCCAGTCACAAACAAACATCTCAAAAGTATCCGGGTCCTGAAGTGTACGTAAACCTATATAAACAGTTTTTTCTTTACCTGTTCCATCAGGTTTGAAAACTACTTTTGAAAAATAAGGAGCAAGTCGAAGTTTTTTATAAAAATAAATATCCCGCGCGGCTTCTTCGGCATAAATCATTTTCTTTTCCATATCGTAATGTATTTCGGTAAGTTCCATTTTTGAATACATACCGCCATTTGGATTATCTCTGTTAAAATCTTCACCCTGTTCTTTTATATTTGCGCGATATTCTTTTATAAGCTCGTTAAGACGCACTATTTCATTATCAAGAAAATCACGAACTTCAAAAAAATTCAGTTCTTCGGCTTTCATATCTTTTTTGAACAAAGTATGCTCCCCCTATTTTTCAATATACATTGAATTCTACTACAAACCGAATTTGTATACAAGACTTGTTTTATATGTTTTATTATGCTATAATTGATATATCAGAAAAGTTATACTATAAAAAAATCATAACCACCTGCAGATGGTTATGATTTTTTGTTGCGATTTATTAATAGTATCTGATAAGAGCAACAACCTTACCGAGAATAACAACCTCGTTTGTAATAATAGGTTCAAACTCGTCATTTTCAGGTTGTAAACGGAAATGACCGTTTTCTTTGTAGAAACGCTTAACAGTTGCTTCATCCTCAATCATAGCAACAACTATTTCGCCGTTGGCTGCATAGGGAGTTTTTTCAGCTATAACAATATCGCCGTTTAAAATGCCTGCCCACAACATACTTTCACCGCGTACTTTAAGAGCAAACAGCGGTTTATCTCTTGAAACTCTTCCGGTATACGGAATATAGCCTTCAATCTGCTCAACTGCCAGAATTGGCATACCTGCAGTAACTGTACCTAAAAGCGGAACGTGTGTTATATTCTCCGCTTGTCCAAGTATGCGAATAGACCTTTTAAGCAACGGGTCGCGCATGATATAGCCGGCTTTTTCAAGTGCATCAAGGTTCGCCTGAACAGATGACGTAGACTTAAGACCTACCGCAGCACCAATTTCCCTTACTGAAGGCGGAACACCATCTTGTGAGCGCTCTACCAAAAATTCATATATTCTTTTTTGAGTTTCGTTAATAGGCTCCATAAAATCACCTTTCCGAACAAATTTTCTGTTTATATAATAACACATACTTTCGCAAAAAGCAAACATTTGTTTGCAAAAAATAAAAAATTTTTTCATATACTGTTCCGGGTGATAATATGTTTAAGATTTTTACATTCAGACAGTTAGCTATAATCTCAATAGCGTTATGTTTAACAATGCTTTCAGGAGCAGTGATTAATACGGTTTCTCCCTATGTATCGGCTTTTTCTCAGTCATCGGTAAATGTTCCTATAATTATGTACCACCAGATATGTGAAAAAAATTCAAATTGTGGCGATTATACCATACCGGTATGTTTATTGCGTGAAGATTTTCAATATATGAAAGAAAATAACATTCACCCCATTTCTTTTAACCGATTATTTCAGTACGTTAAAACAGGCGAACCTCTTCCGGAAAATCCTATAATTATTACTTTTGATGACGGAGAGCGAAGTTTTCTTACTAAAGTTTTACCTCTTCTGGAAGAATTCTCCTACCCCGCTAACGTTAATGTTGTGTGGTCTCTTGTTGATTTATACACCAAAAACGGAGAAACCGATGACAGATACGCGTATCTTAACGAACAAGATATAAAGCTTATTCATTCTAACCCGCTTGTAGAAATCGGATGTCACACTTATAATTTACACTCCTTAAACACCCGGCGCGGTATGGCAAAACTGAAAAGTGAAACCCCGGAGGAATATGAAATGCTCATAAGAGATGACATACAACTTTTTCAAGAAAAATTATATAATCTCACCGGTCAAAAAGCTACTTGTTTTGCTTACCCCTATGGTATACGAAGTGATACAATTCTGGAAATTTTAAAAGATGAACGATTCACTGTTACGCTTACATGTCGTGAAACCACAAACAAATTAAGCGTTGGCTGTAATCTTTTTGAGCTTGGAAGATTCAACCGACCTTACAAAAAAAGCAGTGCCAACTTTTTTAAAAGCATCACTTCTTAAAATCGCCTGAATTTTGCAGTTGCAAAAACACATATAAATCTGTATAATGTTCTCAGTATGTGTACGGAGGTGTTTTGAAATGGCTGAAAGAAGACCTTTTTATCAACGTGATTGGTTCAGATTAGACAACGCTGCTATTCTTTTTCCCGGTCAAAACACAAGCAAATGGTCAAATATTTTCCGGGTTTCCATTGAGCTAAAGGAAGAAATCGACCCCGAAACATTAAAACTGGCATTGGAAAATATTATGCCTCGTTTTCCCGGATTCGGTGTACGTATGAGAAAAGGATTGTTCTGGTATTACCTTGAAAAAAACCCTGTAAAACCATCGGTTAATCCTGATATTCAGAATCCCTGTTACCGTATTAATTTTAAGGAATCTGACAGATTTCTTTTCAGGGTTTATTACCATGGCACTCATATCGCCGTAGACCTTTTTCACGCAATTTCTGACGGATACGGAAACACTCACTTTGTGTGTACCCTTGTTGCGGAATATTTGCGTTTAAAAGGTAATGATATTCCTGCAGGCGGATTCGTTAAAGATATTAAAGAAGTTGCACCTGACGAGGAACTTTCAGATGATTTCCCTGTATTTGCTAAAAGCAAAGCCTCGTCACCTATTACTGATAAACACGTTTACCAACCTAAAGGCACAAAATTGCCAAAGCATATGGTAAACATCACTTCAGGAATAATGTCTTTCGCAGATGTCCATAAATTAGCAAAAGAAAAAGGAGTTACTGTTACAGAGTTTTTCGCAGCAATTTTAATGGATATACATTGTCGCAAACAGTTGCGTGAAAAACATCGTCAAAAAGAGGTTTCAGTGCAGATACCTATAAATTTGAGAAACGTCTATCCGTCAAAAACAATGCGTAACTTCTCTATTTGTTTAAGAGTAAAGGTTGATCCGAATTTGGGCGAATATTCTTTTGACGAGCTTTTACAGCAGGTTGCTTTACAATTACGACTGGAAAAAGACGAAAAGAAAATTAATGCTCAAATATCGCAACATGTACGAATCGAAAAAAATCCTTTTTTAAGATTTTTACCTCTTGCGGTCAAAAATTTTGCGTTAGGAATCGCAACCCTCACATCCGCCGAACAAACAACTTCAGCATACCTTTCCAACTTAGGTCCTGTTGTTTTGCCGGAAGAGATGAAACCTTTTATTGAAAAGGTGATACTTATCCCCGGTCCCGGTATGCGTACCGCTGCAAGATGTGGTATATCCACTTTCAATGACAAACTTGTGTTCAGTTTTGCAAACTGTTACGAAGAAAATGACATAGAAAGAGAATTTTTTACCACCCTTGTAAAAATGGGAATTCACGTAAAAATAGAAAGCAATAGAAAATAAAAAACAGGAGATTTATTATGTCATATTGTGTAAATTGCGGAGTAGAATTAGATGCTACTGCAAAAAAATGTGCCTTGTGCGATACCCCTGTATATAATCCTTCACAAAAAACGGAAGAAAATGCGCACACACCGTTTTCCCAAACACCCGTTGTACCAACCAACATAAAGCAAAAATTTGTTGCTCTTATAGTTTCATATATATTTTTAATACCAAATATTGTATGTGTATTGTTAAATGTTCTGATAAATCCTGAAAACCTTTGGTTTGTGTATGTATTATCCTCAAGTGTTCTGTGTTGGGTGGTTTTCGTTTTTCCGTTTTTTACGAAAAAACTACATCCTTATCTGATGTGGGGATTTGACACGGTTGCAATTGCCCTTTACGTTTTTGTTTTTCACGCCAATCATTTCGGTGGTCCAAAATGGTATTTCCACATTGCGCTTCCAACTATTCTGATTGCTTCTCTTTGCGTTGTGGCATTTTTATATTGGATAAGGCAACGAAAACGCCATTGGACATCAATAATTTTACACTTGTTTATAGACCTTGTGATAATTCTTACCGTTTTATGCATTTGTTTGTATTTTGCAGAACAAATATTAACATTTAATATAATCCTTGTAGTTGATGCCTGTTGTCTTGCCCTGTTATTTTTCTGGCTCTATGCTAATAAGAGCAAAAAAATCAGGGGTTGGCTTTCGAAAAAATTATTTGTTTAAAAAAATTCGGCAATCCGTTACGATTGCCGAATCTTTTTATTTTTAATTTAGATTTTCTTAAGATTGGGAATGCCTTTGATAACAGCGGGAATAGCCTTGACTATCATAACAACAATACCTCTTACAAGGGGTTTCTTATCATTAAGAATATCAAGAAGTTGTTCTGCCATCTGAGGATTGAATATGCCGAAACTCATTGAAATAAGATTCTTTATAGGTAACTGTAAAGCAATACCTGCTGCCATACTTTCTTCACCCACAAGTTTCTTTATAAGTCTTACAATCTTACCGCCGTTTTTACCTTCAGCAGCATCCTCAATTGTATTTACAAGTGTGAGATTTGGATATGCTTTGATTTCGCTTGGCGGAAGTTCTCTGCCAAGAACGCTTACGAACTGTTCTGCAGGAACATTCATAACATCTGCTGAATAATACGCAGGTGCTGTGGCTCTGTAATCGGGAACAATTGCCTCAACAGTTGACTCAACATTAAGTTGTGCACTCAATTTAATATCACGGCTTGAAGCACCAACACAAATTGTGAAAGCACCGCTTTCAACGTGCCAATCGTGAATATTAACATTGTAATATGCAAAAGCTCTTTTTCCGAGAGTGATACTTATTTCTTTTTCCTCACCGGCTTTAAGGAACACTTTCTTAAAGCCTTTAAGCTCCTGCATGGGTCTGTAAATTGTACTTTCGTTATCTCTTACATAAATCTGAGCAACCTCTGCACCATCAACATTACCTGTATTTTTAACTTTGAATGATACTGTAACTTCGTCTGTATCTTTAATGCTATCAGCAGAAAGTTTAATATCGCTGTACTCGAATGTTGTGTACGAAAGACCGAAACCGAAGGGATAAAGAACATTTTTATTTGCGGAATCATAGTATCTGTAACCAACAAAAACACTTTCTCTGTATTCAACTGTTGCAGTATTTCCGGGGAAGAAATTGTAACAAGGTGTATCTTCAAGTGCTACGGGATATGTTTCAGCAAGTTTACCTGAGGGATTCACGTCACCAAAAAGAATATCTGCTGTAGCGCTGCCTGTTGCTTCACCGCCGAGAATGCTGTTAAGAATACCCTTTACCTTACCTGCCCAGGGCATTTCAATAACCGCGCCACCTGCAAGTACTACAACAACATTTTCATTGACTGCGCTTACCGCTTCAACAAGCTTTGTGTGAAGAGGCGGAATACCGATATGACGACGGTCAAAACCTTCTGATTCAAATTCCTCTGTAAGACCGATGAAAAGAAGAACTGCGTCCTTACCCTTTGCAGCCTCAACAGCCTCTGCTATGAATTTTTCATCAGGAACTTTATTCTTTTTAGCAGTTGAGTAACCGGGAGCATATGTAACATTTGCACCCTTTTCAACAATTGAATCGTATGCACAATCAACTTTAATTGCATTAACTATTGAAGAACCTGCGCCCTGATAACGGGGATTCTTTGCCATTTCGCCTATAACTGCAATATTTGCACCTTTTTTAAGAGGTAATATATTGCCTTCATTCTTAAGAAGAACCATACACTGACCGGCAATTTCTCTTGCTTTCTGATGATGTGCAGCAGCGTCATATGTATAATCACCAAGAACGCTCTTGCTCTTCATAATAACGTCAAGCACGTTATCAACCATTGCATCAAGGAATTCTTCAGGAATTCTGCCATCTTTAACTGCATCAACAATCTGTTTGTTACCAAGACCGTTTGATGTAGGCATTTCCAGTTCCTGACCTGCAAGAAGACCTGCAACACGATCATTTTCTGCACCCCAGTCAGTAACAATCATACCACGGAAGCCCCATTCATCACGAAGAACATCTGTAAGGAGCCATTTATTTTCTGCACAGTATGTACCATTAAGTCGGTTGTATGCATTCATAATTGTCCAGGGTTGTGCCTGTTTTACTGTCTTTTCAAAAGATGTAAGGTAAATTTCTCTTAAGGCGCGCTCATCAACAACTGTATCACAAGTCATACGGCGTGTTTCCTGGTTATTACCTGCAAAATGTTTGAGTGATGTACCCACACCCTTTGACTGAACGCCATTTACAAAAGCTGCTGAAATTTCACCTGCAAGATAGGGGTCTTCAGAGAAATATTCAAAGTTTCTTCCGCAAAGGGGTGATCGTTTAATGTTTGTACCGGGTCCGAGAAGAACGCTTACCTGCTCTTTAAGACATTCTTCGCCTAAAAGAACACCCATTTCATAAATAAGATCGGGGTCCCATGAGCAAGCAGTTGTAGCCGCTGTGGGATAACAAATTGCAGGAACGCCCTTAAGGCTCGTCGCCTGGTCTTTATCCATTTTTTCGGCACGTTTTCTGATACCGTGAGGGCCGTCGGTCCACATTACAACAGGGATACCGAGTCTTTCAAGTCCCGGGGTATGCCAATAATCAAGACCGGAACAGAACGATGCCTTTTCTTCAAGTGTCATCTGTTTAATAAGATCAGCGTGTTTCATTTTTTACCTCCACTAACTGAATATATACACCTAAATAATATCATACAAAATACATCATTTCAAGTGCATTTAATTTCTTATTTCTGTTGATTTTGCAATAATCCTATGTTAAAATCAAGAAAAAATTGGATTTTGGGAGGAATTATGCTTTACAAGAAAAACAACTCGCCCAAATTGAGCGATGAATTATTTAAAAACCCCACAAGTGAATACCGAGGAACGCCTTTCTGGGCTTGGAATAATCTTCTTACTAAAGAGGAACTTTGCCGCCAGATAGATGTATTTAAAGAAATGGGTCTCGGCGGTTTTCATATGCACGTGAGAACAGGTCTTAAAAACCAATATTTAAGTGAAGAATATATGGAACTCATTAAGACTTGTGTCGATAAGGCAAAAAGCGAAGATATGCTTGCCTGGCTTTATGATGAAGACAGATGGCCTTCAGGTGCCGCAGGCGGTCTTGTTACAAAGGATAAACAGTACAGAGCAAGAAATCTGATGTTCACATCCAAAAAAGAGGCAGAAGCCTATACAGATAATGACTCCCGTGCCGAAGGTGGCAGAAGCGGTGAAGGGGAACTCCTCGCTTGTTACGATGTTGTTCTTGATAAAGACGGCTATCTTGAATATTATAAACGCATAAATGACGAAGATGATGCAAAGGGTACAAAATGGTACGCTTTTCTTGAAATCCATCAGCAGAGCAGTTGGTACAATGACCAGACATACCTTGATACGCTCAATAAAGATGCCGTGGCAAGATTTGTTGAAGTGACCCACGAAAAATATAAAGAAAAAGTGGGCGATGAATTTGACGGAACTGTTCCTGCAATTTTCACAGACGAGCCCCAGTTCACACGTAAAATGGTTTTGGGTAATTCCTTTGACACCGAAACCGACATTATGATGCCCTGGACAGATAAAGTTCCCGAATTATATAAAGATGCATATGGCGCAGATATTTTTGATACACTTCCCGAAATTTTCTGGGATTTGAAAGACAGCGCACCATCCCTGCATCGCTATCGTTACCACGATTTTATTGCAGAGCTTTTCGCAAGTGCATTTGCTGACACAGTTGGTACTTGGTGCGGTGAAAACAACCTCGCCCTTACGGGACATATGATGGAGGAACCAACCCTTCATAGTCAGACCGCTGCTCTCGGTGAGGCGATGCGTTCTTACAGAGGTTTCCAGCTTCCCGGTATCGATTTGCTTTGCAACCATCACGAATTTACAACCGCAAAGCAGGCAGCATCTGCAGCACATCAATTCGGTTATGAAGGTGTTCTTTCCGAACTTTATGGCGTAACAGGCTGGGATTGTGACTTCAGAACATATAAACATCAAGGCGACTGGCAGGCAGCTTTAGGAATCACAATACGTGTTCCTCATCTTTCCTGGTATGCAATGGCAGGAGAAGCAAAACGTGACTACCCTGCTTCAATTTCTTATCAGTCACCCTGGTATAAAGAATACAACGTAATAGAAGACCATTTTGCAAGAGTTAATACTGCCCTTACAAGAGGTAAACCCGTTGTTAAAGTTGCCGTTATCCATCCGGTTGAAAGTTTCTGGCTTCATTGGGGTCCCAACGACAAATCAGCTATATTCAGAGAAAGTTGCGACGAAAACTTCCAATCACTTACAAAGTGGCTTATTGAAGGCAGTGTAGACTTTGATTTTATATGCGAGTCACTTCTTCCCGAACTTTGCAAAGAAGCTTCTTCACCTCTTAAAGTGGGCAAAATGGAATACTCAACCATTATAGTCCCCGGTTGCGAAACACTAAGAGCAACCACTCTTGAAAGACTAGAAATTTTCCGTGAGATGGGTGGCAGAATCATATTCATGGGCTCTGCACCAACTCTTTGCGATGCAGTTGAATCTGAACGAGGTAAATTATTATTTGACAGAAGTGAAAATATTGATTTTTCACGTTCAGCACTCCTTACAGCACTGGAAGCAGACCGTACACTTACTATAAGATACGATGACGGCAGTCTTACCGACTACCTTATTTATCAACTCAGAAAAGATGTTGATTGCAGTTGGCTTTTTGTTTGTCCTGACAAAGAACCTTACAACAAAGACCTTACCCGAAGCGAGGATATAAGAATAACAATCCCCGGAGAATATACCGTTACAGTATATGACACTCAAAACGGCGAAACTTACCCTGCTGATGTTACATACACTAACGGCAAAACCGTTATTAACGAAGAATTCTACGGTTACGATTCAAAACTTTATAAACTTTGTGAAGGTAAATCAGACGTTAAACCTTCCGAAAAAATCGAGTTTATAAGCGAAGGAATAACAACCGATTCCGTTGTAAACTACGAACTTTCGGAAGAAAATGTACTTCTTCTTGATATGGCAGAATTCAAGCTTGAAAACGAAGAAGAATTTTCACCTGAAGAAGAAATTCTTCGCCTTGACAATATATGCCGTGAAAGAATCGGCTTGAGAGAACGTGGCGGTGCAGTAGTTCAGCCTTGGGTTTACGGTGAGCAAGAGCCTGTAACCAAAATTACTCTTAAATACACTTTCCAAAGTGATATTGACTATTCAGGCGCAACACTTGCTCTTGAAGATGCAAACAAAGCAGAAATCACATTTAACGGCAAAGAAGTTGATAACACAATTCTCGGCACTTTTGTTGATATTTCAATTTTCAAAATTAAGTTACCTGAGATTGTTAAAGGTGAAAACACTTTAATTATAACGGTGCCTTTCGGAAGCAGTTCAAATCTTGAAAGCGTGTTTATACTCGGTAATTTCGGCGTAAATCTTTGCGGAAACAACGCTACAATAACCGAACTTCCCGAAAAAATCGGCTACGGCGACCTCACTCATCAAGGATTCCCCTTCTATGGCGGAAATGTCACTTACAAAATCCCTGTTGACGTAGTGAATAATTCACTTAAGGTCAGCGCGACCGATTACCGTGGTGCTATTATCGGTGCCAAACTCGACGGTAAAGAAATAGGCAAAATCGTTTATCCTCCTTACTGCGTATACGCAAAGGATATTGAAAACGGTTCACATATTCTTGAACTTACACTTTATACACATCGTTATAATACATTCGGACCACTCCACCTTGTAGACGAAAATGAATCCTGGCACGGTCCCGATGCATGGCGTAGCAGTAACTCTAACTGGAGCTATGAATACGTATTAAGAAAAACAGGTATCCTAAAAGCACCTGTTGTTGAATAACAATTTAAAAATGCCCTGTCGGAAATCCGACAGGGCATTGACTTTATTTTCCTAACTCAAGTGTTCTTTTATATGCACTCTTAACTGCATTCATTGCGCTTGCTCGGAATGCGCCTTCTTCCAAGGCTTTTACGCCCTCAATTGTACTACCTGCAGGAGAGCAAACCGCATCTTTAAGTTTTCCGGGATGTTCACCTGTTTCTATAAGCATCTGAGCTGAGCCCACAAGCGTTTGTGCTGCGTAGAGCATTGCTTTATCTCTCGGTAGTCCACATTCCACCGCACCATCCGCAAGAGCTTCGCAGAACATAAATACAAAAGCCGGTCCGCAGCCTGAAACACAACTTGCCGCATCAATTTTATCTTCATCAATCCTGTCAAGAACACCTGCATATTTCATAGAATCGCAAAAGTCATCCAGGTCTTCTTTTGAAACAAATTCGTTAGCAGTATAAAGTATCATACCTTCACCCACACTAACAGGCATATTAGGCATAATTCTGATAATAGGGCAGTCTACTTGCGCCATCACAGCTATAGAAGCCATCGAAACTCCTGCAGCCATTGAAACAAGAGTAAAATCTGTTGTTCTATCCTCAATAACAGGAGCTATTTTTTCAAAAAGCGACTTCAGCATCTGAGGTTTAACACCCAAAAAGATGTAATCGCAATTAAGCACGATATATTCCGCATCAGCAACATTAACCTCTGTTTCGTCTGCAAAATCTTTAATTTTTTTTGAATCAATATCAAATACAAATATATTTTCTGCGCCTACGGATTTAATTGCGGCTTTCACAAGTGCACCGCCCATATTTCCGCAACCTAAAAAGCCGATTTTTTTCATACTGTCACCACTTTTAACGAATCTGTCCGTTACCTTTTATTATAAATTTATATGTTGTCAATTCCTTAAGACCCATAGGGCCTCTTGCGTGAAGTTTTTGCGTGGAAATGCCCATTTCACAACCGAGACCGAACTCGCCACCATCAGTAAAACGTGTGGATGCGTTCACATAAACTGCGGCACTGTCAACGGACATTGTAAAAAACCTTGCATTATCATCATTTTCGGTAATGATTGCCTCGCTGTGACCCGTTGAATGTGCAGAAATATGTAAAACTGCTTCTTTCACATCTGCAACTGTTTTAACCGCTAAAATATAGTCAAGGAATTCTGTATCAAAATCATTTTCCCCCGCAACTTTTCCGTCAATTATAGTTGCCGCTTTTTCATCAACACGAAGTTCAACGGGAACAAGACCTTTTTCAATTCTCTTATCAACAAGTCTTGTTTTAAGAAGAGGTAAAAATTCACCTGCAATTTTCTCGTTGACTACTATAACTTCGCAGGCATTGCAAACAGATGGTCTGCTTGTTTTTGCGTTTTCTACTATATTTAATGCTTTGTCAATATCAGCGCTTTCGTCGATATAAATATGACAGATACCTGTACCGGTCTGAATACATGGCACTTTCGCATTTTCTGTACAAGCTTTAATAAGTCCTGCTCCGCCACGGGGTATAAGAAGATCAACAAAACCCACTGCATTCATTAATTCATTGGCACTTTGCCTTGTTGTATCCTGAACAAGGTTTATAAGAGTTTCAGGAAGCCCCATTGAAGTAATCCCTTTACGCATAGCGCGAACTATTGCATCCGCAGAAAGAAAAGCCTCTTTACCGCCACGAAGTATGCACACATTACCGCTTTTAATTGCAAGTGTCGCTGCATCAGATGTAACGTTTGGTCTGCTTTCGTAAATTATAGCAACAACACCCATCGGAACCGCAGTTTTTTCAACAACAATTCCACTGGGACGTTCAACCCTATCAAGAACCTCACCCACAGGGTCCGGAAGTGCTGCAACCTGACGAATACCTTCTGCCATACCGGCTATTCGTTCTTTTGAAAGAGCGAGTCGGTCCAGCATAACATCGGATATTGTGCCTTTTGCTCTTTCAAGATCTTTGGCATTTTCTGAAAGAATTTCATCACAATTCTCAACAAGCGCATCCGCCATTTTTAAAAGAATTTTATTTTTTGTTTCACTATCAAGAGAGCAAAGAACACTTTTAGCGCTCTTTGCTTCCTCAAGAATAACAGAAGTAGATTTCATAAAAACCAGTCCTCAGTCTTTTTTAGAAATAAATCTTGTACCGACTTGTTTGCCGTCGATAATATCATAAAGCACTACAGGTGAAGAACCGTTTGCTATAATAACATCTGTACCTCTCGCTGTACATTTTTTTGCAGCAGCAAGTTTAGTTGCCATTCCACCTGTACCGAGACCGCTTCGGCTTTTTCCTCCAAGTGACTCAATTTCAGGTGTTATTTCGGTAACTTCACTAAGCAGTTTTGCATCAGGGTCCTTATGCGGATCCGCTGTATAAAGTCCGTCAATATCTGAAAGAAGCACAAGTAAATCCGCATGCATACTTACGGCAACTATCGCACCCAAAGTATCGTTATCGCCAACTGAAATTTCATCGGTATTAACTGTGTCGTTTTCATTTATAATCGGAAGCACATTAAGTTCAAGAAGCCTGGTCATAGTATTCTTGATATTATGGTATCTTGTGGGATCTTCCAAATCGAGACCTGTAAGAAGAATCTGTGCAACTGTATGATTATATTCTGAAAAAAGTTTATCATATGCGTACATCAACTCACATTGACCTACTGCGGCTGCCGCTTGCTTTGTGGGCATATCTGTAGGTTTTTCTTTTAAGGAAAGCTTACCTATGCCCATACCTATAGCACCCGAAGAAACAAGAATCACTTCGTGACCTGCATTTTTAAGATCTGAAAGAACCTTACAAAGCTCCTCTACGTGTCGTATATTAATGCAACCCGTACTATGTGCGAGAGTCGATGTTCCGACTTTAACTACTATTCTCATTTTATTTCTCCAAAAAATTATTCCTCTGTTTCATCGTCGCCCGTACGACTTTTAAGCTTTGCCGCTCTGGAAACAGCAAGGTCTGCCATCATTTGCTTTCTAACCTTTCCGTCAACATTAAAGAAAGAAAGTGAGAATGCCTTACCTAATCTGCCTATTGCAGGAGCAAGAGTGAATACTGTCCAGATAGCCTGAAGCATTCCGGGGTCAGTCTGAGGAATAACTACACCATGGGAATTAAGAAGCGGTTCATATTTGATTGCCGCAATAATAACACCACTTAAAATTGTTGAGATGTTATTTGTTATGAGAGTGATGTACCCCATAGCGGCACTCATCATACCCTCGTTTCTGATACCTGTTTTCCATTCAACATAATCGTACATATCACCCTGGAGCGCAGTACCGCAATAACGCTGAACGCTGTTCATTGCGCCTGCAAGAGTAAGGAATAATACAATTATGACAAGGTTTATAATATGGTTATCAGTAGGTTTGTATCCTACAAAATACATTATAAGATAAACAATACCGCAGTAACCGTAACTTAACACGGAAAGATTTTTAAGTCCGATTTTCTTAGTAAGTTTTGTTGCAAAGGGAAGAACGAAATAACTGGGTAAACCTGTAAAAAGGCCCGAAATAGCAGCATTTGAAAGTTTACCTGTACAGTTGAGCCAGAAATAGTTCGCAACACTCTGACCTGTGCCTTTACCCATACCGAAAAAGTTCTTGGCCATAAGAACCCACATAGGACGGCAAGATGCAACCTGTTTAACAGATTTCCAGACACTTGTACTGTTCATTTCTTCACGTGATGCAAGCGGAACACGCTCCCTCAAACTGAAGAAACCGAAAATTCTGAAAATTACAACTAATATAATAAATACTATTGCACCGCCTAAATAAATGCTTCGTGTTGGTATTGTTCGCGGTAAATAGTCAACAAAGAACGGGAACAACGATGGCAGCCATACACCGAAAAGATCAACGTATGTATCCGCCGCAATAAGTTTATTACGTTCGTTTACGTTTGGGGTAAGGTTATATAAAACCGCCTGATATGCAGGTGTATAGAATGAACCTGCAATAGAGCCGACATATCTTATAACCAAGAACCATATAAGAAGTGCTGCCTGCGAAAGACCATCGGGAAGCAAATACGGCATAGCTGCCGAGAAAATCCAGAAAGGAAGCGTAAGAACAAGGTAGGGGCGAACTCTTCCCCAACGAGTACGTGTTCTGTCAAGAATCGGTCCGGAAATAGCGTTATCAAAAGTATCTACAATACTACAGAATGACTGTGCAACGCTAAGGGTAATCGGACTGACATGCTGGAAAGTTGTAGTATAAAAGAACTCATTGTTACCGTTAAAAGTTTCCCAGTTCTTGTCACCGATACCGGAAATTATGTAAGCCGCCATTTCACGAGGGCCAAGATATTCTTTGTCCTGCTGGCTTCTTTGCCTGTCTATATCTTCTTGGGTAACTTGTGGTTCTACATAAACTTCTTCTGTTTTTTTCGCCACAGTTGCACCGCCTTTCGATGTTTATAAAAAATATTTTACCATATTGTTGTCTGCAACGCAACAAAATACTTTACTTAATAAATTTTTCTATCTCCCTTTTAAGCCTTGCAACAGGAAGACCGACTACATTATAGTAATCACCATTTATACCTTTTACCAGAAGTCCTGCTTTGCCTTGTATACCGTAACTTCCTGCTTTGTCATAGGGTTCAGGAGAAGAAATGTATTCCTCTATTTCTTCTTTTGTAAGTTCATAAAATATAACATCCGTTTTTTCGCTGAATGTTATAAATTTTCCGTTTTTGGAAATTGTAACACCCGTGTAAACCTGATGTGTCTTACCGCTTAAAAGTTCAAGCATTCGACGAGCATCATTTTTATCGACAGGTTTGCCGAGAATTTTATCATCTATTGCCACAACTGTATCCGCCGATATAACAAGTTCGTCATTCAGTGAAGTTTCTATGGCTGCAACATTTTTAATCTTTGAAAGATATTCAACTGCCTCGCGAGCACCTATATTTTCCGGAAGTGTTTCATCACAGTCTGCAGGACGGATAACAACATTATCACCAATATAATTAATAAGTTCTTTTCTTCGGGGTGAGGCAGAGGCAAGAACTATTTTTTCATCAATCATATTTTCACCAATTCAAGGTTTCACACATAGTTTTAAGTGTGTTAAGACCCCATTTACAAGCGAGTATTGCATCTTCGTGCCCTTCAAATTCAAGAGTGATATAACCGTTGTATCCGCTGTCTTTAATAATATTAAGAACTTGGAAAACAGGCACATCACCGTGACCGAGAATTGCTCCTCGAAGATAATTTCCGCCCCTTGATTTAAAGAAACCGTCACAAGGTGGGAATGCATTTCCGTTTTTGATATGAAAATCCTTTGCATGAAGATATGATACAAACGGAGCCAATCTGCTAACAGCATTTACAGGATTTTCATCTGCACAAAGGAAATTACCCATGTCAATAAGTGCACCGAAGTTCTTATGTGAAACACCGGTTATTATTCTTTCAACTCTATCGCTGTCCTGACAAAAATAGCCGTGATTTTCAATCATTGTTCTTATGCCTTTTTTCTCGGCATACTCTGTAACTGCTCTATAACCTTCAATAATTACGGGTAAAGCTTGTTCAAAGCCTTTATATTTCTTATCTTCATCTCTGTAACCGCCTGTTGCATCATGGCGCATACCTTTAACGCCTAAAGCTTCTGCTACATCAACTTCTTTTTTTAAACGTTCGATTTCCGCCTGAAGATTGCCTTCGCTACCATAAATAAAATCTGCACCAACAGAGTATTGAACAGCTTCAATACCTATTCTTTCACATTCGTCTCTTAGTTCCTTTGCATAAACAAGCTTATCCATACCCTCGGGAGTATGAATTTCTGCAAACTCGAGTCCGTCAAACCCTAAATCTTTGGCAACAGAAATTAACTCTTTTTCTGTTTTCTCGCCCTTATTAACAAGGGATGAAAGGCTATAACTACTAACTGCAAACTTCACTTTAAAAATCCTTTCCATTATTTTATCATTGTGTCTAAGCCTCTTGAGTATTATGATAATAGAGTATCAAAACACTCAAAGGAGGCGATTTGTTTGAAAATAGAAGCAGTCGGAGAAGAAAAAATCTCCGTAACCCTCAGCAATGAGGATATGCACGAACTTGATATAACTTATGATGAAATGGACTACTCAAATATCGAAACACGCCGTGTCATATGGACAATTCTTGATGAAGCCAAACGCATTCTGGGTAAACCAATTAATACAGATGGAAGATTGCTTATCCAGGTTTCCCCTGCTGATGATGGTGGCTGCCTGATGCTTTTCACGCAAATACCGTTACTCGAAAGCAAATCGAAAAAGCGACTTATTATGAAAAAGGACGCAGAACCACTATTGTTCCGCGCCTTTGATTCAAACGCCTTAATAGATAGCCTGTTGCTTCTGAAAAAGGCTTCACAAATGCTGAAATCCTTTGAGCCTTTTAAACTTCATAATAATTTTTACATTATCATTCATCCGAAACCCACGTTTTCGGAAAACATAGAATTTTCCCTATGTGAATTCGGTGAATCTGAAGTCGGAAATAAAAAAGGTATTTCGGAACTTTATGAATACGGCAAACCTTTATTATCTCAGGTTGAATAAAATAATCCTTCTGAGAATTTTCAACTTCTTAAGGATGAAATTGCATCATTTGTGTTTTCGGCGCCGAAAATATAACTGCCTGAAACAAGAACGTCTGCACCGGCTTCAACACATAACTTTGCTGTTTCGGGAACTATACCTCCATCAACCTGAATCATAAGTTCCGGATTGACTTCATCGGCTTTTTTTCTGATAGCTTTTATTTTCGCAAGCATATCACTCATAAAAGACTGACCGCCGAAGCCCGGCTCTACGGTCATAACAAGCACCATCGCAAGTTTTGAAAGATACGGGAAAACCGCTTCTGCTTCGGTGCCCGGTTTAAGTACAAGTGCAGGTTTAACGCCTGCACTTATTATTTTTTCAATTGTCATCCCTATGTCGCTGTTACTTTCAACGTGAAACGCAATCAAATCCGCACCGCTTGAAACAAAAGCATCAATATATTCATAAGGATTGCTTATCATAAGGTGGCAATCAAGGAACATGTCCGTTGACTTTCTTATGGACTTGACAACAGGAGGTCCTATTGAAATATTAGGCACAAAATGACCGTCCATAACATCAACATGGAGCATATCCGCACCACCGTTTTTCACTTTTTCAATTTCGCTTTTAAGGGAAGCATAATCTGCCGAAAGGATAGAGGGAGAAATTTTAATTTTATTTTTAAATTCCATCGATTTGTTCTCCTTTCAAAATTTCTAAAGCAACAGCTCTGTCTTTTGCTATTTGTTCGCTTAATTCTTCAAG
Source organism: Acutalibacteraceae bacterium (assembly GCA_045578985.1). Classification (GTDB taxonomy): domain Bacteria; phylum Bacillota; class Clostridia; order Oscillospirales; family Acutalibacteraceae; genus DTU089. The sequence continues at coordinate 56,091 of JAZNLH010000042.1, read as the reverse complement.
AGAAGAAAAAAACATTTCTCCTCTTATTTTTTCAACGACAAAAACTTCAGGAAATTTTCCGTACAGGTCGCCTTCAAAGCCCACTATATTAGTTTCACTGCGTTTTTCACTGTTTCCGATAGTTGGTCTTATGCCAATATTGGTTACAGAAGGATATTTTTTTCCGTCAATTTCTGTAAACGATGCATACACACCATACTGCGGAACTGCAAAACCCTCACTAAAAAACTGATTTATTGTAGGTGAACCTAAAATTCTGCCTCTTTCATCACCATGCAGAACTTCAAAGTCATAGGAAAAGTACCGTCCCAGCATTATCTTTACGGATTTCATATCACCATCACGTAAAGCCGCTCTTATTCTTGTGGAACTTACCGGTGAATTATCATACTCCACAGCATCAACTACGGTTAATTTTATCTCCCTCTCGGCGCAAAGTCTTAAGAGGGTTTCTGCGCTCCCTTGCGCATTTTTTCCGAATCGGTAATTAAAGCCACATGAAAGCGATTTTGCATTATATTTTTTTATAAGTATATTATCAACGAAATCTTCCGGAGAAAGTTCACAGATTTCTGAAAAATCAATATACTCCGGTGTTACACCCCATTCTTCGAGAACGGATTTCTCTTTGCCTGGGGTAATAAGCATTCCCGGATTTTCACCTTTCAGGTCAACTTGCGGGTGATGATTAAACATCAGCGCTATATTCCGTTGGTATTCAGTTTTTTCTGCGGTGATTACCGCCTTGTGACCGATATGCAATCCGTCAAAAGTTCCCAACGCAACGAATGCGCCGTGTAACCGTTCTTTCATACTCATCTTCCGTTAATGTTTATTTTCTTTATAAATTGTTGTACACTCGTTTTACTTTCAGACTGTCGTTCTCTTCGGAAAAATCACCTAAACCCAGGAACTGATTTAATCCGTATACGCGATACAGACCAAAAGATTCAAGACCTTTTACTCTTGAACTCATTAAATCACCGCCGTTTTTAAAACGAACCGCCTGATTATCTGTAACAGTAACCGCAGGATAGCACTCAAGAAGTTTATCAATAGGAATAAGCGCTTTTTCTATATCGCCTTTTTCCTGCAAAGCAGTGAGTTCTTCTAAGGTGTAGCAGTCTCCAAGTTCTATTCCGCAGGCGTAAGTGCGCTGTAGCGAAGTCATTGTAGCACCTGTCCCTAAAACATCGCCGATGTCACTTATAAGGGTACGTATGTAAGTACCTGCAGAGCACTCACAGTAAAGAGAAAATTCTCCGTTATCTGCTTCACCTGAAATCAACTCATAAATTTCACACTTCCGAGGAGTTCTTTCCACTTCCTTGCCCTGTCGTGCAAGTTCATAAAGTCTTACTCCATCCTTTTTAAGTGCCGAATACATAGGCGGAAGTTGCATAATTTCGCCCTTGAAATTTTCACTTGCTTTTAAAACTTCCTCAAATGTTACTGTCTTTTCACAGGTTTCTAAAACAGTCCCCCAAATATCCAAGGTGTCTGTTCTGATGCCTGTTTTAAAGGTTGCTTTATATGCTTTTTTATGCGTTGGTAAAAGTTCAATAAAGCGGGTGGCACCGCCCAATGCAATAGGAAGAACACCTGTTGCGTTGGGATCTAAAGTTCCTGTGTGACCCGCTTTTTTTTCACCTGCAATACGCCTTACCTTGCTTACCGCAAAAAAAGACGTTATGTTTTCACCTTTGTTAAGAGGTATTATTCCTGTCATTTTGAAATACCATCCAAAGATATTTTTATAGAATCAAGAAGTTTTTTCTTTCCTTCTTCGTAAGTTTCCTTGAAACTGCTTCCTGCTGCACCCTTATGACCTCCGCCACCTAAACGAGCGCAGATTTCAGAAGCATCAATCCCGTCTTCTGTGCGAACTGATATACCGAAAGAGCCGTCTTTTTTCTCTTTAATAACCGCACCTACCAAAACTCCTTCAATTTGTCTTGGGAGGGCAGTTATGGGATAACATTCGTGTTCATTTGAACCGCTTTTTTCATACATATCCTGTGTAACGGTAATAAGTGCACACTTACCGTCAAAATGATATTCCAGAGTCTCTCTGGCAATCATTTCCAGACGTAAAGAACTTTTTGTCTTAGTTTCAAACATAAGTTTATTGATTTTTATGGAGTCAATACCCTGATCCATAAGCTCAGCCGCAACGCGAAAAACAGAAGCCGTCACATTCTGGTAACGGAAACAACCCGTATCGGTGGAAATACCCGTATATATACAATTTCTTATATACCGATTAATTTCAACTCCTAAGCAGACTGCAAGTTCATAAATAATTTCACAAGCTGCTGCCCTATCCTCAACGAAGTTATTTTTCGCATAAAATGTATTGGACATATGATGGTCAATACACAAATCAACCTTATCCCTGTATTCTTCGGAAATGCTACCTAAGAGTTTTAAATCAGCTACATCAACAGCTATAACAAAAGGAGTTTTCACCTCATCTGATACAAAGCCATCAGTCATATAGCTAAAATCCCCGATAACCGCATCACTACACAGGAACGCCCTTTTTTTGCCGAGTATTTTAAGTATTTCACAAAGTGCAAAAGCACATCCCAAAGTATCACCATCGGGGTGTTCATGAGAAAGAACGAGAAACTCATCGTTCTCTCTCAAAAGTTTTACACATTCATTAATATCAATAACCATAATACACCTTATTGGAACAGAGGATAAATTTATTCTCCGTTCGATTCTGAGGAAAGTTCCTCTAATTTTTTCACTATACTCATACCGTATTCGATAGAGTCATCTGCAACAAATCTCATTTCGGGAGTTTTGCGAAGCCCAAGTCTTTTGCCTACTTCGCGTCTGATAAGACCTGTTGCTCCTGTAAGGGCTTTTGCCGCTGCTTTAGCAACTTCAATACCCTCAACTGCGCTGACGTAAACCTTAACATAAGATGAGTCAGAGGCAACTTCAGCACGGGCAACGCTGATAAGATGATCAGAAACACGAGGATCTTTCAACTCTCTTACGATAGTTGCAATTTCACGTCTGATATCTTCAGCAGTTCTGTTTTGTTTATAAGCGCCCATATAATCTCCTATCAGTATTAGTCTTTATACTCCTCAGTGATATACGCTTCAAGAATATCGCCCTCTTTAATATCATTGAATTTCTGGAGACCGATACCGCATTCGTAGCCTGTTGCTACTTCTTTCTGGTCATCCTTAAAACGTTTAAGAGATGCTATTTCGTCTTCAAAAATAACGATACCATCACGTACAACACGGATTTTTGAGTTTCTTGTAATCTTACCGTCAATAACGTATGAACCTGCAATTGTACCTGCACTTGAAAGTTTGAATACGTTTCTGACTTCTGCTTTACCCATTTCAACATCGCGATATTTGGGAGCAAGCATACCTTTGATAGCTGCTTCGATTTCTTCGATGCAGTCATAGATAACTCTGTACATTCTCATTTCAACCTTGTCGCGTTCTGCGTGTGTTTCCGCAACAGGGTCCGGACGAACGTTAAAGCCAACAATAATTGCATTGGACGCGTTTGCGAGCATAACGTCTGATTCGTTAACCGCACCTACGCCGCCATGGATAACCTTAACTCTGACTTCTTCATTGGAAAGTTTTTCAAGGCTCTGACGAACTGCTTCAACTGAACCCTGAACGTCCGCTTTAACAATGATGTTGAGATCTTTAAGAGATCCTTCATTGATAGAATCGAACAAAGTATCAAGGGTAACTTTCTGCATTGAGCGGAAAGCTTCTTCTTTTTGGTTTCTCTTTCTCTGTTCAACCAGTTCACGTGCAAGCTTTTCGTCAGATACACAGTCAAACTGATCGCCACCAACGGGAACTTCTGCAAGACCTGTAATTTCAACAGGAACAGAAGGACCTGCTTCATCAACTTTTCTTCCTTTATCGTCTGTCATAACACGAACTCTGCCGACTGCAGTACCTGCAACGATAATATCACCGGATTTTACAGTACCATTCTGAACAAGAAGTGTTGCTACAGGACCGCGGCCCTTATCAAGTCTTGCTTCAATAACAATACCTTTACCTGCACGATTGGGGTTAGCCTTAAGTTCTTTCATTTCTGCAACAAGAAGAACAGATTCAAGGAGAGTATCTATATTCATTCTTGTTTTCGCAGATACGGGAACGCAAATTACATCGCCGCCCCATTCCTCGGGAATAAGCTCATGCTCGGTTAATTGCTGCATAATCTTATCGGGTGAAGCATCGGGTTTATCCATTTTGTTGATAGCAACAACAACAGAAACACCTGCTGCTTTAGCGTGGTTAATAGCCTCAATAGTCTGGGGCATAATACCGTCATCTGCAGCAACAACAAGAATTGCAATATCTGTTGCCATAGCACCACGAGCACGCATAGCTGTAAATGCAGCGTGACCGGGAGTGTCAAGGAAAGTAATGTCCTGACCATTAAGGTTTACTCTGTATGCACCAAGATGCTGAGTAATACCACCTGCTTCAGTTGCAGTAACAGATGTATTTTTAATAGCGTCAAGAAGTGATGTTTTACCATGGTCAACGTGACCCATAACGCAAACAACGGGACTTCTGGGAAGAAGATCTCTTTCGTCATCTTCGTGGTCATCAATGATTCTGTCTTCAATAGTAACAACAACTTCTTTTTTTACCTTTGCACCAAGTTCGGTTGCAACGATTTCTGCTGTATCGAAGTCAATTACCTGGTTAACAGTAGCCATCATACCCAATGAGAAAAGCTTCTTAACAACTTCCGCTGCGGTTCTCTTAAGCATAGCAGCAAGGTCACCTACGGTAATTTCCTCGGGAACAGTAATTACAAGAGTTTTCTTTGCCCTTTCAGCTTCAAGTCTTCTTAATCTTTCAGCTTCGCTCTCTTTACGTTTTGAACGCATACCTTGCTGTTTTCTGTACTGCTGACTCTTCTGCTTTAATTTCTGTTTTGTCTGAACATTATCATTAATAGAGTGAACGGGAGCAATAATCTCGTATTTCTCATTGTATTTATCAAGCTGTACATCTTCAGCTCTTGTATCAATTGTACGTCTTTCGCCCTTCGTTCTGGACTGCATGGGGCCGTCGCCTTTCTTTTCATGCTTTTTGAAAGGATTAGGTGAGCTTTCGCCATGCTTCTTGGGTGCAGATTGTTCAGGTTTCTTGCCTTCGCCCTTTTTGCCTTCACCCTTTTTAGCCCCTGCCTTATCGCCTTGTTTTTTAGGCGCATCATCACGTTTTTCCTGTTTCTTTTCGGTAGCAGGTTTTTTATCCTCTTTCTTTCCTGCTTCCTTTTTCTCAGGAGCTGCCTTTTTCTCGGGAGCTTTCTTCTTAGGCTCTTTTTTCTCTGCCTTTTCAGGCTTTTTGTCTTCTTTTTTCTGCATAGCAAAGTATGCATCAAAATTGCTTACTGAATTATCCTGTGTGAGAACGTCAAAAAGCACGTCAAGTTCTTTGGTATCAAGAGCTGTCTGTGATTTTTTCGGTTCGTCAAAAAATTTACCGAGAATTTCTGTAACTTCTTTATTCTGTATTCCGAAATCTTTAGCGACTTCGCTGACTTTGTATTTTGTTATCATCTTATTCCTCCCCGAATTTTTGAAGTAGTTTAGTTGCAAATCCGGTATCTATTACGGAAAAAACTGCTGATTTTCTTCCGATACCTGCGCCGAATTCCTCCATAGTGCAGGAAGTCCGCAAAACCGGAATATTTTTTCCGTTGTAAGTACACGCATGGCGCATTTCCCGTTCAAGCCTTTCGGATGCATCCGAAGCAAGAAACACAAGTTGCGCTTGAGATGAAATTATCGATTCTTTTACAACATCATGACCGCAAAGAAGTTTTCCGGCTTTACGGCAGATTCCTAAGAATCCCATTACATCTTTTATATTCAATTTTATTACATTCCTTTCAACTTATGTTGAATTATCAGTTGAGTTCTTCAAGCATAGCTTCATAAACGCTGTCAGGAATCTGCGTTTCGAGCGCACGTTCAATGCGTTTGCCTTTTCGAGCTTTATCAAAACAACTTTTATTAGGGCAAATATATGCGCCTCTTCCCGATTTTTTTCCTGTTAAATCAAGGCTTATTTCTCCTTCGGGACTTTTAACTGCACGAATAAGCTCCCTTTTAGGTCTCATCTCGTTGCAACCGAGGCATTTTCTCATTGGTATTTTTTTCTCTGCCATATTTACCTCACGAATTCTGAGGAATATAGAAACCACTTTCAGGTTTAATATCTATCTTCCAGCCTGTAAGTTTTGCTGCAAGACGAGCATTCTGACCTTTGTTACCGATAGCAAGTGAAAGCTGAGTATCGGGTACTGTTACGTGGCATGCTTTTTCTTTTTCCTCATCCACTTCTACACTAAGTACATCTGCAGGAGCAAGTGATGCTGCAATAAATTTCTGCGGATCTTCGTCGTACACAACTATATCGATTTTTTCGCCGTTTAATACTTCAACAATGGTTCCTACTCTTGTGCCCTTTGGACCTATACAAGCACCGATAGGATCTACATTTTCATCTTTGGAGCAAACCGCAATTTTTGTTCTTGAACCTGCTTCACGTGCAACTGATTTAATTTCAACAACACCGTCATAAATTTCAGGAACTTCAGTTTCAAAAAGTCTTTTTACAAGACCGGAGTGTGTTCTTGAAATCATTGCCTTGGGACCCTTGGGTGTGTCTTTGACACCTTCAATAAACACCTTAACAAGCTGACCTTCTTTTAAAACTTCACCGGGAATCTGTCTTGATTTAGGAAGAACGATTACCGCCTTGCCGATTTCAAGAGTTGCATTACCTGTCTGGGGATCAATGCTCTGAACTTTACCTGTAACGAGTTCTTTCTGTTTTGATTCAAACTCTCTGAGCATAAGTCCTCTTTCAGCATCGTGAATATCACCACGAATAACGTTCTTTGCAGTTGTTGCAGCGATTCTGCCGAACTGAGTTGTTTCAAGAGGAATTTCAACTATATCGCCTTCAAGAGCATTCTTGTTGTATTTCTTTGCATCTTCCTGAAGAATTTCTGTATTTTTGTTTTCAACTGTCTTAACAACTGTTTTTCTGAGATATACTCTCAACTCATTCTTTTCGGGATTGCAGTCAACAAAAACAACGTCTTCGCCGCCGTATTCTTTCTTAACAGAAGTAATAATTGCTGCACATACTTTTTCAAGGAGATAATCGCCAGGAATACCTCTTTCCTGTTCGAGCAATCTGATTGCCTCGAAGAATTCTTTGTTTACGTTGGTGGGCTTTGCCGCTTTTCTAGCCATTTTTCTTACCATTCCTTTCGATATATAAACTAAAATTATTAACTGATTAAAAACTGAAGTCATCCAACTTCACGAAAGCTATTTCTTTCTTTTCTGCTGTCATTGTGTTTTCTTCGTCGAAAGCGATAGTGACATCGCCTTTTTCGCTGTAATCAATAAGCACGCCTTTAAATTCGCGTTTACCGTCACAGGGTCTTATAAGTCTCACAATAACCTTTTCGCCCATAGCATAATCAAAGTGGAAGGGGCGAGTAAGTTTTCTTTCAATTCCGGGTGAAGAAACCTGAAGATTATACTGACGGTCAATAGGATCTGCTTCATCAAGCGGACCATCAAGAGCGTGGCTCATATTAACACAATCATCAATGCCTATGCCATCCTCTTTATCGATAAAAATTTTAAGATAATAGTTTGCTCCTTCTTTTTCAAAGCAAACATCCCATAGGATAAGCCCTAACTCTTCTGCAATAGGTTCGGCTATATCCCATACAAGGGAAACTGTATTCTTCGCCAAATCAGCACCTCTTTTATTATTTTACTTTTGAACTTATTATGGTTTTTTTCACAATAAATATGAGAGCAGGTTGCCCTGCTCTCACTCAAGTTCATATTCTTACACTCAAAATATAACACATTACATATAATATTGCAAGTATTTTCAAAAAAATTCCCTAAAGATTGTAAATTTTTCCGAAATATGATATATTTTTCTTGGATAAACCTATAATAGAAATAAATCAGTTCTCATTTTTTCTGTATCGGAGGTTGTTTTATGTCAAAAATTATTGTTGCAGGTGCAGGACACGGCGGTGTAGTAGCTGCCATAAACCTGGCAAAAGCGGGTCATGAAGTAATAATTTTTGAAAAAAATAAGCAAGATGCTCTTGGACTTCCTCAAAGTGATGTAGTTGAAAAGAAAGCTTTTTTCTATGCAAACATCCCACTCCCCACAGATTGTAAAACCATAAGGAATCAGCTTACTTTTATCCCCCTTGAAAACGATGTTACCCATTTCACTTTACCTGCTACCGAAAATGAATCAATTTTAATAGACAGAAATGTTCTTATAACTTACCTTCTTTCGTTGGCAGAAGAAGCGGGTGCAAAAATTGTATATGATTCAGAAATAATCGCACCTATAATTTTAGGAAACCGAGTTTGCGGCATCAAAACAACGCAAGAAGATTTTTACTGTGATCTTCTTATAGATGCGTGCGGTGTCTATTCACCAATCAGAAACAATCTTCCGGAATTTATGTGTATTAACAGAGAAATTAAAAAATACGATGTTATACACACATACAGAGCATATTTCAACAAATTACCCGATGTTCCTGAACCCGACACCAACTATAATATTTATGTTCGCGATGACGGTTCAATCGGATTCACATGGTTGATTACGGAAGAAGATCGCACTGATGCACTTATAGGAAGATTCCACGAACTGGACAACTGCGAAACACTGGATATTTTACGCGGACTTCACGAGGAAAACAAACATATGGGAACTGAACTGGTTAAAGGCGGAAGTTTTATGTCAATACCCGTGTGTCAACCCCTTGCAGTTCTGGTTGCAAACGGCTATGCCGCCATCGGTGACAGTGCTTTTATGACATATTCTTTAAAGGGCTCGGGAATTGCATACTGTATAAAAGCAGGCGTTATGCTGGCAGAATGTGTTAATGATGATATCGAAGGCTTTTATGATACAGAACATCTCTGGGAATACGAAAAGAGATTTTTTAAAGAAATAGGCTTTTCAGCTTGCAGAATCGCTATTTTAAAAAATCTTTTACACTATATGACCGCAGATCAAATAAACGATTTATTCAAGCAAAACCTCATCACCACAGATGAAGTTGCAAAGCTTATGGAAGAAAAACTTGATGCTGTGCTTAATGCCAAAGGCCTGGCAACTATCAAAGAAAAGGTTCGTCTTGTAAGAGATAATCCATTATTAAAAGAATTACTTGCCAATGTCGCCGTATGGATAGGCCGCTTTGCAGTAGCCGAAGCAGCTTTTCCAAACAAGTATGATGCGGAAGATGTAAAGAAATGGAGCAAAAAATACAACGCATTTTTCGACTCCATAAGAGCAGAATAAAAGAAAATGGGCTGTAAGAGTACCTGGAAAAATTTTCAATTTTTAAAATCTATACTATCATCCATCATTTATAACTAACTCCCGAACCATAATGGTTCGGGAGTTAGTTAATTTAATACTTAAAAAGCAATTTTTTCTTCGATATATTTCTCAAGTTCTGCAATGGGAAGTCGAACCTGTTCCATAGTATCTCTGTCACGGACTGTTACGCAACCATCCTCAATACTGTCGAAATCGTAGGTAATGCAGAAGGGTGTGCCGATTTCGTCCTGACGGCGATATCTTTTACCGATTGAACCGGCATCATCATACTCGACATTGAATTTCTTTGAAAGGGCTGTGAACACTTCTGTTGCCTGTTCGTTAAGTTTCTTGGAAAGAGGAAGAACTGCACATTTGAATGGTGCAAGTGTGGGATGAAGGCGAAGAACAACACGAGTATCGTTCTTTTCAGCATCAACAACTTCTTCATCATAAGCCTCTGTAAGAATTGTAAGGAAGAGTCTTTCAACACCGAGAGAGGGTTCGATAACGTAGGGAATGTATCTCTCATTTGTTTCGGGATCGAAATAATCAAGACTTTTACCTGATGTATTAATATGCTGAGTAAGGTCATAGTCAGTTCTGTCTGCAACGCCCCAAAGTTCGCCCCAACCGAAGGGGAAAAGGTACTCGAAGTCTGTTGTTGCTTTTGAATAGAAACAAAGTTCTTCAGGGTCGTGATCACGAAGTCTGAGATTTTCTTCCTTAATGCCGAGAGAGTAGAGCCAATCGCGACAGAAACCGCGCCAATATTCAAACCATTCAAGGTCTGTACCGGGTTTGCAGAAGAATTCAAGTTCCATCTGCTCAAATTCTCTTACACGGAAAATGAAGTTACCGGGAGTAATCTCGTTACGGAATGACTTACCTATCTGTGCAACACCAAAAGGAACTTTCTTTCTTGTTGTACGCTGAATATTAGCAAAGTTTACAAAAATACCCTGTGCTGTTTCAGGACGGAGATAGAGTTCGTTTTTGCTATCTTCTGTAACGCCCTGGAAGGTTTTGAACATAAGGTTGAACTGACGGATATCAGTAAAATTATGTTTACCACACTGAGGACAAGCAATAGCATGCTCCTCTATGTACTGCATCATCTGTTCGTTAGACCAGCCTGCAACATTAGTGCCATCAAAATCTTCAATAAGGTTGTCTGCTCTGTGACGGGTTTTACACTCACGGCAATCCATAAGAGGATCGGAAAAGCCACCGAGATGACCTGAAGCTACCCAAGTCTGAGGATTCATAAGAATAGCGCTGTCAAGACCTACGTTGTAGGGATTTTCCTGAATAAATTTTTTGCGCCATGCGTTTTTGATGTTTGTTTTAAGTTCAACACCAAGAGGACCATAATCCCAAGTATTTGCAAGACCGCCGTAAATTTCACTGCCTGCATACACAAAACCTCTGCCCTTGCAAAGAGCAACAAGTTTTTCCATAGATTTGTCTGTATTCTTCATAATTATCTTCCTTTCAAATGAAAGTGTTTTACAAATATCAGTATGGAATTATATCATAGTTTTTTTTAATAATCAACATTTTGCACAAATTTATATATAAATTATTGTATCGTTTAACTTGACATAAAGATTTGCGTATTGTAAAATAGTAAACTGTAAATTTATGTTTTAAAGAAACGAGTGTGATACTATGCATTGGTCAGAAATGATTGCAGACCGCATCATAAGGCGCAATCCCGATAAGGAAGAATATGTATGTGCTGCCGGTATAAGCCCCTCAGGCTCCATCCATATTGGTAACTTCCGCGATATTGCAACAAGTTATTTTGTTGTTCGCGCACTTATTAAAAAAGGTAAAAAAGCTAAACTCCTTTTCTCTTGGGACGAGTTTGACCGCATGAGAAAAGTTCCCGTTAACGTTGCGGCTATCGACAGCGATATGGAAAAATACATAGGCTGTCCCTATGTTGACGTCAGGAACCCCTTTGATACAGAAGAAAAAACTTATGCTGAATACTTTGAACACGAATTTGAGCGCTCAATTGTAAAATTCGGTATTGATATGGATTACCGCCATCAGGCAGAAATGTACAGAAGCGGTAAATATACCGAACACATTCTTCACTCTCTCAAAAAACGTGGCGAAATTTTCGATATTCTTGCAAGTCACCGTACTCAGCCCGTTCAGGAAGGCGAAAGAGAAGCATATTATCCCGTCAGCATTTATTGCTCCGAATGTGGCAAAGATACTACAAAAATCGTTTCACTTTCCGACGATTGTACACAAGCAGAATATACTTGTGCTTGCGGTCACAAGGGTTCTTTTGACTTTACAAAAGACTTTAACTGCAAACTTGCCTGGAAAATTGACTGGCCCATGCGTTGGATGTACGAAGGCGTTGACTTTGAACCCGGCGGAAAAGACCACGCAAGTCCCCACGGCAGTTATGATACCAGTAAAGATATTGCTAAAAAGATTTTTGGTTATGAACCTCCCCTTTTCCAAGGTTATGAGTTCATTGGTATTAAGGGCACAACAGGTAAAATGTCCGGTTCATCCGGTCTTAACCTTACCCCCGAAACCCTTCTTAAAATCTACGAACCCGAAGTTATTCTTTGGCTCTATTCAAAGACCGAACCTCTCAAGGCTTTTGACTTCTGCTTCGATGACGGTATTTTAAGACAGTACTTTGAATTTGATAAAATGTACAATGCTGTTAAGGACGGCACTGCTAACGAGGCTCAGAAAGATATTATGTATAACACCACAGTTGGCGACAGAGTTCTTGATACTGTTCCTATGAGCCTTCTTGTACAGTTAGGCAGCGTTGTTGACTTCAACGTACCCATGCTTGAAACTGTTTTTGAGAAAATAGGCACTCCCTATAAACACGAACAGTTTGATGCAAGACTTGATAAAGCTAAATATTGGCTTGAAAACTGCGCTCCCGACCAGGTTAACAGACTCCGTACTTTCAGAAACTGGGAAATTTACGAAACACTTACAGAAAATCAGAAGATGGAGGTTAAAGCACTCTTTGAGTTCATTTCAAAAGGCGGTTATGACCTTGATGAACTTAACAGAAAACTTTACGCTATTCCGAAAGAAATTAACGGTGGCGACCTTGATGAAAAGGCACTTAAAGCTTTACAGGGTACATTCTTCAAAAACATATACAAACTTCTTATAGACAAAGAAAAAGGTCCTCGTCTTTATCTTTTCCTTTACGCTATTGACCCCCAGAAATACGTTGGTCTTCTTGATTTCTCATATGAGAAAACTGCTGAAGAAGCAAAGGCTGAGGAAGCTGCAAAAGCAGAAGAAGTTGTTGAAACAGAGGATAAGCACGTTTACGGCGAAGCTGATGCTTTCGTTCCCTTTAAAGAAGAGCAGATTTCTATCGATTACTTTGAAAAACTTGATTTAAGAGTTTGCGAAATAGTTAAAGCCCAGGAAATCAGAAAGTCACACAGTTGCCTTAAACTTACTCTTGATGACGGCAGTGGCGAAAACAGAGTTATCGTTTCTTCAATCAAGAGCGAGTACACTTGCGAACAGCTTGTTGGTAAAAAGATTATTGTTGTTGCAAACCTCGAACCTGCAAGATTCTCAGGTGTTCAGAGTAATGGTATGCTTCTCGCTGCAACAAACGGCGCTTGCGGTTGCCAGGTTGTATTCCTTCCCGACTGCGTTCCTGCAGGTACTCAGATTAAGTAAGAGGTAAAACTATTTATTATGATTAGATTTGTTGATGTTACTGAAAAAACATTCGATACAGTCTATAACAAAATGACAGCGGCGTTCCCTATTGAGGAACGCCGTGACTGTTATGATCAGAAAGAATGTTTGAATAATAAATATTTTAATTTTTTTGAAATTTACGACAGTGAAACTCCCGTGGGATTTACCGCTTTGTGGATTTTTGATGCTTTCGTCTTTATAGAACACATTGCCATTGACGAGGATAAACGAAGTGGAGGTTATGGTTCAAAAACGATTGAACTTATAAAAGAAACATACCAAAAACCTATTATTCTTGAGGCGGAAGCTCCCAAAACGGAGCAACAAATAAAACGCATTCGTTTTTACGAAAGGCTTAACTTTAAAATAAACACCTTTGACTATATGCAACCCTCATATCACGGTGGCGAGGATGTCCCTCTTTTGATTTTAAGTTATCCGAGCCCTCTGAGCGACAGAGAATTTGAGGAGTTTTTAAAAGAAACAAGACAGGAAGTCTATAAAATTCTTCAATCGAACTGATATCTAAAAGTACTATTCACCACCATAGCAATATATGACGATCTTTTTACAACGTCAACTTTATATAATCGCCTTTGCTCCGAAAATCATAACCTTGCATGATAAAACCCGTCCGACAAAAGTCGGACGGGTTTTATCATTTACCTACGCAGAAGTTAGCAAACACTTCATTTACAACTGTTTCCGTTGCTTTTTCGCCTGTAAGGACACAAAGATTCTCAATAGCACAATCTATACAAACGTTAACTGCATCTGGAGTTATACCCAATTCTATTCCGGAAAGAGCTTCATTGATATTTTCTACAGCTTTAACAACGCAACTGCGCTGACGTTCAGTAGTAAGAAGTGGTGCTGATGGATCAAAGCCTGCCGTTCCCACAGTTTCTTCAATGGCTTTGGTCAAGGCTTCAAGACCTTGAGAGTTTTTAGCTGAAATTTCAACAATTGTAGTATCTGTCAAGGTTTTAAGTTCCGACATAGAGAGTTTAATTTCTCCATCGGTTTTATTTACAACAACAATGCAGTTTTTTCGCTGACACATATTGAGAAGTTCTCTGTCATCGTCGGAAATTTCGTTTTGAGCATCAAGAACCATAAGAACAAGACTGGCTCTGTCAAAACGCTCCTTTGCTCTTTGTACACCGATTTTTTCTATTTCGTCATCAGTATTTTCTCTTATACCGGCAGTATCCGCCAGACGAAGTGTAATATTGCCGACTCTGACAGTTTCTTCAAGCACATCACGAGTTGTACCTGCAACAGAAGTGACAATAGCTCTTTCGCTTCCTGAAAGTGCATTCAGAAGAGTGGATTTACCGACATTCGGTCTTCCCACAATAGCGGTATCAATGCCTTCAAGTATAGCTTTGCCTGCATCAAACCCCGAAAGAAGTTTTTCTAATCGGTTATTAACATCTGTGAGTGTATTTGTCATTTCCTCATCGGAAAGTTCAGGTATCTCATCATCCGGATAATCCACCCATGCAGCCATAAATGCTGCAGTTACAGCCAATTTATCGCGACAATCGGCGATTTCACGACTCAACGCACCATCGAGAGCATTTAGTGTTGCTGCTCGTGCTTCTTCCCCTGATGCAGAAATAAGCGACATAACCGCTTCTGCTTCGGAAAGGTCCATTTTTCCGTTAAGAAAAGCTCTTTTTGTAAATTCGCCACCCTCTGCTGGAACTGCGCCTGCATTAAGCACCGCCCGAAGAACTCTTTTTAATATAAAAAGTCCACCATGACAACTGATTTCAACAACATCTTCGCCCGTATAGCTCTTGGGTGCTCTGAAAACAAGTGCAACTGCATCATCAATAACAGTTTCGCCGTCGCGTACCTTTCCGTAAAGTGCTCTATACCCCGGTGTTTCTGATACTTTTTTTCCCGAAACAGCAGAAAAAACGCTGTCCGCAACGGTCAGCGCATTTTCACCGGATATTTTAACTGTTCCTAAACCTGCCGCCGCTTGTGCGGTTGCAATAGCAGCAATAGTTGACAAAAAATCACCTTAAACTCTGAATTTGATTTATTTCTTTCCTGTTGAACCGAAACCGCCTTCGCCACGGTCAGTGTCGTCTAATTCTTCAACTTCCACAACAGGCATTGTGGAAACAGGCATAATAACCATCTGAGCAATTCTCTCGCCGGGTTGAATAGTGTAAGCTGTTTTAACCTGATTTATGACACCTACCATAATCTCACCACGGTAATCACTGTCAATAACGCCTACGGAATTCAGAAGACCAATACCATGCTTTACAGCTATACCGCTTCGAGGAAATACAAACGCTCCGTAATCGGCAGAAGGTAAAGCAATAGCTATCCCTGTAGGAATTACGGCTGTATCTCCACACTCAAGGGTAATCGGTTCATCTATACATGCGCAAAGGTCAAGACCGGCACTGCCGGAAGTTGCCCTTTGCGGAACTTTCGCATTATCACGAAGTTTTTTTATTTTTATATTTTCCATATTATCACCAAAGTCTGCCCGGAGTGCTGTCGTCAGGTTTATTCTCAGATTTTATTCTGGCAAGTTCGCGTTTATAAAAATCGCGTTCACTTTTTGCCTGTGCAGCATCTTCAAGATATGCTTTAAGTTGTGAGCGAAGAGCATCTGCACTTCCGCTGTTTTTGTTTGCATCATCAGCATACTGTAAAGCAACAAGTATTGCTGCCTGTGTTGTAGAAACGCTTTTCCCTTTCAAAACACTTGCCATTTTTGTATCTATTTCGCGAGCCAAATCTTGCATATACTCTGCGGTTTCATCTGAAACTATACGATATTCTTCACCCGCAATAATAAGTTTGTGAATTTTTTTCTCCATTTAAATCACCTTAAAAAATTTTCATAAGGAAATTATACATTGTTTTACCTTTTTTCGCAACACTACATGTTGTAAAAATTCATTTTGTATACACAATTTATCTGTTGATATTTAATACTTTTATTGATATAATTTCAATAATACAAGATAGAAAGAGAAAGGATACGTTATGGAAAATATGCCCGATAACCAAACTTTCAACCCTAATATTGAAGGTAATCCCAACCAAGGACAACACACAGCGCCTAATAACCCACAACAACCCTATCATACTTACAATCAACCCTCATATACCGGGCAGTATGGTAATAATCCGGGTTATAACACCGGTTATACACAGTCGCAAGGCACTCCTTACGGGCAGCCTTCAGCCTACAATTCTCCCCAGTATACGACTTCTACCAACCAGCAGTATACCACCTATCCTCATACTGCTGCGCCGAATCAGTATACACAAACTTCTCAACCTTCACCTTCTACAATATATCATAACACTCAGACCGGTAATGCGCCCCAATACCACTACGGCAATCCTATGTTTGGCGGTATAATGAACAACCAGTATTATCAGGAACAACGAGAAAAACTCCGCAAACGCCTCGAAAACGAAAAGAAAATCCGTAAAATAAGCAACGTCTCCGGTTTTTCTCTTATGGGTTGTTATTTAATAGCTACTGTTTTTTCGGCTTTGCTTCTTATTCCCGCTGTATCTGACATTTATTATTCCGGTTTAAGCGGACAGTCAATAATAAATCTGTTCTACACCATTTGTGTTGTAGGCGGAACATACTTCATTGCAGGACACTTTATAAAAAGAATAAAAGACAAAGATACCCTTCAACCAAAATACAACATTGATGTCCGACTAAATGGGCCTAACGATCCTTTAAAAGCTACCCTGCTTGTATTCATAAGTTTTGGCGGTTGTATGCTTGCAAACTATGTAACTTCCATAATACTTACATTCTTTGAGTCATTTGGTATTTATTCCGGTTATTCCTCAATCGAAGATCCTCAAAGTGTTGCGGATATAATCCTGATGTGCATAGCAACTGCCATAATTCCACCCCTTGTTGAAGAATACGCCATGCGCGGTGTTTTAATGTCTTCTTTGGAAAAATACGGCAGTGTATTTGCTATAATAGGATCATCTTATATTTTCGGTCTGTTCCATGGCAATTTTGCCCAGATACCCTTTGCATTTATCTGTGGTCTTTTCTTTGGTTACACAGTTATCGCAACCGACAGTTTATGGCCTGCTATAATAATCCACGCGCTTAACAACTCGCTATCCTGTGTTTCTTCGATACTAATTAAAGTTTTTGATGAAAATACCGGTAATATGTTCTTCTACATATCCTCTATATCGGGCATTGTATTGGGTGTAGTAGCATTAATAATTTACATCAAGCGTTACAAGAATGACGGTTCCCTTAAACTCAAAGGCGATGCAGAAGAACTTCCCACAAGAACTAAAATAGCGAAATTCTTAACAAGTCCCGCTATGATAATTGCTACAATAATTTATCTTATACAAGCGATTACTCTGTTGACTACAACACCACCTACAGCATAAAAAAATATTAACAAACGTACTTAACACTATGAAAGAAAAATTTATGAACGAGGCATTGCGCCTTGCAGAAGTTGCAGCCCTTGAAGGCGAAGTTCCTGTCGGTGCGGTTGTCACAATAGGAAACAAGATAATCGGCACGGGGCGCAATCGTCGTGAAAAAGGGAAAAACGCATTACACCATGCTGAAATTGAAGCTATAAACGAAGCGTGTAAACGTCTTGGCGGATGGCGCCTTTGGGAATGTGATTTGTATGTCACACTGGAGCCATGTCCAATGTGTGCAGGCGCAATTATAAATGCACGAATAAAAAATGTTGTATTCGGTGCATACGATAAAAAGAACGGTGCTTGCGGTTCTGTAACAAATTTATTCGAAAGCGGGTTCAGTTACTCACCGGCTTATGAGGGTGGCTTTATGGAATCTGAAAGCGCTGAAACACTATCACGCTTTTTTAAAAATCTACGAAAAACTACTGAAAAAAAACACACCCCAAGGGAGAGCACTAATATGGAAAAAATAGCAAGTTTTACTGTTGATCACACAAAATTACTTCGTGGTATGTATATCTCACGTATTGACGGAGATGTGGTTACTTACGATATAAGAACACGCAAACCCAATGTGGAAGACGTTATGGAAAATGGTGCAATTCATACGGTAGAACACCTTTTCGCAACTTTTGTACGAAACAGCGAATTTAAAGACAACATCATTTACTTCGGCCCAATGGGTTGCAGAACCGGTTTTTACTTTCTTACAACCGGTATGACCCACGCCCAGGCTTTAGCACTTACAAAAGAAGCCTTTGAGTTTATAGAAAAATTCGAGGGTGATGTTCCGGGAGTAAGCGCAGTTGAATGCGGTAACTTCCGCGACCACGATTTGACAGGCGCAAAGAAAGAGGCCGCAGACCAAAAAGAGGTTCTCAAGAACTGGACTACTGCTGATATGATTTATTAAAAAATAAACAGAGGGTTATCGTAACGATAACTCTCTGTTTTATTTTTGCGGTGATTATTCTTGAGCTTTTTTCTTTTCTAATTTTTTCTTTCTTGCTTTGTAGGCATTAAGCTCCTGAATACATTCATCAGGAAGATCGCAATCGCCTACAGAAAGAACATTCTTGTTATAAAGACCTTTGAAGTTCGAGCCACCTGTTGTTAAGATTTTTTTCTTCTTTGCATATTTTGCAAATTCTGCCTTTTCTTCTGCTGTCATTTCAGGTGTATATATTTCTATACCATCAAGTCCTGCAGCAACAAGTTCATCAAGCAGATTTTTATTCTTACAACGTTGGGGGTTCGCCAATACAGCAATACCTCCGGCATCGTGAATTTGTTTGAGAATATCAAAAATGTCTTCATATTCCGGAACATGATTGATATTACCTTCCACATCTGAAGAGAAAAGTTTTTTATAAAGATCGCCATAAATTCTGTCAGCAAAGCCGTTTTCAATAAGTGCCTGCATAATGTGAACTTTAAATATATTTGTTGAACCGCTTGCACACTTTGCCACAAACTCCGGTGTTATAGGATAACGCTGAGCTGTTTTAAGAACCATAAGATGGGATGATTTTTTTCTGATAAGCGAACTGCGACGGCAAAGACCCTCAAGCCTGTCAGGGAAATCAGGTTTATAGCAAAGCATGTGTATTTCCTGACCATTGGTTTTATCCGTTCCGGAAAGTTCTACACCGGGAATCACGGTAACTCCATGTCTTTCGCCAATCACCTTACCCCTTACCGTACCGGCAAGACAATCGTGATCAGTTATTGCTATTGTTGTAACGCCGCGTTTTTTAGCAAGTAAAATTAAATCTTCAATCCCGAGGGAGCCGTTAGACAAACGGGTATGGCAGTGTAAATCCGCTGACAAAAAAATCCATCCTTTCAATTCTCCATCTCATATCGGAGCGGAGAAAGTATTTCCATATCTACCTATCTGCAATTTGTTGATATATCAAGGGTTACAGGCTAAATTAATAACACAATATGCTT
Organism: Acutalibacteraceae bacterium; assembly: GCA_045578985.1. Taxonomy (GTDB): domain Bacteria; phylum Bacillota; class Clostridia; order Oscillospirales; family Acutalibacteraceae; genus DTU089. The sequence continues at coordinate 36,520 of JAZNLH010000042.1, read as the reverse complement.
TTTCTGAAAGTGATATATACCATTTTTTCAAAAATAGCACACACACCCCGAATATATTACATTAACAATATTTTACTATTTCTTTTTTAAAAAATCAAGCGAATTTTTGTATTTTTTGCCGAAAAAACAAAAAGAAAATTATACAAAAAAACACTTTGTAATGTTTGCTTTTTCATATGTATTGTGTTATGATTTACAGGGTAACTTTTAAAATGGTGGAATATAATAAAAGGTGATTTATTGAGTAATTTGGTTTATGTAGCTTTAAGTGGTGGTGTTGATTCTGCTGCGGCGGCAATACTGATGAAAGAACGCGGATACGAAGTCCGCGGTGTAACCTTGCGCTTGAAACCCGGTAACCTTGCTGACGGCGATATTGCCGATGCCCAAAAGGTAGCCGACACCTTGGAAATCCCCCTTGAAATACTGGATGAACGTGAAGAATTCAAAAAAATCACCGACTATTTTTGTAAAGCTTACCTTAACGGATTAACACCAAACCCGTGTGTTCTTTGCAACCCTACAATTAAATTCGGAAAACTTGTTGAACATGCTCTCAAAAATGGTGCAGAATATCTTGCAACCGGACATTATTCCAACATAATAAATGAGAATGGTATTTACTATATAAAAAGGAATCCTTCAAGTAAAGACCAGAGCTACTTCTTATGCGGTCTTAATCAGGATTTACTTTCTCACGTAATTTTTCCTTTAAGCGATTTATCAAAACAGGAAATACGCGAGTTGGCAGAAAGCCGAAACATTGAAATCGCCCATAAAAAGGATAGTCAGGAAGTTTGTTTTATTCCCGATAATGACTATATCTCTTTTATTGAACAAGAATTTTCTCCTGAAGCGGTCAGCGGTGATTTCCTTTCCACCGACGGCAAAAAATTAGGTACGCACTCAGGAATTTATAAATATACAATAGGTCAACGAAAAGGGTTGGGCTCTTTTGGTAAACCTATGTATGTTATTTCAATCGACCCAACCAATAACGCCGTTATTATCGGTGATAATGAGGAACTGTTTAAAAAAGTTATTTATGTAACCGATTTAAATTTTCTTGCAGGACATGCTCCGGCTGAAAAATTTGAATGCGAAGTTAAAATTCGTTGTGCTGCACGACCTGCTAAAGCAATTGCACAAATAACAGAAAACGATGCAAAAATAGAATTTCTTGAACCCCAACGTGCCGCAGCTCCCGGTCAGACAGCTGCCATATACATCGAAGATAAATTAGTAGGAGGAGGAACGATATGCAATCTATAAAAACACTTTACAAAGTGGGTATAGGTCCCTCAAGTTCACATACTATGGGTCCTCAATATGCTGCTGAATATGTAAACGAAAAATTTCCTGATGCTGAATTTATCAAGGTTATCCTTTACGGCTCTCTTGCTCTTACCGGTGAGGGCCACGGAACACACAAAGCGCTTTCATCTACTTTAAAGGCTAACAACGAAATTGTATTCAACACTCAAGAAACCGAGCTTCCCCACCCTAACACACTTGATTTTATTGTTTATGATAAAGACAAGAACGAAATTGATAAAATCCGTGCCATGAGCATAGGTGGCGGTGAAATCAGAATTGAAGGTGTCCCGGGAGTTACCGCTCCGGAAGTTTATCCTCAAAAAAACTTTGAAGAAATAAAAGATTATTGCCTCCTGCATCACATGCGTTTAACTGATTATGCAGCAAAATTTGAAGGCGAAGAGATTTTTCAGTTCCTCAAATCTATTTGGGAAAGAATGAAACTTACTATCCGTGAAGGTCTTGCTCAGGAAGGTGTTCTTCCCGGCGGACTTAATGTCGAAAGAAAGGCTAAATACCTTTATGCTCAACGCCACATGGATGAAACTCCCGAAACAAGAGAAAACAGACTTGTTTGTGCTTATGCTTTCGCTGCAAGTGAACAAAATGCCGGTGGCGGTATGATTACCACTGCACCCACTTGCGGTGCCTCGGGTGTACTTCCTGCAGTCCTTTATTACATGCAGGAGAAAAAAGGTTTTACTGATTTTGAAATCGCAAAAGCTCTTGCGGCTGCAGGTATTATAGGCAGTATTGTTAAACAAAATGCCTCTATCAGCGGCGCTGAAGCCGGTTGTCAGGCAGAAATCGGAACAGCCTGCTCAATGGCTGCTGCTGCCCTTGCGGAACTTCATTTTATGGACCTTGACCAAATCGAATATGCCGCAGAAAATGCTATGGAACATTATTTAGGCCTTACCTGCGACCCGGTTTGCGGTCTTGTTCAAATCCCCTGTATTGAACGCAACGCAGTAGCGGCAATGCGTGCAATAAATGCCCTTTCGTTGGCTAATTTTCTTACTGCTACACGAAAGGTTAAATTCGACACGGTTGTGGACACAATGTATCAGACCGGCAAGGATTTAAAACATAATTATCGCGAAACAAGCGAAGGCGGTCTTGCCGTCAATTATGAAGCGTTAGATTAAGGAGGTAGTAACTTTGGCTAAAGAAAAGAAAGAAAAAGAAGTCAACAATCACCCGAATAAAATCGGTGCAAAAGATGTTGCCGGCTATACAATAGCAGAGGCAGCCAATATGTTCAACCTGACATATATTACAAGTTATCTGAAAATCTTTATGACAGACGTTTTAAAGATTGCTCCGAAACTTGTAGGTTATATGTTTATTGTTACACGTCTTTGGGACGTTGTTAACGACCCTATCTGGGGAGCTGTTGTTGCCAAAAGAAAAGCGGGCAAAGACGGCAAATTCCTTCAGTATTTAAGAATCGTTGCCGTACCGTTAGGTATTTCCACTGTAATATGCTTTTTACCCTATACTGATAAGAATTCTATATTCTACAACCCGACCCTTGCAAATAACCCTACTTTACTATTTGCAATATGCATTGTTATGTACTTGATCTACTGCACTATGTACACAGCAATGAACATCCCCTTCGGCTCTCTGGCATCAGTTATAACAGATGATCCTAAAGGAAGAACTCTCCTCTCAACATCACGTTCCTTGGGTTCAGGTGTCGGCGGTGCTGTTGTTTCTCTTATCGCTCCTTTCATCATTTATGTAGGCACAGGCAACATTGACCAGACCACAGGTAAAGAAATAGAAGTTGCAGATGGCAACAGAATGTTTATATACGCTTTACTTATGGGTGTTATGTCCATACTTTTTTATCTTATTGGTCACAGAAACCTCAAAGAACGTGTTCCTGCAGTTGACGATGAAAAAATTGATTTTAAAAAGACTTATTTAGGTCTTTTCAAATCAAGACCTTTCGTGATGATTGCACTTTCCGGTGTGCTTATAAGCGGTCAGCTTCAGTTCAACTCATTTAATGCATATCTTTATAAGAACTATTTCACTAATACAAGCCTTAGTGTTCTGGGAACGATATGTACATACCTTCCTATGGCTGCTTTGATCTTATTTACACCCAAACTTGCAGCTAAATTCGGCAAAAAAGAGCTTTGCGGAAATATGTCCGTTATTGCTGCCATCGTTTCTGTTTTCCTCGCAATAACAGCAAATAGCCAGACATTTATTAATTGGATCAACCCACAGCAAGGCATTTACCCTGCTTGGTTATTTATGCTTTGCTTACTTCTTATAGGTTTCGGCTATACATTTGTCAGCCTTACTTGTTGGGCAGTTGTTACAGATGTTATTGACTATCAGGAGTATACCACAGGCGTAAGAAACGAAAGTGCTGTATATTCTGCCTATACTTTCGGACGTCAGCTCGGTCAGGCGATTGCTGACGCCGGTGGACTTTTCCTCCTTCAGTGGGCAAAGTACGATAGTGTAACTGCCGGCAACGGATTTATTACCGCAAATGATACCAGTAACAAAATTATGTTCATTTGTACAATCATTCCGGCTGTTGTTTATACAGGCGTTTGGCTTATTTTCAAGTTTGGTTATCCTCTTACCAAAGAAAAACTTGAACCTGTTTACGCAGCACTTCGTGAAAAGCACGAAAAAGAGCAAGTGGAAGTTACAGAATAACAAAACAGACAACACCGTACATGTTCAGTACGGTGTTGCTTTTTTATAACTCCAGATTATCTTTATCTTTCAACCAGACAAGGTTGCCTGTGCCTTCGGTTGCATCTTTGCCCTCTTTTTCAGGGGTTTTTACATTTTCGGCATTAACTATTTTTACCCCGTTAATCCTGACAATTCTACGCTCTGTTTTTCTGCCGTTTTTTTTCACATTTTACTCCTCCTTATGACTATGGTTTAATGCAGTCACTCTATGATTGTATTATTTGAAAATGTTCATGTTTTATACTTGTTTTGGAGGATTCTTTCTGCTATACTACATTATGTATATTTATATTTATCTTTGGAAGTGCAATTATGACAAAACGTTCAAAAAACATATCTAAAAGGGCGTTATCTTTTGTAACAGCTATGTGTTGTTTTTTATCTGTTTTCTTTTTTTCTGCTTGCAGTATATTGGAAAAGCCTAACGCCATAACCATTAACGGTACAAAAATAAGCGATGACGTTTTTACCTATTTCCTTGATTGTGCAACTGTTGAATTAGGCGCAGATGCAAATTACAATGATCTTAAAAACCACGCTTCAAAACTTACCGGAACATATTATAAAACCAATTCCCTTGCTCACACTTACGGTCTTTCTTTAACTACCGCTCAAAAAGCCGCAGTTTCTGAAAAAGTTAATGCATATTGGAATATTTATGCCGGTTATTACACAAACATCGGTGTTACAAAAGAAACTCTTACAAAAGTCTTTACTGCAGAAAGTTATCGCGATGCTCTTTTGATTCATTACTACGGCGATGGCGGTATTGAAGAAATACCCGTTTCAAGAATTTTTGCCAATTTCCGCACTAATTATATTGTTTTCCAAGCCATTACAGGTTATTTTACTCAAACCGATACAGCCGGTAATCCTGTTCGTTTAAGCCAGAACGAGATTGAAACTCTGGTGCTTAAATTTCAGAATATGGCTGCAATGGTAAATGCCGGTGAGCAAACCATGGAACAAGCTGCCGAATTCCTTTCCGAAAGTGGCTACCAGAGTTCCGTTCAGACAGTAGTTCTTCATAAAGATGATATATCATACCCTGCCGGTTTCTTCGATAAAGTACAAGAAATAGAATCAAGATATGCCGCTATCATAGGTTCAAATGATTATATTTTCCTTGTGTTACGCGGTGATGCTGATGCAAACAGTTCTTATTTTCTTGAAAAAAAGACCGATATAATAAAAAGTCTTGTTGGCAACCAAATTGATACAACTATTGAAGCCGCATACGAACTTAACATAGAAATTTCCGACACAACAGCAAAAGGTTATTTATCTTTAATAGCCGGAGAAAAAGGTGTTAAATATGAATGAAGTAATTAAAAACATTTTGTCACGTCAGACTATTCGCGAATATACCGAAGAGCAAGTTCCGGATGAGTTGCTTGATATTATTCTTCAGGCGGCAATTCGTGCTCCAAGCGGCAGAAACACGCAACCCTGTCATTTGCGCGTACTCAGAAATCGTGAAATGCTTGATGAAATGAACACAGATTTTAAAAATATTGTGGGTTGGGATACACCTGCTTACACAGGCTGGGATATTCGTCCCGTTTACCATAACGCACCTACGTTTATCTTTATTTTTGCCAAAAACAAAGACTCCATGGCAGCAGGACTTATGGCGGAAAATATCGCTTTAGCTGCCCACTCCTTAGGTTTAGGCTCTTGTATGGTAGGTTCTTTAGGCGGTCTTTTCAGCGACCCTGCCGGTAAGAAAAAATGGACAAAAATTCTTGACGTTCCCGAAGACTGGAACTTCCTTTTAGGTATAACTTTAGGTTATCCAAACGAAAAACCGCCCTTCAAAGACAGAGAGGACGGTCACATTAAATTTATAGGATAAATCAGGCGATAAACAATGAATTATTTTGCAGGAAATTATGACGTTGCCGTTATAGGTGCAGGTCACGCAGGTATAGAAGCTGCACTGGCCAGTGCAAGGCTTGGTGCTTCAACCGTAGTTTTCACGGTAAACCTTGATTGGATCGGCAATATGGCGTGTAACCCATCAATCGGCGGTACCTCAAAAGGTCATCTTGTGCGTGAAATTGATGCATTGGGTGGTGAAATGGGCAAAGCTGCCGACAAAACACTTATTCAAAGTCGCATACTCAACTTAGGAAAAGGTCCTGCGGTTCACTCTTTAAGAGCACAGATAGACCGTAGAGAATATACACAATATATGAAACATTGTCTTGAACTCCAGGACAACCTTGATATGAAACAGGCTGAAATCATTTCTCTTAAAAGAAATGATGACGGTCTTTGGGAATTCACAACCAAACTTGAGGCAACATATACCGCTAAATGCGTTATTATTGCAACAGGAACTTTCCTTAAAGGTAAAGTTTTCGTGGGCGACGTTTCTTACGATAGTGGCCCGGATGGTATGTTCCCGTCAAATGAACTCTCCGATGCTCTTTACCAATTAAATATACCTTTGCGCAGATTTAAAACAGGAACTCCGCCAAGAGTAAACAAACGTAGCGTTGACTACACCGGGCTTGAAGAGCAAATCGGTGACGAGGAAATTACACCATTTTCATTTGAAACTCCCGATGGTGTACTTGAAAACAAAGCCATTTGTCATATTACATACACTAATGCCGACACAAAACAGGTAATACTTGATAATCTTCATCGTTCCCCTCTTTATTCTAAAAAAATTGAAGGTGTTGGGCCCAGATACTGCCCCAGTATTGAAGATAAAATTGTGCGTTTTGCAGAAAAAGGCAGACACCAGGTATTTATTGAACCTTGCGGACTTGATACAGAAGAGCTATATTTGCAAGGTCTTTCTTCATCACTTCCCGAAGATGTGCAATTAAAGATTCTTAAAAGCATAAAGGGGCTTGAAAATGTAAAAGTAATGCGTAACGCTTATGCTATCGAGTACGATTGTGTTGACCCTCTTGCTTTAAAATCCACTCTCGAATTTACTGACCTTCCCGGTCTTTTCGGCGCAGGACAATTCAACGGCTCATCCGGTTACGAAGAAGCCGCTGCTCAAGGTCTTATCGCAGGTATCAATGCTGCACGAAAGGTACAAGGCAAAGAACCCTTTACACTCGACAGAAGCACTTCTTATATCGGCACACTCATCGATGACCTTGTTACAAAAGGTTGTCGCGACCCTTACAGAATGATGACTTCACGCAGTGAATACCGACTTATTTTAAGAGAAGATAATGCGGATTTACGTCTTACGGAAATGGGTTATGAACTTGGACTCATAAGCGAAGAACGATATCAGAAATTACAGAAAAAGAAACAACTTATTGAAGAAGAAACTGAGCGCGTTTCAAGAATCACTATTCCGCCTTCAGAAGAACTTTCCAAAGTTATGAGCGATGCGGGTACTGCACCCACTATTACCGGTTGCAGACTTTCTGAACTTTTAAAACGCCCTCAGCTTTCCTACAAACTTCTCACACCCTTTGACAAAAAACGTCCCGACTTGCCGAGAGAAGTTTTTGAGCAAGTAGAAATCAACCTTAAATATGCCGGCTATATAAAACGCCAATTGGCACAGGTTGAAGAACAAAAGCGCCTTGAAGTAAAGAAAATTCCCGAAGATATCAACTATGATAAAATCACCAATCTTCGCCTTGAGGCAATTGAAAAGCTTAAGAAGATACGCCCTGAAACTATCGGACAAGCGTCACGCATCAGCGGCGTTTCACCTGCCGATATCGCGGTACTTCTTATATATTTAAGATCAAATTAAATGTTATTTCATATAAACAAAGGAGATATTTTATGATACCAAGAAACGAACATCCTAATCCGGGATTTTTCCGCGAAAAATATATAATTCTTAATGGTGAGTGGGATTTTGATTTTGATTTTGGCAACTCAGGCGAAGAACAGAAATTCCACCAAAACGAACATAAACTTTCTAAAAAGATTATTGTTCCTTTCTGCCCCGAAAGTGAACTTTCAGGTATTGGATACAAAGATTTCATGCCTGCAGTATGGTACAAAAAGACTGTTAACATTACAAAAGAGCAATTAAACGGCAAATCATTCATCGTTTTTGGTGCAGTTGATTTCCACTCAAGAGTTTTTGTAAACGGCGAATTTGCCGGTGAACATTTTGGTGGTTACACTTCTTTCAGAATTGATGCAACTAAATTTTTAGTTGAAGGCGATAATATTATCACTGTTTACGCACAGGATGATACCCGTTCACCTCTTCAGGCTCGTGGTAAACAGAGTGAACTTGTGTACTCCCACGACTGCGACTACACAAGAACAACAGGTATCTGGCAGACGGTTTATATGGAATTCTGCCCCGTTAACTATATCAAAAACTTCAGAGTTTATCCCAACATTGACAATGCTACCGTCACTATTCACGCTGACCTTGCAGGCAATGGTGATTTTTCTGCAAAAGCATATTGGGATGGAAATGAATCCGGAAGCGTTAGCGTTGCTGCTGCAGGTCAGACCGCAACTGTAACTATTCCACTTTCTGAAAAACATCTTTGGGAAGTAGGCAAGGGCGGTCTTTACAGCCTTGAGCTTAATTTTGGCGGCGATAAGGTTACCAGCTACTTCGGTCTTCGTGAAGTTAAACTCACACACGATAAGGGAATCACAATCAACGGCAAGGCTGTTTTCCAGAGACTCATTCTTGATCAGGGTTTCTATCCCGACGGTATTTACACAGCACCCTCAGCAGAAGCTCTTAAAAACGATATTCTTCTTTCAATGAAAGCAGGCTTCAATGGTGCCAGACTTCACCAGAAGATTTTTGAGCCTCTTTTCTTGCATTATTGTGATGAATTAGGCTACATTGTATGGGGTGAACACGGAAACTGGGGTGCAGACCATACAAACTTCGAATCACTCCGCTACTTCCTTCTTGAAATCGAAGAAGAGATCGAAAGGGACTTCAACCATCCTTCAATTATCGGCTGGTGTCCTTACAACGAAACCTGGGATATTAACGGAAGAAAACAGGATGATGACGTTATACGCATCGTTTACCGAACAATTAAAAATCTCGACAAAACACGTCCTTGCATTGACACAAGTGGTAACTACCACGTAGAAACAGATATTTTTGATGTTCACGATTACGAACAGGATTACAATCTTTTCAAAGAGCATTATGATATGCTTGTAACAGACAATATCTTGTTTGATAACCACAAACACCGTCAGACACCTAATGGCGAACCTGTATTTATGAGCGAATACGGCGGAATAAGAGTTGAACTGAGAAACGCGGAAGATAATGACAGAGAAAAGGCTTGGGGCTACGGCAACGCCGCCACATCGCTTGAAGAATTCTATGAAAGATACGACGGACTTACCACTGCACTTATCGACAACCCCAAAATGATTGGTTTCTGCTATACTCAGCTTACAGACGTTGAACAGGAACTCAACGGCATTTACCGTTATGACAGAAGTGAAAAATTCGATTCCGAAATTCTTTACAAGATAAATACAAAGAAAGCCGCTATTGAAGAATAAGCAAAAAACAACTGACATTCTCTTGTTGAATGTCAGTTGTTTTTGTTTTTATCTTACAATCTTTTCGCCGTCAAATACTATAATACCATGGCCGTGGCCTGTTTTGTTACCATCAAGAACGAACTTCTTGAAAGCTCTTCTCATTGATGTATCCTCGGGCCATTTTTTTGGACTCTTGTAGCCATATTTACCAAAGATACGCCAAGCATCATTAAATTTATCACTTGATCCACTGTCAATTATTTCAAAGTCATTAATAAACTTAACTGTATTTGAATTTTCAGGCAAGAATGTTTTGTACTCGTCATAAAGGAGCCAGGAACCACATTCAAAAATCATCAAGCCGTCTTCTCTGCGATAATCTTTGAAAAATTCGTATGCCTTTTTATAAGAATCAAGGCGAACTTCATCAGTAAGGGATACCCCTGATGAGGGGATGTGGAAACCAAGAGTTTTATCGCCTCTTTTGATTTTAATACCTGCCGATGTTGTAAATTCATCACAACAACCAAAGGTGCTGTATTCAAACTGGAATCTGCCTAAAGCGAAACGCGTGAGTGCATAGGCGCCTGTATTCCAAGATGCAACGAAAGTACCATATACTTCTTTACAATCAACACATTCATCAAATTTATAGCGCAAATCCATCAGTGTGTCCCAGAAAAGTTCCTCACTTAAGCCTGCTTCTTTATATCTGTCGTGCATAATTTCAGAAGCAATTATTAAGAAAACAAATGCTAACGTGTACTCTTTTACACCAAAGATAATGGAAAGAAACTTAAGTTTATCAAAACATTCACCGAAATCATGTGCTTCAGGATACATATATTCCTTAAGGATCGCATCAAATTTCTCTGAAAACTTTTTGCTTTTTTCAATTTTTTCTGCAGTTTTTTCAAAAACCTCAATTGCTTCTTGAGGTAATCCAAGTCTTTTTTCGACTTCTTTAAAATGTTCGTTTAAATATTTCATACAATCACACATCCTCAGTTTCTTAAACTATTAAGGGGAGCAGGGATTCTGCCACCTCTGTTTACAAAATCAAAACTACCTTCATTATGAACGGGCATAACCGGTGCAGTACCTAAAAGTCCACCCATTTCAATAGAATCACCAACATTTTTGCCGGGTGCAGGTATAATTCTGACAGCGGTAGTTTTGCTGTTAATCATACCTATTGCGGCTTCATCTGCAATAATAGCGGCAATCGTTTCTGCGCTTGTGTCGCCGGGAACCGCAATCATATCAAGACCTACGGAGCAAACGCAAGTCATAGCTTCAAGTTTATCAAGGGTAAGAACGCCTTTTTCTGCTGCAGCAATCATACCTTCATCTTCAGAAACAGGTATAAATGCGCCGGAAAGACCGCCAACACTTGAAGATGCCATAACTCCGCCTTTTTTCACTGCATCATTTAACATTGCAAGAGCTGCGGTTGTTCCGTGTGTACCGCAAACGCTTACACCGATTTCTTCCAGAATTCTTGCTACCGAGTCACCTATTGCAGGTGTGGGAGCAAGGCTCAAATCAACTATGCCGAACTCTGCACCAAGTCGTTTTGATGCTTCGCAAGCTATAAGTTGACCCATTCTTGTAATCTTAAAGGCAGTCTTCTTTATTGTTTCTGCAACAACATCAAAAGGTTCACCTTTTACTCCTTTAAGTGCATTATAAACAACACCGGGACCGGAAACTCCCACATTAATTGCACACTCAGGTTCGCCGACACCATGGAAAGCACCTGCCATAAAGGGGTTATCCTCAACCGCATTACAGAAAACAACAAGTTTTGCACAACCGAAGCCATCGTTATCCGCGGTACGTAACGCAGTTCTTTTAATGGTTTCGCCCATAAGTTTAACAGCATCCATATTTATACCGGCTTTTGTTGAACCCACATTTACGGAAGAACAAACAAAATCCGTGGTCGCAAGTGCCTCGGGAATTGAATTTATAAGACGTCTGTCGCCTATTGTAAAACCTTTCTGCACAAGTGCTGAAAAACCACCAATAAAGTTAACACCGCAAGTTTTTGCAGCATCATCCATAGCCTTTGCAAAAATAGTATAATCTTCTGTTTCGCAGCTTTCCGCAGCAATAGCGATAGGAGTTACGGATATACGTTTATTAATAATCGGTATACCCATTTCTCTTTCAATATCTTCACCTGTTTTCACAAGGTTTTCTGCATAAGTTGTTATTTTATCATACATCTTGGTTGCGCAAACCTTGGGGTCCGGATGAGCACAATTACGCAAGGAAATACCCATTGTGATTGTACGTATATCAAGATGCTGTTCATCTATCATATTTAGAGTTTCAATTATTTCGTGCTGATTAAGCATAGTCCACCTCAGATTCTGTGCATTGCATCAAAAATATCTTCGCGCTGAATTCGGATGCTGACACCCAAACGTTCGCCCTCTTCATCAAGCGCCTCTACAATTTGTGGATAATCAACATTAGCAGCCTTAATATCAACAAGCATATTCATAGTAAACATATTTTGCATAACAGTCTGACTGATATCAAGAATATTCACGTTGATTTTTTGAAGGACAACGCAAACACCTGCCATAATTCCAACCTTATCTTTACCTACTACGGTTATAATTGCATTCATAATTATCTACCTTTCTAACCATATTTAATTCATTTTAGCATATGAAAAAAAATATTACAATAATATTTTATTAATATATAGAAAAATGACAAATAATAATGCCCAACTTTTTATACAAAAGTTGGGCAAAAAGGGGTTATATTATATTATTTTATTGCTTCCCAGATGTATTTGAAAATTTCGAGAGATGCAAGGAATTTTACAAGAGTATCCGGGATAATACTTGCTGCCCACCAGAAATCATTTGTATCTTTAGTTTCGCTTTCAGGTGCGCCTTCATACTCAAGAAGCATTGCCTGTGTATAAACAATACCGCCTTCACCGAAAATCTCTGCTCTTATATAACTACCAACTTCACTACTATGTTCATCAAGATCGATTTCGTCACCATAGCCGATAGTTTTACCATTTGAAATCCAACGGATGCAAAGAGCGTCGTCAGCATCAATTGTAATCTTGTCGGAAGCATCGTCAACAATAATCTCGTTCACCATGGGAGCATCTATATCGAGAGGTGCTTCATACTTTGCGTTGTAGTCTTCTGCCTGTCTGTCAAGAATATCTATACCGATAGCTGCAGCTTCTTCGTCGCCATTCTCAATAAGATATGTTGCGATTTCCTGAAGTTCTTCGTGGTTACCTATACACTTACTTGCTGCAAAGAATTCACCTGCACTCATGCAATTGTAAAGATTATCAACAGTATTTTCAGGCATAATCATCAAAGTATAACCTGTATACGCAGCAGAAACTCTGTGAGCATCGCTTGTTGCAATTGCAAAAACATTTTCGCCTGCAGGAGTAAGATCCATAAGCATAATATCCCAAAGTTTTCTGTCAAAACGTGTTCTTGAGTCGCCTTTACTGTTTATATCGATACCGATACAAGAAGGATATTTCAAAAGAAGGCTCTCAAACTTGTCTATATAGTATGAATAACTTTCATCATAAGCATCTGCTGTATATTCTTCATCACGGGCATTTGTATATTCACCCGGATGGTTGATTACAGAAAGGCCACCGAGTTCATCGACTGCTTTAATTGGTGTTTCATAATCACTTGTACCACCTACAACACCATGACCATAATCAACAAACCAAGTGTTAACGTGTGCATTATTAAGCGATGTGGGATTCTGCTCGTTAGCATAGGGAACACGAAGCATTCTGTGACCTTCTGTGCCGTCTTCAGCTGTCTGATAATAATAGTCGCCGCCATTTTCTGTAACGAGGTCATAACGGTCGCCATCGAAAGTTAAACCGCCACCCTCTTCAAGAGTAACTATTTCAGAAATGCCGTCCTTGATGCCAAGGAAAACTTTGATAGCCGGAATAACCTCTTGCTGTGTCCAGCTGTAGCTTGTAGTACCATGATCGGAAACTGCATAAATATCGAAACCATAATCATAGTTTACTTCAATCATTTCTTTGAGTGTGTTATCACCATCGGATGCAGTTGTATGAGTGTGAAGATCCGCTTTATATTGATCCCAAGACCACTCTACATTTGCATAAGGGTTGGTAATCTCATAATCAATATCTTCGCTTGCTGCGAAACCTACTGTTGAGAAAACACCTGTAAGCATAGCAACTACACATACAATTGCGATGAGCTTTTTTGTTTTTTTCATAGGAATCACCTTTCTGATTAAAATATTCATATTATTACATAGGTACAATAACATATAATATATTTTAATACATCATTTATCCAAATTCAACCATCAACTTGAATAAAAAACTTTATTAATTTATGTACAAATCTCCACTGTGTTTTCTTTATTACTCATATGTTAGCACTATTATATGAAAAAGGCTGCCGCAAAAGCGACAGCCTTAATAAATTCAGATATTAAGCGTTAGCATCGATTCCACTGATTACATTCATAAATTCATTTACGAATGTTGAACCTGCTGTTTTGCTGATAACGTTAACTTCTTCGTTTTCACCTATAATTGAGTGATATTCGTTATCTCTGAGAACATAGCCTGCTTGGTCGTTGCAAAGACCGAACGCCATAACATTTTTACAAGATGTGCAATCCTTAAGTGCGGGCATACCCCACTCATTACCCATCCAGGAAGCATCTCCTGATTCGGGACCGCCATAGATAAGCGCAGGATCAAACTCACCGGGGCAAAGGAAGATTGCTACACTGTTGCCAAGTTCCATATAACCGATTTCTGTAATCATATTATATCCGTCGCCGGCTTTTGTGATAACCGCATTAAGAACATCTTCGCGTGCAGCAAGGGTAAGAATACCATTATCTACGTCAAGGGCAACTTCTTTCATCTTGATGTTAAGAACGGGATCAAGTTTCTCTTCGCTTTCGATAGAGATAACTTTCTGAGCGAGAATATAACCATATTCCTGCATTGTCTGGATATCAGTTTTGTCACCGATATTATTTTGATACCAGATGTCGTTTGCTTCACCGATATCATCGCCAAAAGCAACTTCGCCACAACCATTGGGACAGCTGATTTCTACACCATCTTCTGTGTGTGCAACTTCTGCAATAGAATCACATTCGCCACAAAGAAGAATTTCTCTTGTAGTAATAGCAAGTTCTGCGCCCTGAACGAAAACGACGTTTGCGCCTATTTCTTCACGGATAGTTTTTTCGATATAGTAGGGATAGTCAGCAGTAAGTTCTGTGGGACCTGCACCAAGGCTTGTGCAGTGGATACCTGCTTCTATAATCCATGTTTCGGTAGTTCCATCTTCAGGAACAAAACGAAGTCTTTGAATCTGAGTGTCAGCAGCCTGAGGATCACGTTTATCTTTAATGTAATCTGCAGCATCAACAGAACCATAGTAAAGGTCGCCTGTTTTCATGTTTACAACTGCACGTTTCATAGCATAAACAGTTTTTGCAAAAAGATTTTCCATAAACTGCTGGTTCTTCTGAACCTTCTGATCATCAAGAAGTCCACCCGCTGCAGCATTACCGGTGTTCATAATAAGAGCCTGTGCAAGGGGAACGTTCATACCGAGAGTATCGATACATGAGTGCTGATGGATAACAGAAACGTTAATTGCAATGATATTGTATTTTGTTGCGAAATCAGCCATTCTTGAACGAATTTCCATAACATCGCCTCGAGATAAGCCGAAACCGTCAATTACAGCCTGAATAACTGTGCCGCTTACACCGTCGCTAATAGCGTAAACACGCACTCTCTGGTCGTCAACGATCATTGTGGGAACACGGCCAACGATGGGCTCAAGTGTACCTGCAAGATAATAATCGCCATCCATTGGAGCAATACCTTCAAGAAGGGATGCACCTGCATAGCCTACTTTCCACTGAGCATCGGGAGAAACAGTTTTATCAAACTCATCTTCACCTGCGTAGAAGTTTTCGGGTACATAGTCCTCGCTTGAACTCCATTTATCTTCATATCCGGGCCAATACTTATTAAGATATGTAAGGACAAAAGATAAAAGTTGATCAATAAACATATTGAATACGTTTTCAATGCTAGTTTCGGGAAGTACAATATCAGCTGCACCAACCGGAACGGTAATCACTGAAAAAGTAAGGATAAGTGACAGTACAACTGCCAATACCTTTTTAGACATAGGATCTCCTCCTTTTAATTATACATCTTGATTATATAACTTTTCTTTCCAATAATCAATATTTATTTATACGCTCTCTGTTTCTTTGGTATTTTTAGCTAATTCTTCTTCGATAATTTTGTTGATGTTGTTCGGACCCATATGTCTGTAAGGTTTTATTCTAAGGAAAATATACATCAAAACAGCTCCAATAGTATTAAGTATCGTATCTGCCATTGTATCCATTAAAGCAAATCTTGCTTCTAAACGTTCAGCATCCAAGGGAATTAACATAAACACGTTCTCTAAACCGCCTGCTTCTTCGATAGCTTTTTGCAAATCCCAATGCTGAGCATCACCACCGAACCATTGGTCGAAGCTGAATTCAAAAATTTCCCATCCGGAAGCGAAAGCAAAAGCAAGACCCATAGCCGCGATAGCTGCAATACCGGGAGGGCAAATCTTTTTATCGCGAAGCTGCATAGCGCAAATACATTCATAACCTACATACACGCCTACCGCACAACCTAAAGCGTGTAAAACTTTATCGTATCCAGGAAGAGAATAATAGAAATTCAAAAAAGCTCCGCCGAATGAGGCTAAAAAGAATGACATTATTGAGAAATTCTGGAATTTATGCGAAAAAAATCTGGGAAATGTTTTTGCAGGGAACATCTGACAGATTTCATAAGCAAACATACCCACAAGATTGGCAGACATCTGCATAGGCTGATATGTACCTAAGCCATCAGGTTTTATAAGTCGATAAATAATACCGCCTATCATTAATAATCTTAATAACCACCAATACGCTAACTCCCACTTGCTTACATTTTTGTAAACTCTTTTAAAATAATCCTTTACCATCTGGATTCTCCTTCTTGGTTTAATTTTTTAGTTTGAAAATAATATATCAAATATGTCTTACTGTATTTTTCTTTTTTGGAACAATAACTTTTTATTCGATATACTTTTTTAAATATTTGCATCATAACACATATATGTTATCATTTTTTTAAATTTATATTGAAAAAACAAAACTTAGATTGTATAATATAGAATGGTTTTGAATAAAGTGTTATTCAATGTATCATCTGTTCGGAGGGCTCGATATGGGAAAAAGAGAAGATTACATCTCTTGGGATGAATTTTTTATGGGTGCTGCAATGCTTTGCGCCAAAAGAAGCAAAGACCCTAACACACAGGTTGGCGCCTGTATCGTTAATGATGAAAACAGAATCTTATCCGTAGGCTACAACGGATTCCCTTCAGGTTGCGACGATGATTTCTTTCCATGGGAAAGAAGTGCTGACGATTCCTACGACACAAAATACCCTTACGTTTGCCACGCGGAACTTAACGCCATTCTTAACTGCCGTGGCAGAAATCTTTCCGGCAGCAGAATTTACGTTGCACTGTTCCCTTGTAACGAATGTGCAAAAGCAATTATTCAAAGCGGTATTTCGGAAGTAGTTTATCTTTCCGACAAATATGCCGACACATCTTCAACACGAGCTTCAAAACGTATGTTTGACGCAGCCGGTGTTAAATATACCCATCTTATTCCTCAAAGAAAAGAAATTGTTCTTGATTTGAAAGAAGAAAATGTATAAACGGTTTTTAAAAAAATTATTATATATTAGGAGTGTTTTAAATGCCTTTAGTTAATGCAAAAGACATGCTCACAAAAGCAAAAGCAGGCCACTATGCAGTTGGTCAGTTCAACATCAACAACCTTGAATGGACAAAGTCTATTCTTCTTACTGCACAGGAAATGAATTCACCTGTTATCCTTGGTGTTTCCGAGGGCGCAGGTAAATATATGTGCGGTTTCAAAACTGTTGCTGATATGGTAAAAGCAATGATCGATGAACTTAATATCACAGTTCCCGTTGCTCTTCACCTTGACCACGGTTCATATGATGGTGCTAAAGCTTGTATCGAAGCAGGTTTCTCATCAATCATGTTCGATGGTTCTCACTACCCCATCGACGAAAACATTGCAAAAACAAAAGAATTAATTGCTATCTGCGAAGAAAAAGGTCTTTCTCTTGAAGCAGAAGTTGGTTCAATCGGCGGCGAAGAAGACGGTGTTATCGGTGCAGGTGAATGTGCTGATCCCGATGAATGCAAAATGATCGCTGACCTCGGTGTTACAATGCTTGCTGCAGGTATCGGTAACATCCACGGTAAATATCCCGAAAACTGGGCAGGTCTTTCATTCGAAACACTTGCAGCTATCCAGGAAAAGACAGGTACAATGCCTCTCGTTCTCCACGGTGGTACAGGTATTCCTGCTGATATGATCAAAAAAGCTATCGACCTCGGTGTTTCCAAAATCAACGTTAACACAGAATGTCAGCTTGCATTCCAGGAAGCAACAAGAAAATACATCGAAGCAGGTAAAGACCTCGAAGGAAAGGGCTTCGACCCCAGAAAGCTTCTTGCTCCCGGTTGCGAAGCAATCAAAGAAACAGTTCGTGAAAAAATCGAGCTTTTCGGTTCCAAGGACAAGGCTTAATTGTAAAACACAGAGCCGTACCTTTTCGGGTACGGCTCTTTTAAAAACAACCACACAGGAGTTTTATTATGTCAGACAGCAAAAACAAAAACACGAATAACACAAGAAAAATACTTAATATCGTGTTTGCTTGCATTGCAATCGGTGCCGCTGTTGCAACAATTCTTTTATCTCCCTTCGGCAAAAGATTGATTTCTAAAGAGGAAACCACCATTCAGGAAATCACTTGGGAAGCTATGCAAAACCCTGTAACGACCAAGGAAAATACGCAAACAGTTGAAGCTTCCGAAACAGCGGAGTCTACATCGTCAGATATTCCCTCCATATCTGTACCTTTGCCTACGGTTCCTGCAAAAGACCCCTACAAGAACTACACCTTATTTATAGACCCAAGAACATTTACCTCTACTTCAGACAGAGGAGTAACAACAGTTACCGCAAAAGAAAACAAAGACGTATCTTTGATAATAACACCTATTAAAGATAAAGGTTACAATGAGCTTTGTGCAGATACAGAAAAGATATATTCGCCCATAACAGATAAAAAACTGAATGTTAAAAGTCTTTATTCAGGCTATCGTTTACAGTCAGGCGATAAGGATAACGATATTATAACTACTGTATACTGTATTGATGATGGCAGAGGCGGAAGTATTGAAATAAAATATCAATACCCGGTTTCCGCCAGGGAATACGAAAAAGATTTTGATATTTTACTTTCAATGTTTAAAGTATTATAAGATAAATCCCATTCACATTTCAGAATGTGAATGGGATTTTAATTTTTTGAAACAAGACACAGAGCCGTCCCCTATCTTATAGAACCGTCCCCTGTCATAGAAGAACCGTAAGGTACGCACCTGTGCGTACCGCTGAGAAAAAAGATATATTAAATCAAGCGTGAAGCCTATCTCTCAAGAGACGCAATCAGGGGACGGTTCTGTGATTGGAATGTATTTCGAACCAAGCAACACCTGATTATTGTATACATTTATTATTCTAACAAAATCTACCGCATTAGTCAACACGACGTCTTACTAAAAAACGCGACTGTTTTTATAACAATAACAACAAAACAGAGGTTGTACCCAAACGGGCACAACCTCTTAAATGTTTTATTACTTTTAAGCATTATATTCAAAAACAGTGTTATAAGTACCGCTTTCAAATTCATATTCTTCATCATCAAGATAAAGAGTTGCATGTGAGCCTGTGGGAATTGTGAAAGAAAATTTGCATTCGTTACCGTTACCGGTGTATTCCCAAGAAGAAACAATTTCACCATTATCCGTAAGAATACGAGCTTTTGCATAACCCAATTCTTTATTGGGAAGCGGTCTGAAAATTATGTGTTTATAACCGGGTTCTTTTATATCCGAGTCAATACCTGCAACGGTAGTATAAAGCCAATCGCCAACGGAACCGTATGCATAATGGTTAAAGGAATTCATTTCGGGAGTTGCAAAAGAGCCGTCTTCTTTCATACCGTCCCATCTTTCCCACATTGTTGTTGCTCCTCTTGTTACAGGGAACAACCATGAAGGGAAGTCCTTTTTTAGTAAAAGTTTGTATGCAATATCACTTCTGCCGATTTTTGTAAGGGCATGAAGAAGGTATGGTGTGCCTACAAAACCTGTCTTAAGATGTCCGCATTCTTCAATATCTTTTACAAGCTTTGCTCCCTCTCGCTGAATATCATCCGTAAGGTCAAAATATATCGCAAGAACATTCGCTGTCTGGGTTTCGTGTTCGGGTTTACCCGTATTCAGGAATTTTTTTCTGTAAGCTTTAACGGTTAAATCGTAGAGTTCCTCAAAGTAACTCATATCTTCGCCGATAACCTTGCCCATCTCTATAAACAAACTGTTTGAATATGCAAGATAAGCCGAACCGATAAGGTGTTTGTCAGTAAAGCCACCTGTTGCCTCGTTACCTGCATCAAGAGAAAGCCAATCACCGAAGTGGTGTTCGTGAGTATCAAAAAGACCTCTTTCACTACCCATTGACTCCATATAGAGAATCCATCTTTTCATAGATTCAAACTGATCTTTTATAATTTCAGTGTCCCCGTATGTTCTGTAAACCCAATAAGGAACAACAACCGCCACATCTGCCCAAGCGGATGAGCCGTATGATTGCCAATTGTGTAAATCCGGTACAACATCTGTAACCGCACCGTTTGCACGTTGGTCGGCAGCCACATCGTGCATCCATTTTTTAAAGAATTTCTTTGTACGATAGTTTGTTGATGCGGTACGTGCGAAAACCTGTGCATCACCTGTCCAGCCAAGACGTTCATCACGCTGATTACAGTCAGTAGGAATATCGAGGAAATTACCGCGTTGACCCCAAATAATATTTTCGTAAAGTTGCTGTAAAAGATCGTGACCGCAAGCAAAATAACCTGTACGCTTCATATTGGAGAAAACAACAACCGCTGTGAAATTATCGGGGTTGATATCCTCTTTTTCGAAACCCTCAAGTTTTACATAGCGGAAGCCCTGATATGTAAAGTGAGGTTTATATACTCTTTCGTTACCGTCGGAAATAATCTTGATTTCAACCTTTGCACTGCGCATATTATCAAGGTAGAAATTGCCTTCTTTATCAAGCACTTCTGCGTGGTAAAGTCTGAACTCCTTGCCTTTTTTTGCCGGTACAGACCATTCAACATAACCTGTTAAATTCTGACCGAAATCAAGGACTGTTTCGCCTTTGGGTGTAGTAATAATCTCAGCAACACCGATACGTGCCATTTCACGAACTTCTTCGCCTTCTTGGGGAACAAGAATTTTTGTATCAATATCCTTAAGTTCTTTTACAGGGAATTTTTCGTCGGTATTGACTGTGAAATCGACTGTTTCGCCATTGTATACGTGAGAGTAGAGAATGTTACTTTTACTGCATTCCCAAGTAGAATCCGTAGGGATAAACTCCTCTGTTCCGTCCTCATATTCAATAAGGAGTGATGCTATGAGTGCATCCTCTCTGTCGGTAATGCTTTCGTAATGTTCATGAGGATTTCCGTGGTAACGTCTGCCGTTACCTAAGGCAATATCGAGGGTATTACATTCTTCCATAAGAGCTGTAACATCATATTCCTGATACTGAATTCGTTTTCCGTAACTTGTCCAACCGGGAGCAAAAATAAATTTGCCCACCCTTTCGCCGTTTAAATATGCCTCATAATAACCCAAAGCAGAACAGCAGAGCGTTGCTTTAAGAATGGGTTTATCTATCCAGATAACTTTATTGAACACAGGGCGAATATCGCCAAAATCCGCATCCTGTCTTATAAAAATTGCATCTTTTATTGTTTTCATAGTCTTTCCTCAATTCTTGTCAGAATGTTGACATATATTTGGGTAAAATATATAATTACAGTTATGATAATATCCTATTTGAAAATCATTTTCAATACTTTTCGGAGGCAATAATGAAAAATCTTTCCGATATAAATGTTATAAAATCGGTTATGTCAAAACATGGTGTAACTTTTAATAAAGGGCTAGGTCAGAACTTCCTTGTTGACCCTGGTGTTTGTCCTGCAATGGCTGAAGCGGCAGGTCTTGATGAAAACACCTGTGCTATTGAAATCGGCCCCGGTGTAGGCGTACTTACAGCCGAACTTGCAAAAAGAGCCGGTAAAGTTTTAAGTTTTGAGGTCGATGACCGCCTTCTTCCTGTACTGGATGAAACTCTGGCTGACTTTAATAATGTTGAAATTATAAATCAGGACGTTATGAAAGCCGACCTTAAAAAAATAATTGAAGAAAAATGTAATGGTATGGAAATTGCCGTTTGCGCAAACCTTCCCTATTACATCACTTCGCCCATAATAATGCTTTTGCTGGAAAGTAAACTTCCCATAAAATCCATAACAGTTATGGTACAAAAAGAAGCTGCCGACAGACTTTGTGCGGAAGTGGGCAGTCGCGACGGTGGTGCGGTAACAGTTGCGGTAACCTATTACGCAGAAAGCGAAAAACTTTTCTTCGTTCCACGCGATTCTTTTCTTCCGCCACCTAAAGTCAACAGCGAAGTTATACAACTCACCGTCAGAAACACTCCGCCCGTTAAAGTAAAAAACGAAGAAAATTTCTTCAAGCTTGTGAAAGCCGCGTTTTCACAAAGAAGAAAAACTGCAGAGAATTCTATAAGCTCCGGATTGGGAATAAAAAAAGACTGTGTTGCCGAAGCTCTGGCACAAGCCGGACTTGAAAAAACAATAAGAGCAGAAAAAATGACAATCCAAGACTTTGCAACCCTTGCGGAAATATTATTTTAAAACTGCAATCGGCGTCAGCGCAAAAAACCTGCACTCCTGATTTCTAACTAAAAAAGCCTTACCTTTTGCTAAAAAATGCACAAGGCAAGGCTTTTTATTATTTCAACATTTCTAAATACTTATTATATTGCTCTTCGGTAGGCTTATAGTCGGCGTTAGAGCAACAGGGCATATCAGGTTTTCTGCCATCTGAACGGGGAATCGGGGTCAAATAGTCATCCTCATATTTTTTGCAGTCCTCTTCTTTGCGGAAGTCGGGTATATCGTAGGGTACTCCTTTTTCCAAAGCACTGCGATGGCTGAGAATTGCAACAGAAGAACAGGTAGTAGCAAAATATACATCAAATTCCGGTTGACGGTTTTCTCGTATACAATCAAAAAATTCTTTAATCACAAAGAAATCGCCGCCACCATGACCTGCTTTTTCAACAAGTTCTTTATCCTCCGTGTTCCATTCGGGTTTATAGAACTTTTCTTTTTCGTAACCCTCGGGTATCTCCCAATCGTTAAAACGAAGCATAACTTTACCATCAGTACCTCTGACATTTTCAATCTGCCCCTTAACTCCGCAGACACGATATGAATTTTCGTGAGCACCGAATGCGGCACAGCCCGTTACGCGATAAACAGAATTATCGTTATTAAGGCAGGTTATTATTGTTGCCCTGTCACCTACAAAGGTTCCTACACACTCATATTCGCTAAATGGTTCAAATACAGGCATCGCTGAAACTCTAACAGGAACCGCACCTGTAATATACATAAGCGGTGCAAGGGAATGTGTTATGTAATATGAACGGGGAAGATAATTTCGCCAATGATGGGGATAAGGGCGAAGTGACTTGTGGGTTTCCATATCGTCAAGGTTAAAGGGATGGTTATACTCACCCTCCGCAAAAAGTACTTTACCGAGAACACCGCTACGGTAAATCCTGCGCATTTCCTGATTAAATAACATAAACGGATAATTTTCCGCAAGCATATAAATGCCTTTACTCTTCCGGGCAGCCCGAGCCAGAGCAACACCCTCTGCCATAGTACCGTTGCTGATACATTCCGAAAGCACATTCAGACCCTTTTCAAGGCAACGGATAGCGTAGTCTGCATGTTCGTGGCAGAAATTTGCAACAAAAACCGCGTCCATATCGTGATTTAAAAATTCTTCAAAATCAGTGTACATCGCGATTTTCTCGGAGAGGTTTTCTGCTGTTTTTTCCATTGCTTCTCTGTTACGGTCGCAAAGAGCTACAATCTCTCCGTTATTTGCCCTGATATTTTCAACAAACGTGCTTCCACGTCCCATTCCGAAGATACCTATTTTTATGGTTTTCATAAAATCAGAGCTCCTTTTTATAATCTCTTTCGTCGGGGTCAAAATCTATTTCTTGAACCCTCAATTTTACTGTATCGGTATTTTTAATAAAATTTGCTATATCTTCAATAGTTTTAACATTCGCAGGAAAATATGTGCCACACTCAGGACGATAGGTATCGCCGTGATAATCACTTCCGCAGGTGAGCATTAACCCTGCCTTTTTTGCCGCATCATAAAGTACATCGTAATGTGTATCTTTATAAAGCGGATGGCAGTTTATTTCAAGAGCATCCAAGTAAGTTGTATCTAAAATTGGGCAATCATGACGGAATGGATGTCCCTCAACAAGTATTCCTCCATTTTTATGAACCAACTCATATAATTCTTTTTGTGACAATTCATAAATATACGGATTTTCCCTCAAAAAATCCTCTTTCACACCGTAAATAAGAAGGTGTATTCTATCAGCAAAGGTAACCGTAACCTCAATACCGAAGAAAACTTTTAAACCGATTTTATCGCCGTGCGCCTTTGCTCTATGGCACTCTTTTATATAATGTTCAGCGTAATCTTTACCTGTCGGAAACTTCTCGCAATCACTTGACCTGTAATGGTTTGTAAGAATTATCCCATCAACACCTATATTTTTTGCCGCTTCAACTATTTCTTCCGCATTGAGTCGGCAACAGCTACTGGCTCCCGATGAATGTGTGTGCATATCTATTAACATAACATCACCAACTCTTTTATAGTTCAATAAATCGTTACACTAAATTTAAATAAAGTTCGGGTTGTTATAATAAAATTACAACAACCCTATTTTTTAAGAGAATATGAAAATTTTTCCTTTGCAGGTTTCGCAATCAATCGCCGTATCTATCGCTTTTCCGGTACCGTTGCAACCTGTACATTCCTGCATCTGTCCTTGCCAAGCTTTTAACTCTTTATCATAATATGCCTTTTCATTATATTCCATAAGAGTCCCGTCACAAACAGGACACGTGTCACCATTAACTATAATGAAACCTAAGCCCCGACAAGAAGGACAGGCGTGTTTTTTCTCTAACCTGGCGCGAATTTCTTCGTCAGAGTTAAGCAAATAATCACCGTCGGTTTTTACAAAAAGCTCAATAACTGCATTTTCATAATCGGCATCGGAAGTACGATTTATAGAGAAAAAATAAACATCGTTTTTTTCAAAAACGCCAAGTTTTTCTGCAGTTACAGTATAATCATCGTCAGGGAATTTTTCCAACACATTTTTTACATATTCTTCAGGTAAGCTTCCTGCATTTTTATATACGTCCTCTGCGGTTTTTGCGTTCAATATACCTTTTATTTTTTCTTCTGCAAGTTTTATGTCTTGCTGTAGCTGTTCCTGTTCCTCTTTAGAAAGCGCCG
Organism: Acutalibacteraceae bacterium; assembly: GCA_045578985.1. Taxonomy (GTDB): domain Bacteria; phylum Bacillota; class Clostridia; order Oscillospirales; family Acutalibacteraceae; genus DTU089. The sequence goes on along the minus strand of JAZNLH010000042.1, from coordinate 11,261 downwards.
AGGTTTCAACTGTGCTTACGTCAGTACCGGCTTCAGTTGTTTTTTCAACATTATTATCTGTTACCGAACAAGCAGTAAATAAAAGTATACACGCACAAAGGAGTGAAAGAATCCTCCACATTTTTTTCATAGCAATACCACCTTTTAAATGATTATATCACAATTACACATAATGCACAACAGGAACAGAAAACCATCTGCTGAAATTATTTCAGTATCCTTGGATTTTATTCAAAAATCAATCGTTTTCCGTTACAACCATCACAGGTAATTTCACCTTTGCCTATCACCGATAAAACTCCGCGTCCATTGCATTTGGTGCACAAACATTCTCTTTCAATAGCCATAATGACATTGCTGTCTGTTTCAATTAAATATCCCTGTTCGGTATTTTTCAACACTTCAAAATAATTTTTTATATATTCAGAATCGGATTCACGTTTAACTTCCACAGAGTAAACCTCATATCCGTTACAAACACCAAGCTTTTCAGCAGTTACTATATAATCATTATCCGGGAATGTCCCTAAAATGCTTTTAGCAAAACCCTCCGGAAGTTGCGTAATATATTGAGATAGCTCGTCCTCATTATCCGAATTCAGAAACCCGCTCAAACATTCTTCAACCGTCATTGGTCCTTTGTCTTGCTGACTCTGATTCGTATTTTCATCTGATACCACGTCAGACGTTTTATCTTTATTATCTGTTTTATCATTATCTGTTTTATCGCAAGATACCATCATAAAAGAAAACAGACAAATTATCGAAAGAATCATACACAATTTTTTCATATTAAATTTCACCATCGCTTTAATAAGCCTCTATATATTTAAAATCGCAATATCTGTTTATTTAGTTTTTTTACGGGCAGCCCATTTCCCTACGGTTATTGTTGAAATATACGCCAAAATGCAGGAAATTGCTAACACTGCAAAAAACTGCCACCAACTTCCGGTAAGACCTGAACTGATAAATACATTAACAATTATCATATGGTAAATAAACAAACCATATGATATATCTGTTTTGATTGCTATACGAGGAAAACGGTATGAAAAACCTATTAAGCCCGATGCAAGCGACATTGCTATAACAACGTTATAGCCTGCATAAATGTCTTTTCTTATTAATACCGGAATTACGCCGACAGATATAAAAACGAACCAATATTTTGAAATTATCGGTAGTATACTATCTTTGAACTCGGCAATAAAGCACCCAATATAGAAAAGCCATAAATACCTGAAAATAGTCTGATCGAAAAGTTTGACTATTACATCCGGTCCGATTGTTCCTGCAATGGTATGTCCCAAAATGCTGACGCCTACAAGAGATACAAATCCCGCAATCCAAAATGAAATTTTCTTTTTATGCATTAACTTATGTAAGAACCAGGCTATCAGATAAAACTGTACTGTTGCACATATAGTCCAAAGCGTTCCGTTTGGTGTGCCGCAGCCGTAACCTCTCAGAGAATCGGGTGTCCAGAATTGAAGCACCGTACCCTGCGTAAATACAAAAGCCATAAGGGATTTTATTTCCCATCTGTCATAGAAAACAAGTATTGAAATTATTTCAATCGCAATACCCACCCACAATTCAGGATATATTCTGAAAAATCTTTTTTTTAGGTAATCACCGTAGGAGTGGGAACGCTCAATTGAAGACCATATTAAAAAACCACTGATTGCAAAGAAGATGGATACACCACTGAAATAGCCGACTATGCCTGATAACCATGTAGGGCACGAAAGTTCAAGATGTCTGACCAGATGGCCGAACATCACCTGAAAAGCAGCAAAAATACGTATTGTTGACAAACAATTATTTCTGCTTAGCGCACAATCGTTATTAACATCATTTTGTTTCATAAAAGCATTTTCTCCAACTACAAAGAATGCAAATACCCAATTCTTATAAAATTATCAACTGTACTGTTTCACCTGCATTAAAATGCATTTTCAATACAGAGTTTTCTATTGTGTATTCTTTTTCTGAATGAATACCACTTGTCTTTTCGTTCATTTTTAGAGAAAGAACATTATCCTTGGCAGAAGTTACAGTTGCTTTTGTAAGTTTTCCTTCGTTCCATTCTATGTCGAACGAAAAATCTCCCCTTGATTTTATACCTTTAATAGAACCGCTGCTCCATTCATCGGGTAACGCCGGTAAAAGTTCAATAATTCTGTTATCCGGTGTTCCTAAGTGGCTTTGCAGTAACATTTCTGTTATACCTGCCACACCACCGAAGTTTCCGTCTATCTGGAAAGGCGGATGTATATCAAAAAGATTGTTTGCTGTACAATTCTTTAAAAGGTAGCGAAGATGCTCCATAGAGTTTACGCTATCTTTAAGACGGGCATAAAAACATATTGTCCACGCTCTTGACCAACCGGTAGCACCGCCGCCATTTTCAATACGTCTTGCAATAGTTTTCTTTGCCGCCTCAAAAATCAACGGATCGCTCTCATTAATCTGGTCGCCGGGATAAAGTCCGAATAATTGAGAAATATGTCTGTGTCCCGGTTCGGTTTCTTCATAATCCTTAATCCATTCTTGTATAGTTCCGTAACGTTCGCTTATTTTAATAGGCGGTAACTTGGCAAGAACATTCTCAAGTTCTTTTGAAAAATCCTCATCCACTCCAAGAATTGCACCGGCGTGCATAACACGGGTGAAAAGTGCGTTAATTATCTGAAAATCAATAGCCGCAGCATAAGTAAACATACTTTCTTTTTTGTTGCCGTCAGCATCTATATAATAAAACTCGTTTTCAGGAGAGTTAGAGGGTGATGTTACAAGACGACCATCCCTATCCTCTATAAGATAATCACAAACGAACTGTGCTGAACCTTTCAAAATAGGATATATTTCTTCCAGATATGCTCTGTCATTTGTATACTCGTAATGCTCCCACAAATTAATACATAACCAAGGACCTGCCATAGGGAAGAAACCGCAGTCTACGCTGTCGTGCACACCTGTTCTGCCGAAAGCATCCGTAGTATGATTTACAACCCAACCTCGGGCATTAAACAATTCTTTGGCAGTTTCGCTTCCGAAATCGCTGATCATCTTCATAAAATGAATAAAGGGCTTGGTTGTTGCAGATAAATTTGCACACTCTGCAGGCCAGTAATTCATCTGAAGATTGATATTTGTGTGAAAATCACTTCCCCAAGGCGGATTGAAATCGTGGCACCATATACCCTGAAGATTTGCAGGAAGGGTAGCATTCTTTCCAGAACTTTCTATAAGCAAATATCTGCCGAAATTATAATACAGCGCAAATAAATCGGGATCTAATTCCTCATCATCCTGAACCTCTTCAAGTCGTTCATCTGTAGGAACATCAGGAAAATCCGGGGCATTCAACTCAAACTTAACAGTATCAAACCATTCCTTATGAGTTTTGATATGCTCTGCTCTAATGTCATCATAAGATGCCTTGCATATTTTCTGTATACAATCTTCTAATTTAGCGCGATAATCAATTGTTTCATCAATATCAAATTTTTCTACATTGTAATTGGTAGCAAAAGCGCTGTAAATAATAATGTATGTTGCATCAGTTACATTAACACAACTATGTTCAGCATTAAGTTGTCCGTCGGTAATAACACGCATTTTACTGCCGAAAGACATATTCTCTCCGCCCTCACCATTCCAGGGATTGGTAACAGAGGTTACCCTGCCGTTCATAATCACTGTGTCATTATCAATACAAGCCGTATATGCATCCTGCTTGCGAGCCATAGTTACATTGCAGGAAAATGGTCTGCCATCACTTGACACTTTATAAACGAACGCATCATAATCAGCGCTTACAAAACATTCACTTTCGTATTTTGCTCCGCTTTTTGTCCAATAAACACGGGCAATAGCTTCGCTGAGTTCAAGTTCTTTACGATACTCTGTGTATGGTGATTTATCCAAGAAATCAACGAAAATTTCTCCGAAACTTTCGTAAGAACGAACTACAGGCGGATTTGATAAGAATGTTTTTCTTGCCAGGTCTGCCGCCTCTTCAAGCTTTTCTTCAAAAATCAAACTGCGTATCTCTGCAAGCGCTTCAGGTGTTGCATGATATTTCTCTTCAATACGTCTTCCGCACCATAAAGATTCTTCATTTATTTCTATCTGTTCTCTATGAGGGTTTCCGTAAAGCATAGCACCAACCCTGCCGTTGCCTAAGGGAAGCGCCCACATCCAGTCATCATTGAATTCGTTGTACCATAATTTTGTTGACATAAGTTCACATCCTGTTTCTATATTAACCGATTCTGTTTTCTGCTCCACAGCTAAAAAAAACAAAAACCACAAGTATTTTTTATATTCTGATACTATGTAAGGCGTAGCATAAATCGCCCTTACGCTCAAAAAAAATTATACTTTTTCGTGCACACCATTGTCAACTGTTTGCATTTGATTTTTTAAAAGAATTTTGTTGAAAAATGCAATTATTTGTTGATTTTAAACTGGTTTGTGTTAAAATCATTATAGCTGTTAATCAGCAAAGCTTTAGGAGGAAAAATATGTATATCGTTGACTTTTTTAAAAACTTGTTCAAGAAAAACAACATCGGTATCATCATTTGGATGATATTAAACACTTGCCTTATATGCCTTATTTTTGTTGCGGTTTCAGGCGTATATACTGCAGAAGAAATTGCTTTAGCAATTTTAGCCGGATTGGGTGTGTACCTTGTTTCTATAATTATAGCCCTATCCCCTATTGGTGAAGCAATTTTACGTTGGCAAAACGGCTGTCACAAAGTAAGCGACCCCAATATTCTTGCAAGAATGCAACCGCTTTTTGACGAGGTTTATGCAAGAGCAAAAAGCAAAAACCCCGAATTGCCCGACAATATAAAGCTTTATATGAGCGAGGATGAAACACCTAACGCATTCGCAACAGGTAGACATACAGTTTGCTTTACAGAAGGTCTTCTTGCTTTAAGCGACAGCGATATAAAAGGAATATTAGCACACGAGTTTGGTCACCTGGCACATAAAGATACCGATACACTTTTGGTTATGACAACCGGTAACTTGATTGTTTCTGCAATTTTCACAATCTGGCGTTTTATGTTCAACGCTTTCTCGTTTATTTTCAAGTTTATAATAGGTATTGTCAGCGATAGCATCGGTGCTGTTATTGCAACCGCTATTACAAGAATTTTTATAGATTTCTTGCTTGTTGCAATTATGAATCTCTGGACAAAATTAGGCGTCCTGATTTGCTTGACATCATCCAGAGCAAACGAGTTTTTGGCTGACCAGTATGCACAAGAATTAGGATTAGGACGTGAATTAGGTAACGCTCTTATGGTACTTGACGGCGCAGCTCAACCCAAAGGTTTGTGGGCAACCCTTAACTCTTCACATCCGGCTACACCTGACAGAATCAACAAATTAAACGGCTTGCTTTCAGGAGCATATTAAACTGCTGATTTAATGCAGCCTAATATAAGCAAATAATTCTACTGAAAAAACATTTATTTAGTTGTATTATAAGGGTGAAAAAAGATTTTTTCACCCTTATTTCATACAAAATTTTATCCAAAAAATATCAACAATACGATAGGAGAAATTAACTATTAAAAAAATCCTTTTTAAAATTCTTTCTGTTTCCATTTGTCTTGTAATGGTATTCACCTTGTTTGCTGGTTGCGGAAATTCAACTCCCGAGGAAGAACCAACAGAGATAGAAACAACACAAGCTGCCGAACAGGTTGCAGTATTAGATGTTATTTCTCAGACATGGATGGGAGATACAGTAACCTATACCGTTGGCAAGGAAATAACACTTGACGAATTTGGCAGAATATCTATTTTTGAAGACAGATATGATTTAATCAAGTGTACATATAATTCTGATGGTGCGCTTGAAGAGGTTAATTTTACATACAAAAACAAGGATAACAAGACCGGTTTTGAAAAATGGACTTATGAAAACAAAATCCCCACAGGTTGCACTTATGAGCCCAACAGTTATCGTTCATCCAGAGTTGGTGTTTATGAAGTAAAAACAGACGACGCAGGCCGTATAATTGAAATTATAGAAAACAACACATTGACTGATTCCGAAGACGGAAGCACAAGCACACAGACAATAAAAAATGAATACACTTATGATGCAGACGGCAAGATAATTTCTAATAATTATTATTCAGATGGCGAGCTGGATCATACAACAAACATTACTTATGATGAGAACGGAAATATTTTAGTGTACTCAAACATCGGTGCAGATAGCGGTTCAGAATATCTTCGTTTTGAATTTACTTATAAAATGGTTGATAAAGGAACTTACAATGTTGAAGGACAGAACCCAAATACTACTTACTCAAACTGGGACCATCTTTTAAATCACATATTATAATTTATTGATCCGAATATTAGCTTTTCAATAAAGTATCAATCACCCTCTGTATATCGTTATAATATACAGAGGGTGTTTTTTCTGTCACAAACTATTTAATTTTAGTCCTGACCGTCTGCGGTTTCTTCGTCAACAAAGCCTTTGCTTGCTTTGAAATTATATACCGGTGTTGTAATATCTATTATCTCAACGGTAGGTTCTACCACATCAATAATATCATCAATACTCCTATACGCCATGGGAGACTCATCTATAGTTGATTCATCAACCGATGTTGTGTATATACCTTTCATAGCTTCTTTAAATTCTTCTAATGAAATACTAACCTTTGCTTCGGAGCGCTTCATTAGCCTACCGGCACCATGAGGTGCAGTATAATTCCACTCGGCATTCCCTTTGCCCTTGCAAATAAGACATCCGTCTCGCATATTGATTGGAATTATAAGAAGCTCATCGTTCTTTGCAGAAACAGCACCTTTTCGCAATACTCGGTCTTTTATATCAACATAATTATGAATTGTGGTAAAGCTACTCTCAACCTCTAACCCAAGATTATCAATAATTACTTGTCCCATTTGTTTTCGGCTAAGCTCTGCATACTGCACCGCTATGTTCATATCATGCAGATATTTTTCCAAGTATTCACCTGATAAAAAGCAATTGCCTAACTGAACCTTGCTCTCAACATCATTAATTCTCAGCCTTTTTTTAATGGCCTCCTCCGGAGATATTCCGTTCAAAGCAAAATATGCCGCTTTCTGATAATATAGGGCAACATCTTTACCAAGACGCCTACTGCCTGAATGGATTATTAAATAATAATCCCCTTCCATACTTTTATCAATTTCAATAAAATGGTTTCCGCCACCCAACGTACCAAAAGAACGGGCAACAATATCATATTGAATCGTATCGTAGCAATAAAGCTCTTTTAAGTGAATTTGCTTTATTCCTGCAGATGCTTTTTCATGGATTGCAGCTCCGGAAGGGATGTAAGTTCGCACACAACGGTCAAGTAAGTCAAAATCAATTTCGCTACCGCTAAACTTGTAAACCTGCATACCACAACCGATATCGCTACCAACATAAGACGGATTGAATTTATCAGAAATAGTGATTGATGTTCCTACCGTACATCCTTCAGCCGCATGCATATCAGGCATCATTTTTATTTTGCAGTCTTTTAATTCTTCAATATTACACATTGCTAAAACCTGTGCATATGATTCGCTGTCAACACTTTTAGCATAAACTGTAGCACTATTATGTTTTCCAATAATATCGAACATTACCATTCCTCCTTTCACCTTATTATACCTCAATAGACTAAAACAAGCAAGGTATACCGATATAACACGAACAACGCAATTCAATTCCGTCTTATACGTTATTAAACAAAAGGAACGCCATTTTCACCTTTTGGAAGATTAAATCGCAAATAATTGAACCAACCAGACCGCCTATTTGAAAATCGGCGGTTAGTTTTTGTGAATTATTTAAGTAACTGTTGAAATTCTTGAAGTAGTGTTTGCATTCTTTCTATAATTCTTGATTCTTTGAGTTAAGACATAAAGACTAATTTTGATAAAATAATTAGAAAGCCATATGCATAGCCGTCTTTATTTTTGATTTCTTTCATTAATTTCCCCCTCTGTAAAATTGAGAATATAACACTTTTTTTAAAAACCAACACGTGTTACAAAAAATGCGAAAAAATTTCCTGTAATGTTATTGATGTTTTTAAAAAAATGAAATATTCTTATTTACGGGGATGAGTTTAAAAAAGATTTTCTTAAAATGCCGAAACCGATACATAGACATAGCGTTCTAGGTTACTACGATCACAAGGAGCACACCTTAGTTATTAATCACGCGCTTATATGTTCAGATGATGTAAAAGAAAAGCTTCATACCTTGTGTCACGAGATGTACCATGCTTATCAGCGTAATCAATCTGAGGCATATAAAACTGTGGACGAAAGATATAAAAATATGGCTATGTTTTCTGCAGCTAGTACATACGAAAAGTGTAGAAGATTACTACAAAAAAATTGCAGAATATTTGAATGAAAAAAACCAAACGGAAACCGTATAAATACAATAACAAGGAGAGAAATTTTATGATTTACATAACCGGTGATACTCACGGAGATTATTCTAAACTTTCCGAAATAGAGGAAAAAGTTTCTCTTACAAAAGATGACTACATTATTATATGTGGTGATTTCGGGTTTATCTTTGCAAACACCCTTTTAGAACGACGTATTTTCGAAACCCTTGCAAGAAAGGAATATACAATTCTCTTCATTGATGGAAATCACGAGAATTTTCCTATACTGAACCAATATCCCATAGAGGAATGGAACGGCGGAAAAGTTCACCATATTCGCCCTAACATCATTCATTTAATGCGTGGTCAGGTTTTCAATATAGAAGGTAAAACATTCTTTACTTTTGGCGGTGCTTTCAGCACTGATAGAGGCTTTAGAAAACTTGATGAGTCATATTGGGATGAAGAAATTCCTTCTACTGAGGAGATAGACGAAGGACGAGAGAATATTACTGGAGTTCATAACAAAGTGGATTATATTATAACCCACACATTACCATCATCTGTAATCAGACTTCTTGGATATTATGTCGATAAACAAACACCCGATAAGCATTTCACCGATTTCCTTGATGAAATCAGAATTACTGTAGACTATAAAAAATGGTTCGCAGGTCATTTTCATAAGGATCAATATGCTAACAACAGTGATAATATAAGAATTCTTTATAACAGCATTATTGCTATTGATTAAATATTTATCCATAGTTTGATTATTTTCAAATTGAACTTCAAGATAAATACCGCTTTGACTAACATCTACATATTTGTAAAAACAAACAGAATCAACAACGGTAATAGCCTCCGTAATAGCAACAGGAACATATGGGATAGCGATAGCAATCTTGACATATTTCTTGATTTTGTATATCATTTAATTATTAAAAAATTAAAGAAAAGAGTCAATCTTATGAAAAAGAAAAAGATTTTTAAGAAAATACTTATAGGCTTGGCAATTACGGTTGTTGCGCTTATTGCTGTTACGGCAATTGTTAACACTGTTCTTTACAAACTCAATATGAAAAGGGTAGATGAATATTCACCCGTTGTCAATCCTGATGCTGCTTTACCCGTTCTTGAGGAAAACTGCGAATACGCTTTTATCACCGACAGAGAACTGAAAATAGTCACCCTGACTGACGTACATATCGGCGGCGGTTGGATATCGTTCAATAAAGACCGTATGGCAATCAATACTGTTGCTTCATTAGTTACTTGCGAAAAGCCTGATCTTGTTGTTATCACGGGGGATCTTGCTTATCCCGTTCCGGTTCAATCCGGCACATTTAATAACAAACTCTCTGCAAATATTATTATCGCTCTGATGGAAAAGCTCGGTGTTCCTTACACCATAACCTTCGGTAATCACGATACTGAATCCTACAGCTTTTTCAGCCGCGAAAAAATCGGAAAGCTCTATTCTGATCCTTCACTCGAGCATAGTCTTTTCTCCATGGGCCCCGAAAACGTAGATGGCGTCGGTAACCACGTCATCCACGTCAAGAACACAAAGGGTGAATTTGTTCAGGAGCTTGTTTTCATTGATTCCCATTCATATACCGATGGCGATATTTTCGGTATATTCTGGAAATATGATAACGTTCATCAGAATCAGGTTGATTGGTACGAGCAGAAAATTAAGGCGGCCCAAGCGGTTACACCCGATGTCAAGTCCCTTGTATTTCTTCATATCCCACTTGTTGAACACAGGGATGCGTATGACGAATATCTCGAAAACGGTTGCAAGGATACCGAAAACACCAAATACATTTCAGGCATTATCGGCGAAAAAGATCCCTACGTATATTGTGGTATGCACGAGGACAATCTCTTTGAAAAAATCCTTGAGCTCGGATCCACAAAAGCTGTGTTCTGCGGCCACGACCATCTGAACAATATTGTGCTCAACTACAAGGGTGTTGACCTTACTTATAATTACAGCATCGATTATCTTGCTTATATCGGTATCAGTAAAAAGGGTGACCAAAGAGGCTGTACGGTCGTTACCATTAACCCCGACGGCTCCTATGAACAGGTACACGAGAATTATTATCAGGATAAGTATGTTTCGCTTTATCCTAAAGAAGAAGTGACATTTGTCAATCAATGAAAAAATCGGGTATTCCTTTTGAGGAGTACCCGATTTCTTGTTTTCTTGTATTCACCGACCGCGAAAATGGTTCGAATCCACAATACATTTCATTCAAACAAAAAAACAGACACCCTATCGGATGTCTGCTTTTCTTGGCTATTACGAACCATTTATATGCCGGTTGCTTATATTAATTTATTTATAGCGTCGGCGTAATATGAATCTTCTTTTTCTTTTACAACATAGGAATGTAACCCGTTCGGATTGGAAACAAAACAATTTTCACCTGTTGTAGCATCAACACTGCCTTTCCCATGAACAACGGAGTATCCCGCTTTTTCTTCATCGCCGATTAATGCCAACAGACACAGCATAGGGTCCCACGAGGAACGACCGTAAGAAGACCCGTGATCACAAAGTGCTAGATAAAGAGGATCGTTTTTATCTAAATTACCACCGGTGATGACACTTACTCCCACTTCAAATCCGAGAAAGGTTATGGGAACGGGACAAATATCACAAAATATGTTTGCAGCCACTCTTGAGCGTTCATTTCGGGCAAAGTTGTTTTCTTTGTTTGGTTTTTTATCCCATTTTCCTGCCATCATCCACATTTTTGAGACTTTGTTTTTAAAAAGTTCAACGCCGTCAAGTTCGCTTATATCGTCCGGTTTG
>JAZNLH010000041.1:0-168530 GCA_045578985.1 Acutalibacteraceae bacterium | reverse complement strand
GCAACAGGTATGGTTGGTCAGAGATTTGCACTTTTGCTTGCAGACCACCCTTGGTATGATGTAACAGTTCTTGCTGCATCCTCCCGTTCTGCAGGTCAGAGCTATAAAGAAGCTCTCGGAAACAGATGGTGTATGGAAGAGCCTACACCTGAAAAATATCTTGATATGACTGTTCTTGATGCAGAAAAAGATATTGAAAAAATCGCATCTGAGGTTGATTTCGTATTCTGCGCAGTTAACCTTTCAAAAGCTGAAACAAAAGAGCTTGAAGAAAAATATGCAAAAGCAGAATGCCCTGTTGTTTCTAATAACAGCGCTCACAGAATGACTCCTGATGTTCCCATGGTAGTTCCGGAGCTTAACCCTGAACACATTGAGATTATACATTCTCAGAGAAAACGCCTCGGAACAAAAAGAGGCTTTATTGCCGTTAAATCAAACTGCTCTCTTCAGAGCTATGTTCCTGCTCTCTTCCCTCTTCACGATAAATACACAGTTAAAGACGTAGTTGTTTGCACATATCAGGCAATTTCAGGTGCAGGTAAAACCTTTGAAAGATGGCCCGAAATGGTTGATAACGTAATTCCTTTCATCGGTGGCGAGGAAGAAAAGAGCGAAAAAGAGCCTCTTAAGCTCTGGGGTAAAATTGTTGGCGATGAAATCGTATCAGCAACTGAGCCTCATTTCACTGCTCAGTGTATCCGTGTTGCTGTTTCAGATGGTCATATGGGTGCAGTTTTCGTAAGATTTGAAAACAAGCCTGAAAAAGAAGATATGATTGAAATGTGGAAAAATTTCAAGGGCAGAGCTCAGGAATTAGAGCTTCCCTCTGCTCCCAAGCAGTTCCTTCACTATTTTGAAGAGGACAATATGCCTCAGACAAAGCTTCACAGAAACCTTGAAAACGGTATGGCTGTTTCTATTGGTAGGCTTCGTGAGGATACTCAGTATGATTATAAATTCGTATGCCTTGCACATAACACTCTTCGCGGTGCTGCAGGCGGTGCAGTTCTTCTTGCAGAGCTTCTCTGTGCAGAAGGCTATATGGATTAATAATACATAGGATAAGAATTATCCTAAATCTATTTTTTGGAGGTTTTCGCTGTGAAAAAACCGATTTTCACGGGTGCCGGTGTTGCCATTGTAACACCCTTTGAAGGCGAGGATTTAAAAATCAATTTCCCACTTTTTGAGGAGATAATCGAAAACCAGATACAAAACGGAACAGATGCAATTGTTGTTTGCGGAACAACAGGTGAAAAATCAACTCTCGTTTATGATGAGCATGTTGAAGCAATCCGCACTGCAGTCCGCGTTACCAACGGCAGAATTCCTGTTATTGCCGGAACAGGCAGTAACGATACTGTTCATGCCGTTAAGCTTTCTAACGATGCAGAAGCCTGCGGTGTTGACGGACTTTTAATGGTAACCCCTTACTACAACAAAGCATCTCAGAACGGACTTATAGAGTCCTATACATTTATTGAAAAACGTGTTTCAACACCTATTATTCTTTACAATGTGCCCTCAAGAACAGGAGTTAATATCAAGCCCGAAACTTACCTTGAGCTTTCCAAGCTCCCTCTTATAAACGGCGCTAAGGAAGCAAGCGGTGATATTTCCGCATTTGCTAAAACTGTCGCTCTTTGCGGTGATAACCTTAATTTCTATTCAGGTAATGATGACCAGATTACCGTTTTTACCGCATTAGGTGCAAAGGGTGTTATTTCCGTTCTTTCAAATATTGCGCCGAAGCTTACTCACGATATTGCAATGCTCGGTATTGAGGGTAAAACTCAGGAAAGTGCAAAATTGCAGTTGGAATACATTGATTTATGCAATGCCCTCTTCTGCGATGTTAACCCCATACCCGTTAAAGCGGCAATGTGTATGATGGGCATTGATGTTGGCAGATGCAGAATGCCACTTTCCCCTCTTAATGAAGCTAACGAAAAGCATCTGAGAGCAGTTTTGAAAAAACATAATATGATATAAAATCAATGTAGGGGCGGGTCTTGACCCGCCCGATAACAAACATAATCTTTGCTATTAAAAAAAGGATGTTCAAAAATGACAAGAATTCTTTTAAGCGGTTGTTGCGGTAAAATGGGTAGATTCGTTGCTGCAGCAGTTGCACAACGCAAAGACTGCGAAATTGTTGCAGGTATTGACATAGTTGATGATTCTACGCTTGGTTTCCCAGTTTTTGCTAACTATGAAGAAGTTGAAGTTAAGGCGGATATTATAATCGACTTTTCGAACCCTTCACTTCTTCCCGCAATGCTTTCTTACGCGATTAAAACAAACACCGGTGTTGTTCTTGCAACAACCGGTCTTACTGACGAACAGATAAAAGCTGTTGAAACTGCTTCTGAAACTGTTCCGGTTTTCTTTAGCTATAATATGTCAATTGGTGTTAGCCTTCTTTGTGAGCTTTCAAAGGTTGCTGCAAAGGTTTTAGGTAATGGTTTTGACGTAGAAATAGTTGAAGCCCACCATAACCAAAAGCTTGATGCTCCAAGCGGAACAGCAATTATGTTGGGTAATGCAATTAAGGAAGAAATGCCTGATGCATACTTTGAGTATGACAGACATTCAAAACGCGAAAAACGACACACTAACGAAATCGGTATACATTCAGTTCGCGGTGGAACAATTGTCGGCGAACACGAAGTAATTTTTGCAGGTAATGACGAGATAGTTAAACTCAGCCACAGCGCCCGTTCAAGAGCAATCTTCGCAAATGGCGCAGTTAATGCCGCAGTATTCCTTAAAAATAAAGAAAAAGGCGTTTATAATATGAGTAATCTCGTGAACTCCTGATTTAAATTGTAACACAGTTCCTAAATTATTCATTATTTATTATTAATACAAAAAACTCTTGCACGCAAATGCAAGAGTTTTTTGTATTAATATGCTTTGCCCCAATATACCATGTGCTTTGCGGGTTTGCCGCAGCAGATACAGGTATCAGAGAGCATTTCTTGTTCAAAGGGAATACAACGGGAGCCAACGCCTGTGAGTTCTTTAATTTTATCTTCGCATTCTTCATCGCCACACCACATTGCTTTAACGAAACCATCGCCGTTTGCTTCAAGCATCTTACTGATTTCATCAAGTTCTGTGCAAGCGTATGTGCGTTTTTCAATGTTGGCAAGAGCTTTATTGTAAATAGCTTTCGCATATGCGTTAAGTGCTTCCTGAATGCTTTCTTCAAGGTTATCAAGGGAAACAAAGATTTTTTCTCTGTTATCGCGTCTTACGAGAACGCACTGATTGTTTTCGATATCCTTAGGACCGATTTCAAGACGAAGCGGAACACCCTTCATTTCATATTCAGCAAACTTCCAACCAGCAGAGTTGCTTGAGTCGTCAACCTTAACTCTGAATACTTTCGAAAGTCTGTCGCGGAGTTCATAAGCTTTATCAAGAACACCTTCCTTATGCTGAGCAATGGGAAGAATAACAACCTGGATAGGTGCTACAGCCGGAGGAAGTACAAGACCATTGTTATCGCCGTGTGACATAATAATTGCACCTATAAGTCTTGTGGTGCAACCCCAAGATGTCTGATGAACATACTGAAGTTTATTTTCTTTATCAGTATAGGTCATATCAAATGCTCTTGCGAAACCATCACCAAAGTAATGTGATGTTGCAGCCTGCAATGCTTTACCGTCATGCATAAGAGCTTCAATACAGTATGTAGAAACTGCACCGGCAAACTTATCACTTTCTGTTTTAACACCCTTAATAACGGGCATACAGAGTGAGTTTTCGCATACATCTGCGTAAACATTCAACATACGTTCTGTTTCTTCAACAGCTTCTTCTGCAGTTGCGTGAACTGTATGGCCTTCCTGCCACAAGAATTCCCTTGTTCTTAAGAAAGGACGGGTAGTCTTTTCCCAACGAACAACACTACACCACTGGTTATAGAGTTTGGGTAAATCTCTGTGTGACTGGATGATTTTTGCATAATGCTCACAGAAAAGTGTTTCAGAAGTAGGTCTTACACAAAGACGCTCCTCAAGCTCGTTACTTCCGCCATGTGTTACCCAAGCAACTTCAGGAGCGAAGCCTTCAACGTGGTCCTTCTCCTTCTGTAAAAGGCTTTCAGGTATGAACATGGGCATATATACATTTTCGTGTCCTGTTCTTTTAAATTCCTTATCAAGAATGCTTTGAATATTCTCCCAAATAGCGTAGCCATAAGGACGAATAATCATACAACCCTTAACACTTGAATAATCAACAAGGTCTGCTTTTTTTACAACATCTGTGTACCATTGAGCGAAATCAACCTCCATAGAAGTTATCGCTTCAACCATTTTTTTCTGTTCTGCCATTATACTTCCTCTTTATCTAAATATTTTATTCTAAATGACTTACTAAATCTCCGACAGTTTTGATTTTTTCAAGGTCCTCATCAGAAATTTCTTTATCAAATGCATCTTCAAGACTCATACAAAGGTCAGCCATATCAAGCTCGTCAAAACCTAAATCGTCTTGTAAAAGTGCATCTAAAGTAACATCGTTTTCATCAATTTCAAATTCTTCACAGATAATTTGTTTGATTTTTTCGTATAACATAAAATAAACATCTCCATAAGAATTAAAAATATTAAATTACAAGCAAACAATTAGCACTTATAACTTTTAAATTGTATTAATTTTGCTGTTATTTGTCAATACTTTTTCCAAAAAACAGCTCATACAACCACTCTTTACATTTGGGGAGCCAATCAGATAATTTACTATCAAATCTATCGTTACAAGTAACATAATCACCTGTTGAAAAACCGTGGTTACCCCAAGAATAAATATGCATTTCAAATGGTATATTTTTTGCGTTCAAAGCCTTAGCCATATCAAGTGAATTATCAACCGGAACACAACCATCATCAACAGCTGCAAAAATAAATGCAGGAGGCGTTTTATCATCAACTTGTTTATCTATAACCGGAAGTTGGTTTCTGTTATAAAGACAATCGATCTCATTACATATGTTTTCACTTATGCAAGGGTATGCGAGTATCATAGCTGCAGGTCTTATCTTACCCATTGTACCTAACGCCGCCGCAAGATGTCCACCGGCTGAAAAACCGCAAACCGCAATTTTAGTTGTATCTAAATCCCATACCTCAGCATTCTCAATAATAAAAGACATTGCTTCGTCTGCATCTTCAAGAGGTTTGGGGAAAATCGAGTTTTCATTAAGAGAATATCTTAAAACAAAAGCATGATAACCCATACTGAGAAAATGCATAGCAATCGGTTCTGCCTCTCTGTCAGAGCAGAATCTGTATGCACCGCCCGGACAAATAAGCACACTTCCCCTTTTACTCATATGTCCCATTTCACGTGAACTGTCAAGGAGATAAGCTGTTAAAGTTACGCCTTCATTTGTAAGATTATATGTTTGTGTTTTCATAATATTCACGACCTGTTAAAAAGTTTATTGTATTCCTTAGTGATTTTAGGCGAAAGAATGTTGTAAAGTAACACATTTGAACCGGCTTTAATGAAGTTAAAAGCTACGCATACACCTAAAAAGCCTTTGACAAAATCTGTAATAGCTAGATTCATAAAAACTGAGGTTAGCCAGATATTCATCGGTATCATAACCAGCACCACAACAGTTACACCGATTAAGCTTGAAAGCAAAACACCTTTAAACCCCTTGATGTACTTTTTGCAGAAGTGTATTGTAATTATCATCAGACCGGAAGATAAAAAATGCATTAAAAAACCTATAATCCCGCTTGAACTGCTGACAGTTAATGTCTGGACAATACACACAACTAAAAGTGATGCAATAGAGTACACAGGTCCAAGAACAGAAGAACAAATCAGTATTGGTACATCTGCAAATTCCATTTCATAGAAAGTTGCAGAAGGAAAAATCGGGAACCTTACAGTGACCATAAGCACTAATGAAAGTGCGGCTAAAACTGCTGCTGTTGTAAGTCTTTGAAGCTGTTGTTTGCTTGTGTATTTTGTTTTCATGTTTACACCCTCTCCAAATTAGTTAAACGTATAGCCAAAGGAAATACGCCCTGAATAACTCAGGGCGTACCAAGGAAAGAAAGTAAAAAAATAGAAAAAAATAATCCTATTTTGAATCTTCTTCCATCCGGACTATACCGTCGGTTTGGGAATCACACCCAATCAGCCTTTTGGCTCGCAGACTTTACTGCCGGTGGGGAATCACACCCCGCCCTGAAGTTCACAATTATATAATAACACTTATCATTATTTTGTCAATACCAACCTGAAAAATCAGATGCAAAATGCTCTGTCACATATGTTTCTAAATCTTTCACGTCTTCATTTGTTGCATTTTCATTATAAATCCAAAAGTATGATATTGTTTGTTCATATTCATTGATAGCAACAACTGCAATTTCAGTCGGTGAAGTAAAATCTTTTGATTCAACTATAAAATATTGATCATCGCCATACTGAAAATTTTTTCCGAATTTAAAACTCTGATTAATAAGTTTTTTTGCATCCTCGAAATTATAATCGTAATAGAACAAAGTTAATTCCAGCATCTTTGATTTTTCTTCAGCGTCAGTATTTTCAACATAATAAAATTCCGTTGAATAAAAATCCAAATTCAAGTTATTAAAATCAGGCATAAAGTTTTCAGCACCGTATTTCCCTACTATAAACGAGTATTCAGATAAACTTTTATCCAGATACACTATACCAGGCTTGCTTTTAAAAAACTTTTCAAATACCTTACCCGCTATTTCTTGTGAACGGTTATATTTAAAAATGTTACTGTCATATTCAAATTCTTCAAAGTGACCTGAGTAATTTTCATCATAATAATAATCGAATTCGTCAAGTGCTATATTAACCAAACTTTCCTTAGCGAGATTTTTTATTATAAAATCTTCGCTTTCGGCAAGTTTCATAAGTTCAGGAACTGCAGCGTTACCTAAGGTTTCGTAATGCTCAAAATCAACACCGATTTCGCCCTGAGCATACTTTTGATAATTATATTTTGAAATAACTGAATCCAAATCCGAAATGGAAACCACAACAAAAGTAAGGGCGCAAGTGAGAATTACAAAGTTAATATATTTAAATTTTTCATTAAAAATTCTTATCATTATGAATAAGAAAATTATACAAAGCATTATCATAAAAACGCTCGTAAGTACCCTTAACTGAGTCAAACCATACATTTCAATGTACATCGACATTCTTATAAATGCATTCACAGTTAAGAATAATGAAAACATCATAAAGAAAGTCAGAATTAACTTTGTTGAAACAGATAATTTGCCGTTATCTTTTGTTTTTTCGATAACTGACACAAGGAATGTAATTATTAAGTTGATAAGGGCAATTGCACCCATCTGGAAAAATCCGCTTCGTGCAAATTCTGCCGCGCTGAATTCTTCGGGTAAAAGGAAAGCAAAAGTATCTGTTATATAAGCAAGTTGCGAAACAAGGAAAACCACATATATAGAAGCAATTACACAAAGGAAAGTATTAAGAAATACAGGTGAAACCTTACCTTTTTTTGAATTAAAACTTTTATTTTTCTCCATTGTAATTCCTTTAGTTAACGAAAAACCATAAGACATAATAAAGGGAGCGATTGTAACTGTTAACACCAGACTTACGATCAATATCGCTGCATCAGAAAAGACTTTTTTAACAATTGTATTAAATGCCGCATCTGCACTCGAAAGAAGCGGAATAATAATAACTAGTACTGGTATAGAAATAAGTACGCCTGCTAATGCCATCAAAAACTTGTTGTTTTTGCTTTTAAAAACTGATTTTATTGAAGAAAAAAGGGTGCTTAGATTAATTAAAGGTTCTATTATACCAACGTACAGAACATCAACTATTTTTAAAAATGTGCCTTCATTACAAAGATGTGTACCATTTGTACCGTTCAATGTCATTACAGTTGTAAAGAATAAAACAAGTACGGTTAAAAATTTGATAAATGAATTATCGTGCAGACTGAAAGAAACAGCTAAAATCAAATCTAATATAAACATTAGTGAATAAAAGGCTTTGTTCTTACTGTCTTTAGAACAGACATAAATCAATATGCCCAAACTAAGAATGCTGTATGTAACGGTTAAACCTAAGTTAAATGTATTTAGTACACCTAATCTTATAAAAATAAAAGATGCAACAGAAACAAATATAAAAAAGTAAAAATCCTTATTATCAATAGGATATGTTTTTTTAGTTAAAACAGGTTTCTGTGGCAGATCAACACCGGGGTTATACGCACCGCTTGAAACAGGTGGTGTAATCGGTGATGCAACTGTTTGGTTTTCATTATTTACATTATTAAGGTCGTTCATTATAACACCTCTTTATTTTTCAATTTCAGCATCCAGCCAACTATATGCATAATTATAAAATTTGCAGAAATCTTCTTCAGTATAAATATGATCATCATAGTCTTGGTCAGAAAACCAATAGTACTCAATACACATTTCTTCATCGTTTAATGTGATAAAACCAAATTCATTAAACTGACCGTAACCATCAGCATGATGTTCGTTTTCGATAAAATAAACCTCATATGTTTTTCCACGAATAAGGGATTGGGTAGAAATGGTTGTTAATTTTAAATTTTCTTTTATTTGATTTTTAATTAAATTATAATTCTCGTTATCATAGTTGCTCATAAGAGCCATTGTATACGTTTTAAAGATAATTGTGTTGTCAAGATTATAAAAATATGAGCACTCACCTTTTTCAGCATAGACATAGCATAAATCGTAAAACTCTTGCGCTGAGCATTCAGCTGCAAAATCATTGAAATCCTCAGCTGTTGAAATATGATTACAACCGGTTAATATACTCGCTAAAAGCAATGACAATATAATAACTGCTAATAATTTCCTCATATTAAACCTCTTTAAATTATTAAAATAGTTTTACTGCTAGTCATCTATATATTCCAGTATATCGCCAGGCTGACAATGCAACTCTTTGCAAATTGCAGATAAGGTCGAAAATCTTATAGCTTTTGCCTTACCAGTTTTTAAAATTGATAAATTTGCTTGCGTAAGACCTATTCTGGACGCAAGTTCACCGGATGACATTTTTCTTTTTGCTAACATTACATCAAGATTTACTATAATTCCCATATTTACACCGTCAAATCATTTTCATTTTTAATTTCACTTCCGTACTCAAAAGCATTTTTCAACACCCTCAAGAATAACCACATAAATGCTGCAGCGGCAGGTATAGGAAAGCCTGCAAGGAAATAATAACAAAGGGGCAGAGATAAAGGTACTACAGATAAGCAAGTGTATGACAGGATTTTTATATACTTAACAGTTTGTTTGGTAAAAACCTCCCCTTTTTGAAGATTCCTTAAAAACGTAAAAAGATAAAACAAAGTTAAAGCAGCGGAAGGTGAACACCCATAAAACACACCAATCAGAGCTTTGAGTGCTTCTGCACTTGTATTATCTGCTCTGCAATAAGCAGTAAAAATCGAAGGTGCTGCAAAAAGCATTATTGCAAAGATAAAGCTAAGAACCACAACGACAGTTTTTGTAACCTTAAGTGATTTTTCAAAACTTTTCATAAGAATCATCTCCTTGCACAGAAAATAGCACCAAATTTATCGTTTGTCAATAAATATTTATCGTTTGTTACTATTTTGTAACACTCTGATTAATCAGAAAACCAAATAGTTTTTTGTAGAGAGAAAAGGTTCACACCTGCACTACTAAATTTGCAACTTCAGGTTCCGAAACTACGATTTTTTCACTCTAAATCCAAATTATATTTGACAATTAATTACAGTTATAATATAATAAAAATACTTATGATTACTATGCAAATTTAGGAGATATTACAATGGGTATTTACGAAGAATTAGTCGCTCGCGGACTTATCGCGCAGGTAACAAACGAAAGCGAAATCCGTGAGATGATAAATAGCGGTAAAGCGAATTTCTATATCGGTTTTGACTGTACTGCTGACAGCCTTACTGCAGGTCACTTTATGGCTCTTACACTTATGAAGCGTCTCCAGATGGCTGGCAATAAGCCTATCGCACTCATCGGTGGCGGTACTACCATGATCGGTGACCCCTCAGGAAGAACCGATATGAGAAAAATGCTCACAAAAGAAGATATTGACCATAACGCTGAATGTTTCAAACGTCAGATGGAAAGATTTATTGAATTCGGCGAAGGTAAGGCACAGATGGTTAACAACGCAGAATGGCTTCTTAACCTTAATTATGTTGAGCTTCTTCGTGAAGTTGGTGCTTGCTTCTCTGTAAACAATATGCTTCGTGCCGAATGCTATAAACAGCGTATGGAAAAAGGCCTTAGCTTCCTTGAATTCAACTATATGATCATGCAGAGCTACGACTTCTACTATCTTTTCAAAAATTATGGTTGCAATATGCAGTTCGGTGGCGATGACCAGTGGAGCAATATGCTTGGCGGTACAGAGCTTATCCGTAAAAAATTAGGTAAAGATGCTCATGCTATGACCATAACCCTTCTCACAGACTCACAGGGTAAGAAAATGGGTAAAACTGCAGGTAACGCAGTATGGCTTGATGCTAACAAAACTTCACCTTATGAATTCTACCAGTATTGGAGAAATGTTGCTGACGGTGACGTTCTTAAATGCATCCGTATGCTTACATTCCTTCCCCTTGAACAGATCGATGAAATGGATAAATGGGAAGGCAGTGAACTTAACAAAGCAAAAGAAATTCTCGCTTATGAACTTACAGCACTCGTTCACGGTGAAGAAGAAGCAAATAAAGCACAGACCGCAGCAAGATCGATCTTCACTGGTGGCGGAAATGCTGAAAATATGCCTTCTACAACACTTGTAGCGGAAGATTTCTCCAACGATGGTCTTAATATAATTGATGCAATGGTTAAAGCGGGTCTTGTGTCTTCAAGAGGCGAAGCAAGACGTCTTATCGAACAAGGCGGAGTAAGCGTTGATGATGTTAAAATCACTGCCCCTGCGCATATGATTCCCCTTGCAGACTTTGAAAAAGGCTACGTAATCATCAAAAAAGGTAAAAAAGTATTCCATAAAATTATTAAATAAGAAATTTATTTTGGAGGTTTTATTATGAGTTTAAATACAGCTTATTGCAGAGCATTCCAAAAAACAATGAAGTTCGCTGTTAACTTCCTTGATTGGACTCCGCCTCAACTTTTAAAAGGTGCCGGTTCTATTAAAGAACTTCCTGCACTTGTAAAAAAGCAGGGCGTGAACAATGTACTTGTGGTTACAGATAAGGGTCTTATGGGTCTCCATCTTTTAGACTCACTTTTTGAGGGTCTTGAGGCAGAAGGTATCAAATATACTGTATTCGATGGTGTTCAGCCTAACCCAACTATTTATAACGTAGAAGATGCTCTTAAGATGTATAAAGAGAATAATTGTGAAGGTTTCATTGCATTTGGCGGTGGCTCACCTATGGACTGTGCTAAAATCACAGCAGCCAGAGTAGTTCGTCCTAACAAAACACCTTCTGATATGCGTGGCCTTCTTAAAATTCGTAAAAAACTTCCGCCTTTCTTTGCAGTTCCCACAACTGCAGGTACAGGTTCAGAAACCACTATTGCTGCTGTTATCTCTAACCCCGACACACACGAAAAAAATGCAGTTAATGACCCATCTTTACGTCCCGCTTTTGCAATTCTTGACCCGGAACTTACTGTTGGTCTTCCTCCTCACATCACTTCAACAACAGGTATGGATGCACTTACACACGCAGTTGAAGCTTACATAGGTAAAAGTAATACAAAACAGACTGAAAAAGATGCTATTATTGCAACAAAACTTGTTTTTGAAAACATTGAAAAAGCATATACTAACGGAAAAGATCTTGAAGCAAGAGAAAATATGCTTGTTGCTTCTTACCATGCAGGTCTCGCTTTTACAAGAGCTTATGTTGGTTATGTTCATGCTATTGCTCATAACCTTGGTGGAATGTACGGTATTCCCCATGGTCTTGCAAATGCAGTTATTCTTCCTTATGTTCTTGATTACTTTGGTGAAACCGCTTACAAACGCCTTGCAGAACTTGCTGACGTTGCCGGTGTTTCCGGTCCTGCTCAGGGTGACCGTGATAAAGCTAAAAGATTTATTGCAGCCATCAGAGAACTTAACGAGAAAATGGGTATTCCCGATAAATTCGAACAGATTAAAGACGAAGATATCCCTCTTATAGCTGAACGTGCTTTAAAAGAAGGTAATCCCCTCTACCCTGTTCCGAAGATTATGGATTTAGAAGACTGTATAGCTCTCATTAAAAAATTACAGAAATAACATAAACACCCTCAGTTCACACGAACTGAGGGTGAATTTTTATTTACTAGTAGATTTAATTAAATCTATTAATTTAAATACGGCAAACCTTAATATGGAAGCAAAAATAATACCGCCACCAATTGCTACACCAACCTCAACGGTTATGAGCAAATTCTGTGAGGCTTCCGAATAATTGCCCGAAAGAAAGTTACTCATTGTGTAATAAAGCGTTCCGCCGGGTACAAGTGCTATACAACCTGGTAAGAGGAACACAGTTGAAGGCGCTTTACATATACGGGCAAAAATCTCTGCCCAGAATGCTGTCATAAGTGCAGCCAGAGCATTAGGCCAAAAAACGCCGTCTATAAGGTCCGTAAAAGCGAAATAAGCAACACAGGCAACCAACCCATCTATTGCTGCAAAAGCCCAGTGTGAGGGCTTTAAACGAAAGATAATAGCAAACCCAACAGTGCTTACAACCCCGGCAATGATTTTCATAATAAAAGGCATCATTTAAACACACCTCCGAAAATCATGATTGCAGCTATAAATCCGAAAGCAACCATAACGGCAACAAGAATCGCCTGAACTAATTGAATAATTCCCGAAACGGTATCTCCAAAAAGAAGGTCGCGTACCGCATTACCAAACGCCAAACCCGGTATAACCAACATTATGGTGCCAATCATTATCATATCAATGTTGTCACCAAGACCAAGTTTAAACAAAACAAGACCTGTCAACGCGCCGATAAAAGAAACAGCAATAGTATAAAACATTTGGTTTCCGAATTTAACTTTATGTAAATTAAATATTGAAACAACAAAACCTGCTATCGCTGCAGCTAATGCATCATATATGGTTCCGCCAAAAAAGACAGCAAAACCGCCGGCACCTAACACGCCTCCCAAGAGAGCAAGATAGCGGTTGAATGGTGCCGAATTCGTCGCTTTTTCAATTTCCGAATCAACATCATCAAGAGGAATTTTACCTTCACAAATCTTTCTGGAAATGTCGTTCATCAATTCAAGTTTATACATATTATTAGCAGTTTTATAAACTCTTCGAACTTGTGAAAACGTTTTTCCGTCAGGCATACGAACACCTGCGATTATAAGTGAGGGCAACGCAAACACATCTGTATGCTCAGCACCGTAGGCAAAACAAATACGTTCAATTGTATCTTCAATTCTGTGAGGCTCTCCACCGCATTTTAAAATGCTTTCTCCAATGTCAAGTGCCTTACAAAGAATAAAATCAGCAGGATATAACGAGGTATCCGTATTTTCAAGCGGCAAGGGCATATTTTTATTTTTCTTCTTCAAAAAGACACCTCCTCAACAAGTTTTTCGCTAATCATTTTCGTGAATCAATATAATTCTGCAAAATAATTTCTGCTGCTACCGCATCAACAACGGATTTTCTCTTTTTACCGCGTACATTATTTTCGCTCAGTATTTTGTGAGCAGATACAGTAGTTAAGCGTTCATCCCAGAATTCAACGGGAATTTCACATTTGCTTCTTAAAAGCTCGCCCAATGCTTCACAGGCTTCTGCACGAAAGCCCTTTGAACCATCCATATTCCTCGGCAAACCAATTACAATTTGTTCAGCATTTTTTTGGTTGGCAATGTCAATTATTTTTTCTGCTAATGTTTCAGCATTCCATTCGCTTAATACGCACACGGGTGAAGCGAGCATTTCCAGCTTATCGCATACAGCAATACCTGTTCTTTTGTCACCGTAATCAACAGATAATATAATCATAATTACTCCTCTAAAAAATGGCTGATAGAATAAACTATCAGCCATTAAATTTTAATTCCCGACGAAATCAACTATCAGTAGATGGTGTTGGCGTTGTTGCGTCCGCACCTTGAGAATCACTTGAGCTTTGGGTTGTAGAAGGCTCAGTAGTCGTCGGTATAGTAGTTGCCGGTAAGGTAGGCGTCTTAGTGGTTGTCGGCTTACCTGTGGTGGGCTTGGTTGCAGAAACTTTCGGCTTGGTTGTAGAAAGGTTTGCAGTTGTGCTGACTTCTGATGTACTCGGAATAATAACATCCGGTATACCCTGTCCGATAGCATTAACAATTGTACAATTTTTACATCTGTTAGGCACGTTAGATGATTTATAATATCCTGTTGCACTTGGGCAATTAGCGCCTGCAATATCGCCCGAAATTTTACAATATCTTCTGGCAACAACACCACTTGCGGTCGGGAATGATAAATCATCAAGACCATCGTGAGCTTCGTTCAGAATCTCCCTGAATATTTTACCTGCAGGGTTTCCTGAAGTATTAGTTATTCGTTTGGGTTGATCATAACCATACCAGACAGCCGCAACATAATAAGGTGTACCACCAACAAACCAACGGTCTTTATCATCGGTTGTGGTACCAGTTTTAGCGAAGGTTTCAAATCCGTTTATACCATATCCCCCACCGGTACCTGAAGTAACAACTGTTCTCAAAAGGCGGCGCATAACTCCGGCTGAACTTTCACTTAAAACCTGTTCGCCTGTATCATCACCTGATTCAAGCAAAACCTCTGTACCATCATTATTGGTAACTTTATAATAAGCATATGGTTCATAATAATAACCGTTGTTGCCGAATATAGCAAAAGCTGCAGCCATCTCGAGTGTGGTCACGCCTTCGCTCATACCACCAACACAGATGGATGAATAGTTACCATCATAGTTAGGATCATCTTCATCTGTAACAAGTGTTGAAAATTTAAGATCATCAACAAGGAAATCTAAACAAGGTTCAAGGCCAAGTTTACGCACAATCTGTGCAGGAACAGTGTTGTAAGATACCTGTAACGCATACTGAGCGGTAACAAATGAATTAGGAGAACCTGCGTTACCGCCATAGTTTACTGGCCAACGTGAAGAACCCATTCTGATACCATAGTTCTGAACCATTGTTGACCAGGTAATTGTGTTATTTTCAATAGCAGGTGCATATACAGAAATCGGTTTTATGGATGAACCGGGCTGACGCGGTGATTGCGAAGCGCGGTTAAGACCACGGAATGGACCTTTTTCACCTGCACCGCCTACCATTGCAACAACACGACCGCTATAATCCATAATTGTAATTGCTGATTGTACCGCGGGAGATTCTTCTGTATTCTCTTCATCAGGGAATGTGATTCTGTTTAAATACACATTTTCAGCAGCATTCTGAACATCAAGATCTACTGCAGAATATATGCGCAAACCACCGAAGAACACCTTTTTCCACGCTTCATTATAGGTAAGGTCATATTCTTCCTGTAAATCTTCAATAACGTTGTCTATAACATATTCAACATAATATGAATCTTCGCCATTCTGTTTAATATCGGCTTCAGTGTATTCTTTTTCTTCGGTATCGTCTTCGTCCTTTGTTACCTGACTGCCTTTGTAGTTTTCGCTATTTGTGAAAATAAGTTCAAAATCAACTGCTTCATCATATTCAGCTTGAGTTAAACTACCCTGCTCGAGCATGCAACTTAAACAATACATCTGTCTGTTACGATTTTCTTCCGGCTCAGTTAACGGGTCATATGTGGCAGGTTCTTTTGTTATGGAAGCAATAACCGCACACTCGGCAGCATTTAAATCTTCTACATCTTTACCAAAATATATTTCAGCAGCAGTTTTAATACCGTAACATCCGTTGCCGAGATAAATAGTGTTAAGATAGAATTCCATTATAGTTTTCTTGTGATAAAAACGCTCAACATTCAAAGCATTAAGTATTTCATAAAACTTACGTGAAGCCATTCTTCCGTCTTGACGGGTCAAATTCTTAATTAACTGTTGAGTAATTGTTGAACCGCCCTGTTCAAAACCTGATTTTGCAACACCAAGTATTGTTCTTGTCCAGTCAACACCTTTATGTTCTTCAAAACGTTTATCTTCAAGATCTCTGAAAGCATCAACCATTTCTTGCGGTATATCCTCATATGCTATCCACACACGATTTTCTGCACCATGAAGACGTAACAACTCAACAAGTTGTTTATTGGAATCATAGGCATAGATGATACTTGTTTGAGCCTGGTTCGCCTTGTAAGCCTCAAGGTCAATTTTCTTTTCACCATTAACATACTCATTTGCAAAATTATATACATATGTGCATGCAACAGTACCGCAAACTAAAGCAATAGCAACCAGAACAAAAATAACACTAAACACCTTTTTGAGTACGGGATGTTCTTTTCTTGGTTTGCGCTGTTTTTTTGTGCGTTTTTTAGAACTGTTTGACTTACCGTCAGGCAAGGCGAAACGCTTTTTATCCGCCATAAGAGAAATCCTCCTTATAAGTAGTATACGAAAAGAGATTCTTCAAATTTACATATTTCTTTATGATTAGTATAATATCATTTTATTAATTTCTAAACACAATAAAAAGCGACTTATTGTGTATAACTTTATAAATCTGTATAAAAATAAAAGAAAAAGCGGTGAAAATATGAAAAAACATATATTTATAATAACAAGTATATTTGTTATATCCACAATAATAAACGTATCAGCAATTAACTCTTCCAAAACCAATATAAACGCCACAACAACTGCAACTCAACATTCTGAAAACAGATACATTCTTAAAGATTATAATGGCCAAATTGCATTGTTCTTATCAGACAAAGAGAAACCTATAAAAGTCTTCGAAATATTTACTTTCAGTTTGCCTGAAAAAGATATCGGTATAATAAAATCAGGAATTATTGTAACCGAAAGCGAATTGGAAAGTATTCTGGAAGAATATACAAGCTAGTTACGGCAAATTAGTAATAATGGTTTGGGCAACTGCCAAATCAAATGGTGTTGTTATTTTAATATTAGAATCTTTGCCTTCAACTAATTTTACACGATATCCCCTATCTGCAAAAATTGAAGCAAGGTCAGTATAACTTTCAAGTTCTGATTCCGACAAAGAGTTTATAAGTGAGTTAAGTTCATTTAAACGAAAAGATTGAGGTGTCTGGACTCTGTAAAGCTCCGATCTTTTCAAATGCTGTGTAAAGAAATCGCCTGTGGCACTTCTGATGATCGAGTCATATACAGGCATTACTGTATTGGCGGCACCATATTCATTAACTGCACTGATATTATCTTTAATAATTCGTGAGTCAATAAATGGCCTTACTGCATCATGGGTTAAAATCACATCAGAATTAGTAACGTTAAAACGCTCTGTGAAGAAACGGCAACCGTTCTTTACGGAGCAATTTCTGTTTTTTCCACCGGGTATAACAAAAACACTTTCAGCGGATATAACATATTCTAAAAGCAAAGCCTTTGTATACTCAACCCAATCAACAGGACAACAGATAACACCAGCTCGGAAAGAACCAAAATCCTCAAAATTTCTTATTGTTCTGATAAGTATCGGTTCATTATTAATTTTGATAAACTGTTTAGGAAGTTCCGGAGACCTCATTCTGGAACCGACACCGCCGGCAAGAATCATATAATAAAGATTCACTTATCCACTTTCTTTCCTTTTTCTTTAAATCCCTCTGTACTTTCCTTTTTAAACAAAATTTTAACTGTCATAAGAATTAATTTAAAATCAAGTGCAAGGGAATAATTTTGTATATAAATCAAGTCCATTTTCAACTTGTTATATGCAGAAGTGTTATATTTACCGAAAACCTGAGCATAACCTGTAAGACCGCCTTTAACTTTATAGCGAGCTACAAATTCAGGAATTTCTTCCGAGTATTTTTCAACGTGTTCGATACGTTCAGGACGTGGCCCTACAATTGACATATCACCTTTTAAAATATTAATCAATTGCGGTAATTCATCCACTCTCAATGCTCTTATAATTTTACCGACAGGCGTAATTCTTTTATCATTATCGACTGCAGGTTGAGGACCATCTTTTTCGGCATCAACAACCATACTTCTGAATTTAAGAATATCAAAGGGTTTAAGGTCTTTAGAGCATCGCCTTTGTCTGTAAAATACAGGTCCGCCATCATATAATTTGATGCTTAAAGCAATAATCAAAAATAAGGGCGAGGTAATTAGCAAACCAAATGCAGAACCAACAATATCAATAATTCTTTTAATTACTCTTTGCTCAATTGTAAGCCCTGTTGCAGAACATTTCATAATTGGTGAATCAAAATAAGTTATTTCAGAAGCACTTCTGATTACGATATCTGAAATTTTGGGAACAACATATATACTTTTGTTTTGTTGATAACAGTATTTTAATAGATCATTTCTCAATCGTGCCGGAACATCGCAAATAATAACACTGTCATATCTATCAATTTTATGGGTTAAATTATCATAACCCTCATCAACATTTGCTGATTCAGAAATAACATAGCGTTCCTCTAAATTGCTCATCTTATAAACTATCTCTGTAGCCAGGTGGCTACCGTAAACTATGAGCATATTTTCAGGCGGATTCAACGCATGAACAACACTAAATGACAAATTAGTCCACAAAATCAATGCTAACGCCTGGAATAAAAGGATATAGAGCATACCCATAAAATTAGCGATAACAGCCTCAATAAGACAAATCTGCACATAAGCTATTGCGTTAGTAAATAAAAGTGCAATAGCCTCATAAAAGATAATCTCACTTTTTCGTAATTCATCTATTCGTGAAGCACCTAATATACAACTTGTAACTAATAGTACAACGATGTAAACAGCAACGATAAATACCTGACCCTTTCCGATATAAGGGTGCTCAAATTCCGGATTGTACACTACACTCCAGATAAAATAATATATTAATGTTGAAATTACGCAGAACAGGGATATTGCCGTAACTCGTATAGTCGTACGATATTGTTCAATTTTTTTCATAATACCTCCAAAGGACTTGCAAAAATGCCTTTATGGTTGAATAAATATCATTGGGGTGATATTTTGGATATTTTTCAAATACTGGGAAATATGCTATGCTTTATTCTGCATGTGACAGATGCCGAATCTTTTCCAAAGCCGTTAAGCAAAAAAGAAGAAAAAGAAGCAATCGAAAAACTGGCACATGGTGATGAACAAGCAAAAAAACTTTTAATAGAACACAATCTGAGACTGGTTGCGCACATAATTAAAAAATATTATTCAAATTACAGCGAACAAGATGATTTGATTTCAATAGGCACAATCGGACTTATAAAAGGTGTAAACAGCTTTAAACCCGAGAAAGGAGCAAAACTTGCAACATACTGTGCCCGTTGTATCGAAAATGAAATACTGATGCATTTCAGAAACAGTAGAAAAATCTCACAAGAAATGTCATTCAGTGACCCTATTGATACAGACAGCGAAGGAAACCCACTGACGCTCATGGATATAATCGCAATTGATGATACAATAATTGAAGATATAGACACCAGAAACAAATTGATAAAGCTGGTTAAGATAGTCAAAAATATGCCCGAAAACCGCGACAAAGAAATTTTAATAAAAAGATACGGACTTGATGGTAAAGCACCATTGACACAACGTGAGGTCGCAAAGGAGCTTAACATATCACGTTCATACGTTTCGAGAATCGAAAAGCGGATATTGGAAGATATGAAGGGCTTATTTTAAGCCGAACGCAAAACCGCAATTAAACATATTAATATTAGCATTAAACAGCACAAAAGTCAACTTAACCGCCTATACTGTAAATAATTGTAATATTCACAGATATATTTATAACTATAAACATATTAGAACGCAATTAATACTTGACATAAATTTATTGGTTTGATAAAATAACATAAGTTTTAAATATTATATACGCAGACGTATCGAAGTGGTCATAACGGGGCGCACTCGAAATGCGTTAGCCTTAACCGGCACGAGAGTTCGAATCTCTCCGTCTGCGCCAAAAACACAGATCGTAACTTTTAATAAGTTGCGATCTTTTTGTATTTAAATCTTCGTTACCATTCCCCCGTTTAATAAACTAAAAAAATTAGCGGTATATCCGAGAAAACCGGAATATACCGCTAATTTGTTATTCAAATTTGTATTTTGCTTGTGTTGCTTCATTAAGAGCTTCAATAATTGAATTATATTTTTCCAATTCTTCGGCAACAGCTTTAACAAAAACAGGTTTTCTTGCAAAATCGTCTTTAATAGTAGTTTCGAAATCTTGATTAGCGTACAAAGTACTGAACCATTTTAATTTTGAAGTAAATGAGTTTTCAGATTCTTCCAATGCAGAAATAGTGTCATTGACTGTTGTTCTGCTTTCATCCCAGCCATCTTTCATAATGCTTTTAACATCAAATTTTTCTGATGTCCTAACTTTGGCAATTCTATTACAACGATCTTCTATAATTATTCCCACTGCTCTTGCATCATCATACAATTTAAAAATTCTATCAATTTCCGCTTGATTAGGTCTTATGTAATCCGAACTGCAATATGTTGCCGGAATGGGAGAAGGAAGTTTTCTCCAATCCTTATCTTTTCCTTCAAACAAATGAAGACCGGGCGACATATTGTCATAGTAAACTTTTTCGTATTCAATAAGATCATTCCAAGCATACATAGGAATGCCGCAAAAGAATTCAAGCATATAAATTCTGTCTGTCAAAGCAGTGTTTGCAATATTCATATATAAGCGATAAGTCCAATTAAATCTCTTTGCAGCTGCACCGAAATCCTCTTCGTTATTGGGAACTGACAAAAAGAGTCGTTCAAGATGGTTTGTAGCATTAACACCGAAAGCGGGATTAATATAGAATATAGGCAAACAATTATCAACAAGACCTTTTTTGATAACTTCAGTAGCGATACAATCAATAAGATCCTGACCCTGTTTGTTGTATTTTTCCTGTAAGTACTGTTTCATTGATTTTGTGAAAACTTCATTGAATTCAATTCTGATAAACTCGCTGATTAATTCAGCAATCTTCGTTTCTGATTCATCAAGCCATTTATCCTGATTTAAAAACATCATTTTGTTGAACTGTTCAACATAATAAGGTGCAACATACATATCTTGGTCGTTTTTCTTAACAGCTCTTTCGATTACTTCGTCAAGCTGCCCTTTTATGCTGTCAATATCAACAATGCTCCATGTGTACATTTCGTCGCCCATACCATGAGTTGCGAAATAATCAGCATTATCTTTGAATGTTGCAATTAATTTGTCAACAATACCGGTATATTTCTTGAAATATTCATTTTCAAGAACATCCAACTGTTTTTGAATTTTATCGATTAAAGCAAGGAACTCGTTGTAAGTTTCTATTTCAACTTCGTTTCTGTACAAGTGTTCTACCTTTGAAACGTAAGCATTTTTCTTTTTATCAAATAAATCAACTCTTGAAGCACGAAAATCAGCTTGAGCTTTATTCAAAGCATCCCATCTGTATTCGTTTTGCTGTCGAGCATACTCTCTCTTTCTCCATACTTCTTCACGGATACCTGCAAGAATAGAAGCAATGGAGTAGTTTTGAGGATTCTGCATCAAATATGCTGCATAATATGGACCTAATTCAGGATTGTCACAAATAGAAATTAATTCTCTGAATATTTTGCCGATAACAGATTCGGGGTTTTCATTTACTGAATAACTGTCTAATGCTCTGCCTAATATCTGGATGTTTGCTGTTCGCTTATTCGAATATGCGTTTTTCCAATTTTCACAGTACTCAGCCAAAGGTTTTGCAATTTCACCAATAGCGGCACTCTTCAAAGCTTTTGTATCAAACTTAGATGCATCAAGGCTGAATGCAGGTGCACCACTCTTGATAGCCATATCAAGAGACTGGAACTGTAGCCCAACGCTACGGCACAAGCTCTCAACATCAGCTTTATTTACTCTTACATCAGCGATGTATTTAATTGAATCAAAGAATCTGATTGCCAAGTATGTACCAAATTTATTATAAGGTACAGTAGCACAAGATGTAGCCAAAATATTATAGACATAGTTAGCACCATGTTTCTTATTGATATTATCCAACCAACCCAAGGTACAAGATATAATACTCTTAAAGGATATTCTACATCTACTTTCAACATCTTCAGTTTTAACTACGAAGTTCAAAGCATAATCGGCAACAATATTAATAACGTAGTTGTAACCATCATCAATAACATCACCATTGATTGATGTAGTTGATAATAAATGGCAAAAGTTAACGGGAGCTACATCCTGAACAACTTCTAAGCCACATTCGCTATACTTCTGTCTATAAGTATCGCCGTTATAGGGGATACCCATAAGATAGTCAAGTTCTTTTAAAGCGGCGTAACCATTTTTCTTAAGCACTGTTTCTTGAGGTCCGCCCTTGGGGAAAATAGGTTTAGCAATGTTAGCATCGGGAAGGAAGAAGAAACCGACAACATTTGCTGAACGCGTATAACCTAAATCAGCAAGTGCCTGTTGCATTAAGTAACATACATCAACATAACAACCGCTACCTGTGCCACCGCCGAGACCAGCCATAATATAAATATTCAAATCGAAGCCGCGCTCAAGACCTTTAACAGAATCGGTGATCATGTCTTTGAATATATTATATAACTCACCTGCTCTTTGTGATAAAAGATATTTACCAATCTGTCTGATAGCACCGGCACCCTGGCTTGCATCATGTATACGTATATCTTTATTAAACCAATCAAGATATTTCTTGCTCTTTAAGGCTGATTTATCCTTTAACTCAGCAATAATATCTCTAACACCGATATAAAAAAATTCATCACTAAAATCTAATTGAGGAAGATGATTAGATATATTGGTATGATCTGAATCAATTGCAAGAAATTTTATTCTGTTATAAATCGGTTTCTCGGTATCACGCTTGTCATAGTTATCTTGTTTAACTCTTTCATAAACTGTCTTTTTAAACATTCTAACAGCATCGATGCCGGTACCACCAATACCTATAGCAATAGTAGCGGTGTGGGTTGCTTGTTCTACCTTATCAAAACTACAATTAATTCCTCCACCTGCGCTTATGCGCAAACTATCATACATATTTTCAAAATTTGGCATAATTACATCCTCCTATTGTCAAACAAAAAATGGTACATCCCCCAAATGAGATGCACCATTTTTGTTAAACTAAGAATTTAAACTTTGATGCAACAACAAAATTTATTGTACATCAGGATTCACACAATAGAATTCGACTTCTGAAATACAGGCATCGGGATAGTAATAATCTTCGTTTACAGATATCAACTCAATTTCAACAGCGCTTACTTCAACAGGTCTGTTGAGATTAATATACTGCATCTCAAAAACGCCGTCCTCAAAGCAATATGAAAGAGTATCAACTACTGTTTCGCTATCTTTATAGAATCTAATTAAAATCTCAATTGCTCTGCCATTGTTGTAATAATGGTCGTGACTACGGGCATCGCCATTATAGATACCTATTGAAGAAACCATTGTTGATTCTCCGTCGAAATCATAGCGAATCCATTCACCGCTTCCGTCACCATAGGCCCCCTCCTGCCATACTGTGCTGAGCTTACCGTCAATGGTGTTATAAGGCACATAGCCATCTGATTCAAGTGATGAGCTTGCATAAACATCGAAAGGTGTTTTTTTATACAGAGTATTATCCTGTTTAGGATGATACGGTCTGATAGTTTGTTTAGAAATCCAACCGATTAAATAACCTTCATCGGACGAGAAAGAAACCTTTGAATACAATTCATTGGAAACATCATCAATAACTGTACAGGTTGCGCCTTCATTAAGGTGATATAAAACAAGTGATTCGGGATAATCCTTTGTATATATATCTGCCTCTGAAACAGTAATATAGTTGTTTATAGCAAATAACTCAGAAGATGAATTTCCGCCGCTTTTACTCATAAATGAGCTACTCACCTTTGCATTGAAAATTTCGTCATTTTTGCATTTACCGACAAAAACCAAAGATGAAAGCACCAAGCAGAGTGAAAGAATCAGAGTGAAGGTTTTGGGAAGCACGCGATTCATTGTTTTTGAATCATACACAATATCTCTATTCTGCTCTAAATTCACCAATTTCGGACCAAACTTCTTTTCAGGGAAATTAGGTGTAAGGAAAATCTTTTTAAAAGATTGAATATTATCGGTTACAAACGCTGCTGCTTCTTTTACCTTTGAATCAACAGTATCGAGATTGCCTTCAACAAAGCTTAAAGATTTTTTGACTTTCTTAAACTTATCGGCATTCTTGTAATTCTTAAATTCTTTTACAAATTTTATGTTTCTTATTAACATATGTAAAAGCCAGAAAATACCAAGAGCAAGTAAAACAAGGCTCAGGTTACTGTTATGACTGATGCCAAAGCCTTCTTCAGCAGCGAAACGGATAGCCTGAAAAATATCTGTTGAATGTACAGAATAATACTCAAAATTTGCCCAATCAATACCTGCAAGACAAACGATTACATAAATAAGACTTAAAACGAAGGTAGCAAGACCTAAAACAAAGCGTGGCAGGCTTGCTAAACGAACACCGTTTGATTTATCCAAATTAACCTTCATTTCCTCAAACATAATAGTAGATTGATATGAGGTTTTAAGAGCTGCACGTTTTGTTGCATCAACGAAATTGTTCTGAACACTTTTAACCTGCTCATGAGCAAAAAGCTCCAAGCATCCAATCGGAATAATAATACCTTTCTTGTAGACAACAAAATAGCAATCGAGTTTGTTGCCTATAATATAGGAATTTTCTAAAATGCTGATACCGTTTTCAGCACAAAAAGGATTATTGGCAAACAAGGCAAAGAATTCGGATAAAATTTTATCTAATTGTTCGGAATATATTTTAGAATCCACAGAGGTTTCTAAACGCTTTTTTAACGCCTTTGCTTCTTTACCCACAAACTTATAATTCTTGAGATTATTTTGTATCCATAAGACAGCTTCGCGTTTAACAAAGTTGTCATCAACAAAAATATAATCAAGAATATCTGAAGACGGTCCATTATAGGTCTTCCCGCAACATGAACCGAATAACTCAGAGCCTGAATTATTTTCACCGATGTTTTCGGTATTACCCATAAAACAATCACCCCATTAATTAAAAGAAAATAGAAATTGCAAAAATCAGTGTTGCAAAAAGAGATAAACCGGAAACAATCTGTAAAATCATATTCAAAGGCTTCTGATGCTTGCGTGCATCAATAAAAGCATCAGCTACAATAACAGCAACGCCTGCAACTGCAGATACGACCTTTAACACAATTGATAACCAATTTTGCAAGTCGAATACTGAGATTAAATTAAACAAGAATGCACAAACAACAGCTAAGCAAATGCAGCAAATCCAGGAAACATCCGATCCGCCAGTTGCTTTCTTAATCTGCTTAAGAATAGCTTTTTTGGTGCTGCTGTCAAAATCCTTGATAATCTCATCAAGCTCTTTAAGGCATTTTCTGTATGTTTCACGACCTCTTGAGGATTTTTCGGAATTCTTATAGCAAATCTGATACAAACCAACAATAACCTTGTCATTGCACAGCATATGACCGGAAATGTTGCGTTTACATTTTAAAATGTAATCCAACAAGCCACGTGTATCAAAAATCTTCATCGAGGGATTCAATACTTCTTTTTCGTTAGAATAATGAACAAGCAAATATAAATCCATATTTATATCAAACTTGTTCTTGCCTGAAGACGAATATGAAGATCTGCCGGATTTGTTCTTACCACTTCTGCCTTCGGTATAATCATCAAAGCCATAGCTCTTCTGAACCTGATAACTCTGAACAACCTCTTTAAGTGTACGGATTATTTTATCTCTGGCTCGTTTATTTAAACCTGTTTCATCAGTAGCAAGAAGTTTAACAACCTTAGCAATTATTTTTTCGTCTTCATTTTCCTCGTTGCGTAATACAGCTGCAGCGTGTTGAAGAACGCCGACCATACCGCAAATCTTATTACCGGAAACAAATAAGGGTGAATAATCAATATCCGGATCCCATTCATCAAGTCTGAATTTGTCCCAGAAATGATTAATTAACTGCTCTGTATAAGCGGATGAATCACCGCCAACAGCATCAATAAAGGCTTTTGTTCTTTTAATGCAGCTCAAGGTTTCACCAACGGTGGTGCATTCAGCCTTAGCAGCAGAAACATATTTCGGTACTACCGCTTTATTGAACAGCACCGACTGTGAACAAATTCTATTAAACTCATTCTGAAGGTCAATAACCCCTTGCGTAGAGGATGCATCATTAAGTAAAACATTAGCATAGAAATTATCTAATACTGCATATTTACCGCCTTCGGAAAGCTTTTTCTGTAAATAATCGTAGCCATTTCTGTAAACAGAGTAAATTCTACGAAGCAAAGTAACAGTTCTGTCAACATTATCTGCACTTTCATTAACAATAAATGCGAATAAATACTGAACAGTTTCAGTTTCAAGTTTTTTGAATGATTCCAGATATTCAGAGAAAGTAAATACACCCTCTAAATAATTCCAGACAAGCGCTTTATCGGGATTAAGTGAAACTATATTATCAATGACTTCCTTATGTAAGGTTTTATTAATAACATTTTTAACTAATTCAGCACTATTTTCAGATTCAACTATGTATTTAGCTAAATCCTTAGCGATTACTGCAGAGCAATCACTCCCGAGAGCATCGGTAATAAAGGTGCTGTCATTAGCATTAACCAAAGCTACTTTTGAAAACTGTCTTATAAATTCCGAGCCGTTACCCTTGATTATATCAATAGAAACGTTTTTATATAAAGCTTCATCAATAAGCTTGAAGCCCTGGAATTTCATAAAATCATTATCAGAGCAATTATCCTTATATAAATATGCAATATATTTTGCAATACTGTCCTTCAAATCAGCAAAATTGGTTTTGTTATATGAATCAATAATGTAATTACTGATAGTGGGTGTCACAGATAAACGATTCTTAACAACACGCAAAACCAACATAGCAATATAAGATGCTGTTGAAGGGTCATTAATGTTGCCGGAAACAATCAAATTACTAAGCTTATCAACTGTTTCGGAAGCACTGTCGGAATCGTCACTTGTATTTGACATCATAACATAGTTAAAGGCTTCAGTATATTTAGGTGCATCAACATTTGAAGTAGCATGAGCATTAACGATATATTTGTCGACACCGTCAAGATAGTACTTAGGATCAACCAACATAGCATTAATGAATTTCTCGTAAGTGCCGCTACAACCGCTAACCTGGCCAGTTGTATAATCATAAACAATACCCAAAGTATCGTTTAATGAGTTAACGATTGTAATTTTTCTGGTTAAACCACCATTGATGCTGCTGAAGGTTGCGAATTTTTTCAAATTAAAGGGCAAATAACTGTAAATCACAGCTATCATAGATTTTAAAATGATTTCATTAAAGCTGCTGTCAGTACCTGCATAAATATACAAAGCTTTGTTAGAAAGCATTGCTTCATACACAGCATTCATCAAATTATTTAAATTCAATTTCTGTTCAAATGATTGGGGATTAAACGGTGAAGGTGGTAAATCATCAATAGCAACTATACCGTTATCATCATTTTTGGCAAAATAATTGATATTTAATAATTTACAGAAATTTGAAAATATATATTCGGTATCATTTCCTGAAAAAACATAACCGTGAACAAAACATTTAGCTCTGCCTAAAGAATCAAGACCATCAGCAGTTACTTTAGATAAATAATACTGATTGTGAGAGAAATCAAAAGCATACATATCTCTGGAAGAAGGTGTTGATGTATGTATACTCTGGAAGCTTTGCTTCACTTCATCGGTGACACCATCGGAAATATTAACATACTTCCAACCTGAACTATCCCCGTCTGTTCTTGTAAAATATAATTGTTCTATTTTCATAAATTATTTCCTCCTGAAGAAAGAAAAGAAACCGGATTTAGGCTCCTGCTTTGTGTTGGAAATGCCACTAATCAAATTCCATTTATAAAGCAACCACATAAAGGGCTCTTCAAGTCTTATGGGTTCAATGTTCATTGTCAAAACAGATGAATCGGCGCCGGACTCGTCTTTAGTGCTAACGGTATCATGGCCAAGAGCCGAAACAGCAAAGAAGCCATAATTTGAGAAGAAACCCGTAACATTATCGTAGAATGTTAAGCTATACTTCTTCATCAAGCCCTCAACCTCGTGTCTGATATTCTTGTAAGAATCCTCCATAAAACCACGAGGAGAACCATCAAGCTTGTACTCAATAGGTCTGAATATATGGCTATTCTCGTTAATATCCACACCTACGTTACGGAGCTTATCACTCTTTGAATAAGTAACCGCCAACGGTACCTTACATTTCTGGTTATCATCCAACAAGAAAGCTTTAGCCATTGCATTTAAAACAGCCTGAGGCTTTTCAGCATTTTCATCAGCACAGCTGAAAGCACTTATCTGTCTGGGATCCAATAAAAGAATAATACCATCAGAGTTTCTTATGAACGGACCATACTTATCCATACCTGCTGCCGTGATACAGCTTTCACCTGCGATATCATAAACAACCAGGGTTGATTTGATTAATCTTCCGTTAACTGTTTTTGAAAATTGAAGGAATATAGGCGGTGCAAAGTGCTCTCTAGTACCGGAGGGAAGCTCCTGATTAGCCTTTACCTTATACTGCAAAGGGAACTTTTTAGCACTATCGCTGCTATCAAAGGTAACACGACCGCCAACAAGAGTTGCATAATCCTCAATATTTTCAATTAACTGTGACAACATAACAGTTTTACCGGAGCCGGAAATACCAACAAGTGAAATAAACTTAACAGGATTTTTACCATAGTCTTTGGGAAGCTTGTTATGACAATGGGGGCAAACACGTCTGTCGGTTTCTATACCACGGTTGTCAATAACAGAATCAACAAAGCCATCAGAATCCATACGCTTTTCGCCTATTAATGAATCGCCGCCAAGACCGATAATAACATCCTGCATATCTGACAATGCAGAGGTTCTTGCGTGGTCATTGTATTCGTCGTAGCCATCGCCGTTTTCAAACAAGAAGGCGTTGTCAGCCCAACCCATATTGTTCCAATATTCATGCCAGACAGAATCACGCTTTCTGTCGTATTTATTGTGATTATCCAGCATTCTCTTAAATTTATCTGCATCTGCCTGAGGACCGGAAATAACAAGGTTTCTTAACTCAGCCTTTTTCTCCTCAGAGGTAGGTGCAGCCTTGAAGCCTACTTCATGATGATGAAAGGTGTTGAAACAATACGGACATTTTATTTCAACATTATCAAATCGATTATTTGAACCCAACTCTCTAATTTCCATCTTTATTATCTCCCTATTAATTACTTATGCATTTAAAGAATTTTCTGTATTTTTCATCAACCTTAATATCAACTGAACAGCCTTTGGGAACATTAACCTCAAATTCCCTGTTAATCATATTTTCGTTAATCGGATATTTGACATTGACATTCAACACAGTATAATACAGCAAACCTGTAAAAAAGCTATCAAAACCGGAAACTCTGATTGTTTCATTGGATTTAAACAGAGCCTTTAAACCCGTAGGCTGCGATTTAGTATATTTAATAATATATTGAGTTTCTGAGGTGTTATCCTCGTCATCCTGATTGTAAATAACCACAACGCCATCAATAATTTCATAAGGAAAAACTTTTACAATCATCGGGGTTTGAAAATCATTTTTATCACAAACTTCAACACCGTTATTTGTAACATTCGCTCTTATAAAGGACAATAAAAAAGTATTATCAGCCTTGTGTTTTGCAACCTTGACATTATCACACTGGGTTAAAACATTTGAAATGTAGCCTGCATAATCGAAATTTTCAACATCGTATGAAAAGCCAACCACAAAAAAGCCGTCAGCTTTAGTGTAAGTCCATTTTAACTTATACTTCGATGAACTAAGTGAAATTTTAGCATCGGTTATTTGATGTAAATAATCAGTTGGATTAATTTTAATTTCCATTATTAAACCTCCTCCATTCTGCTGCCGAGAATATCTCTCAAGCTGTTGAATTTGAAAATCTTGACACGCTCAAAGCTATTCTCGTCATTGGTATCAAAATAATTCTCAGCTTCAATTTCTCTCAAGAAGTTTGACTTGCCATCACACAAATATGCATCGTAAATCTCAGACAAATTGTCGTTTGCAACGTTAATACGTGTGAAGTCGTCGATTCTTGAAACAAGTGCCTGCTTAATCAGATGAACACGGCTTGAAGCGGTGCTTGTTATACCGAGTCTGTTAGACAATTCCTCACTAAAGCCGCAGGTAAGAATGTTATTTGTATCCATACTCAACATTTTATTGAAAATTTTAATAAGAATGTTTGCAAGCTCCTCGTAATCTTTAACCTGAACGTTAATCTGATCAAGTATTTCCTTTTTATGTCTGTTGAAATATTCAATAACATAATTTGAATAGAAATCCTCGATGCTGTTATAAATATCGTCACTTTCAATTATGCAAACACCGGAAATATCGTTTTGCATATCAACAATCATATTCTGGAAATTAAGTGCTGATTCATAAAGTTTTTTCATCGATTTATGATATGCAGGTTTAATAACACCAAGATATTCATTACGTAATTTAAGTGTACAATATCTTGCAAGCACAGAGTAAAAGCTTGTACCGTATTGCTTTTCAATATTAATAGCCTGTTCTTTACATGCTTCATCTACGATATCCTCGTATCTGAAATATTCAAGAACCTCTCTGTGATTATATTTTTTAATGTAATCTTTATACAATTCTATAATAAAGTCGTCTGCGTCAAAATTCTCCATTAAAAATTGTCTGTAATTTATATCGAAGAAATCTGAGAAACTACCATAAGTTGCGTTGTCAACTGCGTGTTCATCAACCTTGAATCTACCATAATTTTTACTTGTTTTGAAATTAGCAAGTAAATTTTTAAGACCGGCTTCGGTATATGGTAAAAACTGAAAATCATTTGCTTCAGGAAGTGAACCTTCAAATTTTTCGGCAAAATAGTTTTCATCAAACTGTTCGTTTTCGAACAATCTGAGAACTTCCTCTTTCTCCCTCTTAGGAGTATCCAAAACTGCGTTAAGCAGTGTTTTTAACATAACAACAACTATTTCTCTGCAGGGTTTACCAACGTATCTGTAGGAAACGGTTCTGAATTTATTTGTATCAACCCTGAGGCTCTCTCTTAATTGATAATCATTGTCATCGTTATCTAATAATAAAAGTAAATCTGCAATTAATCTGAAATTGGTTTTTTTGTTGTACTGATCAAGAATAGTACCGTTTTTCATTCTGTTGCTCAATACATAAATCTGTTTAAACTCAAGCAACTGTTTATCGAGCTCTTTTTTGTATAAGCTTCTTATGCAATTATCAGTGGCTTCGCGATCCTCAAAGCTACCGCCCTGAGTAATTAAAAGATATAAATCCTTATTTAAATTCAATCCGTTTAAGGATGTTTCAAGACCAAGTATTTTTTCAATATAAGTTTCAAGAGCTTTGTCATTAGCCGAAACAATAAGGTTGACCTTAGCAATATTATTTCTGCTGAAGGTGCCTATGGGGGAAGATAACATTGAACTGAAAATTTCATCAAGGAAATACTTACCTGATGCTGATTGATCACATTTCACACTTGTATTATCGGTAAGATTCTTGATTTCAATATTACCGAGTGAATCAGCAGTAATGCCAATATGGTAAATATATTTGGAGTTAGAACGCCAATTATTATCAATAACATTTCTTGTTAACTCAAAATTATTGATAGAATATTCACCAGCATAAACTAAAACCATAGGTGAAATTGACTTATTTGCACTGGCAATAGTAACGCCTTTATGTTCAATTTCCTTTGCACAAGTTACAATCAAATTATCTAATACATCTTGTTTGGACTGCATATCAATTCTCCTGTTATCTTTTTAAATATTGAAAT
Organism: Acutalibacteraceae bacterium; assembly: GCA_045578985.1. Classification (GTDB taxonomy): domain Bacteria; phylum Bacillota; class Clostridia; order Oscillospirales; family Acutalibacteraceae; genus DTU089. The sequence continues at coordinate 136,347 of JAZNLH010000041.1, read as the reverse complement.
AATACTAAAAATCTTTGTGCAAACCATAGGGGCAAAAAGCCCCCATAGTTTGCAAAGTAAAAAATTATTTATTGTTTATAATGAATCTGTCGATGCTGTCGTAAAGCTCATCAAGGAACTTAACAATTTCGTCCTGGTTTTCAAATTTACCGGATGTTGCTTCATCCTTGTAATCTTTATAGACACCCTTATAGAAATCCTGGAATGCTACAACCGCTTCATACATTTCATCAGTAACGTTATTAGCAGCTTTCTTTGCTTTGTCATTAAGCTGAGTGATAACTTCAGCATCAAGACCTTTATAACCAACGAATGCTCTGTATACGGGAATACCCTCATACATTTCATTACCCTCGGTTAAAATGATTTCTTCAGCTTCACCACGTTTTTCGTAAGAGCACTTGTAAGCACTTCTTGCTTTGAAAATAACAGAATGTAAAAGAGCTCTGATGAAGTTAGCACTTACTTCAGTAGCAGCGCCTACCTCTTCTTTAGCTGCCTGAGCAGTAGCAATTGCTTCAGAAATTGAATTGTATTTTTCCAATTCAGCTGCAGCAGCCTTAACCATAACAGGCTTTCTTGCGAAATCATCTCTGATATTGCTTTCGAATTCCTGGTTAGCACGTAATGTACCGAAATCAGTTAAACCGGATGCAAAGGATGCTTTAAGTTCTTCAAGAGCAGCAATGGCAGCGTTGATTGTGACCTTGTTCTCGTTCCAACCATCTTTAAGAACAGCCGAAAGATCAACGGGACCTGAGGTTCTAACCTTAGCAACCTTATTGATAGCATCTTCAACAATGATACCGGCAGACTTAGCATCATCAAATATTTTAAGGATAGCATCAAGACCGTCCTGGTCAGGTCTGTCATAGTAAGAGCTGATGTATGTTGCAGGAATGGGTGAAGGAAGTTTTCTCCAATCCTTGCTTTCAGATTCGAACATATGCATACCGGGAGCCATATTGTTGTAATAAACTTTTTCGTAATCGATCAAGTCTTTGTATGCATACATAGGAATACCGCTGAAGAACTCAAGCATATAAATTCTGTCAGTCAAAACGGTTTTTGCAATAGACATCTGTAAGTTATAGGTTGACTTACATTTCTGTGCAGCAACACTGAAATCGTCTTCGTTGTTGGGAATTGACAAAACAATGTATTCAGCATGGTTACTTGTGTCGTTGATGCCGAATGCAGGATCAATGTGGAATACAGGCACACCGTTATCAACAAGACCCTTTTTGATAACCTCAGCAGCGATACAATCGATAAGGTCTGCACCCTGTCTGTTGTATTTTTCCTGTAAGTACTGCTTCATTGATTTTGACATTGCTTCGTTGAATTCAGTTCTGATAAATTCACTGATTAATTCAGTAATCTTAACTTCTGATTCATCAAGCCATTTATCCTGGTTTGAAAGCATCATTTTGTTGAACTGTTCAACATAGTAAGGCGCAACATACATATCCTGGTCATTTTTCTTAATAGCTCTTTGGATTACTTCATCGAGCTGTCCTTTGATGCTGTTGATGTCAACGATGCTCCAGGTGTACATTTCGTCACCCATGCCATGAGTGTTAAAGTAATCTGCGTTATCCTTGAAGGTTGCAATTAATTTGTCAACAATACCTGTATACTTTTTGAAGTAATCGTTTTCAAGTGCATCCAACTGCTTCTGAATCTTGTCAATTAAAGCAAGGAATTCGTTGTAGGTTTCGATCTCAACTTCATTTCTGTATAACTGTTCAACCATTGAAACATAGGCTTTTTTCTTCTTGTCACCTAAGTCAAATGATGCTGAACGGAAAGCAGCATGAGCGTTATTTAAAGCGTCCCATCTATACTGATTCTGACCTACTGCGTAATCTCTCTTTTTCTTTGCCTCGTCGCGGATACCTGCGAGTTCAGAAGCGATTGTGTGATTCTGAGAATTCTGCATCATATATGCTGCGTAATAGGGACCAAAATCAGGATTGTTTGCAAAAGCAACCAACTCTTTGAAAAGCTTACCGATGACTGATTCGGGTGCATCAGTTACTGTAAAGCTATCTAATGCTCTGCCCAATGTAGCGATATTTGTTGTTCTTTTGTTTGAATATGCGTTTTTCCACTTTTCGCAATACTCAGCTAAGGGCTTTGAAATTTCACCGATACCGGCACTCTTCAATGCTTTAGTATCAAACTTGGAGGCATCAAGATTAAATGCAGGTGCACCACTCTTAATAGCCATATCAAGAGACTGGAACTGTAAGCCAATGCTACGGCAGAGATTTTCAACATCAGATTTATTTGCTCTTACATCGCTGATGTATTTGATTGAATCAAAGAATTTAATAGCAAGATATGTACCGATTTTCTTATAAGGTACAGTTGCACAGGAAGTACCTAAAATGTTGTAGATATAGTGAACGCCGTATTTCTTTGTGATATTATCAAGCAAGCCTGTAATGTTGGGGATAATACCTTTAAGAGTGATACCTGTGTTTTTAGCATCCTTGTCAGCGTTTTCAGCTTTAACAACGAAGTTCAAAGCGTACTCTGCAACAACGTTCATAATATAGTTATAACCGTCGTCAATAACAGCACCGTTGATGGATGTTGTTGATAACAAGTGGCAAAGCTTAACGGGAGCAACGTTCTGAACAACCTCTAAGCCGTATTCGCTGTATTTCTGTCTGTATGTATCGCCGTTTCCGGGGATGTCCATCAAATAGTCAAGCTCTTTTAATGCTGCATAGCCGTTTTTCTTAACCATTATTTCGTGAGGTCCACCCTTGGGGAACTGAGGGTTAGCAAGGTTGACGTCGGGAAGGAAGAAGAAACCGAGAACATTTGCAGAACCTGCATAGCCTAAATCAGAAAGTGCCTGCTGCATCAAGTAGCATACATCAACATAACAACCACTACCGGTACCGCCACCGATACCTGCCATAATATAAACGTTCAAGTCAAAGTCTGCACCAAGACCTGTAACAGCAGTCATAATCATATCTTTAAACTTGTTGTAAAGCTCAGATGCTTTTTTAGCTAAAAGATATTTACCAACCTGTCTGATACCGCCTGCACCCTTAGAAGCATCGGTCATCTTGATTTCTTTGTTGAACCATTCAAGGTCTTTTCTGCTGTTTAAAGCAACCTTATCGCCCAACTCAGCGATAATATCACTAACACCGATAGGGAAGAACTCTTCACTGAGGTCTAACTGAGGAAGAGGATTAGCAATATCTGTATCGTCAGAGTCAATTTCAAGGAATTTAATTCTGTTGTACTGAGGTTTTTCAACGTCACGCTTGTCATAGTTATCCTGTTTAACTCTTTCGTGAACAGTTTTCTTGAACATTCTGAGAGCGCTCAAGCCTGTACCGCCTATACCGATAGCAATAGTAGCGGTGCTTGTTGCCTGAGCAACCTTTTCTAATGAGGTGTTAAGGCCGCCGCCTGCGCTTAAACGTAAGCTCTCATACATATTTTTAATTTCTGGCATAATATTTTCCTCCTTTTATATTAAAAACCACCGTCTTGTTTAGTGAAAGTGATTTCTACGCCTTTTGTACCGTCCTGACGTGATGCAACTCTTTCTGTGCAACCATCGGGAATTTTAACATTTTTAACCTTAAGACCGTTATAATAACCAACACCCTTAAGCTTTAATGTAACAAAATCTTTACCCGAGCCAAGGAACTTACCTTTGATTCCGCCGATTGTAAATGAATCACTGTTAATCATTTCAATGTCAATAGGACCTTTAGGCGGCCATTCGGTCATAGGTGCACTCAACTCGCCGTTGTCTTCATCAAAAGCAACAACTGTAATTGAACCATTATACGGTTTATGAGTAATAATATTATTTATTACGAAGAAAAGGATTAATCCTACAACTACAACAATAGCAATTATGATAATTAATAATGTTAACAGGTTCTTGTATACAATATTAATGAGCAATTCACAAGAAGCACCGGATGCATCAGTTACAATAATTGTAAACGAACCTTCCTTAGCAGCGTTGGGAGTAACACTTAAGGTACCGCCTTCAAGAGCATATTCATCAATATCGAAAAACGCCTTATCAATTACAAATGATAATTCTTCGCCGTCTTCATCAACAACCATATCATTTAAATTGTATGTATATGTGTTTTTTCCGAAGCCAAGACAATACTTTGTGTAATCGTGCGGACCATTCACAACTGTAGGTGCGGAGTTACCAACATTAATAGTGATAGTATTACCGCTGATTTTACCATAACCGATATCAAAGGAGGATGTAACGTAATAAGTACCAACGTTATCGAAGGTTACATCAGCCTTATAGCTGGTATCAATTGCGGAAGCGGTTACAGTTTTTGTATCGCTTGAATTTGTTGCGTTAGTGATTGTATATGTGACAGGATATTCCTGATAAACCGTTGAATCTGTGACTGCAACACCATCAGACATTATGTTAGTAACAACAGAAACTGTTTCGCCTCTTCTGAATGAATCACCATCGGTTTTTGTTTCTAAAGATACATTCAGGTTGGGAATAAAGTTAATTGTAACAGTCTGACCGGGTTTACCCTGCAATTCAACCTTCCAGGTACCACTTAAAGGCTTCTCAATTTTAATGTTAGTGAAATGAGCACCTTTTGTAACCATTTCGCCAAGCTCAGCGGGAGTAACTTCAATACCTGAGGGCTGGGTTAATTTAATGGCTGAGGGTTGACCGTCAATCAAAATATTAACTTCTTCAACACCAATCTTAGGAACAGTAAATTCCTTAACTGCAGGAAGCTCAACATTCTGGATTTCAGCGCCGCCTGTTCCGTAAATTAATTTATAGAACTCTTTAAATACGTCCTTTAAGTCATCGGGCTTGCTGACAATTTTAACGATACCGTTTGTCTGAGTAGCAATGTTTGAAAGCTCAGTAGGATCAATCTTACCATTAGCGTTCAAACCAACGCAATAAATTGCTGTATCGTTGTTCTTTGCATCAGCAATTGCATTGTTCTGTGCTGTTATAGCAACCTTCTGTTCAGCTTCGGTGGGCATTTCTGTGTTGCCGTCTGAAAGAAGTAACATGATTGAAGGTAATTCAGGATCACCCTTTTTAAGAAGCTCGTTAGCCTTTGCAATAGCAGCACCGATATTTGTAAAGCCGATTGCCTCAACGCTCTTAACTGCATTAGATGCATTCTGCTTATCTTTTTTTGTAGTAACAGCGCTTACGCCGTTTGCTGCAAGAACTTTGTCGTTAAATACAACTGTACCAACGTAATTACCCTTCATGCTCAAGAGGCTAAGGAATTGATCGATAGCTTCAAAACGCCATCCTTCAGTATCAGTTGAATTCATAGAGTTACTTGCGTCAACAACGAAAACAACATTAAACTTACGTGCTGTTGATGCACCGTTTGAAGTTGATGCGGCAGCCTGAGCATTCTCAGCACCAACCGAAATAACCATCATACTGAAACTTGTAATCACAACCAAAAGTGCAGTAATCAAGGCTACAATTCGTTTTTTCATTTTGTAGATTTCCCCCTAATTTTTATTTAATGATTTTAAAATCAAATTTCAAAACCAAAATATATTTGACAACTTATGTTGTTATCAATAATAAAATCAGTTAACAATTATTTATCACTGGTCTTTTTGGTAGTCTTTTCAGACTTAATCTTTTTTGTGGTACTTTCAGTGTTATTCTTTTCATTGTTTTTCTGGTCTTCTTTTTTGTCTGATTTTTTATCATCTTTTTTGCCATCTTCATCTTCGGCTTTTTGAGAAAAACTATATTTAACACCATTATCTTTATCAACCTTAACAAAATGACCGGTTATTATTACAGCAACCAACATAAGCACAGAAACAACTGCAGCGATGACTGAAACAATTTTGTTTTTATTAAGGCTTTTACAAAGAATATAAGAAACAATAGCTAAAACACTGAATACAATTACTAAAATAACTTTTAACAACAATAAATTTTCACTTGACATTTTTTTATCTCCTTTACACTTATGACAATCAGAATAACATAGAAAAAACACTTTTAAACAGTTACTTTCTAAAAGTCCGTTTACACCAAAAGTTAATCGGCATAAACAAGTATATATTCCCCTCCGTTTCTTTAGTCTTCATACCCTTTTATGTTAACAAGTTAAGAACAATCGAAAAGTAAGTCTGAAATAGTTTTCCGAACAATGCAGAAAAATAATAACATAATATAATTTTCAATATTTTTTTAACTTTAGACTCGAACAAAACGAATAAAACATAAAGAAAAATGCATTTTGCTAAAAAGGAACAAAGAACTTTATACGATTATTCAACTAATTATAGCTCTCGAATGTCGATTTGTCAATGAATAGCGAGAATTTTGATGAAATAAAAAAACCAAGATTTCAATAAAAATAAGTGTTTGAATAACGGATTTCGGAAGTTTAAAAAATCTGTACATTTATAATAAAAGCAATTTAATAAATGATGTGATTTTTTTTATTTTAAAAATTATAAATTTCATTTTTTAGTGATTGATTTTACTCTCGCGATATAAAAAAGCACCATCGATGATGGTGCTTTCAATACAATTAATCTTTTGTTAATGCTTTGATATATCTCTTAAAAAATGCAACACCATCTTCGAGTGAACTTACGGGAATTCTTTCATTAGTTCCGTGAGTAGTAAGAAGAAGGCTTGTGCTCATAAGGAATGGTGAATAACGATATATATTATCGCAAACATCTTCATACTGACGAGCATCAGTTCCGCCCATAACAAGATAAGGTGCAACAATCGCTTTAGGGTCCATAGCTTTACAGATATCAGAAATCACATTGAATGCTCTTGAATCTGTCGGAGAAATCTTTGAAGGATTCTTACCTGCAAGAAGTTTAACTTCTGCTTTAGGACCGGCATATTTTTTGATATGTGCTTCAACATCCTCAATTGTTTGTCCGGGCATAATACGGAAATTGGCAACCACCGAAGCCTTCTGAGGAAGAACATTAGGTGCAGGGCTACCGGTAGACATTGTAATCGCGGTAGTTGTGCGCATCATAGAAGCAACAGGCGGAATACAAGAACAAACCTTAGTAATAAGAGGTTTAAGAACAGGAAGATTACTAGCAACACATCTTACAGGATATGTAGTACTCTTTCCGATTTCGTTAAAGAGAGATGTGAGTTGAGGTGTGAGTTTAGCTTTAAACTGATGGTTTTCAAGGCTGCAAACGATCTTTGAAAGTTCACCTAAAGCACTATGTTTTGGTGGTTGAGAAGAGTGTCCGCCCTTGGCATTAACAGAAATCTCAAAATCAACGTGACCCTTTTCTGCTATACCTACACCTGCAAGGTGACCGTCAATAACTTTATCAACCTTAACAGAAAGAATTGCGCCACCCTCATCAATAACACTATCGAGTTTAATACCACGTTCTTTAAACCAATTCATCATACAGGTTGCGCCACAAGCCTCCCCTTCTGCCATAACTTCTTCGTTATGACCAAAGCAAAGGTAAACATCTCTTTCGGGAACATATCCCTCTTCGAGAAGTGTTTCGACAGCCTCCATAACACCTATAAGATGGTTTTTAATATCAAGAGCGCCTCTGCCCCAAACATAACCATCAGCAACTTCACCGCCAAACGGTGCGTGTTCCCAATCAGCTTCAGTACCGGGTGTAACAGGAACTACATCCTGGTGAGCAAGCAACGCAATAGGTTCTTTCTCAGGATGTTCACTCTTCCAATGGTACATAAGGCTGCGTGTGGACAAAATTTGCATTTCAAGCTTTTCATGAATAAGCGGATAAGCTTCTTTAAGAAATGCATGGAATTCGTCAAACTTTGACCAATCAACAAGACTCTCATCTTTATTGCAAATTGTAGGAATCTGAATCGCTTTTGAAAGATGTTCTATATAACGGTCAAGATCAACCTTTTCGGGAGGAAGTGTCTCAGACTCAGATACAGGCTTTGCTTTATATGTTGTAGCAGCACGAACCATACTGACACCTATACCGGTAGCTGCTGCAACACCTAAACCTGTCAAAATAGCTTTTTTGGGTTCTAACATAATATTCACTCCTATACGTTAAATATATTTTTTAAAATTCAAATAAGGACATCTGATCGCTGTCAGGAAGATTACCAAAAGCACCACAGGCTTTAAGAACTGCAACGGTTGATTTACCTGCACCGGAACGGATTTCAAAATCTTCTATTGATGAAAATTCTGCGCCACCGTCGTTTCTTGCGTTCGCCAATTGCTCGGCAGCCGCCTCACCTACACCCGCAAGTGCAGAGAAAGGCATACGAATTTTTCCGTCCTCGGGTTCATAAGAACTTGCGGTGGAAGTGTAAATATCAATGGGTAAAAACTCAACACCACGGACCATCGCTTCGTAAACAATCATCATAATTGTCTCTTTGGCTTTTTCGGCAGCAGAAGCTTCCTTACCTTTAGCTCTTATCATCTGCAAAAGGGTTTTTACCGCTTCTTTACCCTTTGACATTGCTTCAGCATCAACATCATCACCACGGACGGTAAGATACGCACAATAATATTCAAGAGGTTTGTAAATCTTAAACCAAGCAAGTCTGAGTGAAGCGATAATATATGCAGCCGCATGTGCTTTCGGAAACATATACTGAATTTTTTTACAAGAATCAATATACCATTCGGGAACACCGTGTTCACGCATCATTGCTTCCTGTTCGGGTTTAAGTTGCTTATTCTTTTTACGAACATCTTCCATAATATCGAAAGCATGTTTAGGCTCAAGCCCTTTATGAAGAAGATAAACCATGATACTGTCACGAGTACCGATAACTTCGGAAATTGTACAAATTCCATCTTTAATAAGATCCTGTGCGTTACCGAGCCATACGGCAGTGCCATGAGAAAGTCCGGCAATCTGAATAAGGTCGGCAAATGTCTGTGGTCTTGCTTCAAGAAGCATTCCTTTAGTAAAATCCGTACCCATTTCAGGGATGGATAATGTACCTGTTGGCCAACCTAACTCTTCTTCAGTGATACCCAAAGGTTCCGGAGAAGTACAAAGTTCATAAAGTTTTCGGTCACTTATATCAATATCAAGAACATCTATACCTGTTAAATCAGTCAAATGCTTATAAATTGTGGGAACATCATGACCTAGTTCATCAAGTTTAAGCAATGTATCGTGCATTGAGTTAAAGTCAAAGTGTGTTGTGATAATGTCTTTAGTAGCATCATCTGCAGGTCTTTGAACAGGTGTGAAATCTTCGACTTCATACGTATTGGGAACAACAACCATACCACCGGGGTGCTGACCTGTTGTGCGTTTAACACCTGTACAACCTATTGTAAGACGGTCGATTTCCGCCTTTGTCATTGTAAGACCGCGTTCTTCTATATATTTTTTAACAAAACCGTAAGCAGTTTTATCAGCAACACCGGAAATGGTACCGGCTTTGAAAACGTATGCTTTACCGAAAAGTTCTTCCGTATATCTGTGGGATTGTGCCTGGTACTCGCCTGCAAAGTTAAGGTCAATATCCGGGGATTTATCTCCAAAGAAACCAAGGAAAGTTTCAAAGGGGATTTCGTGACCGTCACGCACCATCATTGTGCCACAATCGGGACACTCTTTCGGTGGCAAATCGAAACCTGAACCTACTTCGTTATGTAAAAAAAACTCCGAATGTTTACAATCAGGGCAACGATAATGGGGTTGCAACGGGTTTACTTCGGAAATACCTGCCATTATAGCAACAAAGGAAGATCCGACGGAACCTCGCGAACCCACATAATAGCCACATTCTTCCGAATGCTTAACAAGAAGACGGGCTATCATATAAAGACCCGCGAAACCGTTTTCAATGATTGATTTTAATTCTTTATCAAGTCGGTCTGCTACAACCTTGGGAACAGGGTCGCCGTACCACTCTTTCGCTCTATCCCAACAATGCTTTGTTAAATCTTCCTCAGCACCGGGAATAACAGGGTTAAAAGTACCATCGGGAATAGGAAGAATATCCGGCTCAATCATATCTGCAATAATATTTGTGTTGGTAATAACAACTTCTCTTGCAGTTTCTTCGCCAAGATATGCGAAATCTTCAAGCATTTCTTTAGTAGTTTTAAGATACAAGGGTGGCTGATTATCTGCATCAGTAAATCCTTGACCCGCCTGTAAAATCGCTCTGAACTTTGAATCATTTTTGTTAAGGAAATGCACGTCACCCGTGGCAACGGTTTTCTTCCCCAATTCATCACCGAGGGTGATGATAGCCTTATTTATACGCTGAATATCATCAAATGAATTTATATTTTCGCAACCGTCACGCTGGCTCAAAATCATATATTCATTGTTACCCACAGGCTGAATTTCAAGGTAATCATAAAAATCAGCGATTTCTTTTAATTCCTCATGGCTTTTACCTTTAAGAAAAGCGTTATAAAGTTCACCTTCGGAACAAGCACTGCCGATTATAAGACCTTCTCGCCTTTCAGCAATTAAACTCTTGGGCATTCTGGGTTTTTTATGGAAGTAATCAATATTGGAAGCTGAAACCAATTTATAAAGATTTTTAAGACCAGTTTTATTTTTAACAAGTAAAATACAGTGATAGTATCTGTCAGCCTTAATTTCTTCAAGTGATTTCTTTGTACCATCTTCATTATAATCATTCACAAGGTAACATTCGCAACCGTAAATAATTTTAAAACCGCTTCCTCTTGCGGTATTACAAGCTTCAGGGAACGCCTGAACACAACCATGGTCGGTAATGGCAATAGCTTTATGACCCCATTTCATGGCTTTCTTTACAATTGATTTTGCACTGCTCATGGCATCCATCGCAGACATATTTGTATGTAAATGGAGTTCTACTCGCTTCTCTTCTTCCTCATCGGTTGGTTCTACTTTAGAAATTGTTGAAACCGAAACAGGTTTAATAATATAATCTTTTTTATACTCGTCATATACAACGGGACCACGAACAAGAACGGTAACGCCGTCCTTTATTTTTGAATCAAGATACTCAAGCTGTTCCTTTAGTTCAAAGAACTTACAACCGAAAGCACCGGTATTATCTGTAATGTTGAATTCAATTATGTATCGCTTTCCGTCTTTGGTTTCACGTTTTTCGTACTTAAACACATCGCCCCAAACAATCACTTCACCGTCTTCGTAAGTTACATCTTCCATACTTTTGGGTTTTGCGTATTTAAAATTGCCCAAAATAGGCTGAACTGAATTAAAATCCAAGGGAACACCGTCAAAATTGGGGTTTTCTTCCGGTGGTTTTATCGGCTGATTGGCTCGATCAATTTCGCGTTGTTTTCTCAGGAATTCTTCCTCATCGCTGTCCTCACCATCAAAAACGACTGTAATTTTTCTTTGAAAATGTTGAAAAATATAGTCTTCAAGGAACTTATCTGCTTTTGCTTTTTCGCAGATATCTCGACCATGCTTCAAAAACGTAACAGTAAAAACATCATCGACAAACTGAGTTTCAATCTCATCAAAAAAACCGTTAGTCTGTGGTACACTTTTTTTAACAACCTTCAAAAGCATGGGAAAACATGCCGGATTCAAAGCACTCGGCGGAAGAACATAATCAAATTCAACGCTTTTAAGTAATAATGCTTTTTTTACTTCACCGGCAACAGCTTTGAGGCACATTATATTATCGAATATATCAACATGAAGAAGAGCAGACAAAGACTGCTCTTCTTTATTTATATTTAAATCGGTAAACATTGTGTTTTTTAACATACTTCTGTATTTATCAGTAGATATGTATTCACCGAATATTTCTAAAAAACCGTATAATTTCATATTTTGTCTATTTCATCAAGCAATTCCTTGACGATATCCTTTTCGGATACCTTTCTTAAAATTTCTCCTTTTTTGAAAAGGACTGCACATCCGTCACCGCCGGCAATGCCAATATCCGCTTCCCTGGCTTCTCCGGGACCGTTGACAACACAACCCATTACAGCAATTTTAATGGGTTTTTTAATATCTTTTACTGCTTCTTCAACTTGATTTGCTAAAGAAACAAGGTCAATTTTAGTTCTGCCACAAGTTGGACAAGCAACAATCTGAGGTGTTTCAACCCTGAGATTCACAGCATTAAGAATATCTCGTGCAGCATAAACCTCTTTTACAGGTGAATCTGTAATTGAAACTCGCAAAGTATCGCCCACACCTTTAAGAAGAAGAGAACCGATACCAATAGAAGATTTAACGAGAGAACTGCGCTCTGTACCCGCTTCGGTTACACCCAGATGCAAGGGATAATCACAACGTTCTGCTACAAGGCTATATGCTGCAACCATATTTTCAACATCGGAAGATTTGATAGAAATAACAGTATCAAAAAATCCGCAATCTTCAAGAAGTTTAACGTGTCTGAACGCACTTTCAACCATCGCTTCAGGAGTTGCGCCACCGAATTTTTCAAGTAATTCTTTTTCAACCGAGCCGGAATTCACGCCGATTCTGATAGGTACACCCTTCAACGCACATGCATCCGCAACTGCCGCTACTCGCTCAGCTGAACCGATATTGCCGGGATTAATTCTGATTTTATCTACACCGGCTTCAAGGCTTTCAAGGGCAAGTTTATAGTCAAAATGGATATCGGCAACAAGAGGAACATTGGAATGTTCTTTTAATCTGCCGAGAACTTTAACAGCATCCATATCAGGCACAGCCATACGCACAATTTCGCAACCTACAGCCTCGAGAGCCTGAAGTTGAGATAAGTTGCCCTCAAAATCAGATGCAGGTGCATTGAGCATTGACTGAATAGCTATGGGAGCATCCCCACCGATTTTTATATTTCCGACTTTAACTTGTCTTGAAACACGTCTAATCATTTTTTATCACCATTAAAATAATTTTATAACATCACTTATTGAAACAACCACCATAAACGCTAACAAAAGCACTAAGCCTATTGTATGAACAAGACCCTCTTTTTTAGCAGGAATTGGTTTTCTCCTTATCATTTCAATAAAAATGAAGAAAAGTCTGCCACCGTCAAGTGCAGGAATGGGAAGAAGGTTGAATACACCGACATTAATAGTAATCATTGAGAGAAAAGTTAAAGCAGTAAGTATTTTATCTCCAAAATTTTCCGGTTCTGCAGTTGATTCCGCTATTGCTGAAATAGTGCCAACAGGCCCCGAAACTTCTTTCATTCCGTATTTACCTGTAACCAGATCAACAAGACTCAATCTCACCATCTGCACAATAGAAGCAGAGTCTAAAAATGCGTTGGATGCAACATTGAAAAAGTTGGGCTCATATCCAACTATGCTGAAATCCTGCTGAATATATTTTCTTCCTTCAAACTCAAACTGCTTGAACTCAACATCTTTGAGTTCAATCTTTTTATCATTACGGATAACTGTAATATCAAGTTTGTTATCTGTATCACGGACGATATTAAATGCAATACCTTTGCTGGAATAAATGGGAGTATTGTTGATTTTTACAATCTCATCCCCTGCCTGTAAACCGCTTTGCTGACTCGTGGCGCCATCCATAAAACTATGAATCGTTCTTGAACCGACAAGTTCACTGCAAGAAAGGCAAACAGCCACAACAACAATACCTAAAATCAAATTAAGTATGGCACCTGCAGCAATAATAATAAATCTTTGCCAGGCAGGCTTTTTATTAAAAGCTCCTTCGTCGCTGCTTTCTTCATCTTCGCCCTCCATACTTACAAAGCCACCAATTGGAAAAAGACGTAAAGAGTATGTTGTTTCACCTTTTTGTTTGCTGAAAATCTTCGGACCCATTCCTAAAGCAAACTCATTAACTTTTACTTTAAAAAGCTTAGCAAAAAAGAAGTGACCGAACTCGTGAATAGCTATAATCACACCAAAAAGGAATACTGCGAGTAAATAAGGCCATACACTGCTCCACAGTGTACCAATGCTGAGATTGAAAATATCAAACACCTCCAAATAGTGTCAGGTTACACCGATGCCAGTTCACGTACTTTTTCGCGCATAAGCACATCAGTATCAAGAACATCTTGTAAAGTGTAATCCTTAATATCTTTAGCATAATCAGATGCTTCAGAAATCAATTCAGGTATTTCACAGAATGTGATTTTCCCCTGTCTGAAAAGAAGATTTGCTTCTTCGTTTGCACAGTTAACAGCAGCAGGATATAATCCGCCCTTTGTTATTGCTTCGCGACAAATATCCATACACGGGAATGTTTCGTAATCAGGCTTATAAAATGTAAGATTACCAACTTCCCATAAATCAAGTTGTTTCTCCGGTGATTCAAATCTATCGGGATAAGTAATAGCAAACTGAATGGGTAAACGCATATCCGGATGACCTAGTTGTGCTATAACCGAATTATCGGTATATTCAACAAGAGAATGAACAATACTTTCTCGATGAACTACTATATCAATCATATCGGGAGTGACATCAAAAAGCCAAACAGCCTCGATAAGTTCAAGACCTTTATTGAACATTGTGGCACTGTCAATGGTTATTTTTTGTCCCATACTCCAGTTGGGATGCTTTAAAGCATCCGCAAGAGTAACTTTTGTAAGTTCCTCTTTCGATTTTCCAAAAAACGGTCCACCCGAAGCTGTTAAAATGATGCGTTTTAATGCTGCGTTTCTCGGTGCGCCTAAAAGGCATTGAAAAATAGCGGAATGTTCGCTATCAACAGGAAGAATGGTAACGTTATTTTTACCGGCAGCATCTGTTACAAGTTTGCCGCCTGCAACAAGTGTTTCTTTGTTGGCAAGGGCTATTGTTTTACCTGCGTTAACTGCATCAAGTGTAGGCTTAAGACCTGCCATACCCACAACAGAATTAAGTGTTATTTCACCCTCAGCCTCTGCACCGCAGAAAGAAACACCTTCTAAACCGCTTAAGACCTTTACGGGTAAATCGGCAACTCTGACTTTGAGGTCTGCGGCAGCTTTTTCATCTACAAGTGCGGCAAAAGCCGGTTTAAATTCACGGATCTGCTTTTCAATAATATCTACGTTAGAATAAGCTGCAAGTGATTCTATTTTATAACCTCTCGCTCTTGCAACATCGAGAGTCTGTAAACCTATGGATCCTGTGGACCCTAATAAATTAATTCTTTTCATAATTAAATCTCAAAAAATATTTGCAACATAAATTGCCGAATAAAGAACCGGCAAAACGAACAACGCACTGTCAAATCTATCCATAATACCGCCATGGCCGGGAAGAAGTTTACCAAAATCCTTTATGCCGAAATTACGTTTTATGGTTGAGGCAGCAAGATCTCCAAACATACTTACAATAGAAAGTACCACACTAAGAAGTATAACAGCTATGTATGAAAGACGAGCTTCACCTTCAAATACGAATTTTTTGAAAACAAAGAGAAGCAAAACATTAAGTACTACCGCCCCGACAATACCACCGATTGCACCTTCAACGGATTTTTTAGGACTGATTTTAGGACAAAGCTTATGTTTGCCGAATTTACTTCCAATGAAATAAGCAAATATATCTGTCATCCATGATGCAAAAAATGCAAAAATCAATAAATAAAAACCTTCAATTTTTGAGTATCCGTCGATATATTCATCAATATCTCTGAAAATAATCATAACTGAAAAAGCAAAAGGAACACAAATCGAAGCAAAAATAGCCATAACTGCTTCCTGGAAACGCGTTTTTTCATATTGGAATAACATGAGAATCAGAACTGCAACAACATATAATCCGCCAAATGCAGCAACAGGAATCGGGATATCGAACTCAAAAATAAAGGGAATAAAGACCGAAACAGCAAGGCTGAGAATCATAATAAAAATATTTTTAAGACCTACTGCTTTTTCAATTTCCCAAACAGCTATGCCTGAAAGAATAGCTACAAAGATAGGGAAAACTATGGTGTTAATAAGAAGAATTGCACCAATAAATATTATTGCAAACAAAACCCCTGTTATTACTCTTTGTTTCATAAAATATTTCTCCTCATAAAGGGATGTATATTATCTTAAAAGCCGTTAAAATCCGAACGCAAAAAATGCATACGGATTTTAATAAACGTTATTACACACCGCCAAAACGACGATTTCGTTTTTGGTAATCAAAAAGAATATCATTTACATCCTTTTCGGTAAAATCAGGCCAAAGCACATCGGAAAACCAGAATTCAGAATATGCAGACTGCCAAGTCAAAAAATTTGACAATCGAAATTCGCCACTCGGTCTTACAATAATATCCGGGTCAGGCTGACCCGCAGTGTAAATAAAATCGCTTACAGATTCTTCTGATATATCTTCAACAGACATTTGACCATTTTTAACTCTTTGTGCTATCTCTTTCACTGCGTGTGTGATTTCTGCCCTGCCACCGTAATTAAGTGCTACATTCACGGTGATTTTATCGTATTTACTCGATTTCTTTTCGGCTTTTTCAATCAAACGTAAAAGATCCTTGGGAAGTCCTTCGCGTTCACCTATAAAACGTATTCTTGATTGACGAATATCATTTTCGCTTTCACGTTCATCAGCTTCTAAAAGATACTCTTTAAAAAGTTTCATAAGAGCCTTTACTTCGTTTTCGGGTCTTGACCAATTTTCAGTTGAAAAAGCATAAAAGGTAACGTGTTTTATACCAACATCCGCACAATACTCAACTATTTTACGGAATGTCTTAGCACCGGCTTTATGGCCTTCGCTGCGTTCGAGACCACGCATTCTTGCCCATCTGCCGTTACCATCCATAATAAAGCCGATATGTTGCGGTAACACTTCAAATACCGGAATATTATCTTTCATAATCAGATTTCCATTATTTCTTTAGTTTTTGCTGCAGCGATTTCATCAATCTTTTTGATGAATTCATCAGTAATTTTCTGCATTTCTTCTTCACCGTATTTCTGATCGTCTTCGGTGATTTCGGAATTCTTTTTCATTGTTTTGATTTTTTCAATGCAATCACGTCTTATCTGACGAACTGCAACTTTTGTATCCTCAGCAAAACCTGCAACATCTTTTGAAAGCTGTTTTCTGCGTTCCTCTGTAAGTGCAGGGAAAACAAGTCTGATGATTCTGCCGTCGTTTGAAGGATTGATGCCTAAATCAGAGGAAAGAATAGCTTTCTCAATAAGGCTGAGTGCAGATGCATCCCATGGCTGAATTGCAAGAATTCTTGCTTCAGGAACTGAAATAGCAGCCATCTGGTTGATAGGTGTTGGGCAACCGTAATAATCAACCTGGATTCTGTCAAGAACAGCAGCGTTGGCCCTACCCGCTCTGATTGAATTATATTCATACTTAAGTGATGAAATTGACTTTTCCATTTTTTCTCTTGCTTTAGCAAATACTGAATTCATAAATAATACCTCCATTTAATTAAGAAACAACTGTACCGGCATTTTCGCCACACACAGCTTTATTAATATTTTCAGGGTTGTTAAGATTGAAAACAAGAATCGGAATTTTGTTTTCACGGCAAATAGCTGCTGCTGCAGTATCCATAACCGCAAGATTTCTTGAAAGAAGTTCATCATGTGAAATCTTGTCAAATTTAACAGCGTCGCTAAATTTGTTGGGGTCTTTATCGTAAACACCATCAACATTTGTTGCTTTAAAATACACATCAGCATTAATCTGAGCGGCTCTGAGTGCAGCACCGGAATCAGTTGAAAAGAACGGATTACCTGTACCACCTGCAAAAATTACTACTCTGCCTTTTTCAAGATGTCTTACAGCCTCATCGCGCATAAATGTTTCAACAACACCGGGAATCTGAACTGCTGACATAACTCTTGCTTCAACACCAACATCAATAAAACCCTGTTGTAATGCCAAAGAGTTCATAACAGTTGCAAGCATGCCGATACTGTCTGCTCTTGTTCTGTCCATATCACCACTTGAACGACCACGCCAGAAATTACCGCCACCAACAACGATGCCGACCTGAACACCTTTATCAGTGACTTCTTTAACAGCGCTGCAAACATCATTAATTACATTAAAATCAAAACCGTGACCCGCTTCACCGGCAAGAACCTCGCCACTAAGTTTAAGAAGCAGTCTTTTATAAACGGGTTCCATAAGAACTCCCCTTTCGTCCGTAAATTACGGCGCAATTTTTTACTTATTTATTTTACAATAAATGTAAACGGTTGTAAATAGTTAAATAACTAAAATTAAACGTTTATTTATATTTAAATTTAACAACAAAAACAGCCGACAGAAATCTGTCGGCTAAAAAATTATGATACATGTCGTTTAAGTCTTATTTTATCGGAAATCATAGCTACAAATTCAGAGTTAGTCGGTTTTCCTCGCTGACTTTGTATTGTGTAACCGAAATAAGAATTAAGGACTTCAACATCTCCTCTGTCCCACGCTACCTCGATAGCATGACGGATGGCTCTTTCAACTCGTGAAGAAGTGCTTTTAAAATTCTTAGCCACTGTTGGGTAAAGAATTTTTGTTACTGAGTTTAACATCTCCGGATTTTCAATAGTAAGTTTAATAGCTTCTCTGACATACTGATAACCCTTAATATGAGCAGGAACACCAATCTGATGCAAAATTTCAGTAATTACTACAGTCAAATCCTCTTGTTTTTCATAACGACCGGGAACGCCAACACCTTTCCAACTGGAAATCTGTATTATACGTTCAGCCATCATTTGCGGATCAATGGGTTTAAGAAAATAATAGTCTACCCCACATTTTGTTATTTCTCTTTCAAAGTTCGGATTGTCAATGCCTGACATTACAATAATCAATGGTCTGTTTACAGGGTCTTTCATATTGATTCTTGCAATTACCCCCATTGCATCAATATGCTGTAAAAAAGCATCCATAATTATAACATCGGGATGAAACTCTTCATAATAATCCAAAAGTTCCGCTCCGTTCTTTGCACACATCCTCACATCCATTTTATTGCTACGAAGGACTGATGCAAGCTTAATACTGGCTTCATCCTTTTCATCAGTCAATAAAACAGATAAATTGTTAACCATTCCGTAAACACCTCCTAAAAAGTGTCTAAATTATACCACTCAAACCGCCACTCATCAAGTAGTTTCAACAAATATCGTTACTTTAAACAAAACAGAATATATTCACTGTTTTAAAAAAAGTCAACATCGAATCAATTTTGTCGAAAACTGTCGATTTCTTTGTCGAATATGACATTCACCATTACGATAAAACCAAAATTTACTTCAATTCTTTAAAAAGATCTTTTAACGACGGATAAATTAGTCTGAACTTTTCGTACTGTTTATTGTAACGTTCAACTATCTCTGAATCAGGCTCAATTGTACCATTAACAGATACAAATTTCTCAGTACATTCAGCAACATCGGAATAAACTCCGTCGCCAATCATGGCAAGTACCGCACCACCAAAACCCGGTCCTTCTTCTGCAGAAGGAATATCAACAGGAATATTGAGAACATTGGCAATAATTTTGCGCCAAAGCTCTGACTTAGCACCACCGCCACAAAGTGTGCTTCGGGAAATACTGACACCCGCTTCTTTAGCAATCTCAAAGTTATCTCTTACCGCAAAAGCAACACCTTCCAGAACTGCTTGAACAATATCTTCGCGTTTTGTATCAAGTCGCATTCCTATTAGAACACCACGAGCATCAGTATCATTTATGGGACTTCTCTCACCCATTAAATAGGGTAAAAAGAACACATCATTGCAACCAAGTTTATCGTTTGTAATCGGAATTTGTTCTGAGTTAAAATCGTTAGTTTTCAAAACATCTTCACAAAGCCATTTGTTGCAGGATGCAGCGGAAAGAATACAACCCATTATGTGATATTCGCCATTTGCGTGACAAAAAGAGTGAATGGCATTATTGTTGAGTTCAGCGTATTCATCGCAAGACACGAAAAAAGTACCTGATGTACCAAGAGAAATATTACATTTACCATTTAAAACCGTGCCTGTGCCTATTGCGGCAGCGGCATTATCACCCGCACCGGCTACTACTGTAACATCGCCGTCAAGACCTAATTCTTCGAGAATTTCCGGGAGAACACTACCTGTTTTTTCGTAACTTCCAAAAAGTTTTGGTAACTGATTTACAGAAACTCCGCAAACTCCAAGCATTTTTTCAGACCAACACTTATTTTTCACATCAAGCAAAAGCATACCTGAAGCATCGGAATAATCAATGGAATGAACATTTGTAAGACGGTAGTTTATATAGTCTTTAGGAAGCATAATTTTAGAAATCTTCGAAAAATTTTCGGGTTCATTCTCTTTAATCCATAAAATTTTAGGTGCGGTAAAGCCTGCAAAAGCAATATTTCCTGTATAAACAGCAAGATTTTCTTTGCCGATTACATTGTTGAGATATTCCACTTCCTTAAATGTTCTGCCATCATTCCAAAGAATTGCAGGACGAATTACCTTATCGTTTTCATCAAGAATTACAAGACCATGCATCTGACCCCCAACACCGATCCCGGAAATTAAACTTTTGTCAATATCAGCAGTCAAATCCTTAACACCTGAAACGAAAGCATTCCACCAGTCTTCCGGATTTTGTTCGCTCCAACCGGGTTTTGGAAAATAAACGTCGTAAGATTTTGATATAGTTTTAATAATTTTACCATCAGTATCAACAAGCAGTAACTTTAACGCAGATGTACCTAAATCTGCACCTATGTAATATTTCATAGCTTACCTCCGAGGATAGTTTCTTATAATATTATAAATCATACAAATAAGAATTCAAGCACCAAAAGTAGAAACAAAGGAATAACTACATTATTTTTATCCGTGAAAGTTATAAACATTAATAAAAACAGGCTCACTTTGAACCTGTTTTAAGATGCGTTTTTCAATTTTTGTTCTCCGGCTATTTGTTGGATATTTTCAAGCATAGTTTGGGCAAATATACCGTAACCGCCTGTTGGGTCGTTTAGGAAAACGTGGGTAACCGCACCTATAATTTTACCGTTTTGAACTATGGGAGAACCACTCATACCTTGGATAATTCCGCCTGTTTTTTCAATTAAAGCACTATCTTTTATTTTTAAAATTAAATTCTTATTATCGCTTGAATTCATATCAATTCCCATAATTTCAATTTTGTATTCAGTTAAAATGCCATTTTCAAGTGTTGTATAAATACTTGCTTCACCTTTTTGGGCTTCAGACCTGTCCGCAATAAAAAAACTTTCACCTTGTGGAACTGAATTGAATTCTCCGTAAACACCTATGTCACCATTATAATATACATCGCCATTAGTTTCATTATCAAGGAATCCGCAAAGTTCACCGGTTGTGCCACTATTCCCCTTAACAAAACCTGTCAGATTAACATTAGTGCATTCTCCCTGTGAGATAGGTAATACTTTTTTAGTATCAATATCGCATACTGCGTGACCCAATGATGCAAAATAACCTTCTTCCGTACAAAAGGTAACTGTTCCGATTCCTGCTGAACTATCTCTTATCCACAACCCTGCTTTATATTTATTCTCACTTACTGAAAAAGCACTTTTAAAGGTAATATTGAGAATATCCTCATCTCTTAAAACTTCAAAAATTAATTCTCCGCCATTACTGTTTTCAATGTAACTTGAAACTTCAAAATTTGTTTTTACTGTATTACCATTTACTTTTTTTATAATATCACTTGTTTTCAAACCTGCGTTTTCAGCCGGGTTCACCTCACCGACGGAAGTATCAACCGATTCTGTCCCGACAATCACAACTCCATCCGCATACAATTTTAAACCAACCGGATAACCACCCAATCTGACTTTGGTCTGATTTATATTTTCTGTCCGAGGTTGCATCGGTTCAGCGTTTCCTTCATCTTTAATTGCACCAAGAATACTTTCGCCCAACTCATACAGTTTCCCGCTAACTCCCGATAATTTAACATCCGCTGCGGTAGTATTCCTGAATGCTGATGACGAAAAAACAGTGAACATCAAAACCGAACTCGTTAATATTGAAAAAAATGATAATAATGCTCTGCTTTTTTTCATTTTCACACCTCCGCATTCACAAAATTAATTTGTGCAAAGCCGGAATAATTAAAAATGTTAAATAAAGCAAAATAAAAAGCAACCTTGCAAAAGCAAGGTTGCCAAATAATGTAAAATAATCAGATTGAAATTTCGTTAGCGATTCTGTAAAGTTCAGGATCAATTGATTTTTTCATATTAAGTGCTTCGATGATATCGTAATCAACTATTTTGTCGTTTTTCACAACAACAACTCTGTTTCCGATATCTTCTTTAAGCAACTGAACTGCATAGAAACCCATCTGACTTGCAAGAACTCTGTCGCGAACTGAAGGTGAACCACCGCGCTGAACGTGACCGAGAACTGTTGCACGGCTTTCCACGCCTGTTTTTTGTTCGATATATTTTGCAAGTGAATTAACTTCGATACCTTTAACGCCTTCAGCAACAACAATAACAAAGTGTTCTTTGCCTGTTTTCTGAGTACGTTTCATTCTTTCGATTATGTATGAATCGATATCATAGTCAATCTCGGGAATAAGAATACAAGTTGCACCAACTGCAATACCTGCATTGAGAGCAAGATAACCTGCATTTCTGCCCATAACCTCAACGATTGAGCATCTGTCGTGAGACTCTGTGGTATCACGAATTCTGTCAACCATATCCATAACAGTATTCAAAGCTGTGTCATAACCGATTGTATAATCACAAGAAGAAATATCGTTATCAATAGTTCCGGGAATACCGATACAAGGAACACCTTTAAGAGTCAGAGCACGAGCACCTTTGAATGTGCCGTCACCGCCAATGGTAACAATACCATCAAGACCGAATTCTCTACAAACTTCCACAGCCTTATCCTGTACTTCTGATTCAGAAAACTCAGGACAACGTGCTGAATAAAGCATAGTACCACCGCGATGAATGATATCTGAAACAGAACGAAGATTCATTTCGAACATATCGCCCTCAATAAGACCTTTATAACCGCGACGAATACCCATAACGCGCATTCCGTTTTCACAACCGCTTCTTACAACTGCACGAATGGCAGCATTCATACCCGGAGCATCTCCGCCGCTAGTAAGAACACCAATAGTTTTCAATTTCAAAACCTCCATATCACATACTGTAATATTAAATCTTAGGAATTATATCATACAAAAACCAATTAAACAAGAGAAAAAGACAAAATTTGTAAAATCACTGTCTTAAAACAACATTTTCTTCTCCCAATTTATATTTTAACTCATTGATAAGCGGATTATTTACGTCTGTAAGATAATCCAACCCTAAAAACTCGTATTTTTTTGTATCGGTAAAGAACAAATAAACCGGTGTTTCGCCATCAAAAATTGACAAAAGATTTTTGATTGAGTCTATTTCAATACTGTTTTCGGAAGAAACCCGTAAAAAAAGTCCTTTTTTCTTTTTAGAGTTATCCTTACCCTCTTTTTGACCGGCAATTGCTGTTGATATGTCAACGGATTTAGGTGCAACGCTAATGATTTCGGCAAGAAGTTTGACCTCATCATCCTTAACCGAGATTTTACCTTCAACAAGAATTATATTGCCTACATTTAAAAGCGAGGAATATTCTGCGAGAACTTTTGGAAAAACTATAACTTCCAAATCACCGTACAAATCCTCAAGACTGCAAAATGCCATTATATCGTCACGCTTGGTAACTTTCTTTTTAACAGAATTTACAATTCCGATAAATTGAACTTTTTTATTATCAATCGATTTTTCACTTCCGGTTTCAATGTATTCGTATAAATCAATCGTTCTGGGACAGTTGAGAGTTTCACAAACGCTCCTGTATTCCTCTAAAGGATGACCTGAAAAATAAAGCCCTGCAACTTCTTTTTCGAAATTCAAAAGTTCATTTTTCGGTAATTCATCACACTTTATAAATACCGGTTCGCTTGAAAAATCATCGGAGCCGAAAACAGAAAACATATTGAGCTGACCACCGGCATACATCAAGTTTTCTTTAGCCGCACTTTCAATAGCTAAATCCAGGTTACGAAGCATCTCGCAACGATTCATATCAAGACCATCCAAAGCGCCTGCTTTGATAAGACATTCAAGTGCACGCCTGTTAAGCTCTGTTCCGCTGACTCTTTTGCAAAAATCCCAGAAACTCAGGAAATTACCATTTTGTTTTCGCTCTGTCACTATTTTTTCAATAAGAGCTCTACCAATATTTTTAATACCTAAAAGCGGAAAAACAATATCTTCGCCTGTAACAGAAAAATTATTACCACTTCTGTTAACGTGTGGCGAAAGCACGTTAATGGATAATCTCGCACACTCATTTATATATAAAACAGTTTTTGAAACCTCACCGATAACACTCGTCAGAAGCGCTGCCATAAATAGTTTAGGATATTTCACTTTAAGATATGCGGTCTGATAAGCAACAAGACCATAAGCCGCCGTATGACTTTTATTGAATCCATATGAGGCAAATGAAATCATATCGGAGAAAATATCATCGGCAGTCTTTTCATCCAAGCCTTTTCGCACTGCACCATCGATAATGTAATCCCCATTTTCATTTTTTAAACCGTGTATGAAAATAGTTCTTTCGCTTTCCATAACATCGCGTTTTTTCTTACTCATTGCACGGCGAACAACGTCAGCTCTGCCATATGAATAACCTGCCAGAGTTCTGAAAACCTGCATAACCTGCTCCTGATAAACCATACAACCGTTTGTTTCATCAAGAATATCCTTCAAAAGCGGTGTTCTGTATTTTATATGATCAGGATTTTTTCTGTTATCAAGATAAGTATCAATAAAGAACATCGGGCCTGGTCTGTAAAGCGCAATAGCCGCTGCGATATCAGAAAATCTTTCGGGTTTCATATTTACAATAAGGTTTGTCATACCAGCTGACTCACATTGGAAAACACCAATAGTATTTCCTGCGGACATCTGTTGAAAGACTTCGGGATAATCCAAAGGAATATCGTTAATATTAAAAGACGGCTCAGTCTTCTTTACTTCTTCCACGGTATCATTAATCACCGTAAGAGTACGAATACCCAGGAAATCCATTTTTAGAAGCCCCAACTGTTCAATTTCAGTCATTGTAAACTGTGTAACAGTCTGGTCACCGTTTTTAGCAAGGGGGACGTACGAACATACATCGTCACGTGTTATTACGACACCTGCTGCATGGGTAGTTGCATGGCGTGGCATACCCTCAATACGTGATGCTGTATCAATAACTTTTTTAATATTTTCATCAGAATAATACAGATTCTTTAATTCGGTGTTTTTAGCCAAAGCGTCCTTAATGTCACGATACTCACGTGTAATCTGCTTTGCAACTATATCACCTGTACTATACGGAAGCCCCAATGCACGTGCTACGTCACGTACAGCTGCTTTCGCTTTTAAAGTACCGAAAGCAACAATTTGAGCAACTCTGTCTGCACCGTATTTTTCCGTAACGTAATCGATTACTTCCCCTCTTCGTTCATAACAGAAGTCAATATCAATATCAGGCATACTTACTCTTTCAGGGTTCAGAAAACGTTCAAAAAGAAGTTTATTTTCAATGGGATCAATGCCGGTAATGCCAAGGGCAAAAGCCGCAAGAGAGCCTGCCGCAGAACCTCTGCCGGGTCCTACGGGTATATTTTTACTTTTAGCAAATCTTATAAAGTCTGCAACAATAAGAAAATAATCGTTAAAACCCATTTGGTCTATTACCGAAAGTTCGTATTCAAGACGTTCAATATAGTTTTCAGGTATTAAACCAAAAATATTTTTAAGACCTTTTAAACATTCATCTTTAAGGTAAGTTTTATGATCTTCAATAGGTGCATCGAAAAGAGGAAGTTTAGTGACACCAAACTCAAAATCGAAGTTGCATTTATCAGCAATAATCTGTGTGTTGGAGACGGCTTCAGGATAATCGGAAAAAGCCTGTGCCATTTCGTCGCCACTCTTTAAATAAAACTCATCACTTGTAAATTCGAGAGCGTTATCTTCACCTACAACTTTATTAGTTTGTATAGCAATAAGAACCCTCTGCATATCTGCATCACTTTTTTGGCAGTAGTGAACGTCATTGGTAGCAACAACAGGAATATTAAGTTCACGACTGATTGAAATTACTCCCTCAATTACTTCTTTTTCTTCAATCATTCCGTGATTTTGAATTTCAAGGTAATAATTACCTTCACCAAATGTATTTTTATACCATAAAGCAGTTTCACGAGCTTCATCAAAATTGCGTTGAATTATACGTTGAGCAACCTCACCAAACAGGCAACCGGAAAGCACAATAAGACCTTCACTGTATTTTTCAAGAATATCTCTGTCGACACGCGGTTTTGTGTAAAATCCGTCAACCCATGCGGAAGAAACAAGTTTCAAAAGATTTTTGTAGCCGGTTTCATTTTTACATAACAAAATAAGGTGATAGCGGTCACTGTCGATGCCGTGAACTTTATCAAATCTTGTACGGGGTGCAACGTAAACTTCGCAACCGATAATAGGTTTAATACCCTCAGCTTTACAGGCTTTGTAAAATGCTACTGCACCATATAAAACACCGTGGTCGGTTATGGCGATGCTCTTTTGACCGAGTTCCTTTGCAAGTGAAACTACCTCCCCGACACGACAAGCGCCATCGAGAAGGCTGTATTCGGTATGAAGATGTAAATGGGTAAAATCAGTCATAATTTTTACTTCTGGCCGTAATAGGCATCCTTACCATGTTTTCTGAAATAATGTTTATCGGAAAGAAATTTATCTATTTCACTGACATTTCCGCCGATGGTTTCGGTTTTTATTGCCATTTCAGCAACAATTTCAAGAACTGCCGCATTATGTACCGCATCACTTGCATTTTTGCCAAAAGCGAAAGGTGCATGAGAGCGCACAAGAACAGCCGGAGTGGAATCAACATCCAGACCATTCTCATTAAAATGAGCAACTATAACTTTACCGGTGTTAAGCTCATACTCTGTTTTTACTTCTTCTTCAGTGAGAGCACGTGTGCAAGGTACTGCAGTGTAAGAAAAATCCGCATGTGTTGTTCCGTAAGCAGGTATATCACGACCTGCCTGCGCAAAAGATGAAGCATTAACAGAATGAGTGTGAACAACAGCATTAAGATCTGCAAATTCTTTATAAAGGATATAGTGGGTAGGAGTATCAGAGGAGGGATTATAATCGCCATCAACAACCGAACCATCATCCAAAGACAAGACAACAATTTTCTCCGGGGTCAAGTCTGCATATGGAACACCTGACGGTTTAATAGCAAAAACGCCGTTTTCACGATCAACCTGTGAAACGTTACCCCAGGTAAAGGGTGCAAGTCCCAAAGAGTGAAGTTCTATGTTAGCTTTACAAACAACTTCTTTAATTTTTTCGTACATATTACCACCTCATTTTATACTCAAATTATATAACTTTATTAACTCTTTTGTCAATGTTGTTAAATTTTTGTAAAAAGGGTGACTTTTTAATAAATATATGGTATATTGTTATGGATAAGGAGTGATTTAAATGAGAAAATTTGCAAGACCCTTTTCGGCCGTTGCAATTATACTCGTAATTGTAATCTGTTTTTCCGGCTGCGGAATTGTAGATTTCACAAGACAAGTAATTCAAAAGAACAACAAACCCGGGGTTTCACAAAGTGTTGAAACCACAATTACACCGGATGGTGTTATTCCTGATAATCAAGAGGTTACAAATACTGCAACAGTTATTCCGCCAGTATCAAATGCAACTACAAACGCATCAACAACGGCTACAACAAGCAGTAATTCTACAACTTCCCAAAACAAACCTTCCGGCAGTACAACAAAACCAACTACGCAGACCACAACCGAGCCTGTTACCAACACACCCGTAGTTGACGAAAACATTACTGAAGAAGATTTAAAAGAAATGCCCATCAAAGATATTCAGGATTTACTTTTTGCAACTGAAGATCCTAACACTGCAGGTAAAATACTTACATTAGCAGGTTTTGAATACGATGAAAAACAAGGTATTTATTACTCACACTTAAATCCCCTTCAAAGACAATTCGGTTTTAACCTTGTGTACGATATGGCAGCTCCTATGGTTGGTATGATATACGACACAAAGCGTATCGAATTCAATTACAAAGGCAAAGAATGGATGATACAAATCTGGAAAGGTCAGTACGGTATGACTTGCGGTGCTGAAGTAGGTCTTTATAACAGAGACCCCGAAAGAAACTTCCAGTATGACTGTGCGGATGATGAGGAACTTATTGAAATGCAGTTCGATTTCTATAACCAGAACGAATTTGTTTTCTCAAGAGGTCCCGAAAAACACTGGTGGCTTACAGGCTTCAAAATTTTAAATGTTGGTGTACCGGTGCTTATAGATCTTGATATCACTTTAAAATTCACAGATAAGGTAATGGCTCAGGCCTTTGCAAGAAGCTTAAAGAAAACAGCTTCAACATCACTTATTGACCCGATTACATACACAATCAGAGGTTCTACAGTCAATATCAAGTGGTAAGGTGTTTTTATTATGACAAAATTTGCAGTTATCGCTGACCCACATTATTATTCCGAAAAATTAGGTAATACCGGTTCCGCTTACGAAAGACGTGAAGGCTCAGACCAAAAAATGCTCGCTAAAAGCAAAGGCACAATTGCTGCCGCTTTAGAAGAAATTAAAAATTCCGATGCAGAGTTTCTTATGATTGCCGGTGACCTTTCAAATGACGGTGAACTATGCTCACACGAAGAAATTCGTGAAATGCTTTACGAATTCCAAAAAAGCAAACCCGTTTTTGTAATTACTGCAACCCACGACTGGTGTTGCGATGGTAACCCCAGAAGATTTGACGGTGACAATGTTTACAACGATGTTGAAACAATCGGTCCTTCGGAACTTCACGAGTTTTACAGAGATTTCGGTTTAAGTGATTCTATTTCTGAATTTCATACACATCAGGATAAAGTTTCTTATGTTGTCAGACCCGCCGAAGGCTTAACAGTTTTCTGCCTCGATGATGACCAAAACGGTGAAGGTGGTTCAGGCTATTCGGACGAGCATTTTGAATGGATTAAAGAACAAACCGAAAATGCTAAAAAACGTGGCGATATTGTTTTCGGTATGCAACACCACCATTTACACTTAACTGAATTTGACCGTGTTATAAACGGCAGAGGTTCGGTTGAATACAGAGAAAAGCTTTGCAAAAAATTTGCTGATATCGGTTTTCCTGTTATGTTTACAGGGCACTCACATATGCAACATATAAGACGAATCGATTCCGAAAACGGCAATCCTTTCTATGAAATCAATGTTGGCTCTATCAGTGGCTATCCTGCTCCGATAGTTTACTGCGAAGCTTCAAAAGATGGTATTGATATCAAAACCGAACATCTTAAAACATTTACATATAACGGCAAGGAGTACACAAATGACTACCTTAAAGAACACGCAACAGGTATGTTCACAAAGGTTATCGCAGCAGCAGCACACAACGAAAAAGAAAAATTTTCTGCTTTAATTGCGTGTTTGGGTGTTTCTGAAGAAAAAGCAAACAAAATATGGATAGTTGCGAAACCGCTTTTAAAATGGCTTGATAAACTCACCATAAAAAAAGCGGCAAGAATAATGAACTTTATTTCATTTGGTAAGGCAATTGACAAAAAAGCCGTCAAAGAAATCGGTAATTTGAAAGTTAAAGATTTTATATTCTCTACTTTCCATTCAATTCTTGATGGTTCATTAATTAAACACGAAGAAGGCTCAGCTTACTATATTGTATTTACTCAGGCTCTCGCCTTTCCCTTGCGTTTTGTTAAAAAACTGCGTATTAAAAACGGTGGTCTTATAAGAACATTAACTCATTTAAAAAATGCTGCACACGAGTTAATGACCGGTGGCCCCCTTGATAACAACAATTATTATATTAAGCTATAAAAACAATCTCGTCAGCGAATCCGTTGACGAGGTTTTTTTATGTTATTCACCTTTAATATAAGTCTCTTCTGTTGCAATTTGTGCGTTCTTCAAAATAGAATCCGCTTGTTCTTTAGTTTCGCTTTGTATGGCATCGGTTACGGAATTAAATATATGATTCTTTAGAACTTCTATTCAGTTTACGTCGCATCAATTAATTTATCAATAAAAAAATAAATTCCTCAGAATATCCAAACACTTTTTTAATTTCCTTACGCAAAGCATTATATAATGCCAACGCGGTTCTGAATTTTTGCATAAAAAAGAACCTTGTCAACTGACAAGGTCCTTTTTCTTAAACAAGTTCTGCAATATCAAGAATAAGTCTTTCTGTTTTTTCCCAACCAAGACAAGGGTCGGTAATTGATTTTCCGTAGATGCCGTCGCCTATTTTCTGTGCACCATCTTCAATATAACTTTCAATCATAATACCCTTAACGAGTTTTCTGATATCATCGTTATGAGCGCGACTGTAAATAATATCTTTTGTAATTCGGATTTGCTCAAGGTATTTTTTACCTGAGTTTGCGTGGTTTGCATCAACGATACAAGAGGGATTCTTTAAACCGGATTTTGCGTATGTATCGCTGAGAGCCAACAAATCTTCATAGTGATAGTTAGAAATATTATGTCCGTCACGGTCAACTAACCCACGCATAATAGCATGTGCATAAGGGTTGCCCTCGCTTTCAACTTCCCATCCGCGATAAATGAAAGTGTGACTATTTTGAGCTGCCATAATTGCATTCATCATTATAGAAAGGTCGCCACTTGTGGGATTTTTCATACCAACAGGAATATCGAAACCGCTTGATGTTAAACGATGCTCTTGGTTTTCAACGGAACGAGCACCAACAGCTACATAAGAAAGCAAGTCTGAAAGATAACGGTAGTTAGCAGGATAAAGCATTTCATCTGCACAGGAAAAGCCGTAATCCTTAAGTGCGTGCATATGAAGCTCACGAATGGCTATAATTCCATGAAGCATATCTGGTTTTTCGTTGGGATCGGGTTGGTGGAGCATCCCTTTATATCCCGAACCTGTTGTACGGGGTTTATTTGTATAAATACGCGGAACTATAACAATTCTTTCGTTAACTTTTTCTCGGAGTTCTGCAAGACGTGAAATATAGTCAAGCACAGAATCTTTTGAATCTGCAGAACAAGGTCCTATAACAAGCAAAAGTTTGTCTGATTCGCCTGTAAAAATCGCCTTAATCTCTGCATCGTTTTTTGCTTTTTGCTCTGCCATCTGAAGGGTAAGAGGATATTGTTCCTTTATATCCATCGGAATGGGGAGTTTTCTTTTAAAATTCATTGCCATATTAAATCTCTCCAATCAGATAAATTTATATTGTATTCCGAGGTTTTTAATATTATAAAAAAAGTCGGGATAACTTTTATTAACACATTCAGCGCCTTCTAAAACGCCACCAACAACACTGCACAAAACCGCAAACGACATTGCAATTCTGTGGTCATTACAACAATTAATATTTTCAACAGGTTTATGTATGGTTGAATCAGGAATCTTAATATAATCTTCGCCGATTTCAAGGTTGACTCCGAACTTTTTAAGTTCTTGCGCCATAACCTTTCCCCTGTCGCTTTCTTTGATTTTTAGTCTTTTAGTACCCTTTATCAAAGCTCCGTTTTTTAACACGGCGCAAGTAATAAGAATGGGCCCTAAATCGGGACAATCACTGATATCAAATTCAGGTTTTTCAAGAGAAAGTTTTTCATAAAACTCTCTATAAACTCTATCGCCCTGAAAACTTGAATCGTTAAGTCCTTTAACAAAAACATCACCGCCAACAAGATTGAAGGCATCAAGAAAAGCCGAATTAGACCAATCACCTTCAACACATAAATTGCAGGATTGATATTTTTGTTCCCCTTTTATAAAATAACCATTTTCGGTTTTTTCGATTTTAATTCCAAACTCGGACAAAACATCAATAGTTATATCGATATAGGGTGAACTTTCGAGCTCGGTGGTTAAAATTATCTCGCTATCGTTTTTTAATAGCGGTAAAGCGAATAACAAACCTGTTATAAACTGACTACTGACATCGCCCCGTACTTTAAATACGCCGCCTTTAAGCTCTCCGCCAGCAACAATCGAACTTCCCGTTTTATTGAGATAACATCCGTTTGTTTTAAAAAGCTCCTCATATACGCTCTGAGGACGTTCTAAAAGCCTACCTTTGCCGGTAAACTCCGTTTCATTTGAAAAAATAAGGCTTAAGGGAATAAGAAACCTTAATGTACTTCCGCTTTCATTGCAAAACAGCTTCAACTCATCTTTTCTTTTAACACAATTTATCCCTTTAACCATTGCGGTTGTGCCGTTAAACACAATTTCAGCACCCAGCATTTCAAGACAAGAAACAGTGGCACTGATATCATCATTCAACCCTAAGTTTTCAATTATACTTACTCCTTCAGCTAAAGCGGCACAAATTAATATTCTGTGTGCGTAGCTTTTGGAAGCAGGAGCTTTGATTATACCTTTAGCAACTGACCTTGATATAGAAACATTCATCCGTTCACCTTCTCAATTAAAGCATCAATCGCCTCAAGGTAGCCTTGGGTTCCTTTTCCGATAATTGTCTTGAAGCAAGCTAAACGAACGTAGCTTATTTGTCTGAACTCCTCACGTGAGGATACATCTGAAATATGTACCTCTACCGCAGGAATATCAACCGCTTTTAGTGCATCAAGTATTGCAATACTTGTATGCGTATACGCACCGGGATTAATAACAATTCCATCAAAAACACCATAGGCAAACTGAATATTATCAACCAAATCTCCCTCGTGGTTAGACTGATAGCAACTAACAGAAACACCTTTTTCTTTAGCATAGTTTTCAATTTTTTCAACAAGAGAATTATAAGTTTCCTTGCCGTAAATATCAGGCTCTCTTATGCCGAGCATATTTAAATTAGGTCCGTTAATTACAAGAATATTCAATATAATCCGCCTCGATTCTTTCTGCAACTTCATCTACTGTACCGCTTCCGTCAATAATTACATCTGCAAATTTTTCATAAAGTGAATATCGTTCTGTATACCTTTTTTCAAGGTCAGACCTGTTACTTGATAATGGTCTGTCATCAGTTGATACAAGCAATTCCAAAGGACGATCAATAAAGTAAATTCTTCCGTTTTCTTTTAAAATATCAATATTTTCCTCATTGAGAATAACTCCGCCACCTGTTGCAATGACTTTGCCCGTATCTTTAGAGATATTAAAAACAATTCTTTTTTCTGTTTCTCTGAAAAAGCTTTCGCCATTTTCTTCGAAAATTTGCGAAATGGGTTTCAACGCATCTTCAACAATCAAATCATCTGTGTCAACATAAGTTTTCTCGGTTTTTTCTGCAACAACTCGTCCTACTGATGATTTTCCGCTTGAAGGCATACCGATGAGCACAATATTCATCTTGCTTTTATATAGATTTTTGAAAATAGTTTCAACCTTTTCATTATCAACAGGTTTGTTAATAAACTTTTCTACGGCGAAAGCTGCCTGAGAAACAAGCATAAAAAGCCCACCCATAGAAATCAACCCGCTTTTTTCAGCTTCATAAACAAGTTGGGATTTAAGCGGATTGTAAACTGCGTCAAAAACAGCCTCCACATTCCCTAACTTTTTCAAATCAATCGGACTTTCACCTATATTGGGAAACATACCGCAAGGAGTTGTATTAATAATTACCTGACAATCTGCAAATGAGTTATAAAACTCATCGTAAGTTATATATCCGTCTTTTTTATTTCTTGAAACTTTTTTTATAATTTCTGCACCCATACTATCGGCAACTGCTACTGCAGTATTTGAAGTTCCGCCACTTCCGAGAACAGCAATTTTTTTGCCGCTTAAAGAAAAGTTTTCTCTTTCGATAAGCGATTTAAGACCGTAAAA
The DNA here is from genome assembly GCA_045578985.1 of Acutalibacteraceae bacterium. Classification (GTDB taxonomy): domain Bacteria; phylum Bacillota; class Clostridia; order Oscillospirales; family Acutalibacteraceae; genus DTU089. The sequence goes on along the minus strand of JAZNLH010000041.1, from coordinate 102,448 downwards.
ATCCGTATTATATCCGTAAAGCTTCCCGTCACGATTAACAATAGTGTTAACCGCATTAATTGATTTCGCCTCATCAGAAATCCAATCAAGAAACGGAATAACATCCTGTTTATACGGAATGGTAACATTTATGGCTTTAAATTTTTTCTCTGTTAAAAATATGGGTAATTCTTCCCTTGTCAGTTCTTTGATTTCATAATCATAATCTGCCAAAGCTGTATGAATCTCTTTTGAAAAGCTATGTGAAAGATGTTCACCTATACAACCATATTCCATCGTTATTTACCAAGCCAATCCGTACCGAATTTTTGAGTAAGTAAGTCACAAAGTACAATTGCCGTTACACTGTCAACGACAACTCTTACTCTGTGTACAATGCAAGGATCGTGTCTGCCATTTATTTTTAAAACAACATTTTCGCCATTGATAAAATCAATTGATTCTTGCTCTTTTGAAATTGACGGTGTGGGTTTTACGGCACATTTAAATAAAACGGGCATTCCGTTAGTAATTCCACCATTAATACCGCCGTTATTATTAGTAATTGTTTTAACTTCGCCATTATCGTATGTGAAAGAATCGTTCATTTCGCTTCCGAGCATATCTGCGCATTCAAAGCCGACACCGAATTCAACACCCTTAACAGCAGGTATAGAAAACAATGCGTGTGAAAGCACACTTTCAACCGAATCAAACCAGGGCTCACCAATACCCACAGGTAAACCTATAACAACAGTTTCAAGCAAACCGCCTACACTGTCACCGTTTTCTGCGGCATCTTCAATAGATTTAATCATTTTGTTTCCGGCATCGTCATTAAGCACCGCAAACATTTTTTTTGAAAGTTTTTCTACGTCATTCACATAATCAGAAAATTCCTCATCTTGAACACCGGCACATTTTTTTATATGGGTACCTATAAAAATGTTTTTCTTTTTCAGTGCATCAATGGCAACCGCCCCAACTGCAACAAGACCCGCAGTTATTCTTCCGCTGAAATGACCGCCACCGCGATAATCCTCGAATCCGTTATATTTTGAAAATGCTGTAAAATCCGCGTGACCGGGGCGTGCTTTTCCGTAAGATGATGAATAATCCTTGGATTTTGTATTTTCGTTTGGGATGATTATACACAAAGGCGTTCCGGTTGTTTTTCCGTTAAAAGCACCGCTGACTATGGTAAATTTATCCGCTTCCTGTCGAGGAGTTGAAATTTTACCGAAAGGACGCCTTAAATCAAGTTGATGATTAATAAATTCTTCGTTAACAGCTAAACCGGCAGGTAAACCATCAACAACTGCACCAATTGCCGTTCCGTGGCTTTCGCCGAAAAGTGTTACACTTACACTATATCCAAATGTATTTTTCACTTTAAATACGCCGCCTTTATAATTCTATCCAGTTCAGGGAACTCAACAAATTTGAAATCGAAACTACCGATTTTATTTACAAAAACTGCATTAACACCTTTACTGTTCGCCTTTTTATCGTGACGTAATGCCGTTGAAAGTTCATCAGAAGAAAAACTGAAATCAACAGGCAAATTGTATTTTTTTAAAACTTTTAAAAGTCTTTCGCGAACTTCTGCTGATGAAAATGCAAGCATTCCTATTGATACACATTCACCGTGGAGTAAATCTCCGAAATCTGTGGCAGTTTCGATGGCATGGGCAACTGTGTGACCGAAATTAAGGACACGTCTTAACCCTGTTTCTTTTTCGTCTTTTTCAACAATTGATTTTTTAATTTCCAATGACTGTGCAATTACTGATAAAATATCACCATACGGATTTCCGATCTCAAACAATTCAAATAGATTTGCGTTACACGTTGCCGCCATTTTAATACATTCTGCAAGACCATTATTAAATTGTCTTTCAGAAAGGGTTTTTAAAACATCCGGGTCGATTATTACAGCTTTGGGTTGATAAAAAGCACCTACAATATTTTTATAACCGCCAAAATCTATTGCAGTTTTGCCACCGATAGAAGAATCAACCTGCGATAAAAGAGTGGTCGGAATATTATAAAAATCAATTCCGCGCATATAAGTTGATGCGCAAAAACCTGAAATATCGCCTACAACACCACCACCAACGGCAACAACACAATCATATCGTGAAAATTCATTTTCACTGAGAATTTCAAGCAACTCTTTATATGTATCAAAATTTTTGCTTTTTTCACCTTGCGGAAAAGTTTTGATTATACTTTCATCAAACTGGGCAGCCACTATTTGTGAATATTCTTTTGGAACACCGCTATCGGTAACAACAAGAGCACGCCTTGATGTATTACAATAGGGTTTAATATCACCTATAATACCGTGTCCAAGAACTATATCGTAACTCCCCATTGATGTATTAACTGTTAATTTCATTAAGCTCGACAGTTTCCCGTCTGCCTCCTTTATATACTCTGTTCTTTAGAATATTTACCGATTAAGCGAACATTGGTACAAACTTCCGAAAGCTTTGAAAGCATTGTCTTTTCCTCGTCATCGGTAAGGTGTCCTTCACCTTCCAGGAAAAAATAATAATTCCATATAACGTCTTTTGATGGTCTGCTTTTAAGTGCTTTAAGGTTATAGCCACATTCTCCGAAAACGGAAATCGCTTTACTTAAAGAACCTGCTTCATCACGAACAGTAAACAGAACAATAAAATTATTCTGGTCACTACTATTATCCCTGGGAATTCTTGAAAACACTGCAAAACGAGTTGTGTTTGTACTATCTTTATTTATTTTTCTGTCTATAAGTTTGAGACCATATTCGTTACCGGCTTCGAGACTGCAAATAACACCAACAGAGTTATCACAATTCTTAGCAACAAGCTCAGCAGCAACTGCTGTATTAACCGCTTCTTGCTTATCATAGCCTTTTTCGTCAATGAAATCCGAACACTGTCCCAATGCCTGAGGATGGCTGATAACCTTTTTTATAGTTTTGCTATCCGCATCCTGTGTGCCGAATAAATGCTGTTCAACCGCCATATCATACACGCCGTTAATGAACAAGGAACCGAAGTAGGTTAAATCCATAACCCTCGCAACGTCGCCCTCGTAGCTGTTTTCAATAGGCAAAACTGCTACTTCACATTCCCCGTTTTCTACGGCTTTATAAGCAGATTTAAAATCCGAATAAGCAACAGCAACAGCATCCGGGAAAATTCGTTTTACTGCAATTTCCGCAAAAGCACCTTTAACCCCGGAAAACGCAACTCTCATACCGTCAATCAGTTTGTGCTGATAATCTTTAGAAAGCTTCATTGTATTCTTAAGAAAATTAATATAATATGAGCGAATCTCATCATTTTCTATAAGTGCACTGTTAGCTTCTATAAGTTGGTGTTCACGTACCATATCCTCTATCGGTATGCCGTTAGCTTTTTTATATTCGGCAACGCTGATAGCTGCTTCCATTCTTCTTTCAAAAAGTTTTGCTATTTTCTTATCAATTTCTGATATTTCGGCTCGTGCCTCTTGGAATTTTTTATCGTAATCAGTCATTTTTATAATCCTCATAAAGAGCTTTAAATGCAGGAAGTGAACGTTCAATCAAATCGGTATCAACGCAATAAGCGATTCTCACAAACCCTGGACAACCAAAATCATCGCTGGGAACAAGAAGAAGTTCAAATTTCTTAGCTCTTTCATAAAACTTATAAGCATCTTCCTCAAGTGATTTTACAAACATATAAAACGCACCATCGGGTTTAATAACGGTGTAACCGATATCTGTAAGTCCATCATAAAGAATCTTTCTGTTTTTCTCGTAAACAGACACGTCAGCGGTGTCGTTAAGACATTCAGCTATTGTGTACTGCATAAGGCTGGGTGCGCAAACATAACCTAATGCTCTGCCCGAACCGCAAACAGCAGCAAAAACATCATTACAATCTTTCATTGTTGGTGAAACAAATATGTAACCTATTCTTTCACCGGGTAAAGAAAGCGCTTTTGAATATGAATAACATACAAAAGAATTATCATAGTAATTGGGAATATAGGCAACTTTTTCACCGGTGAAAACAAGTTCTCTGTACGGTTCATCGGAAATAAGAAAAATCTCTTTACCGTATTCAGCCTGCTTTTCCCTGAGCAACTCTGCTAACTTTATAACATCTTTTTCAGGTACAATGACACCGGAAGGATTATTGGGAGAGTTAATGATAACTGCTTTTGTATTTTTATTGATTGCCCTCTCAAGTGCTTCAAAATCAATTTGTAAATCCTCTGTTTTACAGCTTACAGGAACAAATTTAGCCCCCGACTGTTCAACAAAAACTCTGTATTCAGGAAAAAACGGTGCAAATGCAATAACTTCATCACCCACTTCGGATATAGCATTAAGAGTAATTGTAAGTGATGCAGCAGCACCGCAAGTCATATAAATAAGTCCGGCAGTAGCATCAACGGAATATTTAGTTTTTATATTTTCTGCAACTGCAGTTCTTACTTTTAAATCACCGGGGCCGGACGTATAACCGTGAAGAACTTCTGCAGGAGTTTCTGCAATTAATCTGTTCATAACATCTGTAACCTTTTGCGGTGCAGGTACACTTGGATTACCTAAACTGAAATCAAAAACATTGTCTGCACCTATTTCAGATTTACGCACTCTGCCATATTCGAAAATCTCACGTATAACTGAACTTTTTTTGCCTAATTCAAGCATTTTTTTAGAAATCATATCAAACACCTTTTTTTCATTATTTTTAAATAAAAAATCCGCACACCGTTACGCTTTTAAGCATAGCAGAATGCGGACTGGCTATATACTAATCGTTAATCGTTGCAATTAATTGCAAGAACGAGCGGCACACAGACAATCCATAGAGCAGTAATAAAATCGATTGTACAAACTACGGAACATCCGTATCACCTCTCAAAAATATGATATTTGGTATTTTATGCCTACTGACATAAAATGTCAAGTGAAAATTAAAAAAAATTCAAGTTTTTTGAAAATTTATTCATTTTCCCTTTTTTCAACTATTTCGGCAAAACCGTAAATAAGCGCAGAAATGAATCTCGCCAACAAAATTAATATTACTAAAGCAGTTAACAACGGAAGTGCAAGCAAAGCGAGCATTTCAAAGCCGATATAAACACCAAGTAAAACTGCACCAACACCAACAAGTGTAAGAGCGATAAATATATTAATAACAAAAATAATCACAGAAAACCTTTTAAGTGATGCAGAACAAGATTTAAAGAATTTAAGTTCTCCGCCTTTTTTGTTATCTTTATTATCCTTTTTATCCTCTGTATCTACAGTGCTCTCAGTTGAATCTGCGGGCTCGTCGAAAATATCAGAGTTTGTAAATAAATTGTCGTCCATAATTATTCTCCTTTATATTCCTGTTTGTATCGCTGATCAGAACCAGCCGTTATCAATATCACCTGTTACAACTTCAATATATTGTGTTGCAGGTGCGGTAGTTGTTGTGTTAAGCGGTTTATCTTCTTTTGTGGTAGAAGGTGCTGCTGTGCTGTTGTCTGCAGTAGTACCTGTTGAATTGTTATGTTCAGGTTTTTTGGTAGGTTCAGTAGCCTTGTGAGCAGAAGTTGTTGTGGTAAGACCGGGTTTTGTAACTGTACCAATAGCGTTATCCTTTGCAGCCTCTGTTACTTCTGCAGGAATTGTATCTGATGAATTATCATATACATCTACATTTTTCAATTGACCGTTTTCCCACTTGTAACTAACAATTTTAGTTGTGTCTCTGTAATGGTATGTTGAATATATAGTATGTGTATCAGCATCAACAGAAATATTTGTTAAACCGGAAAGAGCCGGTGAAAAATCAAATTTCATGGTTGTTGCATTGAAAAGCCAACAATAATAATATATTGTTTCAGCTTCAGCACTTACAGCAATATAGAAATCAGCCTGACCGTCAAAGTTCATATCAATAAACTGTGAACGTTCTTTAGCATAATTATAATCGAAAGGACAACCGAAATTAACGGGATATTTTAAGGTCTGATAAACTTCACCGTTATTTTTTATAACAGTATCCTCTTCACCTACTTCAGCAGTAAAAGAAAATTCGCCGTTTGTCACGGAAGCTATATAGGTTTCGGGTGCAGTTGTACTGTTATCGTCTTTTTTGCCGTTGCAAGAAGCAAAAACAGTTATAAGCACAGCAACACAAAGAACCAATGTGGCTAATGTTATTATCTTTTTCATGTTGTATCCTCCGTTTTTAAAAAATTACGCCGGCGGCGTTTAAAGCTTTTTCAAGTTCAGAAACGTCTTTTTCAAAAACAAAACCTGACATTCCGTAATCTTTAGCACCTTGAATATTTTGAGGTAAATCATCGATAAAGAAACATTCTTCAGCCTTTACCGAGAATTTTTTACAAAAGGCTTCATAAATTTCTCGTTGCGGTTTTAAAAGTTTATAAAGCGCTGAAATAAAATAACCATCCATTAACGTCAACGCAGGTACATCCAGATATCTGTCAAAAAAACGCGGTGTAGCATTAGAAAGCAAATAAACTGAATACCCGGCTTTTTTCAACCTCTCAATTAACTCAGCCATACCTTCCAAAGGTGGCATATAAGGATAAAAATCAGAAATCATAGATGACATTTGTTCACGCACTTCTTCAGGAAGTTGGGGAATTATGCGCTCAATTACATCTGCAGAACGCTCAAACCCGCCATCCATTCTATGCCATACTTCATTCTTGAAAACAAGCTCATTTATTGTATCGTGATACTTTTGCGGAAAGAACTCGTATAGTGTTTTTTCAAAATTAAAATCAATCAAAACACCACCCATATCAAATACAATATTCTTGATCAAAAGCTATCACCCACAATCCTTTTAATACATTATAACATCTAATAAAAATTTTTCAATATTTCTAAAAAAAATTTAAAAATTCACTTTATTTTTTTTGCAATTATGTTATACTTTAATCTACAATTATTTTTGGGTGATGATTTATGAAAATTATTATTTTAAAAACAGCGGCAGAAATCGGTAAAGAAGTTGCCAAAATCTTTACTGATGAAGTAAAAACAAATCCTTCCTGTGTTCTCGGTCTTGCAACAGGCGCCACACCTATTCCCACTTATACAGCCCTCAAAGAAACTTTCGAAAATGATGGCATTTCTTTTAAAGGTGTAAGAACATACAATCTGGATGAATACTGTGATCTTCCTAAAGAAGACAAAAACAGTTATTACACTTTTATGCACGAACAGTTATTTAACGGTCTTGACATTCTCGAAGAAAATGTTCATTTTCTTGACGGTAATGCTGAGGATTCAGAAGCTGAGTGTAAAAGATACGACAACGAAATCAATGAAGCCGGCGGTATTGATATCCAGCTTCTTGGTATTGGTAACAATGCTCATATCGGTTTCAACGAACCCGCAGATGAGTTCACAGATGGCTCTTTCAAAGTAAAGCTTACCGAAAGCACTATTAACGCTAACAAGATTTACTTCGATGAAAACCCAATGCCCGGCTACGCTTTAACAATGGGTATTAAGCAGATTATGTCCGCTAAAAAGATTATTCTTATTGCAACCGGTCCTAAAAAGGCAGAAGCAATACGCAATATGGTCGAGGGTCCGGTAACTCCTCAGGTTCCTGCTTCAATTTTACAGGAACACAATGATGTTGTCGTCTTCCTTGATGAAGAAGCAGCTTCACTTCTCAGTAAATAAATACTAATTGTAAAAACACCTCGTTCGGCTGAAAAGTCGTTCGAGGTGTTTTTACGTGATGTGTAGAGAGTGAGCAATATTGTTTTCATATTCATATACTTCTAAGGTTACTGTGTTACAAAAAACATTGCGCGAAATATATGAACAGGAGCTTTGTGAGTTATAACTTTCGGTAGGTATAACACCACCAAAATCAGTAATAAATTTATAAACAACCAAGGGAAAATAATTAGTGGCAAGTTTTTCCACAGGAATATCATATACTAAGTCGGCATAAGAAACTCGACAAATTTCAGAATTCACAGTATAGCATACTCCGTCAAGGGCGCTATTATCATCAACATAAGAAATTGTAACAGTACCGGATGAATAATAGATTTTCAAATTATAAATATTTTGCCGATAGGTAACTTGAACTTCTTTAGCAACATTAAAATCAACTTCCGGAAATGTTTGGTTTGTAAAAACGCCGTCACAAGATGTAAAAAAAATCATGAACGACATAAGCAAACAAAACAATGGCAAAATACGTTTAATTCATATACCCCTTTTCAATAATCGAAAATACCTTGGGTAAAGCATTCATGCAATCAGTCGGTAAAATGGAATATTCAGAATAATCATTTTTAAGGATATCCGCGCTCATACCGTGAATAAAAGCACCCAAAGCTGCCGCTTTAAAAAGATCACAATTCATCGGATAAGCAAGACCCGCAATAATACCTGATAGCAAATCCCCTGAACCACCTTTTGAAAGTCCTGTGTTACCTGTTGTATTCACATACAATTCACTTGCATGGGAATTACAAATTAAAGTTTCATGTCCTTTTAAAAGAAGATTGACATTATATTCGGCACAAAAGTCAATAACAGTTTTTTGTCTGTCAGATTCAATTTCAAAAATGCTTTTGCCTGTAAGTCGTGCCATTTCGCCGGGATGAGGTGTCAGCAAAACATTGGCTTGTGATTTTTTTAATATATCCGTACAGTCTGAAATACAGTTTAACGCATCAGCATCAAAAATAACGGGAGTATCTTTTATCTGAAGCAAAGACGACACAATTAATTTTTGAGCATATCCCGTACCGATTCCGCAACCTACCATTATAACATCAGCTTTTTCTGCCGCATCAAGAATAGCAGGAACACATGTATGTTTTATAAATCCCTTTGAGTCAGTTTCTAACGGCAAAAATAAATTCTCTGTAAGACGGCTGGCAAGAGCGTTATAAAGTACATCAGGGAAAGCAAGTGTAACGAGCCCTGCACCACTCCTAAGAGCGCCGTTAGTAGCCAAAACGCAACAACCAACCATATTTTTACTTCCGCATATCAACAGAACTTTACCGAAAGTTCCTTTATTGCCGTAAGCATCACGTTGTGGTAACAATTTGTTTGCGGAACTAACATTCAAGGATTCAATAATCATACATTATCACTTCCAAAATCTGATAATTATGATTATATTATTTACCCTCTACTCTGTCAAGCAACAAGAACATCATCAATTTTTGAAGCCTTATTAAGGTGAGCCAGCATTTTTTCATACTCCTCATCATGCACTTTGGGATGAAGCTTTTCGACAGGAGCAGTTTTTTTATTTTTCTTTTCAAGTATTGTATAATATGAAGCCTTGAAAAATGCTTTAACATATTTTTTGATTTTGCGTTCAAATTTAATAAGATCTTTTTCTCTGTAAATTACATACGCACCTAAAAGAACAAGGCAGATATTGAAGAAAAATTTTACTATTGTTAATGTTGTCATAATTATACCTCCGAACAAATACCAAACATTTGTTTTTGTGATTTCATTATATCACCTTTTTCGACAAAGTCAACACAAATGTTCCTATTATTTTTGTTTTTCAGTCCCTTTTTTTGTACTCTATGCGTATTTTTCGCCTTTTTTCTTGATTTTTTAAGAATTTTGTTCTGTTTCCGTTTTAAAATCCACACCGAAATAATAAAAAAATACAACCAAAACCGAACATATCTTCACAAAATCACGAACAAATTTCAGCCAAAAAATTTTTAAATAACTATTTATCTTTTATGATTAATAATGTATAATAGTAAAGATATAACTATAAATACAAAAAATTGAGGTAAACATAATGTTTGTAGATAAAGCAAAAATACGAATTATTGCCGGTAGTGGCGGCAACGGAGCTGTAGCATTTCACAGAGAAAAATATGTTGCAGCCGGTGGTCCCGATGGTGGCGACGGCGGCAGAGGCGGCAACATTGTTTTCCAGGTTGATGATAACCTTTCTACCCTTTCGGATTTCCGATACAAAAGAAAATACAAGGCTTCAAACGGTGAAAACGGAAGAGGCTCACACTGTAACGGCAAAAAGGGCGAAGATCTTATAATTAAAGTTCCCCGCGGTACTGTTATCAAAGAAGTCGAAACAGGATATGTAATGGCTGATATGAGTATTGACGAAACTTTTATTGCTGCCAAAGGCGGTAAAGGCGGTTGGGGTAACTCGCACTTCAAATCAGCTACAAGGCAGGTACCCAGATTTGCTAAGGACGGTGCTCCCGGTGAAGATTGGGAAGTAACCCTTGAGTTAAAGCTTCTGGCAGATGTTGGACTTATCGGTTTCCCGAACGTTGGTAAATCCACACTTATTTCCGTTGTCAGCGAAGCTAAACCAATAATAGCCGACTATCATTTCACTACGCTTATTCCCGTGCCCGGTGTTGTAAGAATGGGCCCCGAAAGCAGTTTTGTAATGGCTGATATACCGGGAATTATCGAGGGTGCAAGCGACGGTATTGGTTTGGGACACGAATTTTTAAGACATATTGAACGTTGCAGGTTGCTTGTTCACGTTGTTGACGTTGCCGGTAGCGAAGGCAGAGACCCTATTGAAGATTTTGAAGCAATAAATGACGAGCTCAAAAAGTATAATGAAGAACTTGTCAACTATCCTCAGATAGTTGCAGGTAACAAAATTGACCTTGCAACAGACGAGCAAAGAACTGCCTTCAAAGAATATATACGCGCAAAGGGTCTTGATTATTACGAAATTATTGCACCGATTGCAGAAGGTACACAGGAGCTTATTAACGCAGTTGCTGCTGAACTTCAAAAGCTTCCGCCCGTCAGAATATATGAAAAACAAGAAATCACACCTAAAGAAATTTTCAAAAACGCAAAACAGGATTATAAAATCCGAGTTGAAGGCGATGTGTTTATTGTTGAAGCTGAATGGTTGGGAAAAATTCTTATGAAAACGGATTTGAACGATTATTCTTCACTTCAGTATTTCCAGAACATCTTACAGACAAGCGGAATTATACAATCACTCATTGACAGAGGTATCACCGAAGGTGACACAGTAAGTATATATGATTTGGAGTTTGACTATGTTCCCTGATAATACGAATCTTCTTTCCGATATATGCACACCTTTGAGTGAGCCACAGGCAAGAATGTACAGTCCGTTGACACTGGCATTTTTAGGTGATGCAGTATACAGTTTACTTGTCAGAAATATGCTTTCCCTTACAGCCAATAAGCCTACCGGAAAGTTACATAAAGAATCAATAACATACGTTAATGCAGCTTTTCAGGCGCAAATGATAAAAGAACTGTTGCCTATTCTCACAGAGGATGAAACGGCTGTTTTCAAACGTGGCAGAAACGCACACAGCTCACATTCGCCAAAAAATCAAAGCGATGCAGATTATCGTTACGCAACAGGACTCGAAGCTTTATACGGATATTTATATCTTTGCGGTTATACCCAAAGAATAAAAGAAATTTTCGAATTAAGCACACAAAAATTCTATATAGAAAGCCAAGAAAATAAATAAGAGATATTTATCGAAAGGATAATTGAAAATGTCCCTTGTAAAGAAAGAAAACATTCGCAATTTCTCTATAATTGCACATATAGACCACGGAAAATCAACACTTGCCGACAGACTTCTTGAAATCACCGACTCTGTTTCAAAACGAGATATGGAAGCGCAGATTCTTGATGATATGGACCTTGAAAAAGAAAGAGGCATCACCATCAAGGCACACGCCGTAAAACTCGACTACAAAGCCAAAGACGGCAAAACATACCAACTTAACCTTATTGACACTCCCGGTCACGTCGACTTTAACTATGAGGTTTCCCGTTCTCTTGCTGCCTGTGAAGGTGCTATACTCATTATTGATGCTTCACAAGGTATTGAAGCACAGACTTTGGGTAACACATACTTAGCACTTGACCATAACCTTGAACTTGTTCCGGTTATCAATAAAATCGACCTTCCCTCTGCAGACCCGGACAGAGTTGCCAACGAAGTTGAAGAAATTATCGGTCTCCCTTGCGATGAAGCTCCGAGAGTTTCTGCTAAAACAGGACAGAATGTGGAACAGGTGCTTGAACAAATCGTAGAACTTGTTCCGCCACCCGAAGGCGATGACGATGCACCTTTAAGAGCATTGATTTTCGACTCGGTTTATGATAACTACAAAGGTGTTATTGTATACGTTCGTATTGTTGACGGTACTATAAAACCCGGTGATACAATGAAAATGATGGCTACGGGTGCAGAGTTCACTGTTGTTGAAACAGGCACAATGAAAGCCACAGGACTTCAACCGACATCCAAACTTTGTGCAGGCGAAGTAGGTTACATTACCGCTTCAATTAAAACTGTTCGTGATGCGGTTGTTGGTGACACGGTAACCCTTGCCACAAGACCTGCATCAGAACCTCTTCCCGGTTACAGAAAAGCAACACCCATGGTTTACTGCGGTATCTACCCTGCTGACGGTGCTGACTACGAAAATCTTCACGAAGCATTAGAAAAACTGCAACTTAACGATGCTTCACTTTCCTATGAGCCCGAAACATCAGGTGCATTGGGTTTCGGTTTCCGTTGCGGTTTCTTGGGGCTTTTGCACCTTGAAATAATCCAGGAACGTCTTGAACGTGAATACGATTTAGACCTTGTTACAACAGTACCAAGCGTTGTATATAAAATTCACCTTACAAACGGTGAGATAGTTGAAATTGATAATCCTACCCACTACCCCGACCCTGCTAACATTGATTATAGCGAAGAACCTGTTGCAGACGCTCACATTTACGCACCTCAAGAGTATGTCGGCTCGGTTATGGAACTTTGCCAGGAACGACGCGGAACATTCAAAAATATGGATTACATTTCAGGTGACCGTGTTGAAATTAAATACGATTTACCTCTTAATGAAATAATTTATGATTTCTTTGATGCACTAAAATCGAGAACACGCGGTTATGCTTCACTCGACTATGAAATTTCCGAATACAAGCGTTCTAACCTCGTTAAACTTGATGTTCTTCTTAATGGAGATGTTGTGGATGCGCTTTCATTTATAGTCCACTCTGACAAAGCCTATGGCAGAGCAAGAAAAATAGCTGAAAAACTTAAGGATAACATTCCGAGACAGATGTTTGAAATCCCCATTCAGATTGCTATCGGCGGTAAAGTTATCGCAAGAGAAACTGTTAAGGCTATGCGTAAAGACGTTCTCGCTAAGTGTTACGGCGGTGACATTACTCGTAAAAAGAAACTTCTTGAAAAACAAAAAGAAGGTAAAAAGAGAATGCGTTCATTCGGTACTGTTGAAGTACCGCAAGAGGCATTTATGGCTATACTTAAGCTCGACGAAGATTGATAATACGTTTTCAAAAGGGTTGATACTCGTGAACAACAATTATTTTGACATTTATTGCCATGACAATAAAAAAGAACACCGCTTCTGTTACAGAAGCGGTGAAATGGTATATGAAGAGGTTTTTGCAGACGGAACACTTGTAGCTTGTGGCTACAACGCCTCCGGCTATCCTCTTAATGTTTTAAAAAACTGCCCTACATACCTCAACAGGAAAAGATACGCGGAACCCTTTTCATTTAACATTGAGATTGACGGTCAAAGCGTTGATTTCTGTCTTGAATTTGAAGATTTTTCAATTGACAAAACTGAGGATAATATTATCTCCGTTTTAACTCTCAAAAGTTCTATAAAGCCTGTTAAAATCAAAGTTTACACGCTTCTTGATGGCACTCAGATGTATTCTCGTTGGCTTGAAATAGAAAACCTTTCAGAAGAAGCTTTGAATATCAGCAGACTTTCTGTTATCAGCGGTGCTTTGGAAAGTATGGATGTTTCGGACTACAACACCAACAAAGGCATTGAGGACTATTATTCAACAGGTTACTTTTACGATGACCGTTGGGGTAACGAAGGACTTTTTAAATGGAACACCCTTTATCCCGGTGCCACTTCTGTTGACGGCCGATTTACAAGAAATCGTTTTCGTCACCCTCTTATATTTATAAAAAACAAGCTTTTGGGAAAAATTTGGTTTGCTCAGATAGGCTGGAGTGGCGGTTATAGCTTCAACATTGATTACAATGCCAAGGAACACCAAACAGACACTCACTTATCATTCAAAGCGGAAATAATCGGTCATAATCCCATTTATGTTATAGGACCAAAAGAAACCTTTGTTTCTCCCGTAGTTTATATGGGACTTGTTCAGGGCGACCTTGATGATGCCGTCAACGAAATGCACTCACACATCAGAAAATCCGTTTTAAATCTCCCGGAAGCAGACGGCACTCAAGCACTTATAAACTGCGGTATGGGTGCTGAACACTCTATGAATGTTGAAGAAAGCAAAGCATTTATTGACCAATTCGCTGAAATGGGTGGTGAAATATTCACCATTGATGCAGGTTGGGAGTGTCCGCCCGATGAGCAAATGGAATGGCCTGATTATAACGGCAGAAATGTTCCCGACACGTACAGATATCCCAACGGAATCAAAGAACTATGCGATTATTCACACTCCAAGGGTTTGAAATTCGGTTTATGGGTTGATATTGAGAGTGTTGGAGAACATTGCAAAATACACGATGAACACCCCGAATGGCGACCTTTAAACGTCTTTGGTGAAAGAAACGCAAAATTCCTCGATATGTCCAATCCCGAAGTCAGCAAATGGGCTGAAAACGAACTTGCAAGAATTATAGAAGAATACGAGCTGGACCTTTTGCGAGTTGACCACAATGTTGATTTTACGGAATATTTTGGTATCCGTAACACAGGCTACGGAATTCCCGAATGTGTTTGTGTGAAGCACAATATGGCAGTTTACAAGATGTATGAAAACCTCAAAAAACGTTTTCCAAACGTGATTTTTGAGAACTGCGCAGGTGGTGGCGGAAGAACCGACCTCGGAATGATGAGGAACTTTAATCACACCTGGGTTTCCGACTGGCAGAAAATGCCACGTTCCGCAATGATCACAAATGGTATGACGATGGCATTACCACCCGAAAGAGTTGACCGACTTTTCGCAGGTATGGGTTGCCACACGCTCGGTTCATTTGATGCACATTTAAGAAACACCATGCTTGGTCATATTTCTCTGAATGTAATCTCCCCTGCCAATGCTGAGATAAATGAAAAACAAATGGCTATTGTTCGCCATTCAACAGATATTTATAAAAGTTTTATAAGACCTTTCCTTGCCAAATCAAAAGTTTTCCACCACACCCCGGATTTAACAAATGCAGACTATTCAATTCTTGAAATATCTTCTCCCGATAAAACAAGAGGTGCAATCACTGTTATTACCCTTTGTAATTCAAATGGAACCACAATAACATTTAAACCGAAAGGTATAGATGTTTCAAAAGAATACAAGGTTACACTTGACAACGATGGAGAAAGTTTTATTGCATCAGGTAAGGAACTTAAATATAAAGGAATATCTGTTAATATCCCCTCTTCACTATCCTCAGAGCTTATATTATACGAAGCATTATAACAAAAACCATCTGCTTTTTGCAGATGGTTTTCTTTTATAAAGCACTTTCGATTATACTTTTAAGTTCGTCCGTTCCATCACCTTTTTCAGATGAAAACGGAAGAATTACTAAATCTTCGCCGAACTCGGAAAGTTCTTCTCTCAATGCATTTTTGCGCTCATTATACTGAGTTTTATTTAGTTTGTCGCTCTTTGTTGCGGCAACAATAAACGGAAATCCTGCATCCTTTAAAAAGCGCATCATAATATAATCATCCTCAGATGGTTTATGGCGCATATCGACAAGTTGAACAACTAATTTTATGTTTCGGGGTGATTGGAAATAACCCTCCATCATTTCAGCCCAACGGCGTTTTTCACCTTTGGCAACTTTAGCATATCCGTAACCGGGCAAATCAACTATTCGCACATCTTCAACCTTAAAGAAGTTAATAGTAATAGTTTTTCCGGGAACAGAAGAAACTCTTGCTAAATTCTTGCGGTTAAAAAGTCGGTTAAGCATCGAAGATTTACCAACATTAGAACGTCCTGCAAAGACAATTTCAGGTAAATCAGATTCGGGTATTTGCTTCAATGTACCGAAAGCGGCTTCAAACTGAACTTTGTTATAATTCATTTTTACACCTTTCTGCAATAAACTGCGGTTGATTTGTTTTCACTTTCACCGCTGTTTATTGCGTTACGTTTTTTAGTATCTGTATTCTTTTTGGGCTGTTTTTTTGGCTCCTCCAAGGCGATACTCAAGACCTCGTCCAAGGTTGAAACAGGTATAAATTCGATTGCATTTTTTACTGTATCATTAACTTTATCAAGATCTGCTTTGTTTTCCTCAGGAATAAGGACGGTTTTCATACCGTTTTTAAAAGCAGCCATTGATTTTTCACGAAGTCCGCCTATGGCAAGTACCCTACCGCGAAGTGTAATCTCGCCTGTCATAGCAACTGTTTTATTCACGGCTCTGCCTGTAAGAGCTGAAGCCAAAGCAGTTGTGATAGTAACACCTGCGGAAGGACCGTCTTTAGGCACTGCACCCTCGGGAACGTGAATATGTATATCTTTTGTTTTATAAAAATCGCTGTCAATTTCTAAAGATTCTGCCCTGCTTCTTATATATGTAAATGCTGCCTTTGCAGATTCTTTCATAACATCACCCAAAGAACCGGTGAGTTCAAGTTTTCCCGTTCCTTCAAGAACAGCAACTTCAATCTGCATCATTTCACCGCCCACAGCTGTCCAGGCAAGTCCGTTAGCAGCACCCACCATTTCATTTAAATCCAATTTAGATGTTTTATAACGAGGAGCACCTAAATATTCATCAAGGGATGCGTGATCAACCGTCACTCTGCCTTCAAAGCCATCTGCAAATTTCACTGCAGCTTTACGAATAATTTTTGTAATTGTTCTGTCAAGGGTACGTACGCCAGCCTCTTTGGTGTAATTTGCAATGATTTCTCTTATGGCAGCATCTGTAAATCTGATCATTTTTGCATTCATTCCGAAGTTTTTAACCTGTCTTGGAATAAGATGCTTCTTAGCAATACTGAATTTATCTTCCGCAGTGTAACTGTAAAGTTCTATGACTTCCATTCTGTCGTAAAGCGGACCGGGAATATTCGATGCATCATTTGCGGTAGTAATAAACAAGGCTTTACTCAAATCAAAAGGTACATCAATATAATGATCTGTGAAAGTATTGTTTTGTTCACCATCCAATACCTCAAGAAGTGCAGATGATGGGTCGCCCTTATAATCACTGCCCAATTTATCAATTTCATCAAGAAGAATTAAAGGATTTGCGGTTCCTGCCTGCTCAACAGCGGTAATAATTCTGCCGGGCATCGAACCTATGTATGTTTTTCTGTGACCACGGATTTCTGCCTCATCACGAACTCCACCCAAAGAAATTCTAACATACTTTCTGCCCATAGCCTTTGCAAGTGATTTAGCAACAGATGTTTTACCTACACCGGGAGGGCCAACAAGACAAAGAATCTGCGCATTAGCATCGGGTGCAAGGCGTTTAACGGCAATTAGTTCTAAAATACGTTCCTTGACTTCCTCTAGTCCGTAATGGTCTTTATCGAGTATTTTTCGTGCTGCAGGAACATCAAGCGAATCTTCGGTATAAACACCCCAAGGTAATGCTATAACTCTGTCAAGATATGTTCTTATAACATTCGCTTCCGGACTGCCGTGTGAAGATTTTATCAGTCTTTCACATTCATCAAAAAGCTTCTTCTTTGATTTTTCATCAATTGGTAGTGTTGCAATTTTTTCTTTATATTTCTGTGATTCAGCCACCGGAGAATCATCGTCTCCGAGCTCTGTTGAAATCACTTTCATTTGCTCTCTTAAATAATATTCGCGCTGATTTTTATCCATTCTTTCTTGAACTTTATCAGAAATTTCAAGTTCAAGTCTGAGTACCTCAGTTTCTCTTGAAAGTATTGAACAAAGTTTTTCAGCACGTTTAAGGACATCAAGTTCATCAAGTACAGCCTGTTTATCTGCTGTAGTAAAATGAAAATGACCTGCAATATTATCTGCTGCGTGTGCTAAATCATCATCCTCAAGAACAGAAAGGAAAACTTCAGGTGCAATTCTGGGACTTACAGAGAGATATTGCTCAAAATATTCTTTTAAAGTGCGAAGTGTTGCAACAGTTTCGGTATCGTTTGAATCGGGATACACTTCAGAATTTCTTTGAACAACAGCTCGTAAAGAAATACGTTCACGAACAACTTCTTGCACACTCGCTCTGTAAAGACCTTCAACTACTATTTCAAAGTTATTACTGTCAGCGGTGCCGGTAATCTGTTTAATTTCTGCCACGACACCTACTGCGCTTAAATCCTGAAACTTGGGGTCTTCGATTAAAGCATCTTTCTGTGAAACAAGAAAAATCTTTCGCGGTTCTGTATCTATTGCAGATTTAATAGCGCGTATTGATTTTAATCTGCCAACCTCAAAACTTATTGTCTGTTCAGGAAAAATAACCAAATTGCGAAGGGCAAGAACAGGCAATGTTTCAGATTGATAAATTTTATCTGTCATATGTATACTCCTGTAAAACTTAATGGGGAGCCATTAAGACTCCCCGAAATTCAGAATCAAACAGCCTGATTATCCTGTTTGGGCTTTTTAACATAAACAGGTTCGCTTTTGCCTTCAACTACATCAGCAGTAATTTTTACTACCTCTATGGTTGAATCCGAAGGAACACTATACATTATAGGAATAAGTATGCTTTCCATAATGGAACGAAGTCCGCGAGCGCCTGTCTCTCTTTCAATGGTGAGTTCAGCAACTTTTCTAACGGCATCATCAGTAAATTCAAGTTCAACTTTATCCATCTTAAGAAGGCTCTTATACTGTTTTAAAAGCGCATTTTTAGGCTGTGTAATTATATTCACTAAACCGTCAACATCGAGATTTTCAAGGGATGTTATAACAGGAATTCGACCGACAAGTTCGGGTATAAGACCAAACTTAACAAGGTCCTGAGGAATAACCCTTGAATACATATCCATGGCCTTAAGCTCACTCTTGGAATGGAGTTCACCGCCAAACCCAAGCACTGTTTTGCCAAGTCTGTCTTCAACAAGTTTTTCAATACCTGCAAAAGCTCCACCGCAAATGAAAAGAATTTTAGATGTATCTATCTGTATAAACTCCTGTTGCGGATGCTTTCTGCCACCCTGCGGCGGAACATTAGCAACAGTACCTTCAATAATTTTAAGAAGCGCTTGCTGTACACCTTCGCCGCTAACGTCACGGGTGATTGATGTATTTTCGGATTTTCTTCCGATTTTGTCAATTTCATCAATATAGATAATACCATGTTCTGCACGTTCAACATCAAAATCTGCTGCCTGAATAAGACGGAGAAGAATGTTTTCAACGTCTTCGCCAACATAACCCGCTTCGGTCAATGTAGTGGCATCGGCAATTGCAAAAGGTACATCGAGTATCTTTGCAAGAGTTGAAGCAAGAAGGGTTTTACCTACACCCGTAGGACCTAACATAAGAACATTACTCTTATTAATCTCAATATCGTCCGGGGAATTTAAATATATTCTTTTGTAATGGTTGTAAACCGCAACACTAAGAACCTGTTTAGCCGCATCCTGACCTATTACATAGTCATCGAGAGACTTTTTAATCTCCATAGGTTTAGGAAGTTTCTTGGCAGGTTTGGGTGTAACCGTCTTCTGCTTTGAAGGTACACCCTCAACAATATCCATACAAAGTTCTACACATGTGTCACAAATATACACACCGGGACCGGAAATTAATCTTTCTACCTGGTCTTGGGTTTTACCGCAGAAAGAACAACGGACCCTCTTTTCTTTATCGTCATCTCGTGCCAAAATAGCCCCTCCGATTATTTATCTTTTTTCAATAATCTTATCTGCAAGACCATATTCAACAGCTTCTTCTGCAGTAAGCCAATTATCACGTTCAGTGTCAGCAAAAATTTCGTCAACACTCTTGCCTGTGTTTGCAGCAAGAATTTTATTTAAACGGTCTTTAGTTCTCTTAATGTGGTCAGCAGCAATAAGGATCTCAGTAGCCTGACCTTTCGCTCCGCCAAGAGGCTGATGTATCATAACTTCAGCATTAGGAAGAATATAACGTTTACCTTTAGCACCGGATGAGAAAAGGAATGCACCCATTGATGCAGCCATACCCATACAGATTGTAGAAACATCACATTTAATATATTGCATTGTATCATAAATTGCTAAACCTGCAGTTACACTTCCGCCGGGACTGTTAATATAAAAACTGATGTCTTTTTCAGGATCCTGACCCTCAAGATAAAGTAACTGAGCAATTATAATACTTGCAGTTGCATCATTAACCTCATCAGAAAGTACGATTATTCTATCATTGAGAAGTCTTGAAAAAATGTCATATGAGCGTTCACCCCTGTTTGTCTGCTCAATAACATAGGGAACAAGTGCCATAGTTATAACCTCCTGTATAACAAAAATATCACGATAAGTATTGGATTATCAAACGAAGTTTAAACAATCCGATAAAATTATATATACCGCCGCAGTCAACCACTGTGGCGGCATTTTATAATTTAATTATTCAGCATCTTCTGCTTTTTTAGCTGTTTTCTTAGCTGCAGTTTTTTTTGCAGCAGTTTTCTTTTCGGGCTTACCAGCATCATCGCCCTCGGCATCAGCTTTTTTCTTTGTTGAAGCCTTTTTTGCCGCCGGCTTCTCATCTGCATCTGCAGCTTTTGCAGATTTCTTCTTTGCACCTGCTACAGCAGTTTCTTTTACAAGATCCATAGCTTTTCTGCAAGCAAGGTCTGCTTTAACATCAGCAACAGGAACAAGAGATTTAATTTTCTCAATAGTCATACCGTATGCATCTGCATAAGCTTTAAGCTCTGTTTCAACATCTTCATCAGAGATTTCGATGTTTTCGAGCGCTACAATCTTTTCAAGAGCAAGACGAAGTTTAACCTGCTTTTCAGCATCTTCTCTGTAGCTGTCACGAAGTAATTGAACATCCATGCCAACATACTGAAGATACATATCAAGCTGAAGGCCCTGTGAACGAAGTCTGTAATCAAATTCATTAACCTGATTGTCAATTTCTTTTTCAATCATAACTTCAGGAATTTCAGCAACTACGTTAGCAACAAGTGTGTCCATAACAGCGCTTTCAAATGCACGTTCAGCACCAGCTTCTTTTCTTGCTTTGATTTCTTCTTCAAGATGTTTTTCGTAGTCTGCAATTGTATCAAATTCACTTACGTCTTTTACGAATTCATCATCGTATTGGGGAAGCTCTTTCTTCATAAGTTTATGAAGTTTGATCTTGAATACAACAGCTTTACCTGCAAGTTCTTCTGAACCGTAATCTTCAGGGAAAGTAACATCGATATCAAATTCTTCGTCAACTTTGTGACCGATAACCTGATCTTCAAAACCGGGAATGAAGCTACCTGAACCAAGTTCAAGGTCATAGCTTTCGCCTTTGCCGCCTTCAAATGCTACGCCGTCAAGGAAACCTTCGAAGTCGATGGTTGCAATGTCGCCTTTCTTTGCAGCTCTGCCTTCAACAGCAACAAGTTTTGCATTCTGTTCGAGGGCTCTGTCAACCTCTTCTTTGATTTCAGCTTTTTTAACTGTAACTTTACCCTTTTCAGCCTTGATGCCTTTGTAAGCCTTAAGTTCAACTTCGGGTTTAACAGTTACTTTAAGTTTGATTGAAAAACCGTTTTCGCTCAACTCTGTAACTTCATCATCATAAGGAGCAGCTACAGGCTCAATACCTGCTTCAGCGATTGCTGCTTCGTAAAGTGCACCGTATTCAGCATCAATAGCATCATACCAGAAAGCTTCTTTGCCGTAGTAGGTTTCGATAATGTGCTTAGGAGCCTTACCTTTACGGAAACCGGGAACATTATATTTTCCTCTTGTTTTTGTATATGCTTTTGAAACTGCTGCTTTAAAAGCATCGCCTTCAAGAGAGATTTCAACCGCATAAACATTAGTTTCAATTTTTTCGCAAGATTTTAAACTCATTTGAATAACATCCTTTCATTTTGCGAACATATATTAACTGCGAAATTATATCATAATAATCCGCGAATTTCTACTGTTTTTTCAATATTTTTCTAATATTTACTAAAATAAACAATATTTTCCGATAATTTATTTCTGTTTTGGAATATTAGGTATAAGTTTCGGTGTAAAACCAAGGTAATCCGCTGAAGCAAGATTAAAGGAAATGCCTTCATCCTCGATTTTTGCACACCCGGGAGCTACAAAACCATGAAGATGACCGAAATAACATCTTTGAACCGGAAATTCGTGAAGGACTTCCAAAATCTCGTTGCAACGCTGAACTTCATTTAATGGCGGATAATGCAAAAACGCAATTATTTCCCCACCTAACTCTGAAGCAGCTTTTAATGAAGCTCTGAGTCTTCCTGCCTCGCGAAGAATAACCTTATGCACATCCCCTGCGGAATCGTCATAAAACCAACCGCGAGTACCTGCGATAGCATAACCCTCTACGGAATACGCGTTATTATGAATGATTTTTATTGTGTCGAAACCATTGTCATCAAGGAATTTAGTCATTTTTGACATTGTGTTCCACCAATAATCGTGGTTGCCTTTTAAAATGTACTTTTTGCCGTTCAACGAATTAAGAAACTCAAAATCTTTCTTCGCCTCTTCAAAATTCATTGCCCAGGAAATATCACCGGGAACAACAACACTATCATTTTCACCTACAACGTTATTCCAATTTTTCATCAGGCGGTCTGTATAATCAGTCCAACCGCGAAAAATATCCATAGGTTTATCAACAGCCAGAGAAAGATGCGGATCACCGATAACAAATAAAGACATCGGAAACCACCTTTCTGTCAGATACCCAACATTTCAAATACAACATCAGCCATATTTTCTTTTGATGTTACTTTTGTGAATCTGACTTCTTTACCCTTAAGTGCTGAAAGTTGTTCAGGTGCTTTAAGTGAAGATATATTTTCAAGAGCATCAACTGTGCTGAATTCGTCATCATAGTCTTTTGCGCTTTCTTCAACCGCAGAAAGAACAGCCTTTGAGAATTTAAAGGGAGAAGCGGTAGAAGCAACAATTACGGGAGTTTTATCGCCTGTTTCTTCGATATATGCATCACACACATTAAGTGCAACTGAAGTATGAGTATCGGCAAGATAATTATAATCAACATAAGTTGAGCTGATTGTTTTTACGGTTTCTTCATCATCGCAACAACCGGCATAGAACAGTTCGCTAATTTGTTCTTTAACTTCATCTGAAATTATGTATTTACCATCAGTCTTGAGTTTGCCGAACCACTCATTGATCACGTCACAATCTCTGCCACCAAGGATATAAAGAAGTCTTTCAAGGTTGCTTGAAATAAGAATATCCATTGAAGGTGAAACGGTTGTATAAAAACTGCGGTTTCTGTCATAAACACCGGTTTTGATGAAATCGGTGAGAACGTTATTTGCATTTGAAGCACAGATAAGCTTGTTAATGGGTAAGCCCATCTCTTTAGCAAAATATGCAGCAAGGATGTTACCAAAATTACCTGTGGGAACAACAACATTAATCTTATCGCCGAATTTAACCGAGCCGTTGTTCACCATATCGCAATAAGCTGAAACATAGTAAACAATCTGCGGTGCGAGTCTGCCCCAGTTGATGGAGTTGGCGGATGAAAAAACAAGATTGTTTTTCTCAAATCTGTCAAGAATCTCTTTATTGGTAAAGATGTTCTTTACACCTGTCTGGCAATCGTCAAAATTACCGTAAACCGCACAAACGCCTACATTTTCGCCCTCTTGTGTTGTCATCTGAAGCTTTTGCATAGGGCTGACACCGTCATTGGGATAAAATACAAGAATCTTTGTGCCCTCAACATCTTTAAAGCCCTCAAGAGCTGCTTTACCTGTATCACCGGAAGTAGCAACAAGAATTACAATCTCTTTATTTTTGAGATTTTTCTTTGCAGAAACTGTAAGAAGATAGGGTAAAATCTGCAAAGCCATATCCTTAAAAGCACAAGTAGGACCTTTGAAAAGCTCGAGAATATTAACGTTATCATGAAGCTTAACAACAGGAGCTACAAATTCGGAATCGAATTTACCGTCTTTATAAGCACCCTCTACACAATAATCGAGTTCTTCTTTTGTAAAGTCAGTTAAATAAAGACCTAAAACCTTTTTAGCACGTTCTTTGTAATTCACATCACAAAGACCTTTAATTTCCTCTGGGCTGAGCTGAGGTATTGATTCGGGTATATATAAACCGCCATCCGGAGAAATACCGTCAGCAATAGCTTTTGAAGCCGTAACCTTTACATTATTATCTCTTGTTGAAGTATAAAACACAACAAACACATCCTTTGGAAAGTTGTTTTAATCGCACTACTGCATTATCAATTTATTTTACCAAAGGGTGCAAAAATTGTCAAGCATCAGAACGGGTTTTTATATCATACGGATAATCCGTTTTTCCGTTTGAAATAAAATTAAAAATTTTCAAAACAGCATCAAACAAATTCAGTTTCACAACATCATCAGCAGCCGTCAATTTATATTCCGAAACCTGTTTCCCGGAAACGATAATTTTAACTACGCCAAGAGTCTGATTTTTAGTTACAGGCGCTTCCACATCGGAGCACAATTCAACATTTACTTTTATATTTTCTTCTTCGCCTTTCTTTATGAGTATCGGTGTAAGTTCAGGAACATTTATTACAACATCATTACTTCTGCCACCGATAACCGTTACATTATGCAAAAGACTCTTATCAATTTTCGGTGTATATGAAGTATAATTCGAAAAGCCCCAACTAAGCATCGCTTTTGCTGTTTCAAAACGTTCTTTGCTGTTCCGGCTACCCATTACAACGGCTACAAGGTGCAAATTATCCCTTTTAGCACTTGCAGATACACAACACCCTGCTTTTGCAGTAGTGCCCGTTTTAAGACCCGTAGTACCCTCATAAAAGCGAACTAATTTATTGGTATTAACAAGCTCCGTTGAACCGTTTCTCAATGAATCCATCCATATGGTTGTATATTCTGTTATAAATTCATGTTTAAGAAGCTCACGTGACATTATGGCAATATCCCGTGATGTTGTTAAATGTTCATCGGTGGTATCATCAAGACCTGTTGCATTTACAAAGTTGGTATTATTCATCCCTAATTCCTTAGCACGTGCATTCATAAGTGATATAAATGCCTCTTCACTGCCGGAAATATATTCACCCAAAAGTGTCGCAGCATCGTTTGCGCTACCGATAACAGTGGCACGAAGAAGCTCGTCAACAGTCATCACTTCACCTTCTTCAAGCCAAATCTGTGACCCGCCTTTACTTGCCGCATTTGAAGAACAGGCAACTTTATCGGCAAGGGTAATTTTTTTATTACTTATTGCCTCCGCCACCAGAAGTATTGTCATAATTTTTGTAACAGATGCAGGAAAAAGCTTAACATCGGGATTATACTGCATCAGCACTTTCCCTGTGGCTACATCCATAAGCACCGCTGACTTAGCTTTTATTTCAACCGGTAATTTTTCAGAATCATCTCCATTTGGAACAGTTGAAGTAAAAGTTGTCGGTAGTTCAATATTTTCGTTTTCTTTAACTACCCTGTCAGCACTCATCACGCAAATTGTTGTTTGCGTTATAAACACTAACGCCAAAATAACGGAAATAATTTTTTTCATACACTTCACCTCGGTAAATATATGAAAAGCTTTGAATTTAAATGCAAAAAGTATAAAATTTCAAGCCCACAATTCTTTGAACATTCTTTAAACAAAGTTATGAACATTTTGAGAAAAACAGAGAAAAAATTTCAATGTTCAAAAATTTTCAACTTTCACAGAAACAGTTTCTTGTTCCGTAGCCCTACCCGGTTCCTTCCCCGTACCTGTTTCTATATCCATCTCTTTTTTCAATAACAATATCTATTTATTTTCTTTTTCTATATCGGCAGCGATTGGCAGCGATTGGCAGCGATTGGCAGCGATTGGCAGCGTTCGGCAGCGTTCGCTTGCCAATATATAATAAACAAAACAGCTAAATAAAAAACCGCCACCTTTCAACTTTCAAGGTGACGGCTTTCATATTTATAAAACTATTCACAAACAAGGCAGACCCAACCGCCGTTTTCTATGCGGCGAATAATTTTCAACCCTGCATTTTCAAGACTTAAACAAACTTCATCGGCTCTTGAATCTATAATACCCGAGGCGATAAACTTAGCACCCGGAAGCATGAAAGCTCGTACCTGAGTACTGAAAAGTTTAATAATATCAGCTACAATATTAGCTACAACAATACTGTATTTTTTGTTGACTTTATCCGCAAGGTCACCGCATACAAATTGAAGTTTTGGCTCTGTAAAGCCGTTCATTTTCCCGTTTTCTTTGGCGGTTTTAACGGCAATTTCATCAATATCAACACCGAAGCCTTCTTTTGCGCCTAAAAGCATCGAAGCAATGGCAAGAATACCGCTGCCGCAACCGATATCAAGAACAGTATCTCTATCAGTAACAATTTCATCTAAAACTTCAAGGCAAAGTCTTGTTGTATCGTGAGTACCTGTACCAAAGGCTGCGCCTGGTTCGATATTTAAAATGGCTCTGTTCCCACTGTCGAAATCATCTATCCATGTAGGACGTATAAAAAGCCTTTCGCCAACAGGTGTGGGTTTAAAATAGGCTTTCCACTTATCAGCCCAATCCTCTTCACTGCAGCCTTCAGTTTCAATTTTATATTTGATATTCTCAGCATCAAGGCGTTCAGATATAAAAGATATAGCCTCAGCCGGATTCATTTCTTCTTCAAGATATACGTGAATAATTGACTCGTCTCGGTTCTTTTGAAGTAAATCCTCGTCAATCAAATCAATATGTGCGATTTCCCACGCAGCTTTTTCTAAATCGCTGTAATCCTCAATATAAATGCCGTAAGGCATAGTCATCATTGCAATTCCCGATGCTCTTTCAGTGTCACTTGTAGGAACAAATATTTTAACTTCTGTATATTGCATATCAGTTTTCCTCATTAATTATATTAGCCTGGGGCTGAACATCAATTCTGCCGTGGTTATAGAAACGTCTGTTATCAAGCATCCACAATCTGCCTGTGAAACCGCCTGTTTCAACGTCTTTCAAGGCATCTGCCATTTCATAAATATTTGCATCAAACAAGTCGAGCTGAGAAAGGACCTCTGCCTCAATAAAGCTGGGGCGCACAGCCGCACCGAACTCAAGTTTTCCGTGATGTGAAATAAGCATATGTTGAAGTAAAAATTTCTTCTCGGCATCAATCCCCAATTCATCACATTTTCTGCCAACGTCCTCAGCACCCATAACAAGGTGACCGATAAGTGCACCTTCAAGAGTATGTCCGTCCACAACACCTGCGGAATTAACGCTGTACTCACGAATTTTTGCTATATCGTGAAGAATCGCACCGGAAAGAAGAAGCTCTTTGTCAATACAGGGATAAAGTGCACAAACACATTCAGCAAGGCGGACAATAGAAAGCGTATGGTAAAGAAGACCGCCTCTCATCGCATGATGAAGCTTTTCTGCCGCCGGAAAAGTAAGAAGAGCTTCTTTATTATCGCCAAGCATCCCAAGAACTACATTTTTAAGTTCTTCGTCTTTAAAATTTGCCACAATATTGACTATAACTTTAAGCATATCTTCGCCTTCAAAATCAGCAGACCTTATAAAATCCGCTACATTGATATTATCGTTAACATTAGAAGGACGCATACGTTGAATTATAAACTGATCGTTACCGTTATACTGCTGTATTGTTCCGCGAACTTTTATAACTGTATTAACTTCAGGCATTGGATTTACATCTTCACGGAAATCCCACATTTTAGCAAAAATTTCGCCGTCTTTATCGCTTAAAACTAAATCAAGGAAAAAAGTTCCGTTTTTTGCGCTTTTTTTATCGCAAGATTTAACAAGGGCAAATCCCTCAAACAAGCCCGGCTTTTCACACTGAGTAAAATTCATATATATACCTCACTTTATAATACTTCTTATAACAAACGAACTGATTAAATACCCTGCAACAGGCGGAGTAAATGAAACAGACCCGGGAACAGATGAATCAGTTTTAACCGGTTCTTCTTTTGAATAAACAACCGGAAGCTTAGATATACCACGTTTTTTTAATTCTCTGCGCATAACACGGGCTAAAGGACAAACACTTGTTTTATTTATATCAGAAATTTCCAGCATTTCAGGATGCAGTTTGTTACCCGTACCCATTGAAGAAATTATCGGCACTCCCGCTTTATCTGCACGCACTATAAGTTCAAGTTTCGCGGTGATGTTGTCAATACAATCGACTATATAATTATACTGCGATAAATCAATACAGTCAGCAGTTTCGGGAAGATAAAACAAATCGAATTTATCTATTTTCAAACAAGGGTTAATGCTCAAAAGGCGTTTTTCCGCAGCATCGGTTTTCTTCATACCAATGGTATCATCGGTAGCGATAATTTGCCTGTTGATGTTTGTTATATCAACAATATCTTTATCAACAATGCCAATTCGCCCTACACCTGCACGAACCAATGATTCAACGGCTGCACCGCCTACTCCACCTAAGCCGAAAACGATTACAGATGAATTTTCAATTTTTTTCATATTATCTTCGCCTATTACGCGCACAGTACGGGAAAATCTTTCGTCCACGGTTACACCTCCCATGCATTAATCACTTATTACATAGATATTATAATATTCTTAAAAATAAAGTCAAATAATAAATAAAAAAACAGCTAATATTTTTCAGAAAGGGGTTTCTGTATTGAAAAAAAGGGTAATATCATTCTTATTGACGACAAACCTGCTTTTTTTATTCTTATCCGGAAGACTATTCACAATAACAATGATTCCACAAACTGCCTCAACAGACTCAAGCATACGAGTAAAAGATATTGCAACAACGAGAGGAATTATTTACGATACAAACTTAAACCCACTTGTAAACAACAAGTATAATTATATAACCTGTATTAAACCTACAGCCGACGCACTGGCTGTTTTAAAAGAAAAAGGCGTAGGTCTTGAAGCTTTGAAAAAAGCATCATTGGGTTATTTTTTACTTTTACCAACTAAAAGCCAACATTTTTTTGAGCAATCTGAAGATATAAAAACACTTACCACTTTTAACCGATACAAAAACACTTCTGCACTTCATATTATTGGCTACACCGACTCAAGCGGTAACGGAATATGCGGTATTGAAAAATACTACAACGACGAACTTATTAATAACGGAGGAACGTTAAGTATTGCATATTCAGCTGATGCCAACGGCAGAATGCTGACCGGTGAAATTGTTGAAATTCGTGATAATGGATATTATGACAAAGACGGAATTGTTTTAACTATTGATAAAGATATTCAGAAAATCGCCGAAAATGCTTTATTAAAAGGCAATATCGAAAAAGGCGCGGCAATTGTTCTTGATGTAAAAACTTCCGCCATTTTAGCTTGTTGTTCCACACCCACATATGACAGAAATAATCTTGAAGAATATATAAACAGTGACGATAGTCCGTTTCTTAATCGTGCATTATCCGCATATCCTGTGGGTTCGGTTTTTAAAGTGATAACTGCTGCCGCCGCCCTTGAAAAAAACGTTGAAATACTCCCGTTCAACTGTACAGGTAACATCGAAAAAAGCGATAATAAATTTAACTGTAATAAATTAGAGGGGCACGGAATTATAAATTTAAACACTGCAATTTCACATTCGTGTAACCCATATTTTATTGAACTGGGAACAAAAGTGGGAGCAAAAGAACTTTTACACACTGCTGAAAATGCAGGATTCGGAAAAAGCATAGATTTAGGAAAAGGCTTTTTTACGGAAGAAGGCATACTCCCTGATATTTCTGAGCTTAACAGTGATGCTGCTGTAGGAAATTTTGCTTTTGGTCAAGGCAGATTTACTGCAACACCTTTGCAGATTGCAGCCCTTTTTGCAACAATCGCAAATAACGGCACTTACAACGAGCCGTATCTTGTAAAAGGAATCACAGATAAAACAGGTTCTTTTTCACCGAATATAGAAAACAGCGGTGTTAAAGTATTCAAAGAAAGCACCTGCAACACAATTAAAAATGCACTTTTAAAAACAACTACCGATGGTACCGGGACGATAGCTTTTTCTTCATTATTTGATTCATGTGCCAAGACCGCAACTGCACAAAGCGGTCAATACGACGAAAACGGAAACGAAATAAAATACTGCTGGTTTGCAGGGTTCTTTCCGTATAATGACCCAAAATATGTTATATGCATATTAAAAGAAAACGGAATCTCCGGCGGTTCAGACGGAGGTCCCGTTTTCAAGGAAATTTGTGAAAATATTTACATCAACAAGGAAATCAGGAATCATGAGTGAAAGTTTCAGTTCCAAAAATCACAGGTTCAAAACTCTTTCTGCGCCTAAAAGCACACCGATTTTTCCGCTATGGAAATTGAGTCCGCCTTGAAGCCATACCGCAAAAGGTTCTCTTAAGGGTGCATCTGCAGAAAGTTCTATAGATGAACCATTTGTGAAAGCACCTGCAGCCATAATAACATCTGAATCATATCCGGGCATTGCCCAGGGCTCAGGAACAACATAACTGTCAACAACAGAGCCACTCTGAAGTCCCTGACAAAATGCCACAAGCTTTTCGCGGTCACCGAGTTTTATACTCTGTATAATATCGGCACGTCTTTCGTCAGATTTCGGTGAAACTTCGTAGCCCATTTCTTCAAACAACGCAGCAGTGAAAACTGCTACCTTAAGGGCTTCACCTGTTACATGAGGTGCATTGAAAAGCCCCATAAAAATATCACGTGAATTACCTAATGTTGCGCCCACTTCCCTACCGACACCGGGAGTTGTCATTCTGTATGAACAAAGTTCAACAAGTTCTTTTTTACCGGCTATATATCCACCGCATTTTGCAATACCGCCACCGGGATTTTTAATAAGTGAACCTGCAAAAAGGTCAACACCGGCACTTGATGGGTCTTCGTACTCAGTAAACTCACCATAACAGTTATCAAGTAAAACAATAGCATTACTGTCAGCCTTGACTGTTTCGGTAATTTTCTTAATATCATCAAAATTAAGTGTTGGTCTTAGTGTATAACCTCTTGAACGTTGAACATAAACTGCTTTGTAATTTTTTTTTGAAAGTGCTTTTTTCACATTTTCATAATCAACAGTACCATCGGACAGTAAATCAATAATATCAAATGTAACACCGAAATCTTTTAAAGAACCCATACCTTCACCCGAAAGACCAATAACCGAGTGAATTGTGTCATAAGGTTTACCCGTTACACAAAGAACGTTATCACCGGGGCGCAACACGCCAAAAAGCATAACACAAAGAGTATGTGTTCCGCTTGCAAAGCTATGGCGGATAATTGCATCCTCTGCTCCGAAAATTTCAGCGGTTAATTCGTCAAGCACCTCGCGTCCTCTATCGCCGTAACCATAGCCGGTAGAACCCGAAAAATGAGATTCGCTGACACCATTATTTATAAAAGCTTTTAAAACTTTTTGTTGATTATATTCAGTAAGTCTGTCAATCTCTTCAAACTTCTCTTTGCATTTTAAAAGTGCTCTTTCCGAGAGAACCTGAAGTTCATTACTGATTTTAAAAAAAGACATAATTTAAAATTCCTCTCTCACATAGACTTCACCACAATTAATAAAGCCTAATTTATTATAAAAAGAAAGATTTCTTTCTTCACACCAAAGGTAAGCTTCTCTTACACCTAAATGATATAATTCGCTCAAAAACGATTTAATGCAAGAAGATGCATAACCTTTTTTTCTGTAATTTTCTGATGTAAATACACCGGAAATAATTGCCGTTTTATTATAAACCGCCGTTGC
This sequence comes from Acutalibacteraceae bacterium, assembly GCA_045578985.1. Lineage (GTDB taxonomy): Bacteria > Bacillota > Clostridia > Oscillospirales > Acutalibacteraceae > DTU089. Next base: position 70,457 of record JAZNLH010000041.1, on the reverse strand, counting down.
GGTTGCGGTGCTGACCGCTACCCCGTCAACCGCTTTATATACTGCCATAGCTTTTTTCTGATTAATTTTCTTTGAAAATGACGGGAACCAATTTTCAAAATCTCCGTCGCTGTCCGAAAGCATATCAAAAACAGTTTTATATTCAGCAATACTTGACTTTTCTGATAAAACGCAAACATCATTTTTTTCGGAGTTATAGGGATTACATTTTAAAAGCGGATAACATTTTTCCGCTTCATTTTCTAAAGAAAAATCCGATACAACTGATAAAACACCCAGAACTTTCAAAAACGTTTCAAGCTCTTTTAAGTCAACTTTAAAATTCGTTTTTGTTATGGTTGCACTGCCGTTTTTCAGCGATAAAACCGCAGTAATATTATCGTTTTCATCAAGTTGAATAAAAGCACCGTCTGCGCTATTGCAAGAGAAAAGATGATCAGTGCATATCAACGGCAAAAGCGGCGATAAAACGCCGCTTAAACTGTTTATATCAGTTACCCTTTTAATCATATCTCGCAGCCGCCGTGGCTTCTGATTTTAAGTATGTAACAAGAATTTTCACCGAAAATTTTTTGCATGGCTGCAACGTATATTTCGGTATCTTCAACAGGAACGAAAGCTTGTATAGTACCTGCAAAACCGCCGCCATGCACTCTGTAAGCACCCTTACCTTTAAGTAGTTCTTCTGAAACACACAAAGCAAGTGCAACAGGCTGCTCATCAGGTGCTGTAAGTGTAAAGCAGTTCTGGTTATACATATAAGAAGATTTTCCGCTTTCGATAATTATGTTTTTAAACTCGTCAAAATTGCCATCTGACAATGCTTTTGAAAGTTTTTCAACACGTTTGTTCTCATTATAAAAATGTATTGCTCTTTCAATAGCTCTGTCGCCTGTTTTCTCACGGATTTCACCGATATTTTCAAAGACTTCTTTTTCATCAACCTGACGAAGAACTGTTTTGCCGAAATATTCAGCAACAGAGTTCATTTCAAGACGAATTGCCGCATAATCACCTGTAAGGTCTGCGTGATTTCCGCCAGTGTCAACAATACAAAGATTATAGCCGTGTTTAGCTATATCAAAATCAACCTTTTCAATTATCGGAGATTTTGTGTCTTCGAAATCGATTTTTACAAATCCACCGACAGAGCAAGCAGTCTGATCCATAAGACCGCAAGGTTTTTTGAAGTAAACATTCTCTGCATACTGTGAAATCTGTGCAATTTCAACTGCACTGATTTTGCCATCATTATAGAGATAATTAAGAATCGTACCAATAAGTACTTCATAGGCTGCAGAAGACGAAAGACCTGAGCCTGAAAGAACGCAAGAAGTTACACTTGCATTAAAACCACCGAATTTATAGCCGAGTTCATTGAATCTTGCGCAAACACCTCTTATAAGTGCCGAGGATTCGCCCGCTTCTTCATCAACAATATTAAGGTTTGCTGTATCAATATTAATAGGAGGATATCCTTCTGAATTAACATTGATAATGCCGTCAGTCCTTGCTTCAACTGCTGCAACGGCATCAAGATTAATTGCCGCAGCAAGAACCTTACCATTATTGTGGTCAGTATGATTTCCGCCGACCTCTGTTCTGCCGGGAGCAGAGAAAAATCTTAAATCTGCATTGGTACCGAAAACTTTTTCATAAGACTCTGCGAGATTAAAAAATCTCTCTTGCTGCAAAGTTGCTTCATCACCGTAAACTGCTTCGAGTTTCGCGAGAAATTCGGTTGATTTAATTTCATTCTTTTTCATAAATAAACGTCCTTTCGGATTGTTATTAAATTTTTTATTCTAAAATCGCCCTCAGAATCTGAAGGGATATTCCGCTGATTATCAACAAAATAATGACAGGCGCCATAAATGTTGCGGAGAAGGGATTAAAAATATTAGTACCGACGATGCTCCATAAAACAAGTCGAGGTAAAAAACCCAATACCGACAAACCCACAAAAGGCAAAAGGCTGATTTCGGTAGCACCATAGGCACGACTAACGGTGCTTACCGGCATATAAGGCACTAACCGCAATAGTACAAGCATCCATTTATTACCTTCGCCGCTCAGGTTCATGAAGTTTGATAAACTTTCATTTTTATTAAGGAGCTTATGTGCTTTGCCACCACCGTATTTTCTTCCCCATAAAAACTTAATTGTAACAAGCAAGGCGAAGCCTATTAAATTGACTAAAACAGCAACTATCGGAGAAAAAACCATACCACTGCTGATAAACAGCACCGAAAACGGTAAAATTGGCACAACACTCTTAAACGCAAAAAGGACTATAATCAGACCAAATGCTGATAATTTATCGTATTGAGCAATAAATTTTTCAATCCATTCGAACCATGCATTTAAATTCCGTAAACTTTGCTGAACTTCAGGGAGTGAAAAAATATAAGCCAAAACAACAAATACAAGAGAAGCTGAAAAACAACCGATTGCAGAATATTTCAGAATTCTGCTACGTTTTTCTTTTTTCGTCAACCTATCTTTTTTCAAAACCTCACTCCATTCAAATAATTATTTTATACCATTCTACAACTAAGGTCAAGTAAAAAAGATTATGTTAATAAAATCATTGAAAGAAATATAATTCTTGTGTATAATATTTTTGGTGATATTTATGGAAAAGAAATTAAAAACTGTTATCCTTGACGGATACACGGAAAACCCCGGTGATATTTCCTGGGAAAACATTGAAAAGTTGGTTGATTTAACCGTTTATCCCAGAACACCCGAGGACAAGGTTCTGGAAAGGGCGAAAGACGCAGAAATTCTTATTGTAAACAAAGTTGCAATTACAAGAGAACTTGTTGAAAAGCTCCCTGAGCTCAAGTTTGTTGCGACACTTGCCACTGGCTATAATCAAATAGACTGTGCCGCACTAAAGGAACGAGGTATCCCCGTTTCTAATATTCCCGCTTATTCGACAAATGCCGTTGCACAAATGGTTTTTGCGTATATTCTCGAACTTATTAACAAAGTAAGCGAATACACACAGGATGTAAAAAGCGGTACTTGGTCAAAGTGTGAGGATTTCTGCTATTGGAACTCCCCTCTTTATGAGCTTGACGGAAAAACACTCGGTATTATTGGTTTCGGCAAAATCGGAAAAAGAGTTTCAGAAATCGCAACCGCTTTCGGCATGAAAACTATGGCTTACACCCCATCTGGCAAAAAAGATGGCGTTGATAATGTAACCTTCACAGATATGGATACCGTTATTGAAAATTCTGACTTTATATCTGTACACTGTCCGCTTACAGAAAGCACACAAGGTCTTATAAACGCAGAATTAATTGCGAAAATGAAAAAGAACGCATACATTATAAATACTGCACGTGGTGCCGTCGCCAACGAAAAAGATGTTGCAGAGGCACTCAGAAATGGTACTTTGGCAGGATACGGCACAGATGTTCTTTCAACCGAACCGCCCAAAAGTGATAATCCGCTTTTGACTGCCCCAAACTGCCTTATTACTCCCCATATCGCTTGGGCAGCTTACGAAACAAGGCTCAGACTTATGGGTATATTGGAAGAAAATATAAATGCCTACCTTTCCGGAAACCCTATTAACGTAGTAAACGGTTAATTTTATATTGAATTTTAAACCATTTTTTATACAATTTTTGAATATTTTTTTGCAATATGCCAAAACTTGTAAACACAAGTTAAAATTATGTCAAAGTTCTTGCATTTATTCAGTTTTGTGGTAAAATGATATAGGTTGAATATAAACTAATTATATATTTGGAGGTAATTCAAATGTCAGTTAAAGTTGCAATCAATGGTTTCGGCAGAATTGGTCGTCTCGCATTCCGTCAGATGTTCGGCGCTGAAGGTTACGATGTAGTAGCTATCAACGACCTTACAAAACCCTCAATGCTTGCTAATCTTCTTAAATATGATACAGCACAGGGCGGTTACTGCGGTAGAATTGGTGATGATCTTCACACAGTTTCTGCAGATGACGAAGCAGGCACAATCACTGTTGACGGTAAAACACTTAAAATCTATGCTATGGCTAACGCTGCTGAACTCCCCTGGGGCGAAATCGGTGTTGACGTAGTTCTTGAGTGCACAGGTTTCTACTGCTCAAAAGAAAAGAGCATGGCTCACATCAACGCAGGTGCAAAGAAAGTTGTTATTTCTGCTCCCGCAGGTAACGACCTCAAGACAGTTGTTTTCTCTGTAAACGAAGATACTCTTACAGCTGATGATCAGATCATCTCTGCTGCTTCTTGCACAACAAACTGCCTTGCTCCCATGGCTAAGGCTCTTAATGATTATGCTCCCATCCAGAGCGGTATCATGAGCACAATCCACGCTTACACAGGCGACCAGATGATTCTTGACGGTCCTCACAGAAAAGGCGATATGAGAAGAGCTCGTGCAGGTGCTGCTAACATCGTTCCCAACTCAACAGGTGCTGCTAAAGCTATCGGCCTTGTTATCCCCGAACTCAACGGCAAACTTATCGGTTCCGCACAGAGAGTTCCTGTTGCTACAGGTTCTACAACAATCCTTACAGCTGTTGTTAAAGGTACAGATGTTACAAAAGAAGGCATCAACGCTGCTATGAAAGCTGCTGCTTCTGCTTCTTTCGGTTACAACGAAGATCCTATCGTTTCTTCTGACGTTATCGGTATGAGATACGGTTCTCTCTTCGATGCTACACAGACAATGGTAGCTAAGATTGCTGACGCTCTTTATGAAGTTCAGGTTGTTTCTTGGTATGACAACGAAAACAGCTACACAAGCCAGATGGTTAGAACTATCAAATACTTCGCAGAACTTGCCTAATTAACCTTAATAACAAAAAACTCCTCAGTCGAAAGACTGAGGAGTTTTTTTAATCCATTGTATAAACATCATAATATAAAGTTGCATAAACATCGCTGAAAAGGAAAGTTTCCGCTCTTTCTTCTGTATATTCAACAGCAGACATTATAAAATCAGCGTTACCGTTTTCAATTTCATCAAACATATTATGAAAATCCGTTGTTTCTATTACAAGGTCATAACCTAAACACGCACAAACTGTTTTTGCAATATCCACATCAGTTCCTTTTAAATTTCCGGCGGCATCGTAACAAACTCTATAATCAAAAACAGGGTCACACACCATAACCAACTCCCCTTTTTTGCCCGTGGATTCGGGAATTTGATATGTTTCGCCATTTAGGTAAGCTTCCCTTATACTGTCAATAGTTCCGTCTTCGGATAATTTCTGAAAAGCATCATTAAACTCCATGCATAAATCTTCATTATCGTATGTAAATACTGCTCTATATTCAAGTTTATAATCGCAGGATTCCAAATAATATAATTCGGAATCCGAACCCACAACGCTTTGAACTTCGTATTCGTTTAAAACAACAAAATCAGCTTGACCGTTGCGCACTGCTTCAACAGCATCTGATGAGGTTTCATACTCCAATAATTGAGCATCTATTGAATCACAGTAATCTTTGGCAGCCAATGTTTCATAAAAACCTGAAACAACAGCAACATAAGCAGTGCTATCTGCCAAAGGTTTGCTTTCATCACCACCGCACGAACTAAAAGTGAACAAAAACACCCACGCCAACGCAACACATAATAATCTTTTATTCATACCCTACACACTAAAAAAGTCGTTTTCCGTATTAACAGAAAACGACTTTAATTCCATTTATTTTGTACCGAAAATTCTGTCTCCGGCATCGCCGAGACCGGGAATTATATAGCCGTGGTCATTAAGTTTTTCATCAAGAGAAGCAACAAAAATATCCACATCAGGATGAGCCTTTGAAAGTGCATCAAGTCCCTCAGGAGCTGCAATAATTCCAAGGAATTTTATATGTTTAGGTCCACGTTTTTTGATTTGAGTAATAGCATCAATTGCTGAACCGCCTGTTGCAAGCATCGGATCCACAACGAAAACCTCACGTTCCTCAATATCAGCGGGAAGTTTGCAATAATATTCAACCGGCATTAAGGTTTCAGGATCGCGATAAAGTCCGATATGACCTACTCTTGCAGAAGGTACTAACGCGAGCATACCGTCAACCATTCCAAGACCGGCTCTTAAAATAGGAACAACCGCAAGTTTTTTACCTGCAAGTACTTTTGTGGTTGCAGGGCAAATAGGAGTTTCAACAACTACTTCCTCAAGAGGAAGATCCCTTGTAGCTTCATAACAAATTAATGTTGCAATTTCGGAAATAAGTGCTCTGAATTCTTTTGAACCTGTTGACTTATCACGTAAAATCGAAAGTTTGTGTTGAATAAGCGGATGGTCCATAACTAAAATTTTTCCCATAAATTACAGTCCTTTCAAAAGCAAATAATTTATCCATTAATATTATATGTCTGTTGTCGAATATTGTCAATAAAAGAGTTTTTAAATAAAACTTTTTAAAACCTTCATCGAATCGATAATATCCTTTGAAAAATCATCGGTTCCGGCTTCAATGGAGCAAGTTTCACAACCTGCCGCTTTCAATGCATCAAAGAATGATTTATAAATCAGCTTTATCTCGTCACTATCATAGGTAGAAGGATAAGTTCTGTTTACAGGTTCGGCAATATGCGCATGAAGAACCTCGCCTTTAAAATCAGCGATACCCTCTATGCTGTCATTGTTACCGTATACGTGATACAAATCCGCTAAACCAAAGACATTATCAGCCCCACTCATACGGGCAATTTCCACACCGTCACTAACAGTATGAATCATTGTAGACTCGCAAAAACGCAAAGGTTCAAGAAGTATAATGCAACCGGCATTTTGGGCACGAGGAGCAGCATACTCGCTAAGGAAGAAAGCAAGTTGTTCTTTCGCTTTTTCAAAAGAGTACCCATCATCAAAACTACGAGCCCTACCACTACCTAAAACGATTTTTCTAACGCCAAAAATCTTAGCTCTTTCAAACCCTCTGTCAATATAATCACAAAGAGCACCATAATCTACATCATCGCCGACTAATTTCATATCACCGGGAATAAAACCGTTAGCAGCAAGGCAATTCAAAGAAAAACTTTCAAGTTTTTCTTTACAATTACTGATTTCTTCATCGCTTAAATTGGCAAGACATCCGAAACCGGTTTCAATATAATCTATCCCTGTCTGTGAGGCAGCTTTTAATGATTTAAAATCATCAAGACCGCGACAAACACCTATTTTCATACGATAACACCACTTTCTTTCAGCATTTCTTCAGCGTTTTCAAGTTGAATTTCAGTAATCTTGCCACCACCTGTAATTCGTGCAATTTCGCTTTTTCTACCATCTAAATCAAGCGGTTTAACGCTGGTATAAGTTTTCCCGTTTTTAGCTGCCTTTTCAATTAAATAATGATTATCAGCATAGGACATTAACTGGGCAAGATGGGTTACACACAGAACCTGCTTACCCTTTGAAACCTCTTTAAGTTTTGATGCAACCTTAAGCGCAGCTCTGCCACTGACACCGGAATCTATTTCATCAAAAATCATAGTTTCAATTTTATCTTTATGTGCCAAAACGGTTTTTAGCGCCAGCATAATCCTGGAAAGTTCGCCTCCACTTGCTATTTTTGCGATAGGTTTCGGCGCTTCACCAACGTTTGCGGAAACGAAAAACTCTGCACTGTCTATGCCGTTTTCGCACAAATCAATTTCTGAAAACTCCACGAAAAACTGTACATTGGGCATATCAAGAAATCTTAACTCATCACAAACCTTTTCAGCAAAATCAACAGCTACTTTCTTACGTAAAGCCGAAAGTTCCTTTGCTAATTGCATAGCCTTTTCATAGGTATCTGCATATTGATTCTTTAATTCTTCAAGTTTTTCATCTGAAAAAGAAATTTCATTCAATTCAGCTTTTGCATTTTCAAGAAATTCCAGTATTTCCTCTTCGGTAGCACCATATTTTTTACTTAAGTTATAAATGAGGTTTATTCTATTTTCAATATTTTCAAGTTCAGCCTGTGAAAAGCCTTCATCTGAAACTGAATCTCTGACTGAATCTGCAATATCTTCGAGTTCGTAGTATAAATCACCGAGTTTTTGTGAAAGCTCTTCCGCTTCTTTTGAATAAGCGGAAATAGCAGATAATTCTCTGAATGCACCTGATAATAACTCAACTGCACCATGAAAAGAATCATCGCCTGATAAAGCTTCATAAGCGGCATATAAACCGCCTTGTATTTTCTCGAAATTCTGAAGTTCTGTTCTGCGGTTTTTAAGTTGTTCCCATTCACCGGGATTAATTTCCGCTTTTTCAATCTCATCTATCTGATAAGACAGGATGTCAATTTTTCGCGCTTTTGATTCTTTATCTACCGAAAGATGCTTAATCTGCGATTTCAGCGAAACCAGTTCGGAATAAATGGTTTGAAACTCTGAAACAAGCTTCTCCGATGATGCCATTGCATCAATATAACCCAAGTGTGTTTCGTTATTTAAAAGTTCTCGGTTATCCTGTTGACCGTGTATACTCATAAGCTCCGCACCTAATTCGCGAAGAGCAGTAACATTAGTCAAAGCATTATTGACTTTGCATATATTTCTGTCTGCACCTATAACCCTGGAAACAAGCAACGAACCATCCGGACTGATAGGTAAAGAAAGGGATTCAAGTTTATTTTCGATATTTTTTCCGACACACGAAAACAACGCAGTAACCTGCGCTTCGCTTGCCCCCGTTCTTATAAGTTCACGGGAGGTACGAAAGCCAAGTACCGCGTTAATTGAATCAAGTATTATTGATTTACCTGCACCCGTTTCACCGCTCAAAACATTAAAGCCCCCGGAAAACTCAATCTCGGCACTCTCTATAATAGCAATGTTCTGTATTTTTAAAACGGAAAGCATAGTTATCCACCTATCTTATCTACCAATCATTCTGTTAAGTGCTTCAGCAACGCCACGAGCTTCGTCCGTTGTGCGACAAAGCATAAAAATTGTATCATCACCTGCTATGGTACCAACAACTTCATGAACATTCATAGCATCAATGGTGGCACAAGCGGCACCCGCAAGTCCGGGAGAACACTTTATAACACATATATTTCCGGCATAATCAACTTTTGTCATGGCACTTTGAAACAGAGCATCAAACATACCGCTGTATCCGTTATCATTTGAACGTTCAACAGAATATTTGTAAACACCGTTGTGACCAAGAGTTTTTAAAAGACGTAACTCTTTAACATCACGCGAAACAGTAGCCTGCGTAACATCGCAACCTTTTTCACGCAATAATACAAGAAGTTCTTCTTGTGTTCCTATTTCATACTGTTCAATTAAATCGAGTATCAATTTATGTCTTCTTTTTTTCATAACTGCCACCTAACCGGAGATTTTTTTATTAAGTATATCAATGAATGTATCTGATTTTATTTTTACAAAGGATGCATAATCATCGGAACGTTTAACCGTAACACGTGCATCCGCAGGAATTATAACCGCACCTTGTCCGTCACAGGATAAAATAGCTTCTCCGCTATTATCGTGAATAAGTTCAAGTTGAGCACAACCGTCAAGGAGGACTGAACGGGAAAAAACACTATGAGGACAAACAGGAGTCAAAAGTATGCTTTCAATACAGGGTTCGACCACCGGTCCACCCGCAGAAAGCGAATATGCAGTTGAACCTGTGGGAGTGGCAACGATTGCACCGTCTGCAAGATAATCAATAAGAGGCGCACCGTTACAAAGAACCGAAAGTTTCATAATTCGTATCATACCGCTTCTTGAAACTACTGCATCATTAATGCAACTTGAATGATATAATAATTCACTATTCTTGTCAATTATCGCAACATCCAGCATCATCCTGTTTTCAATTATATATTCTTCGCTGACTATTTTACTTAATAGTTCTAATTCGTCACCTTCAAGACAGGCAAGATAAGCAAGTTTTCCTGCATTAATACAAATAATCGGCTTATTGAATTCAGTTGCGACTTTGGCGGCATTTATGAAGGTGCCGTCACCGCCTATAGCAATTACCATATCGCAATCGGACACAATGTTCGTCTTATCGCTGTATATAACACCGTTGCTCTCACCGAAATGTGATTTAAGAGATTCAGCAAGAATTGCAGTACAACTTAAATCGGAGATTTTATTTAAAAGTTCCGAAGTAACAGAAAAAGTATTTTCTCTGGTCATATTCGGAATAACATAAAACTTCAAAACAATCACCCCGTTTTATTTATCAAGTACATCGTGAGAACGTTTAACTAATTCATTTGCTGTTGCAATAACTGATTCTGAATTCTGTGGTTCAGAACATTTTTGCAAAAACATCAGGTATTCAATGTTACCTTCAGGCCCTTTCACCGGAGAATGTTCAAGACCCAGAACCTGAAAAGATTGACTGTCAGCAAACTCCGCAATTGTTTTAATAACACTTTCGTGAATTGCCGGGTCCCTTACAACGCCTTTTTTACCTACATTTTCACGTCCTGCCTCGAACTGCGGTTTAATGAGGCAAACCGCCTGTGCACCATCTTTTAAAAGTGTGTACATTACCGGTAAAATGAGTTTAAGGGAAATAAAAGAAACGTCAACTGAAGCAAAATCAACATCTTCGGGAATTTGCTCATGGGTAACATACCTGAAATTAGTTCTTTCAAGATTTACAACCCTGCTATCGCTACGCAATTTCCATGCAAGCTGACCGTAACCAACGTCGATGGAATAAACTTTAGATGCACCATTTTGAAGCATACAATCAGTAAAACCACCGGTAGAAGCGCCAATATCCATACAGACTTTATCATCAAGTGTTATGGGAAAACTCTGCATTGCTTTTTCAAGTTTAAGACCACCGCGACTAACATATTTAAGAGTGCTTCCTCTGACTTCAATTATATCGTCGGGTTTAATATCGCGCCCCGCCTTTATCTCCTTCTGGTCATTAACATAAACAATACCTGACATTATAAGTGCTTTTGCTTTTTCGCGACTTTCTGCAAAACCGCGTTCAAATAACACTATATCAAGTCTTTTTTTATCACTCATAAACTCTCCTTAACGGTTCTATAAATACCGTCACAATCAAGGTTATATTGCTTTAAAATACTATCTGTTTTACCTTGTTTGACAAAACAATCAGGGAAAGCGATAAGGGAAAACTCCGTTGAAAGCTTGTTTTCAAGAATAAGACTTGCAAAACTTTCGCCAACACCGCCACTTTTTACGCCTTCTTCAAAAAAGAATACTTTTTTTGTATTTTTTATATCTTCTGCTGATTCTTCCGGAATCGGAACAATAATATTCAACTTAATTATTTTAACTTTTATGCCGTCTGCATTAAGTTTTTCATAAGCTTTATATGCTTCTCCAAAAATTCTGCCGTAAGTTACTATTGCAACCTCTGCATCACTATCGCCGAAAACATCAAATGATTTTCCGCTACAAGTGTAATCTTCGGGCATAAAAAACTGTCCACCTCTGGGATAACGTATTACACAAGGTCCGTCACAATGGTAAAGGGAATTAACAAAAGCATTGTTTAAATCCGCATAATAAGACGGCGAATAAACTGTGATATTAGGAATACCGTTGAAGAAAGCAGTGTCATAAATACCGTTATGGGTCTCTCCGTCATCACCCACAATACCCGCTCGGTCAACGGCAATAATCATTTTTGACTCTTGTAAAGCACAATCGTGCATAAGTTGGTCATAACAACGTTGTAAAAACGTGGAATATACAACAAAAACAGGGACCATATTACCTTTTGCAAGACCAAGTGCAAATGGAACGGCATGTTCTTCTGCTATTCCTACATCAAAGAACCTGTCCGGATATTCCTCTGAAAAACGCTTAAGCCCGGTTCCTAAAGACATAGCCGCAGTAATAGCGCAAATACGCTTATCTTTTGCTGCCTGATTAAATAAGAATTCACCGAACTTTTCAGAAAAATTATCTGTGGAACGTGGAAAATCGCCATTTTCAATACTGAACGGCGGAACACCGTGAAAATCAGAGGGATTTTCTTCGGCGTGAATATACCCCTTGCCTTTTATTGTATTAATATGCACAAGAACGGGACCATCAATAATCTTTGCACCTTCAAGTGCGTTACATAGTTGAGAAATATTGTGGCCATCAATCGGCCCCATATAAGTAACTCCCATATCTTCAAAAAAGTTACTTTGATACATTGCATTTTTAACTTCAGTTTTAATCTTAAAAATGCAGTTTGCAAGGGAACGACCAACAAAAGGTATTTTTGAAACAGCTTTTTCTGCCACTGCTTTTAATTTATAATAACCGGAACGAGAACGCATTGCGGCAAGTCTTTTAGCAAGATTACCTACATTTTTTGAAATTGACATGCCGTTGTCATTAAGGACAATAATAAGTCGGCTATCCGTCATTCTGCCTGCGTTATTAAGAGCTTCATAAATAAGTCCGCCTGTAAGTGCACCATCACCAAGAATGGCGACAGCGTAATTTTTCTTACCGCTTACTTTATTTGCCGCGGCAATACCCAAAGCAGTCGAAACGGACACACTGCTATGACCGCTGTAAACAATATCGTGTTCACTTTCGTTAGGACGTGAAAAGCCTGAAATTCCGCCTTCGGTTCGCAAAGTTTTAAATTCATCATATCGTCCTGTAAGAAGCTTATGTGTATAAACCTGATGCCCTACATCCCATATAAACTTATCCTCAGGTGAATTAAAAACTCTATGTAGCGCAATGGTCAACTCAACCACACCCAAGTTTGAAGCAAGGTGACCACCGGTTTCGGAAACAGTAGAAACAATAGTATCCCTTACTTCTTCCGCAAGTAAAGGTAATTCGTTTTCGCTCAGTTCTTTTACACTCTGTGGCGATTTTAAGTTTTTAAGAATTTTGTGTTCCATATTAGCAATCTCTTTTTGCAAGATATTCTGCGAATTCTTTCAACGCATCGTTATTTTCAAAAACATCAAGTGCCGAAAGGGCTTCTTCCGTAAGTTTATCAACAAGTTCCTGGCATTCTTCAATACCTAAAAGTGTTACATAGGTAGATTTGCCGTTTTCCACGTCACTGCCCGTCTTTTTTCCAAGTTTTTCAAGAGAACTTGTTACATCAAGAATGTCATCTTTAATCTGAAAAGCAAGACCAATTTTCTGCGCAAACTCCGTAGCAGCCTCAATTTTTTCTTCATCTGCCTCCGCTGCGATACAACCCAAAGTACAAGCGGCTTCAATCAATGCACCTGTTTTCAGACTATCCATAAGTTTTAAAGTATTAAAATCAACATTACTGCTGTTTTCATTGAGCAAATCTATAACTTGTCCGCCAATCATACCGCGACTACCGGCAAGGTGTGAAAGAGTATAAATCGCTTTAACCGCAACTTCTGCGCTATAAAGTCCAGCACGTTGCCAATCGGTTATTCTTTCAAATGCCGCCGTAAGAAGACCATCACCTGCTAAAAGTGCAAACGCCTCGCCGTAAACCTTATGATTTGAGGGTTTACCTCTGCGGTAATCATCATCGTCCATACAAGGTAAATCATCGTGTATAAGTGAATAAGTATGAATGTATTCAACTGCACAAGCAAGCGGCACAGCTTTTAAAACATTACCGCCACAAGCATCACAAAAAAGAAGTGTAAGTAGCGGTCTTACACGTTTACCACCATTCTCCACACTGTAACGCATGGACTCAAACAGCACCTTATACTCATCAAGATACGAATCGAGATATTTATAAAGATTTTGATTTATGAGTTCTGTGAACTTTGTTATTTTACTGTGCATCTTTCTCACCGTTATCTAAAAGTTTAGTAATTTTTTGCTCTGCATCATCAAGATATTTTCCACAAGCAGAAATAAGTGCGGTGCCCTCAGAAAAAAGTTCCAATGTTTTTTCAAGGGGTTGTCCGCCTTCTTCAAGAAGTGCAACTATTTCTTCAAGTCTTTTTAATGACTTTTCATAACTTTGTTCCATAATATCAAACCTCATCTATACCGATTACTTTAGTATTTATTACACCATCAGAAAGGCGTACTGAAATTTCATCGTCAACGGATACCTTTTTAACACTTGTCAATACTGAACCTTCATGTTCGGCTAAAGCATATCCGCGTGAAATAACACCCAACGGACTCAAGGCATCAAGTTTACCTGCTAATGTGGCAAACCTCATTTTATTGCTCTCAACGACAGAAACAGTTAGATTTGTTATACGCTCACTGAGATACAGTAATTCTCTGCGATTATCGTTAAGTTTCGTTATAGGATCGCGCAAAGCTCCGCTTTTTTCTATAGTAAGAAGCTTACTACGTTCTCCTGCGATAATATTTTTAGTTAAAGTAAGAATATGCTGTTTATATGAAAGCAACTCGGACTTAAGTTCAAGTTTATCAGGCACCGCAAGTTCCGCAGCAGCAGATGGTGTAGGCGCCCTTAAATCGGCTACGAAATCGCAAATAGTGTAATCAGTTTCGTGACCGACGGCAGAAATAACAGGTATTCCGGAAGCAAAAACAGCCCTTGCGACTATTTCCTCATTAAAAGCCCATAAATCTTCTATCGATCCTCCGCCACGTCCCACAATAAGAACATCAGCAGCATCATATTCATTGAAAAGATATATGGCTTTTGCTATATCCTGCGCAGCACCATCCCCTTGAACCTGGGTTGGTCTGAGAACTACTTCAGCAGCAGGAAAACGACGTGAAAGAACATTAAAAATATCTTGTACCGCTGCGCCTGTTTCAGATGTTATAACACCTATACGGCTCGGAAACTCCGGAATAGATTTTTTATGAGTTTCTGAAAACAAACCTTCTTCTGCGAGTTTCTTTTTTAACTGTTCAAAAGCAATATTTAAAGCACCTATCCCATCAGGTTGCATATCGTTAATATATAACTGGTAAGACCCGTCTCTGGGAAAAAGGGAAACTGTACCGAATATGAGAACTTTCATACCGTTTTCAGGTCTGAAGCGAAGTTTTGAGGCATTACCTGCAAACATAACAGCTTTGATTGCTGCAGTTTCATCTTTAATTGTCATATATAAATGACCGCTGTAATGCGCTTTGTAATTTGAAATTTCACCCGTAACGAAAATATGTTTTAAATTCTCGTCATTATCTAAAATACGTTTAACATAAGTATTAAGAGCATTAACACTGTAAACTGTAGGTGTGTGGGTTACCATCAACTCACCTCACATAGATAAAAGATATGTCATGTATGCTATACCTGCCGCATTATCGCAAGAATATTCCGGCTCTGCAAAAAATGCCTCGTACTCAGAAGTAATAATATCTCGTATTATTTTATCGGACATTACACCACCTGCATAAACAACAGGCAGTTCGCCGTACTTTTTGAAAGCATCCTGAGTCATTGTCATTACAGCATCAGCAATATAAGTGAGAAGGAATTTTGCTGTATCTTCATAAGATTCGCCGTCATCAAGCATTTTTAAGCATTTATTTTCAAGACCCGAAAGAGAGCAAAAACCATCTTTCAGTTTAATTTTATTTTTAAAAGTTTTTTCTGATTTCTGTGCCAGAAGTTCAACACCAACACCTGCGGGGAATTTGATTCCCATTTTCACACCGATTCTGTCAATTGCTTGCCCTGCTTTTAAATCTGATGAAGAAGCAATCGGAACAACTTTAAAAATATTTTTAGAGTCAGGTTCGCACAAAACAAGGTCAGTTGTTCCTCCCGAAACGTGAAAAGCAAGGAACCTACTGTTTAATAAATCAGTTTTTTTGGCAGAATAAAGCGCTGCAGCTATATGCCCCTGCTGATGAGAAAAAGTATAAAAAGGCACACCGCATACTGCCGCAACAGAACGCGCAACACCCTCACCCACAAGGAAACACGGCATATAAGAACCTTCTTGCGTTGTGGGAGTAACGGATACACCTACCCCATTAATATCGTTGCCGGTTTTGTTTATAAGCTCATTAAGAAGTTCCGGATAAGCTTTTGTATGATGAAACACCGCATCACTTTGGCGTATTCCGCGTTCACCCTCTTTTACGGGCAAAAGACGTTTATTCTGTAACATAATTCCGCCATCATAAAAAGCGACGGAAGTTGTATAATTACTTGTATCGAAACCAAGAAAACCCATATTATAATGCTTTTGCTACGGTTCCGAGAACGCCGTTGACATAAGCAGCATCATCGGATGTACCATATTTTTTCACAAGTTCAATAGCTTCATTAACTGAAACGCCTGCAGGAACTTCATCAACAAACATCATTTCACCTATCGCAAGACGTAAAACCGCAAGCGAAACTTTAGGAAGTCGTTGAATTGTCCATCCTCGTGAATTTTCTTCGATAATCTTATCAATAGCAGCTGAATTATTTTCAACAGATACCAAAAGTGCATCTGCAAAACTATTAATTTTAATAAGTTCCGCTTCCTCTGCTGTTTCGATAATTTCACGGATTGTTGTTTCGTCAGAAAAAGTTTTCTCAAACAGTACCATAAATGCCTGTTCTCTTGCTTCACGTCTTGTCATAAGTTTCTCCTTAAATCCCTCAGGGTAAATTTCTTCGGATAATTATAACATACTAATGCATAATTATCAAGTTATAAAAAACAGGAAGAACAAGTTTTTAACTCGCTCTTCCTGTAAAATATTTGTTTGGGGAATTAATAAACAAAGTTATAGTATTCTGAAACTTCTGTTATTGTGCCGGCAGTAATTTTGCCTTTAACATAACCGTCAGTTGCATCAACAACGCAATTGGATGTCTGTTTCAAAGAAACGATTTCACCGGTTGCCGGTTTGTAAACAAGTTCAACAGTGCAGTTTGTGTATGTAAGGTCAACTTTTTCAACGCCATTCTGATCCATGGCAACTCTCACCTGTTCACCTGTTAACACGGGGAACATAGTACTTGTGAAGCTTTCTGCTGCTTTACCTGCTTTTAAGGGTTTGGGATTAACTTCGTCATTGAGGACGATAACAATCTTAACTGTGCCGTTTTTAAGTGTTTCTTTTGATGCATCTTTGATTGCTTTATCAACAAGATCGGCGTTGTCAGCATTAAGAAGGCAAGCGCTGTTGATGTTATTAACGCAGAAAGTATTTGTAACAGTTTTAGCAGGAACAACTAAAGGACTAGCTTTAGCATCTGCTTCAGAAACAAAGTAAGCGGCATTTCTATCAATTGCATCGCCAAAGAAAAAGTCGCTTAACACATTGTTATCAAGTGATCTGTATGTTGCCTTTACAAATGAGGGCTGAGCACCTTTGAGTTTAACACGACCTACAACATCCTTATAACTTTTAAGGATAGCCTGTTTCTGAGCAACAGTTAAACCGCCTTCAGTTTCGGGAGCTTTTGTTGTTGTGGGAGCCTGTGTAGTGGGTGCCTGAGTTGTAGGAGCCTGTGTTGTAGGAGCCTGTGTTGTGGGAGCCTGTGTTGTGGGAGCCTGTGTTGTAGGAGCTTTTGTAGTACTGGGAGCCTTTGTAGTACTGGGAGCATTAGTAACAGGTGCCACAGGAGCAGGTGCGGGAGCGGGTTCTGTAGGCTCGTTGTCAAACAATTCGCCGATTACGGGAATCTGCTTGATTTTACTGTTTTTCAAAAGTAAGGTTGCAGATGCAAGCTTAATAGCTGTACTTGACAAAAGACCAATAATAACGCAAGTGGCAAGAATCATAGCTAAAACGCTTGTAAGACTTTTGTTATCTTTCAAATCGATTTTTTTCATCTGAGTATCCCCCTTGATACCATATAACTTCCATAACATTTTACACAAAAGGTATGAAATTGTCAATACAAAATCTGACGATACTTGATTTGTTTTTCGTAAATATAAATTTTTGTGCAAAACACTAAAGTAAACAGACAGAATTTAGCAATAATGATGATTGAATTTTCTATAAATATATTGTAAAATATGTTATCAAATAATGTTGTCGCATAACGGCAATATAAAAGGAGACAAAACTATTATGAAAAAGAGCAGATTGACAAAACTCATCGCTGTTATTCTCGCCCTCACTTTGACATTCTCGTCATTTGCGGCAGTAACAGTTGGTGCTTCAAGCGCTTATCCGATTACTGAAAGCGATAATCCCATTGGTGTCATTTTTTCAGATATCGTTGACACTCTTTTGAGATTCATCCTTGATTTGTTCTCAGGGCTTTTCCCCAACGGACCCGGCTTTGTGGACAAAGACACTGCTGTTGACCTTGCAGGCGTTGACTTCTATGACGGTATCAGTAATGAATTCGTCAGCGAAGCCGAAGAAGATGCAAGATGGAACATTGGTTATGCTAACGAAAGCCTTATCCCCACTGATTATGACAATGGTTCATACTACATCGGTGGTTATATCGCTCCCGAAAACGGTTTCACAAACGTTGTTGAAGGTATCGCTCAGATTCCCGGTATCGGCAGAGACGATATGAAAGTAAGATGTATTGCTATTAACGACGGCACAGACAAAGGCACTGTTCTCTTTGCTACTGTCGACTGTATCGGTATCACAAATGCTGATATTAAAGATATCCGTGCTGCGCTCGCTGAATTTGCAGAAGTTAACAACATCGTTTCAATCAACGTTTCTTCAACACATACACATAGCTGTATTGACACAGAAGGTCTCTGGACCAGAAATATAGCTAAGCTTGTTTCTAACGGTGTTATCAGCGGTACTAAAGCTGATGAAGAACTCCAGCAAGGTACTAACCCCGAATACATGGCATTTCTTAAAGAAAGAGTTGCCGATACACTTAAGGCTGCTTTCTTTGATATGAAACCCGGTGTTCTTAAATACTCAACAAAAGATATCGGCGAAGATTACTTCCAGAACAAAAACCGTCCTTCTTCCGGTCAGATGATTTACGAGACCAATGACGAAGGTTACGAGGAATTCACAGGCGAAACCAAAATCGCTATGACTGATATTTCAAGATTTGTTTTCACTCCCGATGACGAATCTGCAAAACCCACAATGATGGTTAATATCGCTGCTCACCCCGACGTTGCAGGTCTTCCCACAGAGAGCAACTCCGGTAGAGAAATCAGCGGTGACTACATTTTCTATTGCGGTCAGTTCCTTGAAAAATATGGTTACAACTTCATGTTCTTCCAGGGTGCTATCGCAGGTATTTATATGGCCCGTTCCGCAACAGGCGATAACGTTGAAACACATCAGAGAGTTGAAGAATCACAGAGATTCGGTTACGAACTTGCAAGAATCCTTCTTTCAATGAACCTTACAGAAGAAGAAATCCTTGCAGACGGTCAGCTTGCAAACATTGCTGAAGTTGAGGAAAACACTGAATTAGTTTCTGTTTATGACGAAGATGGAAACCTTAAACAGGAATTCACAGACTACGGTTTCTCATTTGTTAATTACGTTAAAACAGTTTTATCTTCCGACGAAGCCGCAATTACAGTCCACAATATCAATGCTCCCTTCTCAATCGTTGCTGATGAAGAAGCTAACAGCATCGCAATAAAGAGTGGCAAATACACTGTTTATAAAAATGTATACGGCGAAGATGATGTTGTAACTGCTATCCCCCATCAAGGACTTTTTGTTGCAACTGATGCTGATGGCAACTTTAAAGAAATTTTCGTTGACGAATCAATTGCTAAAGCTGCTTTTAACAATGAAACGAATACTTATGAAATCACCATTGGTGCTGCTGTTCTTCTTGAAATCGATGTTACAGATATGACAATCGATACAGAATATACAAAAATGGTTGTAGCAGAAAACGGCAAGGTATTTGAAGGCGAATACATGCCTGTAAACCCCGGTTACTCCGTATGGTATGATTGCTGGGAACCTGTTGATGAAGTTGAGGTTGCTCCCTACCTTAACCTTTATGTAAAACAGGTTGAAATCCCCGTTTCCAACGCTCTTATTGAAGCTGTAGGTAAACTCAACATGGCTAACTATGTTGTTATTGCTAATGAAGACGGTTCATATTCAACCATTACAGAAGTCGGTTATATGGAAATCGGCGACGCATTCAAGACAGTATTCCTTCCCGGTGAAATTTGCCAGGACCTTGTTGCTCCTAAAGGAATTTCACTTATCGGTGAATATGCAGTCACAGGTAAAAGCTTCTCAAGCCAGCCCGCTTGCAGCATCTTCGGTGATGATGTTAAATGCTTCGGTCTTATGAACGATGCTATCGGTTACGTTGTTCCTGATAACGACTACACAATGGGCGATCCCGTAAACCACTATCACGAACTTATTTCTCTTGGTGCCGGTGTTGCATCTGCACTCATGGATGGTCTCGTTGAACTCAATTCTGAAATTGAACGCGTTTAATCTACTCTGATAATATTAGCCCCCGCTTGTTAAAAGCGGGGGCATTTTTATATACATATTATATATTATATTATTTTAACAAATCATCAGTTCCCTCTTGCTTTTATTTTATGTTATGGTAAAATAGAAACAAATTAAATCAACCTGAATTTAAATAAGGGAATCAACGGAGGTTTATTTATGTTAAAAGTTGCACTTGTTGGTGTTGGCGGAATAAGTGGCGCTCATATTCCTGCATGGGACGAGATGGAAGATGCTGAACTCGTTGCGTTGTGTGATATACGCCCCGAACGAATGGAAGGATATGAAAACAAACGTCATTACACCGATTTTGACGAAATGCTCAATAATGAAGAAATAGATATTCTTGACATATGCCTTCCTACATATCTTCATGCTGATTTTGCTGTAAAAGCAATGGAACGCGGTATAAACGTAATTTGTGAAAAGCCGATTTCATTAAAAGAAGAAGATATCGACAGAGTTTATTCCACAGCAAAAAAGCACAATGTTAAATTTATGGTGGCTCATGTTCTCAGATTTTGGCCCGAATATGAACTTCTTAAAGAAATATATGATTCAAAGAAATATGGTAAACTTCTTTCCGGTACTATGACAAGATTGGGTTGTTATCCCAGATGGAGTTGGGATGGCTGGATGATGGATGAAAAACGTAGCGGCCTTGTCCCCTTCGATTTACATATTCACGATCTTGACTTTATGGTGTATGCTTTCGGTATTCCCAAGATAGCCTATAAATATCGCTCAAAACTCCCGGATCAGGATTTCTTTACAGTAAATTACGATTTTGGTGATTTCTGCATAAACACAGAAGCATCCTGGTATGCAACAAGTTATCCTTTTACCGCACAATTCCGTTTCCAATTCGAAGATGCTGTTGTTGCAAATGAAAACGGCAAAATGATAATTTATTTAAGAGACGATGAAAAAATCGATCTTTCACAAGATGCTGAGGGCGATACAGGCGACATCAACTTACCCAAAAGTAATGCTTACGCAAACGAAATAAAGTATTTCTTTGACTGCGTGGTAAACGATAAACCCGTTGACAAATTCGACCCCGAAGAACTCAGAGGCGTTTTGAATATACTTAATAGCTTATAATAAATTAACAGCGGAGTGGTTATCACTCCGCTGTTGTTATATTTTTTTAATGTATAAAGATATTTTAATTAATCAACTTTACTATATGTAAACTTACCGTTTTTCATGGTGCCTGTTATGGGATTAAAATGAAATACAACTTTACCAAGTTCACCATACTCAGTGGTTTCAATATCAAAACCGGAGATATCCCACTCACCTGCATCAGAATTTATAATTTTTGCGGTGTCAGCTTCAAGTAATACTTTTGTGCATTTACCGGATGCGTTGATATCAACCATTCTGACAACTTCACAGCCGTATTTCTCAAGATAAACCGGTTTACTTTGCCAGATACCCACAGTTCTTGATTCGACCGTTGCAAGCATAGCAACAACCACCAAAATTACGGCAACAACAACTGCAGCTACAATTATAATAGGTTTTTTGTTTTTAGTTTTTTCCATATGTATCCACCCCTTTATATTTCTATTTTGACATTATACACTATTCTTTCTAGAATTACAATAGTTTTAATTTTTTATACAACATTTTAATGCTTCAGCCCAGGCATATGGAATCTCTAAATTACCTTCACCGGAGCCAAGGTGAATTGTAGATTTAGCGTCACCGTGAAAATCGCTTCCGCCACTGGGTAATAAACAAAACTCATTTACCAAGCGCAGAGCTTTTTCTGCCGTTGATATATCGTAAAGAGAATATAAACTTTCCATACCCACTAATCCTTGCTTTTTAGCCAAAGGTAAAAACTCTATCAATTCGGCTTCAGATAAATTCAAAAACGGATGTGCCAACACCGGAACTCCGTCAACCTTCTTAATAAAATCTATCATCTCAAAAACACTAATTCTTTCCGGTTCTTTATAATAACCATACTCCGGAGAAAGTATTGTTTCGAAAAGCTCCTTTTTAGATTTTAACTTTGTGCTTGTAAGCAAAATTTCATCTGCAATATGCGATCTGTTAAAATTCCCGTTTGGTGTCTTAGCTTTAATTTTATCATAATCAAGGGAGAAACCATCTTTATTGAGAGAATCAATTAAATCAATATTACTTTTTTCTTTTCGTTTAATAACTTCCGTCATTAAATCGCTGACTTGCGAAAAGCACCCGGACGGTAAAAATAAACCAAGTAAATGCAATTCGGTACCATTATAATCAACCGAGAATTCTGCTCCGGCAACCGCTTCGATATTTTTACCCTCTGCCGCTGCTAAAAACTCCGTCAAACCATCAACAGTATTATGGTCGCAAAGAGCAATCGCAGACAAGCCCAGCTCCACAGCAGAGTCAATTAATTCACCCGGTGTATATGATCCGTCAGAGTAATTAGAATGAGTATGTAAATCACATATTTTTTTCATAAAAATCACCTTTTAACATTTAAATACTAAAGATCCATACTTAAAAAACCCGTTATGAAAATTGCCGAAAACCTTTATTTTTTAATTTAGAAATCACAACCTTACTCACCTCTTAATATATTCATTATATCATTGTTGCTAAGATAAGTAAACAATTCACAAAATACAAGTATGTATACACAGTATTCAAAGAATAAATATAATAACAGCGGAAGTGTTCACACTCCGCTGTTTATTTTAGGATTTCGTGCTTTCAAGACGAGAATCAAGATTTTGTTGTCTGCGTTTTTCCAGTGATTTAACAATTTCTTTATGCTTTTTACCGGAAAGATTATAGAAAAGCATTGGTACGACCGCAAGAAAAGAGAAAATTGCAGGTAATATCGCAAAGAGATATATAAGACTTGCTTTTGCTTCCAGCGGTATAAGTTCGGGAGTATCGGCAAACTGCTTATAACCTACATAAATCAAGAAAAGATTTGTAACATAAGTTGTACAGTTACCGAGTATCCTTGACAAAGTGTTTTTAAGTGAACTGACTGTTGCTTCATTTCTTTCGCCGTATTTATATTCGCCATAATCATAAACTGACATTTGAATAAGCCCTGGGATTGTATTATAAAAACCTGTTGTAAGCCCGTGAATTGCATACCACAAAACAACACTTATAAAAATCTGTTGCGGGGTGTGCGCTTCATAAGGATAAATTGACAAAAACATCGCCGTATAACAAACGCCTGTTCCTAATTTCATACCGATATACAGTATTTTATCATCAATCCATTTACGAATAATGGGAGCAAGGAAAAGAGAAATACCGGTTGTAACTAATGAAGCTAACGATGCAAAAGACAGTAGAGCGGCGTAATTCCCGTCACTGTATGTATATGTAAACTCAATTGCCGAACCTTCAAAAAACGTGAGAACAAACTGCTCAGTTCTGAAACAGGCAATAAAAGCATATGTCATAAGACCATATCCAACAGACATACCATGACCGAGTATTTCAGAAAGCATATATAACATTAAAGGCTTGTTTTTAATAATGTTTTTATAAACCACACGAAGTTTTGGAGTTTCGGTTTTAGGTGGGTCGGTAATACGCTCTTTGGTAACAACAATATTCCATAAAGTTAAAGGAATTGCTATTATAGTTACTGCACTGTATCCGTAAAAATATCTTTCCGCTTCTGAAAGATTAGGCAAAAGGAATGGAAGAAAAGCTGCAATATAAGTACCACAAGAGCCGATTGATGAGGAAAGAATACTTTCAATCGCAGCAAGGTATCCCCTCTCTAAATTATCGGTTGTTCTACGTGCATTAAGGGCGGTTAAAGCTGCATTATAAAATGTACTAAAAGCATCGTTAAGAAAATAAAGCAAAACAAGATATGCAACTTTAAATATGTCGCTGATATCAGGGAAATAAGCTTTTAATGGTAAGGCTTGTAAAATCACCACAAGATTGCATGGGATGAGCATTAACATAAGCCATGGTTTGAACCTGCCCCATTTACCAAAGGTTTTACGGTTTTTATCGAGAAAACTCGATACTATAACATCATTGGCAATATCCCAAAAACCAAGAAAAAACACAATCGTACTATAAGTTGCAAACGCACTTTCACTGAGACCTAAAAACGTTGAAGCAACAAGCCCACCGAAAAAGCCATTCATTGCAGTACCGACTTTTGAAATAGCCGTACTTGAACTAAATGCCACATATTCTTTCAATGTTATTTTTTCATTAACATTAGTAGCCAGGTTGTTTTTTATTCGCTTCACAATATTCCCCCAAAGCCTTTATATTTTTACTATATCAATGAATCGCTCACCGCTTTTTCGAAATTACGTGCAGATTCATTCCCTGCTCCACCGTCAAATAGAGAATTTTTCATATACACAGCAGCAATATTGTTTGTGGGATCAATCCAAAAATGCGTACCATAAGCCCCACTCCAGCCGAAAGTTCCCACCGGTAAATTTTCATAATCTTCTCTGACTATTACCCGAACACCTAGTCCCCATCTTTCGCTCCCGGGCATTATAGTTTCGGAAACAAAAGGCGTATGTAACAACTTAAATGTATCTTCGCAGATAATCTGTTTTGTTGGTGTTTTCCCTTTATTTAAAAGCATTTTTGCAAATCTTGAATAGTCAGCAAGAGTTGATAGCAAGCCTGCACCACCTAAATGGTTTGTACACGGGTAATCAGCAAAAACACAATTATCATTCATTTCGATAACACCATTTTTACCATCAACTTTATTATGCATAGCAATTATTTGCCCCCATTGTTCTTGTGTAGGAACAAACGTTGTATTCAACATCCCGCAAGGTTCAAAAATTTCTTGTTTTAAAAATCCCGGATAATCGGTCCTGGTCACCTTCTCAATAATTTTCGCTAACACGTTGAAGGCACCGATTCCGCTATATTGTTGTTTTGTTCCGGGTTCAAAATCCAACCCTATTCGTGAATAAAATCCAACTGAACTATAAAGGTCTTTTATATCTTCATCGGTCATTTTAGCCTCCTTCAAAGGCTCACTACCGATTCCGGAAGTATGCGTAAGCAGATTGCAAACAGTTATTTCATTTTGCGCTTTACCTAAATCTATCAATCTTTCTAATTGTGTGAATTGTGTGATATGAATGTCTTTAAATTCAGGTAAATATTCGGACACTTTATCAGACAGAGAAAGTAATCCTCGTTCTACAAGTACAAGGGTTGCCACTGCCGTAACAGGCTTTGTCATAGAAGCCATACGGAATATTGTGTTTTCAGTAACAGGTTCCGCATTATCAACAGACGTGGTTCCAAAACATTTATTATAAACCACATCTTGACCTTCGATAACACAATATGCCGAACCAAACAACTTGTTATTTTCGAAGTCGTAGGAAGCTACTTTATCTATATTGGTTTTTAATAATTCTTTATTTAATCTATTCATTCAAATCACCAAAATAAATTACTACACGATATTATATCGCTAACACACTAAAAAGTAAAGTTATGCTGTGTAAATCTCCTCAAAATACAGATAATAACAACACAATTTGTAATTTAAGAAGAAATGAATATATAAAAGCAACCGGTATTGTGAGAAGAATAGACTATTTGGGAAGGGTTGTTATTCCTAAAGAAATCAGAAGGACACTTCGTATTCGTGAGGGGGACCCTTCACTGACAACATTGACACCAATCGACCGATTTTGCATTGGTTTACATAGGTTTATAAAAAGAGCAACATCAGAGTGAATCACTCTGATGTTTTTTAATTAAACTTATCTGTTATATCAATCAGTTCACCAATATCAACTAAAAGATCATCCATATTTTCGTATATTTCAGATTCGTACGACTTAAAAAGTGAATAATCTGAAGCAAATTCTTGCATTATATAATAAACTGATTCGTCATTCGGATACCCCAAAACAATAATTCGACCTGTGCAATCATAATCTGTATAAACTTTTAGAACACAACCAAATACTAATGGTTTTGTTTCTATAATGCTCCTTCGAATATCATATTTTAGTTTTTCTATTGGAACATTTTTCTTACCGGTTTTATTTGCAAAATAAAAAGTTATAACAACTGTAGCAAATTCCACCACACACATAACAGCAAAAATAATCCAATCTATTTTGCTGAATTCGTACATTTCTCTTTCGCCGGTCAAAAAAACTGTGATAAAGATAATGATAAACATTAGAGCAACACCGGAACAAACATATATAAGCCCATTCTTTTTGGTTGCTTTTAAGTTGTTTAACTTTTCGTTTAGCGTTTCCGGTTGTTCTGTCACATCAAAACTCATATTACGGCGAATAACAGAGCAAAGCGGCCAAGAATTTTCAATACCCATTATGGTGTGGGTTTTACCATCTTTTAATTGAATTATCAAGGTATTAACTCGAGCTACAGCAAAAACTACATCCGAAAGTTTGCAATCAATTTTACCAAACCAATGGTACTTTGCTTTGATTGAATCTTCATCAATGTGAATAAATGCACCGAAATTTAATAACCAAGATGGAATCACAACCAAAATAATAAGAATGCCCATAATTAAAAAGGTTAGCAATTCACTGGTTGCCTCAGGGTCAACTATATTTAGAAAAATATATAGACCGATAAAAAACAAGCCACAAACAAACAATAGAAAAAGCCAAATGTTAAATTTCTTGCGAAGAAACATACCTTCCACAAAATCACCGCCTTTGCAATTAAAACTCTATCCAATCTTTTTCATTTAAGGTTTTTATAACATTCTTGGCATCTGGAAGTGTAATAACAAATAATCTTCCATCTTTGGTGAAAATATTTAAGTGTATATCATCAAATTGATAATGGTCAATGTCTTGTAACAATATTTCATCCAATGTATATGGTTTTTCATCAAGGCATAAGCAAACAATGCCGGCTTCGCAAAAATATATATTGCCGTTTTTAACTTTGCCGTTTCCCAAGTTAAAATTACCATTGGTTTTATAAAAAATAGGAGAGGTTATCTCTTTTTCAAATTCTGCATACTTTTTATCCATAATCTTTCCATAAACAAGAAGAAAAACAAATAACAGGATATAGAATAACAATCCTGCAAAAACTGAAATTAAAAGAGCGTTATCCATTTCTAAATATTGCAGTAAGAAATATGTAATCAAGCCAAAAAAGAAACCTGTAATTGCAGATAAAAGTGCTTTAGCTTTCATAAAATCACCTCGTTTAGTTCATCATATCACAATCACTCTAAAAAGTAAATCTTGCGGTATATTTCTCCCAGAAATACAGATAATAACAACACAATTTGTAATTTAAGGAGAAATGCATATATGAAAGCAACAGGGATTGTGAGAAGAATTGACGACCTTGGTCGTGTTGTAATACCAAAAGAAATTCGTCGTACCCTCCGCATAAGAGAGGGGGACCCATTGGAAATTTTTACTGCAAGTGATGGTGAAGTTATTTTTAAAAAATACTCGCCTATGGGTGAATTATCTGAATTTTCAGGACAATACTCTGATATACTCAGCCGTACTGCAGATTTACCCGTGATTATTACTGACCGTGACCACGTTATTTCTGTGGCGGGACTTCCTAAAAAAGATTATATTGATCGCCATATTTCAAAAGAATTGGAAGAAATTATGGAGAACAGAGATAAATATATTAAAGGTCGCGAAAGTGACCGCCTCTACCCCATTGACAACTGTGATATTGAGGCATTAACAGCATTCCCCATCATTTCTGCCGGTGACATTGGTGGTTCTGTAATATTCTTAAGCAATGGCGATTTTACTAAGTTAACTGATACTGAAATCAAACTTGCACAAGTTGCAGCCACCTTCCTCGGAAAACAGATGGAAGAATAATCACACAATAAAACGCTTAATTATTTGTTAACAACACCCAAACTTTTTATATTGAAGAAAATTGCTCCTTGTGTTAAAATAAGTGTATATGTGAAAACATAACATCAGGCACAAGGAGTTTTTTATGGCATCACGGGAAGAACGAACTGAAGATTTAGCTAAAAATTTAAAAATATACGTGAGCGATGCCCATATTTTCACTTCTGATGCTATTGTTTTAGCTGATTTTTGCGCACCGCGCCACAAAGATAAATGCTGCGATCTGGGGACCGGTAACGGTATTATACCCCTTTTGTGGCTAAGAGATTTTCAACCCAAAGAAATTGTTGGTGTTGAACTCAGCGAAAGCGCAATTAAACTTTTAAATAAAACGCTTCAACTTAATAATATAGAGGGAACAATAACACCTGTGCATTGCGATTTAAGAAAGTTAAAAGGCGTTCTTCCCAATGAGTATTATGACATTGTAAGTATTAACCCACCGTATAAAAAGCTCGGTACGGGCATTGTAAACAAAGGCGAAGATTACAAAAATGCGCGTCATGAATTCACTTGTACTCTTGATGATGCTGCAAAGGCTGCTTCACAACTGTTAAAATTCGGTGGTAGATTTTGCATCTGTCAACGTCCCGAAAGATTACCGGATATTTTTTCAGCAATGCGAAAATTCAAAATAGAACCTAAATCAATGCGTGAGGTTATACAGCGCATTGGCAAAGAGCCTAGTCTTGTTCTTGTTGAAGGCAA
This sequence comes from Acutalibacteraceae bacterium, assembly GCA_045578985.1. Taxonomy (GTDB): domain Bacteria; phylum Bacillota; class Clostridia; order Oscillospirales; family Acutalibacteraceae; genus DTU089. The sequence goes on along the minus strand of JAZNLH010000041.1, from coordinate 41,565 downwards.
AAAAGGCTCTGCACCGGGGTTCAAAATAAAAGCGCCGTTAATATTAGAAACTGAAAACGGCGAATATACAGACGAAGCAAAAGAATTATTTTATTCATACAAATACAAGGAGTTGTTACATAATGAAATATGATGTTGTAATTGTCGGTGCAGGTCCTGCTGGTATTTTTACAGCCCTTGAAATGCGCAGAAAAGGTTGCACAAAGTCAATATTAATTGTTGAAAAAGGTCAACCGGTTGAAAAGCGCAGTTGCCCTAAAGCAAAAACTAAACAATGCGTTAACTGTAAACCTTATTGCCACATAACCACCGGTTTTTCCGGAGCAGGTGCTTTTTCGGATGGTAAACTTTCTTTAAGCTACGAAGTAGGCGGCGATCTTCCCTCATTAATTGGTGAAGATTTTGCCCAGGAACTTATTGATTATACAGATAAGATCTATCTTGAATTCGGTGCAGATGAACATATTGAAGGTATCAGCAACGATGATGAAGTTAAAGAAATAAGAAAAAATGCTATACAGGCTGGTCTTAAACTTGTTGACTGCCCAATTCGTCATCTCGGCACAGAAAAGGCACAGACACTCTATTTAGAAATTGAAAATCATCTTCGCAACAAAAATGTCGATATGATGTTTGGTTACGAATGTAACAATATTCTTATTGAAAACGGCGTTTGCAAAGGTGTGTTCATAAGCAAAGGCAGCGAACATCTGCAAATAGATGCCGATAAAATTGTTGTTGCTACCGGCCGTAGGGGTGCTGACTGGCTTGAAAAACTTTGTACCGAACACGGAATAGAACACCAGGCAGGTACAGTTGATATCGGTGTGCGTGTGGAAGTGCGAAACGAGGTTATGGAAAAAGTTAACCGAGTTCTTTACGAATCAAAACTTATCGGTTATCCAAAGCCCTTCAAAAATAAAGTTCGCACATTCTGCCAGAATCCCGGTGGTTTTGTAAGCCAGGAAAATTATGACAACGACCTTGCTGTTGTAAATGGTCACTCCTACAAAGAGAAAAAGTCAAACAACACAAATGTTGCCATTCTTTGCTCACATAACTTCAACTATCCCTTCAACCAACCCATTGAGTATGCTCAAAAAATTGGTGAACTTACAAATATGTTAGGCGCAGGACACATTCTTGTACAGCGTTATGGTGATATTCTTGACGGCAAACGTACATGGCCCAAAGAACTTGCACAATCAAACCTTCGTCCGTCTCTTCCCGATGCTGTTGCAGGTGATATTACTGCTGCCATGCCTTACAGAGCTATGACCAACATCATCAATTTCATTCAGGCTGTTGACCACGTTGTTCCCGGTTTTGCCTCCACAGAAACACTCCTATACTCACCCGAGCTTAAATTCTACAGCAACAGAATCAAAATGGATACTCAACTTAACACCAGTGTCAAAGGTCTTCATTGTCTCGGCGATTCATCCGGTTGGACAAGGGGTCTTATGATGGCATCAGTTATGGGTGTTTTAATGGGTAGATATATTGCAGAAGAGTAATAAATATTATTTAAAGCGAAGTGTTAATCACTTCGCTTTTTTATGTATATAACAACCTCTTAACGGCATAATTATTATGCAGAGGTGTTTATTATGGTAATGAAATTGGATTTTAAAAAACTGATTAAAAATCTGGCAATTCCTCTTGCTGTTGGTGGTGTTTCAGGTTTTTTGACAAGTGGCGGTGTTGAGGAATTCACCGCAACGGCCGTAAAACCTGTCTTTATGCCACCCGGTTGGCTTTTTCCGGTAGCGTGGACAATTCTTTACACACTAATGGGAATTTCCGCATACTTAATTGAAATTGAACCAACTTATACCGATAAAAAAAGTGCATTTATTTTATATTACACTCAACTGTTTTTTAATTTTGTTTGGAGTTTTATTTTCTTCAATGCGGGGAATTATTTATTCGCTTTTATCTGGATTGTCATACTTTGGGTACTGATAATTGCCACAACAATTGAATTTTACAAAATTAAACCGACAGCCGCTTACCTTATGATTCCGTATATTCTTTGGGTTACATTTGCGGCAGTCTTGAATTTCAGTGTATATTTATTGAATTAAAAAAAGACCTTTTCCGTATTTTTCGGAAAAGGTCTGAATTTTTAACCATTGATACTAAAAAGATTGGTTTCTTTATCGTAGTCTGAAGTCCAGACAGAAATAACATAATCGGTGAATAAATCTTCAACCGTAATTTCTCCAACTCCCATATCATCAGCTAAACTTTCAAGTGAATAGGAATCGAATTTGCAACGGACCATATTAAGACTATCGTATTCAGTTGTAATAAAGTCGCGTTTATGGCTGACACCGTCTTTATCTAAACCGAAACAAACAAAGTTTGTTATGAAAGCATTATTAAGCTCGGTATATGAATTAACATTGTTATAATAAATATCAATCCATATAAACTCAGCGGTTTTTGTTATCTCAACATTTTTTATACCTTGAGCGACATTAAAAACACCATTATTTTCGGTAACCGCACCGGAAAAATCTTCAACTTTTTTCTCGTATGTGCCTAAAACAGTTTTACCTGTGCCATCGGTTTTATGTTGAAGATAAACATTGAATTTATTATCAAGAATATTATCGTAACTTACTGTAACTTCATCAGCAAGAGCAATAGCATTAGCATAATCATCAATTACAGAAAGATAATAAACCGCGGTTTTGCCGTCTTCAAGGAGTCTTAACTCACCCGGGCATTTAACCTGAGTACCATTTTTCAAATAGAAACAGAAAACAGGCACTACTTGTGGGCTGTTAATATCAGCGGCAAAATGATTTTTCAATAGCGCTGCTTTATCGTTATACTCAACCTTTAAAGATACGCTTTTTTCATCCTTTTGTGCGGTTATATTCTTTATATCGGTGGAATAATTTTTAACACCGGAAAGCACAGGAGCTGTATTAACTTCTGTTTCCGCGATTTCTGTTTCTTCTTGATTTTCGGTAATTTCTAAAGTTGTGGTTTCACTTTCTGCTTTTTTATTTTTTTGAATAGCCGAAGATATATTAGCAATACCAAATATAACTACCGCAAAAATAATTATTATAATAACAAGTAAAAAAGGATTTTTTTGCAGCTTATAACTAAGGCTCTTTTTGTTAGTATCAGTCATTGTTTTCCTCCGTAGTCTTTTTACTTCCACGAGCTTTTTCGGCAGCTTCACGTTCTTCTTTTTCTAAACGTTCTGCTTCTCTGCCGGCTTTTTCTGCAGCCTTTTCGATCTCGCGTTTTGCTTTGCGTTCCTCACGAACTTCTCTTTTAGTAGGAACAGGTGCCGGAGGTGTATCTGTCAACTTCATAAAGTCGATTTTGGACATTTTTGTTCTGGGAAGAGCATCAAGAATTGTAACGGAACTGGGTCTTGAAAATCTCTCAAGTTTGCTGTCACAATATTCTTTAATGCATTTACGCATTTCATCGGGATTATCGGTCGGGCTGTTAAGGGAAACAAAAAGTTTAATAATCGGTTTGCCGTCAACATAACCCTGAACTGCACAGGCCTCATTGATATAATCAAGTTTTAAAACTTCATTTTCAATATCATTGGGATAAACGTTGTAACCGGAAATGATAATCATACGTTTCTTTCTGCCGGTGAAGAAAACAAAGCCATCTTCATCCATATACCCCAAGTCACCTGAGCATACCCAACGGTTGCCATTTTCATCAACATAAATGCCGTCGACTTCACTATCGTAATAACCGACCATAACAGTTGAGCCTGAAATTACAATTTCACCGATTGTGTTGGGAGGTAATTTCTTTTGATTTTCATCCCATATTTCAACTGTAATGCCGTCAAGCGGTCTGCCTATGGAATTATCTTTATAAAAGCCGGCAATATTAGCTGTACAAACAGAGCTGACTTCTGTAAGCCCGTAACCTCTGTAAAGTTTGCCTTTGGCGTGCCACTTTTCAAGAAGTGAGTTGAACGAATTAAGGAAAGTATCACTTATAAAGTCGCCACCCGCCCACAAAAGACGAAGTTTTGAAAGATGAGGACCATCAAAATTTGATGCCTCAAACATCTTTTTAAACATGGCAGGAACGCCGACTATATAGGTGATATTATATTTTTTAATAAGTCTGTTCGCTTTATCAGCAGAAAAACTGGTCATAGGAATACAAGTAAAACCGGCACACATACTGAAATGCATAACAACACCCAAACCAAAGGCATGGAACAAAGGAAGCACAGCAAGTGAACACTCAGCACCGGGTGCATGGGGAGAATCAAAGAAGCTCAACTTATATGCAAGTTCGTTAAGGTTTTTACTTGTAAGCTGTATTGTTTTGCTCTTACCGGTTGTACCGCCACCGTGAAGGAAAACAGCAACTTCATCTCCGTTATTTTCAACCTTAGGTGCACGAAGATTCAAATTACAAATTGTATGATAAGAAGCAGTTGTAGATGAAGGAGTTTTTGCTTTAACTTTTACTTTTTCAAAAACCTTTAACGCAGGGCGCATAAGAGTTGGCGCATAGTCAGAGGATGAGCAAACAACAACAAGTCTGTTACGCATTCTTAACATAGTTACATATTTGTCCATAAGTATATCAAGAATAAACACCGCTTTTGAATGAGTGTTTTTAAGAATATCCTCGAGTACATCGGGCGGTGTAAGAGGATGAACGATATTGGCAATCGCACCGATACGGTTTGCAGCATAAAATGCCGCAAAACTCTGGACTGTATTGGGAAGAAAAATTGTAATAACATCTCCCCTTTTAATGTTTTTGCTATCAAGAAAACCTGCAATAGATTCTATATCTTTAATGAATTTTTTTCTACTTACAAGGTTACCAAAACTCTCGGCAACATCGTAAACACCAAAATCTTTGGTACATTCGTTAAAAAATTCAAAGCAATTTCTGTTTTCGGGTTTTATCATTATTATATTCCTTTCAAAACATAATTTCAGACGATACTAATATATTCTATAATTTTCAACTTATATTGTCAAGTTTATTGGTTTTTTAAATGTATTTCTCTAATTCGTCTATGGGTACGATGATTATTTTTCCAAGTAAGCGGAGATTCGCCAAAATGACTTTTGAAACACCTTGAAAAATATTCCGAGTCAGAAAAACCACATTTTTCCGCAATCTCATGAACTGAATACGAACCCTCAATTAACATTTTAGAGGCAAGCTTCATACGCTTTTCAGTAACATACTCCATAATGGTTATCCCGAACTCCTCCTTAAAATGTTTAGTTAAAGTAACAGTACTGCAATGAAGATGGTAGCTTAAATCAGCTAAAGTGATTTTTTTATCCAGATTATTTTTGACGTACTCCTTAATCATCTGACCAATACTTTGTTTAGCATCATACAACATATTATTACTTTCAATATATTCTGCAATTATAGGAAGCATTTCTGAACAGGCATCGAGTTTTTCACGAGAGTATGCAGGAATTTTATCAACGCAATGCTTAATGTAATCTTCATTAAGATTCGGAGCGATTTTATTTATATTATTTAACGGTACGCTGAGTGACTCTTCATTGTCTTCTATTCCCATACTTAGAAATATATATGCTATTACTTCGTTTTTCTTCATAATTGGAGCAATGGCTTCGTAGATGCCAAAAGGACATATATATTTTACAAGCTTTTTACGCTCATTAACACACTTCATTTGTACGTTGTCGGAAGAAATGCACATTTCAAGACATTTTGTATTTTTGTGAATATACGTACAAAATTCTGTTCCCGAATGGCGACGAACAAGAACACGGAACTCATTATCAATTATAGCGATGTCGAGCTTAGTCATCTTATGAAAATTTTCGAGTATTTCTTCAAGTTTTGTTAGATTCAAGTTCATCACCTCCATTTATTTTTTATTATAACACAAAAACAGTTTTTTCCAACCCGAAAATGAAAAATCGATAAGATTTAATAAAAATTCTTTGTATTCTTATCTATTTTCCATATTTTTTTATTGATATATCATTCAGTTAACAGTTTTATGGTGGTAAAATACTCATATAGAAAAACTCTTAAAGGAGATATTGATATGGAAAAAAAATTAGTTTTCGGCGCAATCGGTCTTATGTTCGGTAACGCTCACCTTGAAGGCGCTCTTGCTTACGGTGCGGAGGTTGCTGCAATTTGTGACTTAAACGAAGAAACACTCAGAAAATCAGGCGAAAAATATAATATCCCTGAAGAAAAATGGACTACTGATTATCACGATATTCTCAATAACCCTGAAATCAATATGGTTTCAATTGCTATCCCCGACCAGCAACACAGAAAAGTTGCTTGTGAAATGCTTGCAGCCGGTAAACACGTTTTGTGTGAAAAACCTCTTGCTCTTACACGTGAGGATATTGAAGCAATGGTTCAGGCTACTGAAAAATCAAGTGCAAAATTTATGGTTGGTCAGATTTGCCGTTTTACTCCTGCATTTGCAAAAGCTAAAGAGATTATTGATTCAGGCGAAATCGGTGAACTTTATTTTGTTGAATCTGAATATGCTCACGACTATATGAACATCGTGAAGAACGCACAGATCTGGCGTGCTGATCCTAAGCGCCATGGTGTTATAGGTGGTGGTTGCCACGCAGTTGACCTTCTTCGTTGGCTTGCAGGCGATCCTATTGAGGTATTTGCTTACGGTACACACAAGCTTCTCCCCACAGTCCCCTATGATGATGCTACTTGCGCACTTCTTAAATTTGACGAAGAACTCATGGGTAAAGTTTTTGTTTCCACAGGTTGTAAGAGAGATTACACAATGAGAACCTGTATCTATGGCACAAAGGGTACAATTATCTGTGACAACACTTCACCCACAATGCAACTCTTTGTTGCTGACGAAAACGGCGTTGCTCCCGAAAAACCCGAAATAATTGAAATTGATGTTAATAACCACAATTATGTTAAGGAATTCCAGGTATTTGCCGACACAATTGTAAACGATAAAGAAATGGAAACAAGTGTTTACGAAGGTGCTAAAACAGTTGAAGTTTGCCTTGCAATAGTTGAATCCGCAGAAACAGGCGAAAAAGTTAAACCCAACTATAATTTCTGATATATTTTTACATAAGAACAGGACGGTTTGTGATTAAAACTATCACAAACCGTCCTTAATTCATTTGTTAAAAAACTTAAACCGTTGATTTTAAGGAAATCAGGGCATCGTCCGTTAATCACAGAACTATCCACTGTTAGCCACTTAACTATTTTTTTGCTTAGGTTTCGATTTTATATAAATGATAAGAGCAATACTTTGTATACTTACACAACAAAAAAGTAAGACTGCTGTAAAAACAGATATATTTTTGTATGCTTCAATTACAAGAACTAAAGATATAAATACTAAGCCTAAAAATGTACGGAAAACCGTAAAGTCTTTGCGAACAATAGCCGTGTAAACCTGTCCTAATCCACTACCAATAGCGAATATCAGCACCAAAATCAATGTTTTCGGTGTAAGTTCTGTTTTATTACCTTTAGCACTAAGAAAAAAATACATAAAAATATTAATGGCTAAAGATAAATAGCATAAAGTAATAAATTTTAATCGTCTTTTCTGTTGTACGGTTTTTATCATATTATACAAACAATCCGTCTTTTATGGATTGCTCTATACCTCCAATTACTGTACCCGGTATCCTGACTTATCTTATTTGTTTTTCTTTTTCCATATCAAATAACCGCAACCGCCAAGAAAACCTAAAACACCAATTACTGTTCCTGTATATAGATTCGTTTTATCTCTTCCGGGTCTCTCTAAAATAGTCTCAACAATCTCTCCGTCGGTACGAAACAATTTGGTGTATCCTTCAAAGCACTCCTCGTAATAATATGTCCATTTTCCTACTTTGAATTTTTCAGCACGCAACCTTTCAATAACACCATTATCTAATGCCGCACCGTCTGAAACAATGTAATAATGCACATCTTCCGTTTTTAAATCGTAACAAACAACAGAAGAGTAAAAATAAATATTAAGTGTTGAATCAACAAGTTCTATTGCCACATTTTCTTTGCTTTCGAAAGTAATTTCTTTAAGGAAGTTACCAGAGGAATCATATATATCAATAAAATTATATTCAAAATTAGTCCACGATTTATCATCAACAACGCCGAAAGTGTGAACCGCAAAAGCACCATCCTCCTGTACAGTTGCCTGATTGAAAAAACTATGACCTGTACACTCTGATTGTATTTTAAAATTTAATTCGTGTGGTAAATCCGCTTCTTCTAATATTTCAACACCAATGTTTTTTGAAACAGAAACACCAAAAGCATAAAAAGGGACAACTGATAACAAGCATATTACAACAAAGACTATAAATATTCTTTTATTATGTACCATATAATTTCTCCTTAATATATAAGATGGAGCAATATTCTATATCTCATCCCTCAACTACACTTGCACCAGATTATGTACTTTTATCATATAGTATTTTTTAATTTTCGTCAATATCATATTCTCTATCGCATTAAACAAAACACAGAACGTCGTTTTATACCTCCTTGCGTAAGGAAGGAGGGGGACCACCTTTTCGTTGATTTTTTGTAAAATATAGTTTCAAGCGTGGCTTAAATTTATTTGTAATATTAAGTTCGGCGGGTGGTGGAGAATCCCTAACACCTACCTTATTCAATAAATTAACTTAGAAGGACTCTCCACCGCCCGATAGAGTTAATCATATAAGCAAATAACAACTCGCTTTGTAATAAAATTTTTGAAACAACATAGTAAATGGCGGTCGATCTCCTTGCGCAGAGAGGTAGAGCAAACAACAACTTTGTCGTTTCGTGGTAAGGCAAGCCCTTACCCTACAATTGTGTATTGTTTTCAGTAAAATTATATAATAGAAAAAGGGCAGTTTGTGACTAGAACTATCACAAACCGCCCTCAATTCATTTGTTAAAAAACGCTTAAACCGTTGATTTTAAAGGGATTTAAAGCATTTCCAGAGCAAGACATAGAACACCGTCCCCTGTCCTCTCTTCCCCGTCCTATCTATGTTTTTACTCCGTCTCTAACTTCATAATAATATTTTCTTTTTTCCCTTCATAGAAAACATACTCTATTGCAACTTTTTGACCATTGCTTACTATTGCACCGCCATCTTCTTTAGGTTTCCTATATCCTATGTCATAAGTATAATTACTTGGGTATATTATAAAGGTAACTCCATCTACAACAAACGAATCACCACGTAGGGAATTTTCGCCATAAAAAGCTAATTGCTCAACATACCCCTCAACTCGTTTGTATTCTGTTTTGTATAAATCATATACTCTTGTAACTTCAATGAAAAAATTAGCAAAACAAAACAAAAGCACTACAACCATAGTAATTACACAAAATGGTTTTTTAGGGAATTTTTTCTTTATTTGTGAGAAAAAGACAATCAAAGTTACAATTATTGGAAATAAATTAATTAAAATAGCAGTTAAAAAAGTAGTACTGAATGAATCTCTAAAGGAATATACGACTTCCATAAATCAAACCTCCCAAAGATAATAATCCAACTTGCTATTCCCGTAACCTATTAAACCAGTTGAAAATAGTGAAAATCCACCTAATATATGCCCACTAATTATTGTTACGCCGAAACCAATAGTCAAAACATCATTCTTCTTATCATGAGCAACGGACAACACACCAAAAGGAAGGTTGAATTGCTGTACAAAAAATGCACCTTCATAATCATTAGGAGAAGTAATTTTTTTAGCAAACACCAAAAACACAGAGAAAACAATTGTAAAACCGACACCATTATTCAATAAAAGACTCTTTATTAATGATAATGGATTACCAAAAATTAAAGCTGTAACCATATCAGCCACTTGTCATCTCCAACCTTTGATGCTTCCATTATATCATAAACCATAACTTTTATTATTCTATTTTGCTAATTTGCAATTTTAATCAGACTTTTTCAGTGGTTTCGAACCGTCACCTGTCCTATTTTTGATTCAACTTTTAACGGTTAAACCTCATTAAAACACTAAAAATGACATTAATCAAGTTTTTTCAAATGGGACACAACTCCGTCCCCTCGTCTTATCTGTCTACTGTCTTATCTGATTGGTCCGCAACCTCTAACTTCATAATAATATTTTCTTTTTTCCCTTCATAGAAAACATACTCTATTGCAACTTTTTGACCATTGCTTTTTATTGCGCCACCATCTTTTTTACATTTGTTATATCCAATATCATAGGTATAATTGCCTGGGTATATTACTAAGGTAACATCATCCACAACAAAAGAATCACAACGCATATAATTCTCTCCATGAAGAGATAACTGTTCAACATATCCCTCAACTCGTTTATATTCTGTTTTGTACAAACTATGCAATTGGGTGACTTCAACATAAAAATGTGCAACACAAAGCAAAAGTACTACTAGCAAGACAAATTTTCCAGTTCGTTGTTTAGTTTGTTTTCCTTTTCTGTGTACAAATAGAACAAGCAGTACTACAACTATCGGCAACAAATTAATCAAAACAGCAGCTAAAAATGTAGTACTGAATGAATCTCTAAAGGAATATACGACTTCCATAAATCAAACCTCCAAAAGATAATAATCCAACTTGCTATTCCCGTAACCTATTAAACCAGTTGAAAATAGTGAAAATCAATAAGACGGGGGATGGTTCGGTGTAACATCCCCCGACATCATTTGCACCGAATTATGTACTTTTATCATATATTATTTTTACTGTTCCGTCAATATTATATTCTCTATCATATTAAACAAAACACAGAACCGTCGTTTTATACCTCCTTGCGTAAGGAAGGAGGTAGAGTAAACAACTACTTTGTCGTTTCGCGGTAACGCAAGCCCTTACCCTACGGTTGAGGGTTGTTTTTATCCAAATTATATAGCAGAAAAAGGGCAGTTTGTGACTAAATCCATCACAAACCGCCCTTAATGCATTTGTAAAATTTGTAAAAACTTAAATGTTGGTATTAAAGGATTTCAGGATTACTACCCGTAAATTACAGAACTGTTCCTGCATTATCAATTTTTTCATCATTCTTTCCCCCGCCTGATTTTGAAACTTTTTTCATGACGAAAAGTGAAATTATCATAAGTATCGGGAAAATAACGGCGGCAAAGACACCGCGTTTAATATCGTCATTTAATATATCTGTTGCTATGCCTACAACGGTGGGTCCGAAAGAACAGCCGAAATCCCCTGCCAGAGCCAGAAACGCGAACATTGCTGTTCCGCCTTTTGGGAAACTTTCGGAAGCAAGTGAAAATGCACCGGGCCACATAACACCCACGGCAAAACCGCACATTGCACATCCTACCAAGGAAAATGCGGCATTACCTGAAAATGACGCTATAACATAGGACAAAATGCACAGCACCGAACACGCGGTCATATATTTTGTAAGATTTACTTTTTCGCTTATCTTTGAATAAACCACACGGGAAACGCCCATTGTTATTGCAAATAAACTGGGGCCTGCAAGGTCGCCCACTGTTTTGGAAACATTAAGACCCGCTTCAGCAAATGTGGAAGCCCACTGACTCATACCCTGCTCGGATGCACCTGCGCAAACCATAACGAGTATAAAGAGTAAAAATTGCTTTGAAGAAAACAGTTTTTTAATGGGTGTTTGTTCCCCTTCTTCTGTAAGCGGTGCTATGGGAACCTTTGCAAAATAGAAAGTATTTAAAAATGGAATAACTGCCCAAAAGAGTGCAAGAATACGCCAATTTTCTATACCAAAAACGGTGAAAAACAAGGTGGATAAAAGCACTACGAACAAGTGACCCCAACAGTAAAAAGAATGGAGTAAACTCATTGCTGCTTTCTTCGCTTTTATGGGGCAGGCTTCAACAATGGGACTCACTAAAACCTCAATAAGACCTCCACCTAAAGCGTATAATAAAATTGAAATCAGAAGTCCGTAATATGGGTCGGGAAGTAAAGACGGGAAAATACCAAGTCCCGCAATACCTAACGCAGAGAACAGTTGCGCCGCAACTATGCATTTTCTGTACCCGATTTTGTCAACAACTTTCGCTGCAATTACATCCACAACCAACTGAAAAAGAAAGTTGATGGTGATAAGCGAGGTGATTTTTTCAAGAGGTATGCCGAATTCACTTCTGAAAGTAAGAAATAAAAGGGGAGCAAAATTATTGACTATCGCCTGAACCACATAGCCGAAGTAACAAGCAAAAACTGTATGGTTATAATTATTTTTAACTGACATTTTACCACTTTCTGTCCGATACATTGGGACACTTTTGTTTTTTGAACGCCGCCCTGAACTCCACATAACAACCGCATTTCATACATACTCCCGAAATGAGATTATCACAATTTTTGCATTTTCCGAGGCGATCATTATAGACTTCACTTTCACATTTTTCTTGGGGCGGAAGTTTATCTACCTTTTCTTTTATGCTTTCTAAAATATCGCCCTCTGCACTTTCAAGAAGAAGGCATCTTTTACATTCTTGTTTCATCACTTAATAATAAATTTAACAACGCTGCAAGGCGGAATTTTTGTAATAAACCCGTCATTTGTTAAAGTGAAATCTGAAAACTTTTCTGTTTTTACAACTTCTTTATTTTCGAATGAGTTGTAATCCCTTGCGTTACCTGTCAAAATTTCTGCCTCAACAGAAGAAATTTCAGTATCCGCTATCTGACATTTAATTTCATAACTATCTGTAAGCGATGCATTTGAAATTGTTGAAACTATTGTTCCGTTTTCGTCAACCGAAGCACTTTCGGTAAGAACAGGTGTCTTTTTACTTTCATCAATGTATTCGGTTGTTAAATAACTTCCGAGAAGTGTATTTTCGGCGTGTGACTTAAACATTTTGAAAATATGATATGTAGGTGTAAGAAGCATTTCCTCACCATCAGTATGAATAACTGATTGAAGTACATTGATAGTTTGGGCAATATTCGCCATTTTGACGCGGTCAGAATGTTTATTGAAAATATTAAGTGTCAAGCCCGCAACAAGCGCATCACGAAGTGTGCTTTGCTGATAAAGGAACCCGGGATTTGTGCCTTCTTCAACATCAAACCATGTGCCCCATTCATCAACTATAAGGTCTACCCTTTTATCCGGGTCATATCTGTTCATTATTTCGGAATGACGGCGAACAAGTTCTTCCATTCTGTAGGCTTTAGAAATTGTTGTGTAATATTCTTCATCGGTATATTCAGTGGCTTTTCCTTTGTTCCCCCAGTTACCGGGAATTGTGTAATAGTGAAGTGAAATACCATTCATTTTATTACCGGCAATACGCATTACTTCCGCCGTCCAGTTGAAGTCAAAATCACTTGCACCGCAAGCAATTCTGTAAATGCGGTTATCGGGATCATAATCTCTCACATAAGTCTGATAACGTCTGTATTCATTTGCATAATACTCGGGGTGCATATTACCGCCACACCCCCAATTTTCGTTACCTACACCGAAATATTTAACTTTCCAGGGCTTTTCCCTGCCGTTTTTTTTGCGAAGTTCGCTCATAGGTGATAAGCCGTCAAATGTCATATACTCTATCCATTCGCTCATTTCACGGACAGTACCGCTACCCATATTGCCGTTAACATAGGCATCGCAACCGATTTGTTCGCAAAGTTCAAAAAATTCGTGCGTTCCAAAAGAGTTATCTTCAACTACTCCGCCCCAATGGGTGTTAATCATTTTTTTGCGTGTTTCTTTAGGACCTATGCCGTCTTGCCAATGATATTCGTCCGCAAAGCAGCCTCCGGGCCAACGAAGAACGGGAAGTCCCATCTCCTTAAGAGCATTAACAACATCTATTCTCATTCCGTTAACGTTAGGTATGGGAGAATCCTCGCCTACATAAGTTCCTTCATAAATGCATCTTCCTAAATGCTCGGAAAAAGTACCGTATATGTCTTTATTGATTTTTGAAATTTTTTGATTAGGGTTAATAAGATATTTTTCCAACAAAACCACCTCATTGTATGTTTAAATTATGATACCATATAACGACAAATAATTTCAATAAAAACACTTAATTTACTGCGAGAATACAATGCAAAATATGTTCATAGATATATTATTGCACTTATTTTATACTCTTTCTTTCACTTGGATATCGTAACGAATGAATAAATTCGCACAAAGATTGTTAAACAACAGACAATGTGAATGGCTATTCACCGCGGTTTATGAGATTTGTTTACACTTTTTGCAAAAAAAGTTTTTTGAGTAAATATCCATTTTTGTTTATCCTTACAATATTTTTTTTACCGATTATAATTTTATTGCATTTTGCTTTTTAGTGGTATAAAATAATCTGCGTAATATTTTGCCGTATAATATAACAATACAAATCTTAGTGTCGTTTTTAAGGTTTTTGTTATAGAAAAACGACAAGTTGCTAACGCAACAAAAGGAGTGTCTTTTAATGAATTATATCCAGAACACAATTGATGCAGTTGCAAAAAAACACGCTAACGAACCCGAATTCGTTCAGACAGTTACTGAAGTGTTAAACTCTCTCGCACCTGTTATTGAGCAGCATCCCGAATACGAAAAAGCAGCTTTGCTTGAAAGAATGGTAGAACCCGAAAGACAGATTTCTTTCCGTGTTACTTGGGTTGACGATAACGGAAAAGTTCAGGTAAACACAGGTTACAGAGTTCAGTTCAACGGCGCTATCGGACCTTATAAGGGCGGTCTTCGTTTCCATCCCTCTGTTTACATAGGTATCATGAAATTCCTTGCTTTCGAGCAGACTTTCAAAAACAGCCTTACAGGTCTCCCCATCGGTGGCGGTAAAGGCGGTTCCGACTTTGACCCCAGAGGTAAGAGCGACGGAGAAATCCTTCGTTTCTGCCAGGCATTTATGACAGAGCTTTACAGACACATCGGTCCCGACGTTGACGTTCCCGCAGGTGATATCGGCGTAGGTGGCAGAGAAATCGGCTACCTCTACGGTCAGTACAGAAGAATCCGCGGTGCTTTTGAAAACGGCGTTCTTACAGGTAAAGGTCTTTCATACGGCGGTTCTCTTATCAGACCCGAAGCAACAGGTTTCGGTGCTACTTACTACGCAGTTGAAGTTTTCAAACATTTCGGCGAAGATATCAAAGGCAAAACTTTTGCTGTTTCAGGTTTCGGTAACGTTGCTTGGGGTGTTGCAAAAAAAGTTGCAGAACTCGGTGGTAAAGTTGTTACTATCTCCGGTCCCGACGGTTACATTTACGATGCAGACGGTATTGTTACTGACGAAAAAATTGATTATATGCTTGAAATGCGTGCTTCAGGCCGTGATAAAGTTCAGGATTATGCAGATAAATTCGGCGTTGAATTCTTCCCCGGTCAGAAACCCTGGGGCGTAAAAGTTGACGTTGCTATGCCCTGCGCAACTCAGAACGAAATCAATATGGAAGAAGCAAAGAAAATTGTTGCTAACGGCGTTCCCTACTACATCGAAGTAGCTAATATGCCCACAACAAACGATGCTCTTGAATACCTTAAAGAAAACTGCAAAACAGTTGCTCCCTCAAAAGCTGTTAACGCAGGTGGTGTTGCAGTTTCAGCTCTTGAAATGAGCCAGAACTCAATGAGATACAGCTGGACAGCTGAAGAAGTTGACGAAAAACTCAAACATATTATGAAAAACATCCACGATAGCTCTGCAGCTGCTGCTGAAAAATACGGTCTCGGTTATGACCTCGTTGCAGGTGCTAACATCGCAGGTTTCGTAAAAGTTGCAGATGCTATGATGGCTCAAGGACTTATCTAACAAAGAAAGACGGCGAAAGCCGTCTTTTTTAATGCAAATAAAAAATACAAAATGTACATATTAGTCTGCGACACTATTATAGAATTCAAAACTCCCCTTGTAAAAAACACAAGAGGAGTTTTTTTAGTGGACAAATGCTCAATTCGCAAATTTAGTCACATCTACCATCACAAATTTGTGAATTAAATTTGATGAAGTTGCGTGAATTGCGAACCGATGCTGTACAAAGGTACGGCGAATGTGAGTAACGCGCAAATTCGCCTACTATTATAAATTTGATGAAGTTGCGTGAATTGCGAACCGATGCTGTACAAATGTACTGCGAGTGTGAGCAAACGCGCAAATTCGCAAATTTAGTCGCAAATTTCTACTGTACCGTCTTCGTAGACCTTAATCTTATCACCTGTTTTAACAGTATTAAGGAATTCTTCGCCAAGGCAGTCAATTGTGGGCATAGGAGTGTCAGTCCAAACAGAGCCAAGAATTGCACCTGCTGCTGCAAGTGAGTCGATGTGTTCTGAGAAAAGCATACAAGCAGGGCTTCTTTCCATAACCTTTGCACAGTAAAGAACCATACCACCGGTTGTTGAACCGATTGTCTGAGGAAGGCAAAGTGCTGTACCTACCATAGGCTTCTGGAAGATATCCTCATTATTCTGGTCACCGCATTTAGCTTTTTTATCGCCAAACTGAAGCGCATTCTGGAAAGATGCAAGAGTATTAAAACCGCCGTGTGAAACGAGAGCAGTTGCTTCTGCTGTACCCGGTACTACGGGACGTCCTTTGAAAGTTTTCATCTTATTTTGCCCCCTTTGTGATTATATCAAGAATCTCTTCGCTTGTGTAATAACGAGAGGTTGTATATGTACGAAGTTTATTTGAGTTAGTGATAACTCTACCCTTCTTAGCCACAGGGTTATTCATATACATAAGTGGGCAGATATAGCTGAGAACTACGCCTGTTGCAGCGAGTTTTGCAGCATATTCAGTTTTGTTGAATTCGTCACAAACTGCAGGAGCAGCAGTAAATACTGTGGGGATAGTAACTTTATCCAAGCCGTTCTTTTTAAGGCCTTCACAAACGTTATCAGTCCACTCTTTAAGCTGTCTGAGAGAAAGATGAGGACAACCGATGAAGCAAAGCTGAGGATCTTTATCCTTATCCTTCCACATAACGGGATAAGAATTTTTAACTCTTTCAAGCTCAGCATCATCAATAACATAAACCTGAGCATTTTCAGCAATAAGGCTTTCGCCCAATTCAACTGCTTCAGGAGTAAGACCATCAATATGGTAAAGACCAACCGCACCGTTTGATGCAGTAGCAGCACCGAAATCTTTAAGATATGCCTTTGCATCGTCATCAAGCTCTGTACCGATCCAATCAGTAAGACCTTTAACGTAAGGAACATCTTCCATAACTTTCATACCGATAGCGGAACCGAGAACCTGTGCTTCGGGTTTCTTTTTACATTTAACTTCAACAACCCATGTTGCTTTTCTGCCTTCATCAGTAACAAGACCGAAGTAAGGAACGAAACCAGCAATTGAACCAAAAAGCTCAATAATACCGGAGTTACGGTTACAACGAGCACCAAGAACAGAGTTAGCATAAACAACTGCACTTGATTCAGCCCATGAAAGAACATCGCCTTTCTTAGGAAGGTTACCAACCTCGTTCATATAGCAGGTGCAAGTATAAGCCTCATCACTTACAAGACCTAACTTTCTGAGCTGCTCATCGTAGCTGTCTTGCTTTGTGTACATGAACTTATTAAAAACAAAGTTTTTAACAAAACTCGAAGGTACATTAGCATCAACAGGTTTGGGGTCAACAGAGAATTTCTGTTTTGATTTAAGACCTGCTTCAATAAGTTGATCCATAAGGTCATAAACAGGAGTCATAACCTTAAGACCGAAGCTTGTAACAAGGTGACCCATTTCACTTGTAACAGGAATCATTTTGGTTGCATCAAATGCCTCACCGTACATAACAAGGGTTTTCATAACCTTTGCCATAGTTTCTCCCTGTTCGCCATTAAGTAAGGCGAGCTGTTCGGGAGTTAATTCCATTTTGTAGTCCATTATATTCATCCTTTCTTGAATTACGGTTTCATACACGTTTCATTGTAACACAAAACATATAAAATGCAAACATTTTTTTGTTAAAAAGATAACATTTTGTTGTGAAAAGACGAATATAAAAATGAAAAAAGCGGTTTGTGATTCAGATTCATCACAAACCGCCCTTAATTCATTTGTTAAAAAAGACCGTAAATCATTGATTTTAAGGGATTTTTTTGATTACTGTCCATCAATCATAGAACCGTCCCCTGTCCTAATACCCTGTCCTAAGACATATAGTGCATTGAACAAGTCAATGTCACTTAACAAGCTCAATAATTACTTCTTTGGATACGATATGCAATTCATCTCCAGAGAACATTTGAAACAGTAGGTAAAGAGAATCTTCCATACATTTGTTGTGCTTTAAGAGATAATTCTGCAAGTATGAAAAATCTTCTTCTGCAGTAAGTGAAACCACTGTTTCACGATTTTCAGACCATTCGCCTTTAATTGTAAACGTGATTCTTATATCGAGGAAGGTTAAGGCAATCTTTACATTAAAAATTGGATTAAATAATTCAATTTTGATACTATCTTCTCTACAGTCATATTTGATATTTTCTAATTTTGCATCATGAACATAACTGTTGTATAAAAAATCTTTTAATTCTTCGGTGTTGCTTTTGTTGTATCTAAGCATTGCTTCCTCCCAACTACCCGACTGGAAAATACATTGTTGCGTAGAAAAATCAGGGGACGGTTCTGTGATCGGATGATTTTTCGATAAAAGCCGCCCCTGACTTTAAATTTAAATTGGTTAAAAAGCCTTGATTTACAAGGGATTAAGGCTCAATCATAGAACCGTCCCCTGATTGGTCCCTGTGTCTCCCCTAATTGATTTTCCTGAACCAGATACAACTTTTCTCCATTTATCTCTATCCAATATTGCTCATTGAAATTTTGTACTGATGTATAATATTTCACAACTTGTGATTGAGAACCATTTACAGAACAATAAATTGAAATAAATTCCGAGTTGTTTATATCTGTTATTTTTTTTACTTCAGATTTCATATCTGTAACAGTAATGTAGTAATCTCCTTTTTTTGAATATTTTTGTACATTAACAGAAACATCTTCGTGCCACCTGCTACAAACCGGTTTTAAATCCAAGCCATTGCCTATTTTCCAGCCATCCTCTGTTTTAGGGACTACTAAAACGTTATATGCACTTTTATTTTTTTTAGCTATAATCATATCGCTTTTTTTACCCGGGACAACAACTTTTATATCCTCGAACGGCGATTGTACATACTTGTAAACAGACTCAGGTGACGAAAAATCCACAAACAGATTTTCGATTGGAACAAAATTTAAAAGTGTAACTACAACCACGCCTAAAACCAAAACAACTATTTTATCTTTTGTTTCTGTTTTTTTCTTTATAATGAAAGTGATTATAATTAAAACAATTATCAATCTTATTATTCCGTACATAGTTACCTCCATTGAATTTAATAAGGATAAGCTAAGCATATGAATTCTCGGGTATAGGTTGTCCATAAGTTATCAATGTGTATGCATATGCAATAATATACGCATTGACACTACAGTTGGTGTATGTAGTATTTTCGATACCATATTTTGAGATTGTTGTTTCAAAAGACTCAAAGCCGATTTTCATTTTTGTTAAATCACCCTTGATGCCAAAACCTGAAATACAATTATTTTTTTTGTAAGAACCATATACACCTATATCATCGAATGATAAATTACCGTTTTTTGTTACATTTTGTATATTTAAAAAATCAGGGGACGGTTCTGTGATCGGATGATTTTTCGATAAAAGCCGCCCCTGACTTTAAATTTAAATTGGTTAAAAAGCCTTGATTTACAAGGGATTAAGGCTCAATCATAGAACCGTCCCCTGATTGGTGTTCATAATTTAATGTTGATGATTTCTTCCATTCCAAACCGATTTAGAAGATAGTGTTTGATTTTAATACCATCTCTCTGCCAATATGATAAACGATTATCAGGATCTAACAAATTCATAATTGACCTCAATCGATTATGAGGATGCCCTAATTCATTTTCCAAAGCTTTTTGTATTTTGTTATAACGGCAGTCCAAAACTTTACCTTCTAATGCTGTATTAGGAGACATCGTTATATCAATCAATTTCTCCCCGTTAAATTGAAATGAAATGAAAAAATCAACATCAAGAGACAGTAATTTTGATTTGACAACAATTTGCATTTCAGAGGGTATATCTATTGGAATATTGTTTTTATGGAAATAACCAATAAACTCCGTTTTTGATTTTGAAAAAGGAGTTTCAACACCAAACGAGTCAAGTTTGAGATACCCCCATATATTTTTTTGTTTCATTAGATTTACCTCCCGCTCATCCTATTGGTGTCAAGAATCCAAATTGCACCAATCGTTGAACAGACATCCAAGAGAAGTATTGAACACCGCCACCAGGCCCCCATGCACAAGGCGCAACAACTCCCGTTCTAAAAGTAAACGGACGATTTACCACATAGGTAGTTAAATTACACGAATTTCCCGGAGTTAATGCCAATTGATTGATAGAAGTTCCCGGGTCAGTTAAATATCTACCGTACTGACTACCATAGCGGTCTAGTGTTGTACCAGGTTCAAGTGTGACTTTACCTTCCGTTCCCGGAACTGCTCCCTTCATAGTACAATTTGTACTTAAATAATTTCCGCAAACTGCAGTTCCAACAGCTGCTACTGTTTCTGTCACACCCGAATAAACATCATATGCCGTTTGGTTACCATTAAACACTGTATCTCGGACAAAGTTATTTCCAGTAACGGACTGTTGTATATCTGCCGCACCATTTACTGCAGTAAGTACTCCTGCGGTAATGGTAACAGCTGCTACTGCGATCATAGCCACGGGTGCTCCAGCAACACATACTGCTACACCTGCCGCAACGGCCGCAATACCTGTTACAATTCTACCAACGCCTTTGGCAAACCCCCAAAAATCAAAGGTTCCATAAGGATCGTATCCCATAACAGGGTTATTGCCACAGTAAGCAAATAGATTGTAACTGGTAAGTCCTCCCGTACCTAAATATGCAATGTCATCTGCATTAATCCACCGACCGATCTCAGGATCGTAATAACGGCTGGATACATAGTAGAATCCCGTCTCAGCATCATAATAATATCCGCGGTAGCGAATGGGGTTAACAACAGAAATGTGGTCATCATCTGTTGATGCCGGAGCTGAGTGAACATTGTTGCCATTTTCATTCTGAGTTACCTTGTAAACTGTGGCATTACCCCAGGCATCGTAATCGTAGGCGGCAACCTTTTTACCCCATGCATCGTACAAGCCGAGAACATCACCATGTGAGTTAGTTAGGGCATAGTACATTGTGTGTTCAGTTCCGTTGAAGTAAGAGATTGCAGAAAGATTGCCGAAGCTATCATAGAAATAGTAAAGCTCTTTTCCGTTACCGCGATTTTCGTAATAGAGCTTATCGCCTACATACTGATATGTAGTTTTAACGCTACCAACGGTTTTTGAACCTCTGAGACCACTAGCATCATAGGTGAAAAGCAAGTCAACGCCATCCTTGCGATAACTTGTAAGCTTTCTGCCTCTCCACCACATATTTGCACCCAAGTATGTTGTCGGATTACCTATTTCATCATACAATATTTTTTCTGTTTCGTCAATGATTTTTACTAATACGTTAAACACAAAACAGAGAAAAAAATCAGTCATCGTAGGGTTTAGGCTTGCCTAAACCGTAAAAATATTGTTGCATTTTTCGCGGTAAGGGCAAGCCCTTACTCTACGGTTGTGTGTTGTTTTATAAAAATTGTATAATAGATAAGGGCAGTTTGTGACTAAAGCAATCACAAACCACCCTTAATTCATTTGTTAAAAAAGACCGTAAATCATTGATTTTAAGGGATTTTTTTGATTACTGTCCATCAATCACAGAATCGTCCCCTGTCCTGTCCCATTATCCCCTGTCTTACACCGTCCCCTGACTGTCCTCGTGATTGGTTGGTGGGAGATCATCAATTGAAATAACACAGATTCTGTCGTTAACATTAAAAGTATTGAGTTTTTCTTTTATTTCTTCAAGAGTAACAAAATGTTTATCAATTGCATATTTTTTATTAACAAATTTTGAACTGCTCGGAAAATTCTCTGAAGAAGCTTCTACTCTTATAATTTGATTTTTGTATACAATTAGAATATCAATAATATCATTCGTTTCCAATAGAGAAATAATATATTCAATAGAATAATTTCGACTTTGTTTTTTTAGTTTTTTTATATTTATTTTAGCCTCTGTCCGACGCTCATACAACAAAAACATCTCAGCACAGGATATATAAATTCGCAATACTGATAATATACCTAAAATCAAACTTAGTACAGTCAACAATCCATCAAAATAAGGATTATCAATGTTAATTAGTTCCCTTCTATTAACTATGAGAACAATAAGAACACAACAAAATAAAATCTTAAAAAATGGATGGATATATGAAGTTAATGTATCATCACATTTAAACATAAAGTACTATTCCTCCAACAGATTTCCCAAAAAATCTTTTATAGGATTATATATAAATTGTTTTGTTCCATAATAACCATCCATTGCAGAAAAATCAGGGGACGGTTCTGTGATCGGATGATTTTTCGATAAAAGCCACCCCTGACTTTAAATTTAAATTGGTTAAAAAGCCTGATTTACAAGGGATTAAGGCTCAATCATAGAACCGTCCCCTGATTGGTCGGGTCTCCCCTGATTGGTGCCCTGTCTTACCTGTCTTTCAAACCATCTTTTATTCTTTCTGATATATCGTAATATCCGTTACTTGTTTCATGGAAAGGAAGTCTTGTCTTGTAATTCCCCTGGTACTCCACAAAACTTAACGGATAATACAACTCAGGTTGGGATTTTAAATGAAACTCAACATACTGAATGGCATCAGTGTCATCATTGAGCAAGTATCTACTCTCGTGTTCACCACCTAAATGATCTTCCCACACCTTATCAACATAATTAACAATATCATTATCAGATAAATTTCTCAACTCAAAGTCATCACAAGTATATTGATATGGCGATAAAACATCACTAGCCACCAGTAAAAACTTCTTGCCGTTTTTAACAGCAACCAGAACATCGTTGTTGCATTTTCCTGTTGAAGAATAAATTTTAAACTCCTTATATTCACCGCACGGTTTCAACGCTGATAAATCGACCCTCCAATTAACAGTAGGGTCATAAACAATATTAAATTCAGTTTTTTGTTCCTGGTAATCTTTGTCTTCCACTATCCACACCGGACCTGATCTTTTTTTCACTTTTACATCAGTAAAATATCCGTTTGAATCATTCAACTCACCTACAAAAACAGATGTGTCCTTTTGGTATTTATATTCTGTTGTTTCGAAATACTTGTAAAGCTCTTTTACATCTAATGTAAAACTAAACAGTCCCACTAACACAACACAACTCAACAACACACATAACAATACAACAAGATTTTTTTTCATATAAAGCCCTCACTTAACACATTCATAAAGCGAATCATCTTTGGGTAGCAATGTTGACACTTCTGTTTGATTATATTGACCAACATCCCATTCCATTATATATAAAACGCCATTAGGTGCTGCCAAATATACATCCAAATCATTACTACTTGCAACAACCCAATCACCATAACTGAACCCGTTATCATCGATAATTACGTTAGAAAACACGTTGCCCTCATGACCATTACAATAGGGATGTGAATGAACAATAGCAACTAATTTATAATCTAAATTGCCATTTATACATGAATCAAAGTTAACTGAACTATGGGAACCATCAATAACATCTGTCAAACCATATGTTTTAGTTTTAGAATTATAAACAATTCCTTGACCATGTTCGTTATTGTCTTTTTGCGTAAGCTCATTTAATGTTTTACCCGATGCAATAGCAGCTTCATTAGCTGTTTTATACGGCAATTTTTTTCTCCCTTTAACAAATTCATTGTATTTATTTTGGGCTTTACCCCACAATCCACCAAAAAAAGATTTTATGTCTTCCCACAATCCACAACCACTTTGATCAGCGAACATTACTGGATTATTACTACAATATGCAAACATATTGAAGCCTGTAATATCACCATTGCCATTTAATGTACCATCAGCATTAATAAACCTACCAACCGTAGAATCATAGTATCTTGACTGTAAGTAGTAAAGCCCAAGGTCAGCATCATAATAATATCCGCGATAGCGGAACGGATTAGCATTTGCTATGTGGTCTTGGTTGGTAATTGCCGCGCCTGATGCATTGGTAACTGATAAAATATTACCCCAGGCATCATACTCGTAGGCGGCAACTTTTACACCTTTATTATTGTAAAGACCAATTACATCACCTTGTGAATTGGTTGTTACATAATAAACGGCACTTGAATCATGTTCATCATCATCTGAATCATAATGATAATAAATAGCAGAAAGTTTGCCGTAACTATCGTAGAAATAATAGAACTCCTGTTTATTTCCGCGTTTTTCGTAATATAGTTTATCGCCTACATACTGATAAATAGTCTTTGTACCGTTAACTGTTTTGGTACCTCTTAAACCACTTGCATCGTAGGTGAAGTCAATTGTTACATCATCTGAAGTATCGTCTTCGGTATCTTCGCCACGGCTATATGTAGTCAATTGCCTGCCATACCAAGACATTTTTGCATCTCGGTAGGTTGTGGGGTTACCTATTTCATCATACTCAATAGATTCATCCGAACCGATAACTAACGCACCAACATTATACCTTAGAGTTTCGATTTCTGTCAAGTCCTGCCACCAACCGGTATCTGTATCGGTATAATATTTGTATTCTGTTTGTATTTGTAACTTATTATCTTCTGTTGAATAAATTTTTTTGAAGCGAATATTACCCAGATGGTTGTACTCGTACTCTGTTCTTGTTCCGTCAATATGGTTTGTTTCGCTTAGCAACTGATTCAGAGCGTCATAGGTATACTCCCTATATAATGCATTGGCTTTGTATATTTTAGTTATATTACCTATTTTATCGTAAGTGTAGCTATAAAGAACACCGTCAATTTCTTCAGAACCAAGTTGATTTGTGTGGTACGTACCTTCGGTACGAGCAGACGTTTTGTAGTTATAATCTGTTACAATATCACGCTCAAGGTCAACAGTTGTTAACTGACGACGGTTAAGGCTGTCGTAGGTATAGTCTGTATTTATGCCTAAGGCAATATACCTTGTGGGAAGACCATCCTTTGCGTTATTCAGCGAATCATTTACTACAATACCATTTGCATCTTTTATCTGGTAATAGTGGTAATATTGCGAATATGTCTTTCCGCCTATACTGTTGATTATTGAGGTTTGTATTCCTCTTGGGTCGTATCCGTACTCGGTTGAGCCTACATACGAACCCGAACTACTTGATATATCGGTACGTATAAGACGACCTATTGAATCATAACTATAGGCATATTTAAGTTGGTTTTTTCCATCAGTATGAGTTCGTGGTGTTCCGTTTGTGCTGTAATCCCAAAGGTAGATATTGTATACATGCTCATTACCGTCATATATGGGCTTTTCACCGATTACGTTACCCGACCTGTCATAGGTGAAAATTTTACCGTCACCATTACCATAAGTTGTTTTTGTAAGAACGCCATTATTATCCGCGTAAGTATTAGTTGAAAGCTCAACGTTACCAACCTTAGTCGTTTTTATATTACCAAATTCGTCGTAAGTGAAACTGTAAGTTTCATTATACTCACAGTCATTACCATAACCTATACTGATATTTGAAAGTTTATTTCCTTCATAACCATAAACAACTTTAGTATTGTTTGATTTTACGGATAGTAATTTAGAATCATTGTTAGTATACTCATAATCCGTTGTTGTTTCATCCGGATATTCTACACTATCCAATACACCTGTATTTTTATAAGTATAATTAGTTTTATAACCATGTTCATCAGTAGTATATTCAACATGGGCACCATTACTTGTATAACCCTGACCGGTTTTTATTCTATAGGCACCTGCGCTATACTCGGTATTGGTTTCGGGATCTTTACCCGCTGCGTTGTTGGTTTGCGTTTCGGTAACCAGACCATTTCCGTCATAGGTATATGCTGTCTGTACCCCTTTAGGTGAAGTTACTGATTGCAAATTATGCTTTTTATCACTACTATATGTAAATGTTGTTGTACAACCTATGGCATCGGTATAGGTTTCCACATTATTTTCACCATCATAGGTTATATTATCCTTCTGTTCGGCGTTTTTGGTTACAGAGATAAGGTTACCTTCACTGTCGTAGACATAAGACTGAGCAACGTCTTTTATAAGCTGCAGATGGTCGAAAAACGCATAGTTTGCCTGCAAGTTATACCTTGGCATTATAACTATATGTGTGGGTGTATATGTGGCTTTATCATCAGCCTTTTTTTCATATTTCAGGCAAATTGGCGTTACGGCATATTGCCAAGTATTAATTGTGGTATTAAACTTTGCCGGGTCTTTGCTTTGGGTCACGGTTGAAGTTGTACCGTTTTCATCGGTTTTGGTGTACCTTACCCTTACGTCAATTTCAAATTTCGAATCTTCTACATATTCAATATCATCGTCGTCCGGGTCATATTCTACTTTTTGTCCGTTTTTCTGGTAATGGCTGTGGAAAGTGGAATTCACCGCAAATGCCGCTGCCCAACCGCTGACTATATAGGTATCGTTTTCGTTGCCCTCTACGGGAATTGACTGGTAAAAGCCTTTATATGCATCTGCTTCGCCCGATATACGCAAAGCATTTGAACCCTGACGTTTATTCTCGGTGCTTACACCTGTAAGGACTTTTCCATTTGAGTCAACTTCATAAACAGTGCTATCACCTGTCCAACCTGAGGGAAGTCCCGAAACCGAGTTTTCAAAGCCTGAGTTCTCAAGAAGATTCACGCTGTTTGGAACATTATCTTGTTCAAGCTGAATTGTATCAAAATATGCAATTCCGTTGGTGTTGCGAAGGCAAAGATATGCCTTAAGATAGGCTGTTCCTGTGGGAATTGCGATAGTTGTGCTGATTCTTCGCCAACCATTATTTATACCGGTAGATGTATCTTCGGTAATTTCCTGTGAATACACCGTACCACCAATAAGATTACCGTTTGCATCACAAGGGCTAAGCTGTAAAAATGCTCCGCAAATGCCTGTACCTACCTTACCTGAAAATAGGTATGTTTTTACAAAAGCTGAAAGGGTATATTCGCTCGCTATGAAGGGTCCGCTTACGGTCTGACGAAGGTACGTGCTTGCACCGTTACCGCTGATATTTTCATTTTTTACTGCAAGGCTGTAATTACCCGTATATTCACCTGCCGCAAGGTAGCTTGTACCGGTTAACGTGCCCGAAGTGCCCCTTACCCAATTATTTGTAGTTTCTGCGTTACCGTTTTTCAAAAGGTTTACGGTATTTTTGCCCAAAGATGCTACATCCGTTATTTTGTTTTTACTGCCTTCTTTGTTATTTTCGTAGTTATACGAGCCTGCACCGACTTCGCCGCCGTTGCCGTATGATACCTGTTGTGAAGTTGTCCTGCCGCTGTTATCAAACTGCAAGGTGGTTACAATGTCATCATTTTCATTAGCACTATTTTCAACTTTGTGTTTTCCATCTATACCGGGGGTACGTATAATCGTTGTGTTATACCTTGTGCGGTCGAAGGTTGTTGTCTGGCCGTCCTTTAAATTCTCATATTGAGGTACAACCTTGCTAGCGGCAAAATCTTTTACCTTTGATACACGGTAACCTGTTTCCACCGAAGTGTAGTCAAAATTTAAACCTATGCCGTCCGTTGTCCAGACATAATCTATTAAACCGGTATTTGCACCCGATACTTTTTTATAACCGATATAGGTTTTGGTTCCGTCATAATAATCAATGGAATTAAGATAACCGCTTGCGGTATTAAGCACTACGGTTCTGTCGGCATTATCTTTTACAGATAAAACGTAGTCCAACTTCGCATTGTCTTGACCGTAATAGTCGAAAGTGAGTGTGTGACCTGCACCGTCAGTAACACTTGTAATTTTATCCTTTGTGGTGTTGTACTGTATCAAAATACGTTTTCCGTTTGAATTGTATATTGATACAAGGTTACCTTTAGCGTTAAAATACCACGAATTGTCTTGCTTGTCAGTTATCTGATAAGAAGCATTTTTATCTGGATTATCTGTTAACACTAAACCCAAGCCATCCTCATCTTTATATACGGTTTTTTCGTTTTGGTTTTCGTCTTTCTCTGTTGTTTTGACGAAGTAATGCTCTGTTCCGTCACCGTCGGTATATACAAAGGGATACTGTTCTGCGGCAGTTCCTGTTAATCCGTATTTTTCCGACGTTAACACTGTTTCTTGTATATTTAACCGCCAACCTTTGCCGGGTGTTGTGCGGAACGAATTTTCTTTACCGCTTACATACACTGTATTTGCCGCGTAACTGTTGTATACAAGGCTAAGGCTTACAGGCATTATTTCGCTGATAGTTGACATAAGCGGTATTTCATAAACAAGGTTACCGCTGTAATCGTTTACATGACCTGCACCGCCTGTGCCTGCAGAAAAGCTCGAAAAACTCCAATAGCCCTCAAGACCTTTATTGTTGCGGTATTCTATACTTATAACCGGTATGCCTTCGGTTATGTTTGTTGCGTTTTCTGAACGGATTATTGCTCTGGCAGGTGTTAAACTTTCATCATGACTCTTTATAAGTATACCGTAATTACTATCCGGTTCTTCATACCACTCTTTAACAGCCTTGGTAATATCAAACATTTTCCACTCTTGATCACCGTCATTCATAAAGCAGTAATCTATAACATTATCGTTGAAGCCCGGTTTTGTATCCCAAGTTACAGAGTTTTCGCTCCAAGCGGAAGTAATTATGTGAGCATCAAGTGTTCTTTTTGAACTTCCACCGTCAAAACTTGTGTCATAAAGATAAACAGAAAGGTTGGCGCCCGTAACCATATCGCCTTTTTCAAGATCAGGTAATGTGTTTTTAAACATTACATAACAATTTCCGTAGCATGCGGATTCCTCGCCTACATACATATCTTGTCTGCTACCATAGTTTGTTGTAGGGGTATCACTTGCTATAAATGTTGACGACACTGATGTTGAACTCTGTTTTGTGTAAATAATAGGGTCAATTATAA
The DNA here is from genome assembly GCA_045578985.1 of Acutalibacteraceae bacterium. Classification (GTDB taxonomy): domain Bacteria; phylum Bacillota; class Clostridia; order Oscillospirales; family Acutalibacteraceae; genus DTU089. The sequence goes on along the minus strand of JAZNLH010000041.1, from coordinate 12,422 downwards.
CCGGATATTTTCTTGCATCATCATTTAACCATAATTTATCTGCTATAACAGTAACCTTATACACACCATCATTTTCACTTAATTCATAGTTAACATCATACGAATAAACATTATCAGAGTCATACATAAACGGAGCAGGAATGTAGAAAATCTCTGTATTATCAATAGATTTTGCAGAAATGCTGCCATCGTTATTTTTAGTTAAAACCAAACCGGGAGCAGTTACATTAAATTCAAATTCATTTTTATTTGTTTTTGAATTAAGAATAATATTCTCTTTAACGCCTGCGCCTGTTACTATATATTCTAATTCACAGTCACTTTCAAAACCGTCGTATTTAATCTTGCTGTTAACTTTTTCAGTATGCTTTGAAAAGTCGTTTTTGGTTTCTTTGCTTTTTTCTACTTCTGCATTTATAAAGTTTCTGCGTAATACACTACCGCTGTATTCCCACGATAATGTATAACCCTCATTTTCAATAGAGAAAAGGTTTTCGCTATTAAATTTTTTCTTAAATTCAACATTAAATGAATTATTTTTGTTTATATAACTTTCACTATCTTCGTCATAAGTGAGGGTATTATCCACATCTATCCATTTTCCGTTTTCGCGGTAATGTATAGGTTGTGAATACATAACAGCACGCCTTGAACCATCGCTCATTATGAAGTGCTTAGTTGCTTCATCACGCCGACTTTCATCCTCACCAATAATTTGTGGCTCATTTTCTGACGATTCGCTTTCGCTAGCTTCCTGAGTCTCATTTTCAGAATCTGTATTTGCAACAGTATTTTCTGTTGTTAGCTCCTGAACCTCTGCCGCTATTACAGGATTAGCCGCGGAAAACACACTTAAAAACATTACAACCGTCAATATAACTGATATTATTTTTATCGTTTTTTTCATTTTTCTGCCTCCTTTTTATAAATCCTGATTACTAAGCATTTGATTGAAAATAAACACCTCCCCAAAATAGTTCAAAACAACTTATCTTCTTACATTTATATATGACAAAAAAACAAAAAAGCCTCGTTTTTTTTATTCAAAAAAACAACTTTTGTAACAATCGACAAAAATTGTTTCTGGTTTTAGTTTATATTTACTTTCAACTCTTTTTTAAGTATATATAATTTAATTAATCGACAAATTCTTACAAATTTGATTGAAGTTTATTTTATTTATGGTATAATCAAGAAGTTGATTCGTGATAAACGCAAATATATTTATGAAAGGAGTTTTATAAGTGATTGATCCTATTGAGGCAGAAATTATAGCCAAAAAGTATTACAAAGATGTATATTCTTATTGCTTTTCATATTTAGACTGCGATGCTGAAGAAGCTTCTGACATCACTCAGGATGTGTTCTTGTTTTTTCAGGAAAAATGCGAAATTTTGGAAGACATAAACATACAATCCTGGTTATACAAAGTTGCAAAAAATAAAGTCAAAGAGCATTATAGAAAACTGAAAAAAGAAGAAAAACTTTTGGCTTTGGAAAAAAGCTTGGCAAATTTCAGCGAAGAAGATATAATTCCCCTTTTCGATGAGCATTTCAACATAAACGATGAAGAAATTGAAAAATACAAAGACATTGTACTAAAGGGTTTAACAAAAAGAGAACAAGAACTTTACACTAAAATCTTCATTGAAAAGAAAAAATATAAAGACATTGCCGAAGAATTGAATATAAGCGTAAAAGCTGTAAATTCCAGAGCAATGAGATTAAGAATAAAAATAAGAAGAATAGTAAGTTTAATGTTTACATCGGTAGGTCAATTTATTATAAAAATATTTTTCTAAAAAAATTTTCAGAATTTTTGAAAAAATTTTCGAGGTCTTTTCAATATTTTGTCATATATATATTGAAAGGAGGAAAAACTTTCACGAAAGGAGTTAAAAATTGTAATGGAAAACAACACAAACAGCAAAGAAAAGTTAATAGCTTATCTTTCTTTCATACGAGATGAAGAAACAGAAAAACCTTCGGACGAAATGGATAACGATTTAATTAAGGCTTGCGTTGAATTGTTATTGGAATTACAAAATAAAGAAGTTACTCTGAGTACTGAAGAAATTGAAGATTTGGTCAGAAAAATACCTTTCGCAGATACCGATATGATAAAATCGGTAAATGCAAAAGGCAAAGTAAGAAAATTCAAGAAAAAGAAGATTTTGCTTATCGCAGCTGTTATTGCAATTTTAATAGCAATTTTAAGTATTGTATCAATAGCATTTGAGTGGAATATATTTGATGCGTTAAAAGACAGGTTCGGTTCTGTTGCAAACGCACCTGCGGGTGTTGAGCAACATGAAGATGGGATAACGTTCGAGAGATTGGGTAAAAATAGGAAATATAACTCTGTAGTGGACATGGTCGAACAAGAAAATATCGACATTCTTATACCAATAAATCCACCAAATAATTTAAAAGTTGAAACAATTAAAATCTATGAAATGGATAAAAAGGAACGCATAAACGTATATTTTAACGATAGTGTTTTATCTTGTATAGTTGATATTGATACAAGTATTCCTACCGACGTTGTTAATGGTTTCGATGAAATTATCGAAATTAATAATCTACAATGTTATATTATAGAATTAAAGGATGTAGACCTCGTTTTAGTTTATTTTTCATATGATAATAATTGTTATAAATACACATATAATGATAAGCAAGTTCTTCTAGATATTATCGAAAATTTGGAGGAAAAATAATGAAAACAAAACGTTTCTTATCATTACTTTTAACACTTGCTGTACTTATCGGTCTTTTTGCAATTCCTACTTCTGCTGTTGAAGAACCGGAGGTTGTAACAGAAGAAATTGAAATTTTTATTGAAAATGAAGATATTTCTGAAGAAACAAGGGCAAAGATCATCGCATATTATTCTGACCCTAACCACGAGGATGACGGTATTGCAACCTGCGGATTAACTTGTACTTTGTTCGGACACAAATTGGAAAATTCTACCGTTCGTTCAGTTACTCATAAGGCGCGTTCAACTGCTCCCAGATGTTTGGAAAAAACATACGACTACGATGCGTGTACTAGATGTGATTATGAAACTTCAACACTTCTTTCTAGCACATACATTTTTTGCTGTTCTTAATGGGTTACACCGGATAGGCTAACGCCTATCCGGCGTTTTTTATTGAGATGAATTTTAGTTTGATCCGCACTAAAAGCCATACTCACATTATTTCAGATTATTTGCAAGCGCAATAAATAAATCTATTTGCTCGCCATTCAATGATTTGCAGGCATCGTTTAAGTTTTGAAGTTTGGTCGGGGTTCTTTGTTCATAATCAAAGAACTCTCCGGGTGTTAAATTAAAATATTCACATATATAGAAAAAGACAGTCATAGACGGAAATGATTTTCCGTTTTCAATATGGTTAATATAATTTTCGCTCTGTCCGATGGATAAACTCATGTCCCTTGCTGAAACGCCTTTGCTCATCCTAAGTTCAACAAGCCTTTTTATGAACTTTTCTTTTTCCAAACTCTTCACCTGCCATACACAATTGTACTACACAAAATCACAAAAACACACATTCTGTGTGCATAAATTCATTGACACGCGCACAATAAATGTGTATCATCTTATCGGATATACATTTTTATTGTGTGGTGCTTTTGTGAATAATGCATGTTGCTTTTTCGGACACAGAGATATTTTTGAATCGATTAACTCATCAGTTTATGAAAAAATATGTGATTTAATAGAAAATCAGAATATATCTACTTTTTTAGTAGGTGATTATGGAGATTTCGACAAAATAGCGGCTGAAATGGTAAGGAAAGCAAAAAAAACACATAATAACATTAAATTGATTTTGGTACGTCCTTATTTTTCAAACGAACTGAACACTAACAAAGATTATTATTCTGCGCTTTATGACGACATAATAATACCCGATGAATTAGCGACCGTACATTTCAAAAACGCGATAAGAAAAAGAAATGAATGGATGATAGATAACAGTCAGCATGTAATTTTTTATGTCAGGCGGTCTTTCGGTGGTGCATATACTGCATTGAGATACGCTGAAGTGAAAGGAAAAAAACACTTTAATATAGCAGATAATTAAATGTAATTTTCCATCCTATATATATATGACAATTTTCATAAAATGCTTCGAAAATTTTTTTCAAATATAAAACAAGATGTTGTGTAGTACTATGAAAACACAACATCTTGTTCTTTTTTTATAATTATTTTTGAATTTGTTTCATCATAACAAAACAGAAAAGTACAATACAACAAACATCAAACAACGTCTATATAATTACATAATCCTTCGCGGAAATCATTACGCCGTTCACCTCAACAACTGCCGGGTTATAGTTAACGTAAATGACCTTGTTATAATCATAGGTTGTTTTATAAACCCCGGGTACTACAAGCTCATGTGAAGTTATTTTCATATCCATAACAGGCAAAAGCTTTTTAGCATCTGCATAAAGCTCTGAGGTACGTGATGCATACACGTTATAATTAAGATTACTTTGAGAACTGTGGGTAAACAGGAAGGACGGCGCTGAGCCATATTCAATGGCTTTAAGAAGTGCATCTTCCGCAGATAAATTGGTTATATTCATATAACTGCTACCGTAAATCACACTGCCATGGAGCACCATCTGCAAAATCGGTACTTCTGTTACACCTTCGTTGCCGGCACAGGTTGCGGTATCCGGAATATTGAAAACAGCATCTGCCTGACTCATAAGATAAACAGCCGGATATGAAAGCATTAAACCGCCTTTTGCACTTAAAGCACCTGCTTTTTCTTTAATATTTTCAAGCACCTGTTGCCTGTTAAGACCACCTTTAAGGTCGGTATAAAGGAACATTGATGCATCATTAAGACATACATCTGAATATTTCATCGCAGAAAGCGTTTTATAGGTTTCTGAAATATTTGCATTAACCCTATTGGTACTGTTAAGCGAAAAGCTTTCTGCAGTAAAACCTGCAAAATTTGACTGCAGCTCGTAATTTTTTACTTTCGGGCTATCGGTATTTGCTTTTGATGTGAAAAGGTTGATATCAAGCCAAGCGGTATTATCCTGAGCGTTGATTTTAGATACCATTGTGTTATAGCCATCTTCACCACCCAAATCAGAGTTAAATGTATTTGACTGACCGGAAACGGAAGAAAGACCTTTTTTGTTAGCTCCGGAAAAACGCAAAGCGATATTACGTACACCTCTTGTTTTAAGAACTGCCGTTATTTCTGCGGCATCTTCAAAGGTTGTGGCAACTGTTTTGCCATCAGGAGAACCGAGAACATTAATAAAGAAAGGCATATCAATAAACTTACCGCTGATTTCACCGGGCAAATAGCCGCGATCTATAAGGTTATCCCTCACCTGCTCCGCAATATCGTTGTAATTGCCCTTGTTGCTTATTGCATAAATTTGTGAAACTTCGCCTTCATAAGGTTCGCCGGCATAGAATTTACCGTCTAACATTCCGCAAGCAGTTATACTGAATGTGTTATATAAATAACCGCCACCATTCTCGAACTTTTTGCAAGAAATTTCTGACAATGCATCCCCACCGGAAATTATGGCATTCACAAGGCAACCGTTTTTAGATAAAGCGAAGAATGGCAATACCGCACCTTGTGAATACTCGTAAAAAGCGACATCGGAACCATACAAACCTAAATCAAGTGTCAAAGGTTTTTCCGAAACTGCACTTAAATCAATCTTTGCACCGCATCCGTCGGGAACTGTATAAAACTCATTACCTGTTGCTGTATTAATTGAGAAAAGTCCGGGTAAAATACTCAATTTTTCTAAATAATTCCCTTCGGGAAGAACTATATCCCCTGTGTTGACAGCAGCTTTAAAATTACCGTTTTCAAAGCTTAAAGTCACGGGAATTGATACACAAGTATCGGTGTTTTCCGCCTGTTCGGCATCGGCAAAGAAATTGAATTTAACAGTAATTTTTGTAGTACTGTCAGTAACGATTTCAAAAGCACCGAAAGCAACACTGTTGTCAGTTGAATTCATAGTATATGAATTTCCGTCTTTATCCCTCATACGGATGCTGAGAACATTAGCCAATGAATACACCGCCGCATCATCTGAACAGGAATTGAAAACAGTTTTACCATCTAAAGAAACCAAAGCCACAGAAGCATTTTTGCTGTTTATCTTTAAATTGGCGCCATTACCTTTAAGGGTTATATCATATTCAGAGGAATATTTCACTCCTGTCTGTTTTTTGGCTACATAAGAATAATTATTAATATCCTTTTGCAGCATTCCGGGAAGAACAACAGCGAGCACTATGGCTACTGTTAGTAATATAGCGCAAATTGCAATAAGTATTTTTTTCGAACTTGATTTTATTTTCATAAAACGCACCGTTTCCTAAAGATTAAAATATAATAATTAAAACATAGTATATAATATCACGCAACTGTAAGTAATGTCAAATTGCATATTGCTATTTTAACAACCTTTTTACAAAATTTTCTTAACTAAATGTAAATAAAGTTTTCATATACAAATAAATATGTAAAAACTCTTGTAAAATTTTTAATTTTGTTATAGAATAGAAACAATGTTCATGCGTGAAAGTATGAACGCATGATATTAAGAAAGCAAAGGATGAAATTTTATGGCAAACAACGAAATCAAAACCAATGCCGAGATTTATCGCGAACAGCGTAAGGCTCGTCTTGCAAAGGCGGCTAAAAAGAAAAAACATGGCAAAGGTGACAAGATAGTCGGTATTATTGTTAAGGTAATTTGTATACTTCTTGTTGCAGGTGTTGTTCTTTACGGCGCAGCAAAGATGGTTACTGACGTATTCACACTTCCCCAGAAAGTTCTTACCGCTGCTACATACGGCGACGAAAAACTTACTGTTGCTGAATACAACTACTATTACATGAACCTTTTCAACACAGCTGTTTCACGTTCACAGCAGCTCGATTCACAGTACCAGGGTTACGGTTCTTCAAATTATTTCAATACTACTGTTGATCCATCTGAGCAGGATTATCCCGGTGACGATGCTCCCGAGCACGTTAAAACATGGGCTGATTACTTCAAACACAGCGCTTCAGAAAATGGTTTCCTTGTAAAAACAATGTACAAAGAGGCTATGAGCGAAGAAGCTAAGAAAAACGGCTTTGAAATTACTGAAGAACAGAAAAAAGAAATGCAGACTCAGATTGATGAGATTATCAAAAAGCTTGAAGAAAATGCTGAAAGAGACGACTTCTCTCTCGACAACTACATCTCCAAAGTTTGCGGCGAAGGTCTTAACGAGAAATTATACAGAGAACTTCTCGAAAGAGATGTAATTGTTCAGTATTATGATGAATGGTACCAGGAAAATGCAAAAACTTCTGTTACTGAAGAAGATGTAAATAAATACTATACCGAAAACAAAACTCAATTCGAAATAGCAGGCATCAGATATTTTACAGTTTCTTATGCAAAACCCGCAGAGGATTCTAAAGACCCTGCTTACACTAAAGAACAGGCTAAAGATCGTGCAGATCAGTTCATCGCAAAAGTTACTGATGAAGCTTCTTTCATAGCTGCTGCAAAAGAATTTGCACCCGAATCTTATAAATCAGCTTATGCTGACGACTCAGCAACACTTGCTAAAGGTCTTACACGCGCTAACTTAGAAAGCCTTTCAAAAGATTTTGCTAACTGGGTATTTGACGCAAAAAGAACTGTAGGCGAAATTTCTGTTTTCGATGTTTCCGAACAGGAAGCTTACTATATTGCATACATTGTATCCCCTGTTCAAAAAGATACTTCCGTATCATCAGCATCTGTTCGTCATATTCTTGTTCAAGCTGAAACTACAGATGCAGACGGCAAGAAGCTCAACGATACACAGGTTGCTAAAAACTTTGCAAACGCAAAAGCTGAAGCTGATAAAATTCTTGCTGAGTGGAAAGCCGGCGATGCAACAGAGGAAAGCTTCGCTGCACTCGCAACCGCAAAAACTGATGATAGTGGTTCTGCGCAAACAGGCGGTCTTTATGAAGATATCAAAAACGATGGTAAATATGTTCCCCAATTCACTGAATGGGCTCTTGCTTCCCACAAAGCAGGTGACACAGGTATAATCAAAACCGATTATGGTTACCACATTATGTACTTTGTAGGCGCAGACGAAATGCAGAAATGGGAAAGCGATGTTCGTCAAGCTATCGCAAGCGAAAATTATCAGACATATTTCGATGGCACATACGATGATATTGCTGAAAATGTTGAACGCAATGAAATGATAATTGATTTCTTTGCAAAGAGAACAGCAAAAATTGTTGCCAGATACACTAAACCTTCTTCATCATTATCTTATTAATAGCAAAAATGCTGTTGCAAATTAAAATTTGCAACAGCATTTTTTATGTATATATACACCATTTCTGTTAATGTTAATTAACAGGTGATTTTATGATTGCAATTCTTACCGCAATACTATCCGGTGCACTGATGAGTATACAGGGTGTTTTTAACGAAGGTGTTACAAAACAAACTTCTATTTGGCTCTCTGCCTCCTTCGTTCAATTAACTGCATTTTTATTTTGTATTGCAGCTTGGTTTTTTACCGGTCGAGAAAGTTATGTTGGTGCATTATTTAAAATTGAAAACAAATATATGCTTCTCGGTGGCATTTTAGGCGCTTTGATAACTTACACAGTAATCAGAAGTATGTCGGGACTTGGTCCTGCTCAGGCAGTTATGATTATAGTTACCGCTCAACTTCTTGTGGCGTATCTTTTGGAGCTTTTGGGTTTATTCGGTGTTGAAAAAGTAGATTTTCAATGGCGAAAACTAATCGGTATAGTTATATCTATTGGTGGTATTCTTTTATTTAAATGGGAAAAATAAAGGTCAGTGAAAGCGATTCACTGACCTTTATTTTAAATTTTTTGAGAAAAATCTTTGTGCATTGTTATAGAACAGGTTATCGAGCAACTTTTTATCATAACCACGTTGCAATAGTTCATCATAAACATTTTTAAATTTTTCTACCCCACATAAATCGGGATGAATTTTGCATCCATCAAAATCACTGCCTAAAGCAATTACATCCTCGCATCCCAGGAAAACAAAATACTTTATTTGTTCTGCCAAAGCATCAATTCCATGAACACCGCTGTTTTCAATGAAATCTTGGCAATAATTGAGCCCTATAAGACCGTTTTTGGACTTAATAATTTTTATCTGTTCATCTGTAAGATTACGTTTTTTGCCATAGGGGTTATCTACAATATCTGCATTGGAGTGACTGGCTATAAATGGTTTCGTGGAAATATCAACAAAATCAAAAAAGCTTTCTCTGTTAAGATGGGAAACATCTAAAACAATTCCCAGTTCTTCCGCTGTTTTTACAAACTCCTTTCCGAATTCCGTAAACCCACCGTCTGCAAATGCACCACCGGCAATTTCATTGCGACTATTCCATGTAAGTGTAATTATTTTAACACCTTTATTATGTAATCTTTTCAAACCTTCAATTGTACCACCGCAAGCAGAGCCACCTTCAGCGGCAAGTACTGCTTTTACAGGTGTATTGTTTTCGCTACCATATAAAGAAATAATTTCATTGTTTTTTTCGATTTCTTTATAGAAATAGTCCGATACTCTATTGAAATAGTTTTCCGCTTCTGAATCACGAAGTTCATCAGGTACCCACACCGCAAAAACTTGTGTGTATAAATCGTATTGACCGGTTCTATTTAAGGAAAAATGCAGATTGTTATCATATAACGTTAATGAGTTTTTGCAACACTCACTTATTGTATCACAATGTAAATCAAATACTTTCATATCCACCTCAAAATGCGTTTTCAATATGATTTATGCTCACTACCTCATCATTATCACTTAGAATAACTTCAATTATATCAAAACGCATTTTGTTCCTTAAATTAAATTTATTCATATATGCTGCCGCAGAGCCACGTATATTTTCTTCTTTGTGAAAATCAACCGCATCAGCAGGCGAAAACATACCACCCTCTTTGCGTGTTTTCACTTCAATAAAACACACAATTTTTTTCTTTTCGGCTATAATATCGATTTCCCCAACAGGTGTATGATAATTAGCTGCAAGAATTTTATATTTATTAATTCGTAAATATCTTGCGGCAAGTTGCTCACCGTAAGCGCCTACTAATCTTGAATTCATTTTTCTTCACCAAGAATTTTCTTCAAAAAGGTTTTTCTGTGAACAGGCGAAACCCCGTATTTTTCTATCATTTCATAATGGAGTTTTGTGCCGTAACCTTTGTGTTTTGCGAATTGATATTCAGGATATTTTTCTGCAATCTCCAACATAAATCTGTCACGGCTGACTTTAGCAATTATTGATGCCGCCGCAACAGACATACATTTACTGTCGCCTTTTATAATTGTTATCTCTTTAACGCCTGTCTTAGGGTACTGATTGCCATCAATATATGCAAGATCAGGTTTAACTTCGAGTCCGTCCACAGCGCGTTTCATGGCAAAAAAAGTAGCGTTAAGAATATTTATATCGTCAATTTCTTTTTCATCGGCAATTCCTACCGACCAGCAAACTGCATCTCTTATAATATCATCGTAAACCATATCCCTTTTCTTTTCAGAAAGCTTTTTGGAATCGTTGAGAATTTCATGAGTATAGTTTTCGGGAAGAATAACCGCCGCCGCAAAAACAGGCCCGGCAAGAGGTCCTCTGCCCGCTTCATCAACACCGCAAACTACTTTATAGCCATTCCCGTGAGCTTCTGTTTCATAAGAAAAATCTAACATAATAACACCTCTAAAAAAACTCGGAACAAAAATTTGTTCCGAGTTACATTTTACAATACATTATCAGGTTGTTCAAGAGAAAGTTTACCTAATTTTCCTGCACGATACTCATCAAGAAGCATAACCGAAGCTCTTTCGTAGTCTATTTCGCCACCGGAAATTAACATTCCTCTTTTTCTTCCAATCATTTCAAGAATTTCGTAATTCTCTTTATCTTCAAAACCGCTTATTTTATAACGTTCTGTTAATCGCTCTGCATATCCGTCTTTAAGAACATCTATAAGGCGCATTGCGAGAGATTCAATATCAACAACTTCATCTTTAACAGAACCTATAAAAGCCAATTTATCACCCACTGATTTATCATCGAATTTCGGCCATAACACACCGGGAGTATCAAGCAGTTCTATTCCGCTACCCACCGCAAACCAACTGTTGGAGCGTGTTACACCGGGTTTATCCGCCACTTTAGCTCGGTTTCTGCCCGCCATTTTATTAATAAACGATGATTTACCTGTATTAGGTATGCCTACAACCATAACTCGTAAGGGTTTACCACCCATACCCTTTTCGGTGTTTCGCTTAATTTTTTCTTTTAAAACATCACGTACAAGAGGAAGATATGCATTAAGACCCTTACCGGAACGACAATCTACCGGCAAAGCGTACATCCCTTTCTTTTTATAATATTCTACCCATTTAGCTGTTGTTTTTTCATCCGCCACGTCGCATTTATTGAGTAAAACAATACGGGGTTTGGAGCCAATCATCTCTTTGAGTTCGGGATTTGAAGAACTCATCGGTATTCTTGCATCAACGATTTCTGTCACTAAATCGACAAAAGGCAGGCTCTCTTTAATAAGCCTGCGTGTTTTTGCCATATGTCCCGGGAACCACTGTACTGTTTGTTTCTGTGAATCATTCATAATCGTAAATATCAAAATCCCCAACAGGTAAAATTCTTACTTTTGCTTTACCTAAAATCTGTCTTTCATCTATTGCGCCAACAAGGGTTGAACGGCTGTCAGTTGAACCGTTACGGTTATCACCCATACAGAATAAATGTCCTTCAGGAACTGTGTAAGGAAATTCTCTGTAATCGCCCTTTTCAACAATAAAATCCTCTTTAACGTAAGGCTCATCAAGAGCTTTGCCATCAACGTAAACTGTGTTGGTGTTATAATCTATATCAACCGTCTGTCCGCCTTTTGCAATAACTCTTTTAATAAGAGGCTCATGGAAATAAGTGTCCTGAACAATAACTACAATATCCCCCGGCTCATAAGAGCTTTCCTGCGTTGTAAGAAGCCAGTCACCGTCTTGAAGAGTATTTGTCATAGACTCGCCTTTAACACCAACAAGTCTGAACACAAAAGTGAAAACAACCGCAATTATGATAAAAGAACTCATAACAACAGACACCAAATCGAAAACAGATAAATAAAATTTCTTTTTAGCATCAATTTTTTCTTCCGGCTTTTCTTCTTTTTCTTTATTTACCGAACAATCCTTTTCAGGTAACTCTTCCGTAATTAAATCATCAGCGTTATCAGAAAAAGTATTTTCGGTTTCTATGTCAATAATTCTTTCGTCGTTATCCATAAAAATCAAACCACCATTCGGATACG